>JAPOYV010000023.1 GCA_026706385.1 Gammaproteobacteria bacterium
CAGGAAAGGACGATGCGCGACCTGAACTACGACCTGAAGCGCCTGCAGGCGGCGCACGACGACGGCTCTCACGGCACGCGGACGGCGCGCTCCTACGCGCTGGCCCAGATCGCGAACACGCTGCACGATCTCGGCTTCAAGGGCCTGCGGGCGACGGGGCTGAAGCGCAAGCATGTCGTCGCGCTGGTGCGGGAGTGGAAGCGCCAGGGGCGCTCGATCGGCACGATGAAGAACCGCACGGCGCACATCCGCTGGTGGGCGGAGCGGATCGGCCGGCCGGGCGTGGTGCCCTCCAACGACGCGCTCGGCATCGCCAACCGCGAGTCCGTGACCAACGAGGACAAGAGCGTCATGCTCGACCCGGACAAGCTCGCACTCGTCAAGGACGAACACGTCGTCATGGCGCTGCGGCTCGAGGCGGACTTCGGCCTGCGGCGCGAGGAGGCGATCAAATTCACGCCATCAAGGGACGACCGGGGCGACCGCATCCGGCTGAAGGGCTCGACGACCAAGGGCGGCCGCCCACGCGAGATTCCGGTGCGCAACAAAGGACAGCGGCGATCGTTGGACGAGGCCCGCCGCCTGGCGGCGGCGGCGCGCTGATCCCGCCGGACCGCAACTACAGGCAGCAGCTCAAGGTCTACGAGAACCGGACGCGGGCGGCGGGCCTGTACCGGATGCACGGGCTGCGCCACCACTACGCGCTGACGCGCTACGAGGAGATCACCGGGTGGAAGGCGCCGGCTGCCGGTGGGCCGCCACGGCGGACGCTGACGGGGGCGAAGCGACGGATCGACACCTCGGCGCGCAGGACCATCGCCCGCGAACTCGGGCATGATCGGATCGTGGTGGTTGGAGTCTACATAGGCACGTAACCAGGCGCCGACCGGGACGCGGCGTTGCGCGCCCCGGCCGCGAAAGGCGGGTCAGCTACGACTAATCCGCCACCCCGTGTCGTCGAGCGAGTGCCGCCACAACTGCTCGGACTTGGGCTCGGGATCAGGCAGCGGTGACCAGTATGCGGCGCTCGGCTGAGGCTTCGACCTGGCGTTCCACGGCGAGATTCCGCAGTCGAGATTGCTTGCCTTGTGCACCTTGTCGGGCTTGGCCGCGAACTCGTCGATGGCGGCGGCGTCGATGGCGTCCTGGCGCTTCTGCGCACGCTCGGTGTCGCGATCTTCTCGGCATCGCGCACAGAGGAAATCGCCTTCGAGACGTTTCCGGTAGGCGCACCGCCGACAACCGCCCTTGGCAACGAAATGAGCCCGCTGCCTTCGACATGAAGCGGCGCGTCGATCCAGGCAGCGCCAGCAGCTTTTGGCGGGCGTGCCGTCGCGCTTGATTGCGACCGTGCCGGTGCATCTCGGCTGCTGGCAGCGACCGAGATCCTGCCGGATGGTGGCGTGTGGAACGAAACCGGACGGAAGTGCCCCGCTCCACTGGGCGATGAGAAGTTGAAGGTCCATGGTGTTCTCCGTGGTGGCGACGCGGAAGTGCGTCGGTCCCTGGACGGCGGCGTGCGCGCGCAGGCCGGTCACCTCGCCAGCGAGGTCGGAGCGCCAGCGGAGAACCGGACGGTTGACCGGCAGAGCACGCATGACAGCATGGGCACCAACGACGAACGGACGCGCGCACCTTTGGGCGATGTCGCCACGCGATGCGCCGAACTGTCAGTCGGAAAGGCAGTCCGGACGTGGCACACTCGCGGACATGGAGTCGAGACCTGAAACCCGAGGCGTCGGCGTCGGCACCCCGTTGACTGGATTCGGGGTCACCGCTTGCGGTCGTCGGCTAGCGGGAGTCCGACTGCGATGCTTCCGGGCCTGCTTGGGACTGCTGCTGACGGGTTGCCTTGCTCAGGGCGCGCTGGCGGCGGACGCGGGGGGCGATCCCGGCGCAGACGGTCGAAGCGGGGACGTGCCGCTCTTCAACGACGTCCACTTCCACCTGACGAACTACGTGCAGCGTGGCATCACGGCGCGCCGGTACTTCGAGATCGTCGGCGACCGCGTCGGCCGGGTCGCCATGTTCGGCATTCCCCTGCAGCAGAAGTGGGACCACTTCGTCTCCGGCGACCGCGCGCCGGACTACTACCTGCTTTCCGACGCGGCGCTCTACTACTACTCGTTCGTCGACGCGGTGATCGCGATGGAGTACCTGTCGCTGGACGAGGCGCACAGGGCGCGCGTGGACCCGATGATCACCGGCTTCAACCCGACGGACATGTACGCGGCGGACCACATCCGGCGCGTGCTGCTGACCTTTCCCGGGGTGTTCTCGGGCGTCGGCGAGTTCAGCGTGCACAAGGAGTTCGTGTCGGCGAAGGTCGCGGGCCACACGGCGAGCCTGCGCAATCCGGCGCTCGACCGCATCCTGGAAGCGGTCGCCGAGATCGGGCTCGTGGCGATCCTGCACTGCGACATCGACAGGGTGCGCGAAGGGGAGCGCCCCGCGCACTACGACGATCTGCTCGCGCTGCTGGCGGCGCACCCCGGCGCGTCGGTGATCTGGGCGCACACCGGGCTGGGCAGGTTCGTGGCGCCGACGGATGGGCACCTGGTGCTGCTCGAGGCGATGCTGGGCGACCCGAGCTACGACCACGTAGCGCTGGACATCTCGTGGGACGAGGTGGCGAGGTACGTCGTGGGCGACGACCGGTCCGCGGCGGCGTGGGCGGCGCTGATCGCGAGGCACCCGACCCGCTTCCTGTTCGGCACCGACTCGGTGGCGCCGGCGGACTGGGAAGGCTACGCGCGGACGTATGCCGACTACGGACCACTCTGGGACCGGCTCGACGCCGCAACCCGGGAGCGGGTCGAACGGCTCAACTACGAACGCCTCTTCGCGGCCGCCGTTCCGGAGATCAGGGCCTGGGAACACGACCGGCTTGCCGCCCCAACTCGCTGACCGAGGAGTCGTCCTTGCCCGGCCGACTCGGCGGACGGCAAGGCAGGAGCGCCGGGACGGGGCGAACCGCGGCATCATGCGCCGGGCAATACCTACCGCCTGTCGTCGAGGCGCCGTGCGGCCTATATTGCGTTCTCCGGCGTGAGACAGACCGGAGGCGGATCATCGAGAAGTTGGACATCGCGATCAGGCGCGCGGCCGGCGGTACGGTTCGATGGGTCCAGGGGCCGACGGAAGGGCGCGGCACGGATTGTGGCGATAGTGGAGGACCGCATCGTGATTCCATGGCTGAAAGCGGGCAACACGGCCGTCGTTACCGGCGGTGCCAACGGCATCGGACTGGCCGCGGCCCGGCGCTTCCTGGGTGCTGGAATGAACGTCCTGATCGCCGACTGCGACGAGGACGCGATGCGGGCGGCCGTTGACAAGCTGTCGACGGGAACCGGCACGCTCGACACCATGCGATGCGACGTTTCCGACCCCGAGCAAGTCGAGCGACTGCGCGCGCACGCAAAGGACCGGTTCGGCGGCGTGCAGTGCCTGATGAACAACGCCGGCGCGGCGCTGGGCCGACCGGAGCCCTGGGAGGATCTCGCCACCTGGCGCAAGCAGCTCGAAGTCAACCTGTCGGGCATAGTCAACGGCTGCCAGGCATTCGTCCCGATCATGCTCGAGGCCACCGATCCGGTGGCGATCATCAATACGGGGTCCAAGCAGGGCATCACGAACCCGCCGGGTGGCTATGCGTACAACCTCTCGAAGGCGGGTGTGCTGGCGTACACGCAGAGCCTGGCCCACGCGCTCCGGCAACGGAGCGATTGTCCGGTTTCGGTTCATCTGCTGGTGCCGGGCTTCACCTACTCCAACATGATCGCGCGATTCGTCCCCGAAAAGCCGCCCGGTGCCTGGACACCGGACCAGGTCGCGGAATTCATGGTCGAGGCGCTGGGCCGCGGGGACTTCTACATCATCTGCCCGGACGGCGACACGTCGCGCGAACTGGACAACCGGCGCATCCAGTGGAACGCGGACGACATCATCAAGAACCGTCCGGCACTGTCGCGGTGGCATCCAGACTATGGCGCCGAGTATGAAGTGTTCATCAAGGGCTAGGTCGCTGGGGGCGCCGTCGTTCAGCCGTTGAAGCCGCTTCTCGGCTTTCAGAGCCGGGTCAGCGGCTTGCCAGAGTCCGCGCGGATGGTCCACGCGTCGCGCGGGCAAACCGGTCCTGCAGTCCCGTCAGTGCCGCGGTCCGCGGTCCCGCGTGTCGTAAGGCGTCAAATGGGTGCACTCAAGGCCGAGCGTTTTGTGGTACGAATTGGGGTACATACAACGTAAGATTTTGTTTTTATTGAAGTGTTGGCGGAGGGGCAGGGATTCGAACCCTGGGAAGGTCGCCCTTCACTGGTTTTCAAGACCAGCGCTTTCGACCGCTCAGCCACCCCTCCGCAGGGACGGCCGTGACGGCGTCGCCACCGCGGGGGCCATATGGGAATTGTCGCGCACCGGCCTCGGGCCCAGCAAGTGAGGCGGTCTAGTCGCCGAAACCGTTGGGATGCGTCTGGCACCACCGCCACAGGTCGCGGCAACAGGCGTCGAGGTCGTGCGCCGGCTGCCAGCCGAAATCGGTTCTGGCGCGTTCCGGGTCGGCGATGGAGACGACGATGTCGCCCGTCCGGCGTGCGACGACGCGTGTAGGGAGGGCACGGCCGCACGCCCGTTCGAATGCATGGATCACGTCGTAGACGCTTGAGCCTAAGCCCGTGCCTAGGTTGTGCACCGTGAAGCGTGGTCCGGCAGCTAGGTGTTCGAGAGCGAGCAGGTGGCCACGGGCCAGGTCGCAAACGTGCAGGTAGTCGCGCACGCCGGTTCCATCGGCCGTCGCGTAGTCGTCGCCGAAAACGGGCACGAAGTCACGCCGGCCCATGGCCACCTGCGCGACGTAGGGCAGGAGATTGGCTGGCGTGCCCACGGGATCCTCGCCGAGGTGGCCGCTAGGATGTGCGCCCACGGCGTTGAAGTAGCGCAGTACCGAGATGCGCCAGGTTGGATCGGCGGCATCCAGGTCGCGCAGCAGATCCTCGACCATGACCTTGGAACGCGCGTAGGGGCTCTGCGGCTCGGTCGGTTCGTCCTCGGTGATGGGTACGGTTCGGGGGTTGCCGTAGACGGCGGCCGATGAGCTGAAGACGATCGTCTTCACGCCGTGGGCCGCCATGCGGTCGAGCAGCGTCGCGGTGCCGGCGACGTTGTTGCGGTAGTAGCGCAAGGGGTCGGCCACGGACTGGGCCACGGCTTTCAGCGCCGCGAAGTGGATGACGGCGTCGAAACCGGCTCCGCCGAGCACGGCGTCCAGGCCGTCGGCATCGGCGATGTCGCCGCGTACCAGCCGCACCTCGCGGTTCGCGATGCGACGCACGGCGTCGACGGCGAGCGGCGACGAATTCACGAGGTTGTCGAAGACGACCGCCTCGTGGCCGGCGGCCAGGAGTTCGACGACGGTGTGGCTGCCGATGTAGCCGGCACCGCCGGTCACCAGCACCTTCACGCCGGGGGCCGTTGCGCCGGTACGTCGTAGTAGTCGCGGTACCAGGCCACGAAGCGGGCGATCCCGGTCTCGACGGGCGTGCTCGGGCGGTAGCCGAAGTCGCGCTCGAGCGGCCTGGTGTCGGCGTAGGTCTCGGGCACGTCGCCGGGTTGCATGGGCAGCAGGTTCTTCGTCGCCCGGCGACCAAGGACGTCCTCGAGCACCGCGATGAACCGCATGAGCTGGACTGGCTGGCTGTTGCCGATGTTGTAGAGCCGATAAGGCGTGGATGCGGCATCCGGGGGTCGGTCGAGGACGCGGAGCACGCCCTCGACGATGTCGTCGATGTAGGTGAAGTCGCGCCGGTGGTTGCCGTAGTTGAAGACGTCGATGGGCTCGTCGGCGAGGATCCGGCGCGTGAACTCGAAGAGCGCCATATCCGGCCGGCCCCACGGCCCGTAGACGGTGAAGAAGCGCAGACCCGTGGTCGGCACGCCGTACAAGTGGCTGTAGACGTGGGCCATCAGTTCGTTCGACTTCTTGGTGGCGGCGTACATCGACAGCGGCGCGTCGGCTGAGTCCGCCACCGCGTAAGGCAGCCGCGCGTTCGCGCCGTAGACGGCGCTGGTCGAGGCGTAGACAAAGTGCTCCGGCGGACTCGCCCGGATGGCTTCCAGGATGTTCAGGAAGGCGACCACGTTGGCGTCCACGTAGGCGTGCGGGTCGGCGATGGAATGGCGGACGCCTGCCTGGGCCGCCAGGTGGACGATGCGCGGTGCCGCCGCCTCCTCGAACAGCCTCTGCGTGGCACGGCGGTCGGCGAGGTCGGCTTTCTCGAACCGGAATCGAGCCTCCGCCTCGAGCCGTCGCAGGCGGGCGCGCTTGAGCTCCGGGTCGTAGTAGTCGTTGAGGTTGTCCACGCCGACGACCTCGTCGCCCCGTGCCAGCAGGGCCTGGGCCACGAAGGAGCCGATGAAACCGGCAGTGCCGGTGACGAGGACCTTCATAGCCGGCCGTCCACCGCGGAAGCCGGAAGCAGGTGCTTGACGTCGAAGACTACGCTCCGGGGCTTGCCGAAGGCGCGTATCCGTTCCGCTCCGAGGTCGCGGAACGCGTCGTGGGCGACGGCAACGACGATGGCGTCGTAGGTCCCCGGCTCGGGATCGTCGACGCGGTTGACGGGCGTTGGAGCGGTGACCCACGGGTCGAAAACGTCGACCTCGGCGGCTTGCGCGGCCAATGCGGTCACGAGGTCGACGACCTTGGTGTTGCGCACGTCGGGGCAGTTTTCCTTGAACGCGAGGCCGAGGACCAGGATACGGGCCTCGGCCACCGCAATCCCGGATTCGGCCATCAGCGCCGTCACGCGCTCCGCCACGTGCCTCGGCATGCCGTCGTTGACGCGGCGCCCGGCAAGCACCAGGTCCGGCGAGAAACCGACTTCTTGCGCCTTGTGTGTCAGGTAGTAGGGGTCGACGCCGATGCAGTGACCGCCGACCAGTCCGGGGCGGAAGGGCATGAAATTCCACTTCGTGGCGGCGGCGTCGAGAACGGCCTCGGTGTCGAGGCCGAGGCGCTCGAAGATCATGGCGAACTCGTTCACCAGGGCGATGTTGAGGTCGCGCTGCGTGTTCTCGATCACCTTGGCCGCCTCGGCGGTGCGGATGTCCGCGACCGGGTGGGTGCCGGCGCCGACGATGGAACGGTACAGGGCGTCGACAAAGGCGAGGGTCTCGGGTGTCGAGCCAGCGGTGACCTTGACGATGTCGCGCAGCCGATGTTGCCGGTCGCCGGGGTTCATGCGTTCCGGGCTGTAGCCGGCGAAGAAGTCGCGGTTGTAGACCAGGCCGGAGTGCTGCTCGATGATTGGAATGCCCACCTCCTCCGTGGCGCCCGGGTACACGGTCGACTCGAAGATCACGATGTCGCCGTGCCGAATGACCTCGCCGACCGTGCGGCTGGCGGTACGAAGGGCCCGGAGGTCGGGCTGCTTGGCCTCGTCGATGGGCGTGGGCACGGCCACGATCAGCACGTCGCAGGCTTCGAGATCCGAGGCGTCCGCCGTGCAGCGAAGCTGGCGGGCCGCCGTCAGCTCGTCCTCGTCCACCTCCCGCGTCAAGTCGACGCCGCGCTTGAGATCGGCGATGCGCCGTGCGTCGGTATCGAAGCCGATCGTTCGGAAATCCTGGCCGAAGGCGACGGCGAGGGGCAGTCCTACATAGCCAAGGCCGATGACGCCGACCACGGTGTCGCCGGTGGGCAAGGGCTGGCGCGGGGAGGGCGTGGGTGTCATCAACAGGTCGTTCCGTTGCGCGGTCAGTGTAATGCTTTTGCTCGCTGTGGGCGTTTGGCGAGGCGGCGCGAATCGCTTCCCTTCCCTTTGGCGGTTGCTCCTTGCGAGGCGTATGATCGCCCCAAAATCCAAGCAAGGAGAGAGGCCATGGATTTCACGCTTGATAAGCGTCCCATTTGCGGCTTTTGCTTTGCAGCTTGCCTCGCCATACCCACTGTCGCCGTGACCGCGGCCGAGACGGAGAGCGCCATCGAAGAGGTTACCGTCACAGCGCAGCGGATCGAGGAGAGCGTCCAGGATGTGCCGATCGCGGTGACCGCGCTGACGGAGAACATCCTCGCCGACCGCCAGGTCATCAACCCCTCGGACCTACAACTCAATGCCCCGAACGTGTCGTTCACCGCGACCAACTTCGGCGGATCCAGCTTCGGTATTCGAGGCATCGGTAACCTCGTCATCGGCCGCACGGGCGAGTCGGGCGTGTCCACGCACTGGAACGAGATCGCCGTCAACACGAACCTGAACGCGTTGGAGTTCTTCGACATGCAGCGCGTCGAGGTCCTTCGCGGCCCCCAGGGGACCCTGTATGGCCGGAATGCGACGGGCGGCGCGATCAATTTCGTGACGGCACCCGCGGAGCCCGGCCAGGTCGAGGGCTTCTTCGACCTCGAATCGGGCGACTACCGGCACCAGCGCGTCAAGGGCGCGATCAACATCCCGTTCGGCGACGATGTCGCCCTGCGCCTGGCGGGCTACAGCCTGCGCCGCGACGGCTACATCACGAATCTGGCCTACGGCCAGGAGGACAGCGAGGGCCGGACGTTGCCGGGTATCGACAAGGACATCGACGGTCGCGACATCCTCGCCTTTCGGGGCACGCTCGGCTGGGACATCAACGACCGCGCAAGCGCCTGGCTGATGCTCAGCCGTTTCGCCGAGGACGATGACCGCGCCCGGATCACCAACCAGGTGTGCGAGCGCAACCGGCTGCCGACGACGGGCTGCCTGCCCGACGAGTTCGGCTGGGAACAGCCGCACCTCGGCACGACGACGGCTGGGATCTTCGCCGGTGCCAGCGGCGCGCTGCCGTTCGGCGTCGACGGTTCGGACCGCTCGCTGTACGACTATCCGCGACCGAGGATCAGGAATTTCCGGGAAATGCACACCGACTTCGAGCCGGTGTTCAAGAACGACGAGGACCTGGCGGCTTTCGGTTTCACCTACGAGTTCGACCGGTTCGACTTCAGCTTGATCGGTGCTGATATCTCGATCGAGTACCTGGCTCAGCAGGACTACCAGATGGACGTCGGCGCCAGCCTGAGTCCAACCCCGCAGAACCCGGCCGGCATCTGGCCGGTCTCACGCCCCGCCGGCGGCCCCGGTGCGGAGTGGATGTCGGACACCTGCAACTTGCGCGACGGCACCTCGGGCGTTCTCGGCGGGTGTATCCTCGGTACGCACCAGAACCGTGCTTTCGCGTTCGACCAACTCGACAACGACAGCGAGTACTGGACGGTCGAAGCGCGGTTGCGGTCGACGTTCGAAGGCCCCATGAACTTCCTGCTCGGGGCGAGCCAGTACGAGGGCCGGGCGCACGGCGCCTACTACGTGCTGGCCAACACGCTGGATCTGGTGACGCTGTACGGCTCCGCCGCGCTCAACGCGCCGCCGTTGTACCCGGGCTTCTTCATGAACACGAACAACCCCGACAGTGGGGCGCAGCAAGAAGGGACCGCCTTGTTCGGCGAGGTCTACTACGACTTCTCCGACCGGCTGCAGCTCACCGCGGGGCTACGCTTCAACCAGGACGACAAGGCCACCAGCGACACCAGCGTGCTGTTCAACTCGGCGGACGCCAACGCAGCCTTGGGCGGCGTGCTCGGGCCGGGTCGGGTCTGGATGCGCTCCGGGCTGTTCGGTGAGATGGTGGCGATCGCCAGCGGCACGGCGACCTCGATCAGCGAGAGTTCCATGCGTCTGCTGGAGTTCTGGGACGCGGGCGCGATCTACGAGGCAAACGGGCCGACGGCGATCGGGCTGGTCGGCGCGCTCGGCGCGGCGCAACAGATCGGCGGTCTTTTGGCGACCGGCATGCTGCCGCTTGACCTGCTGCCGGCGACGCTGGCGAGCCTGCCGCTGCCACCGATTTTCCAAGCCACGGTTGGCGCGCTGCTATCCCAGGACCCGGCGGTGATCGGTGCCGATGCGGGACTTCAGGCAGGTGCCGCAGCATTCCGCACCATCGCCGGCGCGATCGGCCCGGTCCCCGGTTTCGGGGAGACGCGTTTCATCACGGGGAGCCCGACGACGGCGAACTGGGACAATGTCAGCGGCCGGTTCGGCTTCGACTATCGACTGTCGAACGACGTCCTGCTGTACGGTTTCTACAGCCGCGGCTTCAAGCCGGGTGGCTTCAACCCGGCCATCCCGCCGGCCTTCCAGGCGACCTCGGCCTTCACCTTCGACTCGGAGGAGGTGGACTCGTTCGAGGCCGGTGTCAAGTCCGTGCTGCTGGACGGTCGGCTGATGCTGAACGGCGCCGCCTTCATCTACGACTATTCGGGCCTGCAGGTGACCCGCATCCGCAACAACAGCTCGATCAACGACAACATCGACGCCAACCTGATGGGCCTGGAGGTCGAAGGGGTCTGGCGGCCCGAGGCCCTCCCGGGGCTTTCCGTCGACTTCGCCTACGGCTACCTGTCGAGCGAGGTGGATGGCTCGACGTCCATGGACCCGATCAACCGCACCGGCGGAAACCCGGACTACATCCTGCTCAACAACATCGATCCGGGATCCTCCACGGCGATCAACTACGTGGCGCGCGAGTCGCAGATCACCAACGAGGTGGTCCTGGCCGCGCTGCAGACCGGGGGCGCGCTGGATATCCGCAACGGCCAGACGATCGAATCCGTCTCCTACAACGCCAACGCCGCTGGCGTGTCCATCCCTGCCTATTTCTCGCGCACCTTCCTGAACGCCATGGGTGTCGAGACCCTCGACGGCGTACCGGTGAACCTCGACGGCAACCAACTGCCGAACGCGCCCGAACACACGTTCAGGCTGGGAATCGCGCATACCTGGAACGTGGCCGCGGGCGGCACGCTGACGGCTCGTTGGGACTGGTACCGGCAAACGGATTCCTACGCCCGCGAGTTCAACTCCCGGGGCGACGAGATCGAGAGCTGGGGCCAACACAACGCGACGGCGATCTATGAGCGCAACAACACGACGGTGAAGCTCTGGGTGCGCAACGTGCGCAACGACGACAACATCACGGGCAAGTACGTCACCTCGGATACGTCGGGCTTCTTCCGCAATTACTTCCTGACCGAGCCGCGCATCTACGGGCTGTCGTTCAGGATGGACTTCGGCGACTGACGACGCGTTGGTCATTCCGGGGCCGCTGATCCGGTCGGACCGCACTTCGAGCGGTCCGGCCCGATCGGGTGCCGTGGTCAAGGCGGGCGTGGAGTCCCGTGCCCGGGCGATTGCCGACGGGCTCTATCCGCACCAGGTCGAGGGTGTTGCGTTCCTGCTCGGTCGCCGTCGGGCGATCCTCGCTGACGACATGGGGCTCGGCAAAACCCGGCAATCGGTCATCGCCCTCACGGTGGCGGAGCCGGTCGGCCCCTATCTCGTGGTGTGTCCGGCATCCGTCAAACACAATTGGGCGCGGGAAATCCACCTGGCGCTGACCGATGCGGCTGTCCACGTCGTCGGCCCGGCGCCGTTGCCGCCAGCGGGGTTTGCGGGCTGGACGATCATCAACTACGACCTCCTGAAGCGCCACGTCGACGGGCTTCTCGCGGTCCCTTATACGGGGCTGGTGTTCGACGAAGGCCACTACATCAAGAACCACCGGTCGCAGCGCAGCCGCCTGTCGCGGCGGTTGGTCACGGAGGGTGCGGCCTACGTGGAGCGAGACGCGGAGCCGGCGGTGCACGTCTTGACCGGCACGCCGCTGACCAATCGACCGCGAGACCTGTTTCCGCTGCTGCAACTGGTCGGCCATTCCCTGGGACAGAGCTTCCTCGCCTTCGCCAAGCGCTACTGCGACGGGCACAAGAACGACTACGGGTACTGGATGACCAACGGCGTCAGTAACGCCGCCGAACTGTCCGTCCAATTGCAGGGGATCATGCTCCGGCGGAGCAAGGACGAAACGCTGGATCTGCCGCCGAAGCAGCGCACCTGGATCGACGTGGACGTCGACGAGGAGGTACGGGAGCGTCTCAACGAGGCCGTGGCGGGGTTCATGCAGGAGGAGCGCAACGCCCGTGGCGGGCGGCTAGGTATCGCCATGATGTCCGGCGCGCGTCGACGCCTGGCGGTCGCCAAGGTGCCGGTCACGCTCGAGTATGTGCAGGGGGCGGTCGAGCAGGGCGAGAAGGTGATCCTGTATTCCTGCTTCACCCATGCGACCCGCCGCTTCGCACGCGCCCTGGGCGACCAAGCGGTGACGGTGACCGGCGAGGTGCCGACCGCGAAGCGTCAGGCCTTGGTGGATCGGTTTCAGAACGACGACGCGATACGCGTCTTCATCGGCCAGATCCACGCCGCCGGCGTCGGCATCAACCTCACCGCGGGCCGCTTGGTGGTGTTCAACGACCTCGACTGGGTGCCGGCCAATCATTGGCAGGCAGAGGACCGCGCGCACCGCATCGGTCAGGGGGGCACGGTCAATGTCACCTACATGGTGGCGCGGGGAACGCTGGAGGAGTTCGTGCGCACGGTGCTCGAGAGGAAGTCGCAACTCATCGACGACGTCGTGGAGGGCAGAGCGCTCGGTGACGGCATGGAGGGCGACGTGCTTAGCGAGTTGCGCCGCCTGCTGGCACACCTCGACGATACCCTGACGGGTCAGGCGCTGGTCGACGCCGACCCCGCTACCGTCGAGGCCACCTTGCGCGCGGCGAGCGAACGTTACCTTGCCGAGCACACCGCGCAGATGACCGCCGCCGCCCAGCGCGAACTGAAACCCGTTTCGGACAGTGCCATCCGCGCCCTCGCTGCCGTGCTGACCGGGCCTGAGCAAGTGGTTTACAGCATCACGAGTTCCAGTGGGCGCAGCGCCTACCGGCTGGAAGTCGAGGGCGCCGACATCACGTGCGACTGCAAGGGTTTTGCCTACCGTGGCATGTGCCGACACGCCCGGACCCTCAAAGACGCCCTGGCGACCGGCAAGCCCGTCCCCCCAGAGTACCGCCGGGTGGCCTAGGGTGCGCGGACGTCCTCGGCCGCATCCCAACACCGACACCGCGCCATCACGCTGCCGGCTGCTCGTCTTCCCAAGGGTCGTGCGTGCCGAAATTCCACAGGTTGCCTTCTGGGTCACGACACGCGTAGAGACGTCCCCCGAAGGCGAAGTCGTGCGGCTCCAAGACCACCTGCGCGCCGGCCGCCGCCGCCCTGGCGTGGTGGGTGTCCACGTCCGCGACCCGCACGAGCATCTGCACCGGCCCGAACTCGTCGTCGCGGGCGGTGGCCAGCATGACCATGGCGTTGCCGAAGGTCAGCCGGGCATGCGCGATGCCACCCTCGGCGTCCGGCACCACGAAGCGCCGTTCGAACCCGAACGCGGCGCAGAGCCAATCCAGCGCGGCAGGCGCGTCGTGGTAGCGCAGCGACGGAATGATGTCGGCGCGTTGGTCCCTTGTTGGCATGTCGTTCTCCTGCGTTTGCGCAATCGGGCGTTGGTGGCCCCGCTAGCCCGGCGTTAGGGCGGGCGCTGCAGCCACTTGCACGGCCACCGCGTCTGCCCGCCCCAAGTCGTCCACCACGCGCACGGTGAAGCGTCCGGCCCGAGGTGTCCAGAACCGGTCATCGCCCGGCGCGGCGGTCGCCACCAGACGGTCGTCGACGAACCAGTAGAGTGCCTTGGCGTCGCCGTCCGCGACCGCGGACAACGGCACCTCGGCCTGTTTCGCGCCGGTCGGGGTAGCGTGGTAGACCAAGGCCGGTTGCGGTGAACGAATGCGTGGCGACAGACCTACGGCGGATGTCTCGTCTAGCCCGCACTCGGGCGACCAGGGCGGCGGCGAACGGATGGCGATGCCGGCACGGCGAATGACAGTACGCAGGTTCGAGGGCCAGAACTCGAAGACCTGTTGCACGGTGTCGGCGGCGGTACGGCAACTGCGGAGCCCGGTGTCGACGTCCACCGCTACGGCGCGATGGATCGTAGACACTTTGATCGGCGACACGCCGGGGATGAACCAGGACGGCCTCGTGCTCGGACAGTGGGGGCCGGGCAGGTCGCCTGTGGTTGCGCAGACCTCGACGCGACGCAGGTTGAGCCCGCTTGGGCTCCGTGCGACTTGACCGCCGTCGTCGTCCGCGTCCAGGCTGTCGGCGATCGCGAAGAAAAGCGGGCCGGCCGCCTCCCGTCCCACCAACGCCGGATTGCCGCTGCCGTCGAAGTTGCCGACCCACACCGCCAGTACGTAGCGGCCGAAGACCCCGACGCTCCACGCGTCCCTGAAGCCGTACGAGGTGCCGGTCTTCCAGGCGATTGCCGATCGGCGGTCGTCGGCAAGTACGGGGGCGTCGGGCCTCGGTACGTCGCGCAGCATGTCGAGCACGAGGAAGCTCGCTTCCGGGCTCAGCAACCGCGTGGGCTGCGCCATGGCGACACCCGCGTCGGCCTGGACGGTGACGCCTCGCCACAGTCCGCCGCTCGCCATCGTGGCGTAGAGTTGAACCAACTCCTCCATGGTCATCTCGTTGCCGCCGAGCGCCAGGGCCAAACCGTAGTCGCTGGCCGGGCGGAGTCCGCCGACCCGGGCCTGATCGAGAAGGGCCCGGAACCGTTCCACGCCCAGATTCGCAAGCAGTCGGACCGCCGGAACGTTTCGGCTATGGATCAATGCGTCCCGGGCGAACACGGGACCGAGGAAGCCGCGGTCGAAGTTCTCCGGGGTGAACGAAGCGTAACGCTCGGGCGCATCCTCGAGCAGCGTCATCGGGTGGATGAGGCCTGTGTCCAGGGCCGAAGCGTAAAGCAGGGGCTTGAGCGTCGAACCCGGCGAGCGCCGCGCCCGGACGCCGTTGACCTGGCCCGCGATCTCGACGTCGAAGAATCCGGCCGATCCGACCAGTGCCAGCACTTCCATGCTGCGATGGTCGATGAGCATCGCGGCGGCGTTGGCGATGCCGTCGGCGCGCCGCAGGTTCAGGTGGTCGCGGATGCGCCTTTCCACGAGCCGCTGCGTGTCCAGGTTCAGAGTCGTCCGGATTACCGACGCGTGGCCCGGCGGCACGTGGTCGCGGACGAAGTGCGGGGCGTGGGAAGGCAAGGCGGAGGACGGTCGGAACGTGGGTACGAGGTGAGCCCGGGCCATGGTCTCGGCATCGGGCTCGGCTCGCTGCGACCAAGCTTCGAGGAGCCGGGCGCGGGCGTCGAGAAGCCCGGTCCGGCCTGCTGCCGTGACCGGGAAGCGCGCAGAGGGATTCTGGGGGACGACGGCGAGGGCGAACGCTTCACCGCGACCGAGGGTGCTGGCCGGTTTGTCGAAGTAGATGCGACTCGCTGTCCCGACGCCCTCGATGTTGCCGCCGTAGGGTGCCAGGTTCAGGTACGCCTCCAGAATCTCGGCCTTGTCGTAGTGGCGCTCGAGTTGCACGGCGCGGAATGACTGGTGCAGCTTGCCACGTGGCGTCCGGGTGTCCATGCCGAACCGTAGCCGGGCTAGCTGCATGGTGATCGTCGAACCGCCGACGACCCGTGTGCGCCTGAGGTAGGTCGTCCACGCCGCGCGCACCAGGGCCAACGGATCGACTCCCGGGTGGCGGTAGAAGCGACGGTCTTCGTAGAGCAGCGTCGCGTCGATCATCGCCGGCGCAATGTCGTCAAGCGGCGTGAACAGGCGATACCGTCCGTCGGCTGCGGGGTTGAGCTTCAACGGCTGTCCGTCGCGGGCCAGCACCAGCGTCGAGAATGTCTGGCCGTCGTAGAGCGCCGGCTTGGGCAAGGCGAACCACGCCATCAAGCCAGCCAGCAGGCACGCCACCGTGACCAGGAACACGCGCTTGGCTCGTCGGGTCGTGGCGGTCTCCCGCAGGCGCCTGCTCGTCGTAGCGCGGCTCATGCGCCGGTCACGATCAGCGTCCCGGGTGCCGAGTGCCCGCGCACGCCGCGGTGGTACATGGCTGCCGCGTGCGCACCGGGGGCTCGGTACTGGCCGGGGTTGGTCGCCTTCACGCGGTAGCGCACTTCGGTGACGCGCTCGTCGAACGACCCGTAGAGCACCAGCCGGTCCTCACGCACGTCACGGTAGTCGGCGGACCATGGGCCGTAGCGCGCCCGCACCGACTCGGACACGATCTCGAAACCTCCCGGCAGCAGGTCGGTGACGGCAACGTTGGCGATCCGGGGGCCTTGCGTGCGGACACGAAGCCTCACGGTGAGTTCGTCGCCGACCCGGATCGCCTCGACCGGCTCGCCCTCGGCATCGAGGTAGGCGCGGTCGACCTCGATGCCGGCGGCAAGAGCCCGTGACGGCGGCTCGATATCGAAACCGGACTCGCTGACCGTGTAGTAGAGGCCGCCGACGGATGGCATTTCGATGTGGAGCCGCTCGACCCCCACGGGGACAGACGCGCGTGCGAACGGACCCGTCGCAACATGCTGCAAGGCGGTCGGATCATCGTCGGCGACGAGCGCGGGTGTCGCCAGGTCGCCTTTGCCCGCGACGGAGCGGTGGATCTCGCCCAGGGCGAGGACCGTATAGGCAGCCGACAGCGTATTGAAGCGGTTCTGGAAGACCGGCTCGACGAGCCGGTGCACGCTATCACCGTCGATCTCGGCCAGGCGTTCGGGAAAGTGACGCGCGATGAGGTAGACGTACTGGGCGTCCCGGCCGAGACGCGTGTCGAAGTCGGTGTCGGCTGAGGACGAGTCGGCGAACCGGTAGCCGCCGATCAGTCTGCGGGCCAAGGCATGGTTGCGCAGCAGGGCATGGCTCGCCGCCATGTAGGTACTCGTGAGATCACCACGCCAAGCGTCCTCGAATCTTGCCTGCAGTCCGCCTTGCAAGGCGTCCAGATCGTTGGTCGTAACCCGTCCCCGCCGTGTCAAGAGGTAGATCGCGTAGGCGCGGGTCCGGGCGTCGGCGAGGCCGAAGTCGCCCAAGGCGCCACGGTCGGCTTGCGCGAGGCGCCGCAGGTAGCTGGTCGCGCGGTTGCCGATGTCGGTGGGTACCGGCAGGCCGAGGTCGCGGGCGTCGGTGAGGAAATGGGCTACGTAGACCGAGGCGAACGGTGCGGGCTCGCTCGCCGTCACCCAGAACCGGAAGCCGCCACTGGCATCCTGGCGCGGGCGGAGTTTCTCGATCGTCGCGCGGAACAGCTCGCGATACTGCGCTTGGTCGATGCCGAACGACGGTGCCCGCAGGAGGCCGAGTTGCGGAAACGCCTTGCTGACGATCTGTTCGACGCAGGCGTGCGGAAACCCTTCGAGATACGCCAACAGCCCGTCGGCGAGCGCCAGTGGACTTGCCGAAGCCGTGACAAGGCGATCCGCGAATTCCTCGAACAGGCGGCGCGGAAGGGAGACGACGGCATCGCCATCGGCTTCGAAACCGGATACGACGGTGGTTTGGAATGGTGCGGCGGGACGCACGGACATCGTCGCCGTGCGTTCTACGCTGGTATCGCCGACGCGCGCAGTCAGTTTCACCGTCGCCGCCCCGGGTGTTGCCGCGGCGCGCAGGCGGAAGGACGTGCGGCCTTCGTCGCCTTCCGAGATGGCGAGGGTGTCCGACAAGTCGCTTAACCCCGCGAGCCGTGACCCTAGCCCGGCCGTCACCGTCACTTGCGCAGCGGGACCCGAGCCCTCGACGTTGTTGGCGACACCGACCGCGAGTTCGAAAACGTCGTCCGGTGCGACGGCAAGGGGCAGGTTTGGCGTCACGACCACGGGTCCGCGAACCGTCACCGGGACTGAATTGGCACCGAGCCGCTCCTCGGCAACGCCGACGGCCATCACGCGCAGTTCGCCGTTGAAGTAGTCGGGGATGGCAACGTCGACCTCGCGCCTCTCCGGCCCCGCTTCCCGGATCCCGAACCAGAACGCCACTGGAGGCTCGGAGCGACGCCGGAAGGGGTTGAGGTTGGCGCCGAGGAACCGGGAGACGTCTCCACCACCGGGCGCTGCCACGCTGCGCAGCACGTCGTAGTCCGGCAGGATCAGATCGACCATCTGGTGGGTGTCGACCTGTAGCGCCTTCTTGTTGAGGAACGCCGAAAGCGGATTCGGCGTGGCGTAGTTGGCAACCTGCAGAATCCCCTCGTCCACCGCGAACAGGGCGATCCGTGACGGGGCTGATGCCGCGTAGCCGATGCGCAGGCGACCGCCGGGTCGAATGCGCTTCGGGGCTTCGAGGGCAATGTCGAGTCGGCGGGCGTCCGGGTTGATCGCGAACGGCGCGACCGCGTAGCTCAAGGGACTGACGAAAATCTCCTCGTCGTCGATGTCGCGCACGAAAGCTACGCTCAGGTAGGCATTCCCCTCCAAGTCGCCCGGTACGCGGATGCGTGCCACGGCTTGGTTGGTGTGCGAGCGAAACCACTTGAAGGCATAGACCCGGTCTCGCTCGATGGTGACGAGGCCCGTGCCCGCGTAGGGGGCGGTGATCTCAAGCGCGATGTCGTCGCCCGGGCGGTATTCGCGACGGTCGATCTTCAGGTCGAGTTCAGCGTCGCGCTCCAGGTTGCCTGCGAGGTTGGCGCCGCCCGCCACGACGAACTCGGTTCGGCAGAGCCTCGTGCCGTCGGCATCGACGATGTCGAGCGCGAAGCGCCCCGGCGTCGAAGTCGGCAGGACGTGGTCGGCACCGTTGGCAGGGAGTGCGAAGGGCACCCGTTCTTGCTCCGTCTCCTTGATCACGGATTGGTAGGCGAACGTGCCGTTCGGCCGCTTGACCAGCGTCGACACGTAGCGCCGCTCGACCAGGACGGCCGTGAGGCCGTCCAGCGCCACGGGCTCGAGAACCCGGTCGATTGCGAGGAAACTCAATGTGCGCGCGCCGTTGTGCGCGATGAAGTCCAGGTCGCCGTCCGCCTTGTAGCCGAGGAGGGCGGTCGCAGGGGACATGAGGGTTCCGGTTCGCGCCTTGACGCTGCGTCCACCGCTCGCCTCGAAACCCTCGGTTGTCAACAGCAGCCGGTAGATGCCGTCGTCGTACGGGCGCAGGTCGAAGGGCAGTTCGGCGACTCCCCGTGCATCCGTGGTCGCTTCCGGAAGGCGGAGTCTCACCGTCTTGCGTGGCGCGCCGGGGTCTCGGAACGGGTCGGTGACCGGTAGCCCGGATGTTCGGGGAAGCTCGGTGATATCGGGGTCAATGCGAGTGAGGCGACCACCCGCCGCCCTTGGGCAGCGGTGCCGAAGAGGTTCCGCAACGTGACACGGGCGTAGTGTTCGCCGGGCTTGAGCCACGTTCGACGGCGCATTTCGCGCGTCGCCGGCTGTTGTTCGGATGGCGCACGTCCTTGATCGATGATCGCCGCATGGATCCGCAGCCGGTCGGGCTGGTATTCCTCGACGCGGAACGAAGCGCCGCCGAGTGCCCGCAGACGCCCCTGGTCGTCGACGAGGTAGACGCGTACGGCGTAGGCACCGGTCGGCGACTCCGGTCGGGTTCCGACGTTCCATTCGAAGAGGCCGTCGTCCGGCAGCCGGGTTCGCGTGCGGAAGGCGATGTTGCCACGCGGATCGGCGACCTGGACTTCGATCGGGGTTCCGGGCACTTGCGCGAGGTCGCTACGCCGGACAACACCGAATAGGCGTACCGTTTCCGCCGGCCGATAGAGGCCGCGGTCGGTGTACACCACCGCCTTCAGGCGCTCCGCGTCGTCGCGGCGAACATGCTCGCCGCCGACGTCGAACCCCGACCATCGGATCCGCCTGTCGCCGCGTCCATAGGGCATGAATGTGAGGTCGGCGTCGCGGCGGACCACGAACACGGTGGGTTGACGGTCGCGTTGGAGATCGGCGGCGGAAGGCAGACGAGCATGGCCGTCGGCGTCGGTCGTCGTGGAAAGGACGGCGAGACCGTTCTTGCCGAGAAGCTCCACCTCGGCGCCCGGCACGGGTTCTCCGGTTGCGATCGAATGCACGAACACGTGCTGGCTCTGATCGACATTGGTCTTCACCAAGAGGCCGAGGTCGGTAACCAGCGCCATGCGCCGGTCGTAGGGTCCAACAGGGGTCTCCGTCGCCCGATCCCAGCCCTGGACCTTGACGAAGAACAGCCCACCTGCGGGCAGGTAGGGGTCGAGATCCAACGTCGCGAACTTGCGCTCCCGGGGGTGGCCCGGGTTCAGTTCGATGATGTGCGTCGTCAGCACCGACAGGTTGTCCGCGTCGATCCCGTAACGAAACCAGGGGTCGCGGATGTCGCCGCCAGTCTGGCTCGCCAGATGGTTGATGGACCCGGGAAGCAACTGCTGGACGTCGACCTTGATCGCCTCCACGCCGCGTCCGAAGACCGTGAGGAGGCGGTTTCCGGTCAGGGGCAACAGCGCGCCGTCCTGGGCGACTCCCGCCTCCTTCGGGTATCGCGGCGCTCGCACGACCCCGTCCGACGTCGATCCGAGTAGAAACTCTCCAGCCGAGACGAGACCGGGGTCGACGCGCAGGTAGATGTAACGACCCGGGGGCGCGTCGAGGGTCACGCTCTGCAGCATGCCGGCATCCCGTTCGGTCGGGTTTACGGCGAGGTCCAGCGGCTCGGATTCGGCGAGCACGTCCCGCGTGACTTCGCTTGGCGAGCGCCAGCGGTAGCCTTGGTACGTGGTGCTGCCGATCCGCCGGTCGCGGGGCAGGAGCCAGGCGTTGACACGGCGACTGAATGCTTCGGTGTCGACCTGGTCCGTGAAGGCTACGACCGTCGTCTGCACGGGATCGCCTTTCGCATCTTCGACAATGGACGCCTTGATTCTGTCGACGCGGAAGTAGCTTGAGCGATCGGGAATGCGGATCTGCGCGTACAGCGCTTCCTCGAAGCTGCTCTCGCCGCTGGCCGGTTCGAGGTCGTGCGCCACCGCAACGATCGCGAACTGCTCACGCTCGGGAATCGCCACGACGTCCGAGAGCACGTGGGCGGTGCGGTCGTGGGGACCGTATTCCACCCGGGAGCCAAGCGGCCGCGACTCATGGGCGGCGTCCGCGTCGTCCTCCCGGATCGATAGTGTCAGCCGCTCCTCCAGGTCGGGCCTGGACACCGGGTGCGAGAAGGCCAGACTGGCCGTGACGCGGCGCTCGGCGACGATCTCGGGGTGCTGGTGAAAGGCCGCGGACGTCACCGAGGCGACGAAGGCAGGCGTGTCGAACGGCACGGTTCTGTCGGCGAGCTCGACCCCGGGGGCGAACACCTTCGTGGCCAGCCGTACGCGATATGCCCGGCCCGCCGGCCAGTCCTCGGACGGCTTGAAGACAAGCTGATTCTCGGTGGCGAAGCGCCACTCGCCTGGGTGCGGTGGTTGGAGTTCGACACCATCGACCACGCGTTCGCCGACGAGATCGAGTCGTGCGGCGGACAGTACGGTCGGTGGCTCGTCGGTGCCAGACCCGGTGTAGCGGAAGTCGAGGCGCAGCGGGGCGGGGACCAAGTCGCCATCGTGGATGCGCGAGATGGCCGGGGGCGTGACCGTGACTGCGACGCGCAGGGGTTCGGGCAGGCGTTGCACGTAGAGCACGACCGCCAAGGCTCCGCTGGCGACGGCGAGCAGGCCGACGACGGCATACGCGAAACGCCGCCGGCCCATGCGCACGATCCAATCCGGCGCCGACCAAGAGATTTCGCCGACCACGGCCGCAACGAGCCCTTTGCGAACCATCGCTTGTACCCAAGAGGAGGCGTCTCAGGACTATGCAACCCGTCGTGGCAGCGAGGCGTGAAGAACGCCAGAAGAACAATGGAGTTTCGACGGAGTAACGATGGCGGCCGTCCCGGTCCGGCCCGGGCGAGCCCAACCCGGCCTAGAAGAACAACAGAACCGCCCCCGCGGCGCCGACGAGTGCCAAGGCCAGCAGCACCGAGTACAGACCCGCGAGGATTGCGTACTTGACCAGCGTAAGGAAGGCGCCGTTGCCGTAGTAGCGCTTCAACGCGAGGAAGTAGTACACGGCCAGCGCGAGGATTAGCGACGGTCCGAGCCAGCCGAAGCCGGGCACGTCCGGCAGGAGCACGAGCACCGTGAAGACGATGTAGGCCACGGTGTGGATGTGCATGGCGAAAACCAGGTGCTCCGAATAGAACCGCTTCGGGCGGATGTAGAGGATCTTCAACAGGAGGGCGTAGAAGGGCAGCAGGCAGAACATGGCGATCGGGAGGTTTTCGAGCCAAGCCCGCGCGGCGTCGAAAGGCCGGTGCAGGATGTCCATGAGTTGCCCCACCAAGTGCCGGCTGTAGTCGCCCATGTCTTTGTAGGCGTCCGCCGGGATGTTCTCGACGCTGGCGGCTATGGCTTGCCCGACGATCGGGCGATCCAACAGTTCGCGAAGCTGGCGCTGGCGCCGCTCGTCCAGGATTCCCCGAAAGCGTTCGATGCCGGCCTGTTGCTCCGCCGTGAGCTCTCGAGGCAGGCCGGGCAGCGATGGCCCCCCTTCGTCGGGCGCCTCGTCGCCATCTGCCGAGCCAAGCTCCCGACCTTCGCGCACGATGTCCTCAGTCTCGGTTGAGGCGCTCCTCTCGTCGCCGTCGGGCTCTCCCGCGGCGGCTTCTTCCATGGCCGCACGCGGGGGAGCGTCGCCGGGTCCGACCTGAAGGAATGCAGGTCGCCGTTCGCCCGGTACGGGCGGCCCGTCCGGAAGGTCGATGCTGAGCGAGAGCACGAAGAAGAACGCGATGCTGGTGAAGAAGTACAACCGGAACGGCGACAGGTAGCGCGCGCGGCGGTTCTGGGAGAACTCGGTGGACAGGAATCCGGGTCGCATGAAGAGCACGCCGAGCGTGCGGAACAGGCGCGAGTCGGTCTCGAACGTCTCGGCGAGCGCTTCGGCGACCACGGGGAAGACGTTGCGCCGGTAGTTGCGGTCGTTCTGGCCGCAAACGGCGCAGAACGCCCCTTGCTTCGCGGCCCCGCAGTTCTCGCACATGATGGGGCCGAATTGGCGGTCGCGCTGTCCGCAGACCACGCAGAATCGACCGCGCAGTCGTGCACCGCAGTTGTCGCACCTGCGCCGGCGCCAGAAGCGCGGCCTTTCGGCGGGCGTGTCGGTGCCGGGATCCTCGGTGGCTGGCTGGTCAGCCTCGGCCATCTGCCGACCTCAAGTACGGTCGACTGTGCCCGAATGTCCGCTACGGATGGCGGACCGAAGGGCGTTCACCCGCGATCGGCGAGCGGCACGTAGTCGCGGGCGGTCTGCCCCCGGTAGAGCTGCCGCGGGCGGCCGATCTTGTACGCCTCGCTCACCATCTCCCGCCAATGCGCAATCCAGCCGGGGGTGCGACCAGTGGTGAAGATCACGGTGAACATTTCCGCGGGGATGCCGACGGCCTTAAGTGTGATCCCGGAATAGAAGTCGACGTTCGGATAGAGCCGTCGCTCGATGAAGAACTCGTCCTCGAGGGCGATCTTCTCCAAGCGCTGCGCCATCTGCAGCATGGGATCGCCTTCGACGCCGAGTTCGGCGAAAACCTCGTGGCAGGTGTCCTGCATGACCTTGGCGCGGGGATCGTAGTTCTTGTAGACGCGGTGGCCGAAGCCCATGACGCGGAACGGATCGTTGCGGTCCTTGGCCTTGGCGACGTAGGCGTCGATGTTGTCCGGCGAGCCTATCTCGGCCAGCATGCCGAGGACCGCCTCGTTGGCACCCCCATGGGCGGGCCCCCAAAGCGCGGCGATGCCGGCCGCGACCGCCGAGTAAGGATTGGTGCCGGTCGAGCCCGCGAGGCGGACGGTGGACGTCGAGGCGTTCTGTTCGTGGTCCGCGTGGAGCATGAAAATGCGGTCCATCGCCTTCGCGATCACCGGGTTGATCGTGTAGTTCTCGTCGTCGGCGAAGGTGGTGTAGAGGAAGTTCTCCGCGTAGCTTAAGTCGTCGCGTGGCGGCAGGTACGACTTGCCCTTGCCGTGGCGATAGGTCAGCGCCGCCAGGGTCGGCATCTTGGCGATCAGCCGCGTGCAGGTCTCCCAGCGGTCGGCCTCGGCGGTGATATCCAGTCCTTGGTGGTACTCCGCCGCCAAGGCGCCGGTCAGCGCCGTCATGATGCCCATGGGGTGTGCATCGCGAGAGAAGTGGCCGACCATCTCGCGCACGCCGGGTGGGACCTCACGTTCGGCGACCAGGGCCGCCGCGTAGCTCGCCTTCTCGCTCGGCGTGGGCAGACTGCCCTTGAGCAGCAGGTAGCACAGTTCCACGAAATCCGATTGTTCGGCGAGCTGCTCGATGGGGTAGCCGCGGTGCAGCAACGTGCCGGCGTCGCCGTCGATGTAGGTGATGTTGGAGTCGCAGGAGGCGGTGGAAACGAACCCCGGGTCGTACGTGAAATAGCCTTCGTTGGTCAGTCGGCCGATGTCGATGACATCGGTTCCGAGGCTAGGTTCAAGGATCGGCAGTTCGATGGGGTCTTCGCGCCCATCGACGAACAGCCGGGCGTTTCTCTGGCCGGTTGATCCCACGAAGTGTCCCCCTCCCAGGCACGTTGCATATGCCGCAAGAGCCTATTGAAGCGGGTGGTTGCAGTCAATGCGACCGCTCGCGCTCGGGCGTGGGCGGCGCTTGCGCCGGGCGGCAAATCGGCGCATGTTGGGCACCCCTCGGGAGAAGCGTGAGACGTTGATGCCCATCGACACTCGATCACGGCTCGGTGCCATGACGTTGGCGATTTCGGTCCTGCTGCTTGCCGCCTGCCAACCCGCCTCCGACGGCGGCGGCGACCCGTGGCAAGCGGTGCAGACCTACATCGACGTGGATACGAACTGGCATGCGGAGATGGACCGGATCGCGCGGTCCGATGAGCCGCCCGAAGCCAAGGCCGAGGCGCGGGACGCGCTCGGCCCGCATCCGGACATCAGCGACGCGGTGGCGGGCGCGCGGAGCATTCTAACCGCGTCCGGACATGCCCGCCGCATCGAGGCCGCAGAGTTCCTCGTCGAGCATCCGTTCGGATTGTCGGAGACCGCCGCGGAGGATCTGGCGTTGGGCATCGATGCCCTCGTCGGCGAGATCGGTCCCGACTGGGCTGTGGTCGAGGCGTACCAGCGGGCGACGGAGGAATGGAACACCGCGCGGCAAGAGATCATGGATGCCGACTTGCCGGCAGACGAAGAGACGACCCGCCTCGATGCGCTCGGCCGCTTCCCGCCGGTCGCCCGCGCGGCGGCTGCAGCTCTCGCCGTCGCCGAGTCCGCGGGCGAGCACGTCCGAGAAGCGGCGGCGTTCGTGATCAAGGACACCATCAGAATGCTCGGAAGGGGCCCTGTCGTGTTGCGCGCGGCGCGGGCGCTCAACGCCAACGTGCCCGACTACGACGATTGGCCGGACACCCTCGCCGCCTTGGATGCGGGGCGCTACCAGGCGGACGGGTCCATCGCCACGTTTTTCGAGGAGTTCGCGGCTCGGACTGCGGATCCGGAGGCGCGTGCCACCGCCCGTTACTACCACGCAGCAGGCCTGATGCTCGCCGCGAACGAGGCCGCCGCGGCGGATACGGGCGAGGCCGGCAACGCACGCGAGCGCGCGTTCGAAGTCGCCAAGGGGTTGAGTCACGGCGTCGAGGACGTCCGGTTCGTCGGTCGTCTCAAGCCGGGCGACGATGATGCCGCCTACGGCACCATCGCCGAGGCTGAAGCGGCGCTGGTCTACCGGATCGAGCACGCCACGGTGGGCGGCACGCTCCCGGAACTAGCGGGCACGACGGTTGCCGGCACCGAGGAGAACCTGGCCGACTACAGCGGCAAGGTCGTTCTGATCGACTTCTGGGCGACCTGGTGCGGTCCGTGCATCGCCGCGCTGCCGAAGCTGCGGGAACTCGTCGAGACCCAACCCGACGACCGCTTCGCCCTGCTTGCGATCAGCGTCGATGCGAAGCTCGAGGAGGTGACCGAGTTCCAGGAGGGCGAACCGATGCCGTGGCCCAACTGGTATGTCGGCGAGGGCAGTGAATTGGCGCGGGCCTGGGACGTGCGCGTCTTTCCGACCTACATCCTCGCCAACGAGGAGGGCACGATCCTGGCCCGCACGAGCCGGCTCGACACCATCCTCTCGGCAGTGGACGAGGCGATCGGAACCTAGGGGCCGGGGCGACCGTCCCCTAGTCCGCCACGCGACGGCGCAGTAAGCGCTACTACGCGCCGTGCCGCAGCACCTGGCCCGCGCAAACCCCCGTGTGCTCGTCGTCGCGCAGCGTCACCCTCCCGTTGCACACCGTCGCCTTGTAGCCCTGGGCGCGCTGCTGGAAGCGCGGTGCGCCGCCGGGGAAGTCGTGCATGATGTAGGGCTGGCGTTCCTCGAGGCGATCGACGTCGATGACGTTGAGGTCGGCCTTCTTGCCCGCCGCTAGCGTCCCGCGGTCCTTGAGCCCGAGCACATGCGCCGGCACCCCGGCGATCCGGCGCACGGCCTCCTGGATGGAGTAGGTGCCCTTGTCGCGGTGCCAATGCGACAGCACGAAGGTCGCCCAGCCGGAGTCGATCATCTGGCTGACGTGGGCACCCGCGTCGCCGAGACCGGGCATGGCCCAGTCCGTGGTGATCATCTTCTCCAGGTTCTCCAGGTTGACGTTGAAGCCCCGGTGGTGGAAGAGCACCTTGCCGTCGCTCTCGAGGGTCAGGCGCAGCCACGCCTCGGTGGGGTGCTCGCCGGCGGCCGTGGCGATGTCGAAGAGGCTCTCGTAGCGCGGCTGGGTGTAGTTCGGCCGTGCGCCGTCGCCCATCGGGTAGTAGCGCTTGGTGGTGTTCAGCACCTGCTCGTTCAAGCGCTCGTCGTCGCGGACTTCCGCCACCAGCTTGGCTCGGAACGCCTTGTCTCGGATGGCATTGAGCCGGCCGTCGAAGTCCATCTTGCGCAGTTCGTTCCACGTGGGCGTGCGCCAGAAGTTGTTGGTCGCCAGCCCGCCGACGCCACCGCCGGCGCGGGGTACGGTGACCGCCGTGATGTCGACGCCCTGCGCGCGCATGGCGGAGACCTTCTCGTCGAGCACTTCGCGGTGCTCGCCGATGGCGCTGAAGAGGAGCCGACTCGATTCGCCTTCTTCAGCCAACAGGTCCATCTCCTCGTCGACCTTGCCGAAGTGCGGGACGGTCTGCATCAGCCCGCCCTCGGCGCCGACGGCCCGGGCGATGGCGAGCATCTCCTCGCGCGACGCGAACGTGCCGGGGATCGGACGTCGGTCCGGCAGGGTGTGGCCGGGGTGGCGGTTGACGGAGAAGCCGAGCGCGCCTTCCTTCACCGACCGGGCTGCCAAGGCGGCAATGCGCTCGATCTCGTCGGGCGTCGCTTGCTCCTCGATGGCCCGCTCTCCCATGACGTGGAAGCGCGTGGCACTGTGGCCGACCAGGCCGCAGACGTTGATCATGGGGCCCAGGCGCTCGATGGAGTCGAGGTACCCGCCGTAGGACTCCCAGTCCCACGGTAGCCCGTTGAGAATCGCGTACTTGGGGATGTCCTCGACGGTTTCCATCATGCCCGCCAGGAACTCGCGATCCTCCTTGCGGCACGGCGCGAACGTGACGCCGCAGTTGCCGAGCAGGGCGGTCGTGACGCCGTGCCAGGTGACGGAAGTCATGTGCGGATCCCAGCCGATCTGGGCGTCGAGGTGGGTATGCAGGTCGATGAAGCCCGGCGTGACGGCGTGGCCGGCGGCGTCGATTTCCTCTCGGCCTTGGCCGCTGACTTCGCCGACGGCGCTGATGGTGTTGCCGTCGATGGCGACGTCGCCTTCGAAGGGCTTGTCCCCGGTGCCGTCGACGACGGTGCCGTTGCGGATCACTAGATCGTGGTTCAAGGCTGCTCTCCCGCTTCCCCAATAGGTGAACCGCCGAACTATCGCACAAGTCGGTGGCGGGCGATAGTTTGGTACGCGGGCGGGCGTCCTCGCCCGCGCCATGCACATCATGTCGCGTGGGAATGGTAGACTCGCTTTTAAGTCCCATTGATCTCGCAAAATGGTAGATAGCGACGCTCATGGCAGATCATCGCATCGTGTGCGCATCGACGGGGCGGGACGTGTCGTGATTCCCGTAGACATCCGCGAGGCGCTCGGAATCGAGAAGGGCCAGGAACTGACACTCTCGCTGACGGAGGATGGCCTCACGTTATGCACGCTGGAACTAGCCCGCGCGCGGGTCAAGGCGCTCGCTCGCGCTCATCGCAAGGACGACGGTAGCGTGGTGGATGCGTTCCTGACAGCGCGGCGCGCCGAGGCGGCGGGCGAGCCGTGACCCGCTTCGTGCTGGATGCGTCGGCGCTTATCGCCGAGATTTTCGATGAGCCCGGCGCGGACACCGTGCATGAGGCCCTTGAGTCGGGCGCGACCATGTCGGCGGTGAATGTCGCCGAGGTGGCGGCCAAGCTCGATGCGGACGGTTGGGCGGAAGCGGATGTTCCGCTCGTGTTCGAAGGCATCGAAGTCGTGCCATTCGACGAACGTCTGGCGCTGCTGAGTGGTCGATACCGAAGTGCAACGCGTCGTCTCGGGCTGGGCCTTGGCGACCGTGCCTGCCTTGCCGCCGCGCACGTCGCGCAGCAGCCGGCGTTGACCGCCGACAGGCTATGGATGTCGTTGGAGATCGAAGGCGTCGAGGTCGTGTGCATCCGGTAGCGGAGTGCGGCTGACCGGATCCGCTCTCGTTGGCAAATCGGGCCCTAAGCGAATGGCGTTCGTTGTCGCCAGCCGCAGGTTGCGCCTTTTCATTCGTGCAATGAATGATTATCATTCAGACCATGACTGATTCGCTGCGCCGCGCCCTTGAACCACGGCTCCGCGCGCATCTCGGTGTCATGCCGGTCGTGGTCGTGACCGGTGCCCGACAGACGGGCAAGACCACGCTTGCCAGGCATCTTGCGCCGGGCCAGCGCCGGTTCAACACCCTCGACGATCTCGACGTTCTCGACGCCGCGAAGAACGACCCGGAGCAACTCCTTGGGGGACGCGATGCCGTAACGCTGGACGAGATCCAGCGCGCGCCCAGCCTTCTCGCCGCCATCAAGCGAAACGTCGACGACACGCGAACGGCGGGGCGTTTCCTGCTCACGGGATCTGCGAATCTGGCGCTGATGGCGAGCGTATCCGAGTCGTTGGCGGGTCGCGCAAGCTACTTGACGCTTTGGCCGATGACGCGGCGAGAGCAACGCGGCTTCGGGCGGACAGGCTGCTGGGATGACCTGTTGGCTACCGACGATCGAGACTGGCCGGAAGTCCTAATCGGGCAGCCGGAGTTTGGCGACGATTGGCGGGCCGTCGCCCGGCGTGGCGGCTTCCCGGATCCCGCCGTGCACCTGGCGAGTGATGACGAACGGGCGATCTGGTTTGACGGCTACATGCAGACGTACCTCGAAAGAGACCTCGCCACCCTGTCGTCCGTCGCATCGTTGGTGGACTTTCGAAGGCTCGTCCGCGCTGCCTGCCTCCGCGTTGGCCAAGTCGTCAACCAAACCGAAATGGGACGAGATGCCGCCATCCCCCAGCCGACAGTACATCGCTACCTGAACCTGCTTGAGACCTCGTATCTCCTCGTCAGACTTCCCGCATACGCCGTCAACCGAACGAAGCGACTCATCAAGTCGCCCAAGCTCTATTGGTGCGACACCGGCCTCGCCTTGCGGATCGCGGGAACAGATGCCACCCCGGCGCACCTTGAAAACACGGTGCTGTGCGACCTGCTGGCGTGGCGCGATGCTCGAACAGAGCGGGTCGAAATCGCCTACTGGCGCACCACCGCCGGCGACGAGGTCGACTTCATCGTCGAGGCTGGAGACACGTTGCTCCCCGTCGAGATCAAGGCGACCGCCAACCCTCGACTTCGGGACACGGTCCCGCTACGCGCATTCCGCAAGGAATACCCGGAACAGGCGCGTGCCGGGTTACTGCTCCACACGGGCGAGACGGTCGAATGGCTGGCGCCCGATGTGCTGGCGGCGCCCTGGTGGCGGGTTGTCTGAGGGCGTCGGCGGTGGGCGGTGTATAGTCACTCCCGTCGGGGCATGAGGGGCACATAGACATGGTGGCACAGACGCCGGGCGCGAAGATGATGTACCTGATCAAGCGCAAACCCGGCACGTCCCGAGAGGAACTCGTCGTGCACTGGTTCGCCAACCACATGCCTGACGTGATCCAGAACCAGAAGGATGCCGAGGCGCGAGGCCGGCCTCACGCCCGCCGCTACTTCGCGACGCTCTACGATGCCAACGCCGAGGGTGAGCATCCGTGGGACGGCGTCGCGCAACTCTGGTACGACCGCCCCTTGCCGAGGCCCCGCAGCGCATTCGGTTCCAAGCCGCGCGACACCTTCCAGCAGAAGGCCGAGCCGTACGTTCCGTGGGCAACGCGCGAATACGTCGTGATCGACGGCTCCGAACACTTGAGCACCGCACCGCTGACCTTGAACGCGCCGTATCCCATGACGCGGTCGGGCTTTTTCAAGATGAGCTTTCTCGTTGCGGCCAAGCCGGATACGGACTACGACACGTTCCTTGCGCATTGGCTGGACGTGCACGTGCCGAATGTACGCAACACCATGGAGCAGGTCGGCGGCTTCCGCTACGTGGTGAGTCACAGCTTCGAACCGACCGAAGAGCCCTATGCGGGCATGGCGGAACTGTACTTCCACGACCCGGATGGCTGGGCGGGCTATCGGGAGACCATCCAGCCGGACGGCATGGAACAGTGGGTGGACGGGGCGGGCATGCACGTACTGCGCGCGCACACGGAGATGGTCGGCATCCCCTGATCAGGTCAAGCGTCGTGGCCGAACTCAAATGCTGGAATTGCGGCGCGTCGCTCGAGGAACTGCCGCGCCCGATCACGCGGCACATGAATTGCCCGGCGTGCTTCGAAGACCTGCACTGTTGCCGGCTTTGCCGGCACTATCGGCCCAACGTCACCAACCCTTGCGACGAGGACCGCGCGGAACCACCAGTTCACAAGGAAGGCGCCAACTTCTGCGAGTTCTTCCGCCCGTCGACAGATGCGTACGAGCCTGCCTCGACGACCAAGCATGCGGCGGCCAAGAGCCGCTTGGATGCGTTGTTCTCAGGTGAGTCGGATCCGGATTCCGGCCCCGACGTCCATGACGCCAAGCGCAAGCTCGACGATCTCTTTCGCTAGCGATGCCCAGGTTCGCCGCCAATGTCTCGACGATGTTCCCGGACGTCCGGGTCGAGGCCCGCTTCCGCGCGGCACGGGACTTGGGCTTCACGGCGGTCGAGTACCTGTTTCCCTACGCGCAGTCGGCGGCCGAGGTGAAGGCTGGCGTATGCGATGCGGGCGTCGCGATGATCCTGCTGAACACGCCCTTGGGCGACGTGACCAAGGGCGAAAGGGGCCTTGCGGCGGTTCCCGGGCGCGAAGCCGACTTCCGCCACGACTTCGACCGGGCCATGACCTACGCAGTCGACGTCGGCGTGCCGATGATCCACGTCATGGCGGGTGTCGTCGACGCCTCCGACCGCAACGCTGCGGCGACCGTTCTGGTCAAGAACGTGCGTGCGGCGGCCGACCTCGCCGCCAGCCACGGCATCGACGTCCTGCTCGAACCCTTGAACACCGAGGACACGCCGGGATACTTCCTGACCGGAACCGCGGAGACGCGGCAACTGATCGATGCGGTCGAGCGCGACAATGTCCGCCTGCAGTTCGACTTCTACCACCGCCAGATTATGGAAGGGAATCTCGAACGCCGCCTCGGGGAGAACCTCGACGTCATCGGCCATATTCAGTTCTCGAGCGTGCCGGGGCGCCACGAGCCGCAGCATGGCGAAGTGAACATGGCGTACCTGTTCGCCGCGTGCGACCGTCTCGGCTACGATGGCTGGGTGGGCTGCGAATATCGACCGAAGACAACGGTGCGCGAAGGCTTGGGCTGGGCCGCCGCGTACGGGCTCGGAGCTTGACGCATGACGGGATTGACCACCGCACAGATCGAGACGTATCGCAGGGACGGCTACCTGTGTCCGCTACGGGTCTTCTCCGACGCCGAGACCCGCGCCCTGCGCGATCGCCTGGAAGCGGCGGAAGCTCTCGCCGAACCCGGTCGCGAGCGCGCCGCGCGGCAAGGGCTACCCATCACCCACGCCTGGGCTTGGGACCTGGTGCATGACCCGCGGATCGTCGAGCCGATCTCGGCCGTGCTCGGTCCCAACGTGCTGCTGTGGTCGATGGACTGGTTCATCAAGGAACCGGGACCGGCGTTCGTGTCCTACCACCAGGACGCCACCTACTGGGGTCTCGAACCGCACCACGTGGCCACCGCCTGGATCGCGTTGTCCGACGCCGGCCCCGACACCGGCCCGATGCGCTTCCTACCGGGCAGCCACTTGGGTGCCGTGCACGAGCAGGACGACACCTACGGCGAGAACAACATCCTGAGCCGCGGCCAGGTCGTGAAGGCCGAGGTGGACGAGTCGCGCACCAGGCTGGCTCCGCTCGCCGCCGGGGAAATGTCGCTGCACCACGTGCGCATCATTCACGGATCGGAGCCCAACCGCACCAACGACCGGCGCATCGGCATGGTGCTGCGCTACTGCGCGACCGATGTCCGGCAGACCAAGGTCGCCGGCGACCGCGCCATCCTCGTCAAGGGCGAGGATATCTACCGCCACTTCGAGTACATCCCGCGCCCGACCGCGGACATGGGTGATGGGGAAACCGCGCTGGCGCGTCGGCACGGACTGACCCGGCATAAGGCGCTCATGGAGGACTAAGTTGTCTGGGATGCGGACGTGGACGTCCGCGCACGCCTCAAAGCCACCCCTTCTCCCGCGCGAGCCGTGCCGCTTCGATGCGATTGCCGACGCCGAGCTTGCCGATGGCTTCGGACAGGTAGTTGCGAACGGTCCCGTCCGATAGCGCGAGCACAGCGCCGATCTCGGCGCTGCTGCGGCCCTCGCCAGCGAGCCGGAGCACCTGGCGCTCGCGGTCGGTGAGCGGGTCGTTCTCGCCCCAGGCGTCGACCGCCAGCTCCGGATCGATGGCGCGGCCGCCGCGGTGGACGCGACGCAGGCCTTCGGCAAGCTGGGCTGCGGGCGCGTCCTTGAGCAGGTAGCCGGCGGCACCGGCTTCCAGGGCGCGGCGGAGGTAGCCGGGGCGGGCGAAGGTGGTGACGATAACGACGCGGGTGGCGACGTCCATACGCGCGACCCTGGCGGCGAGTTCGATGCCCGTCATGGCGGGCATTTCGATGTCCGTGACGAGGATGTCGGGCGTGTGGCAGCGGACGATCTCCAGGGCGGCGCGCCCGTCGGTGGCCTGGCCCACGACCTCGAAATCCCCTTCCAGGGTCAGCAGGGCTGCGACGGCGCCGAGAACCAGTTTCTGGTCTTCGGCGATGACGACGCGGATCATGGCACCGCGGCTGCGGCGGGGTTCGTGCCTGGGTGGGGAACCGTCTTCGGATCGGTGGCCGACGGTACCGGATCCTCGTCCATCGGCAGGCGAACGGTCAGCGTCGTGCCGTCGTGGTTTCTGCGGTGGAAGCTGCCGCCGAGATGTTCGATGCGTTCTCGGATGCCCGCCAAACCGTAGCCTTCCGCGCCGCCGCCGCGCCCATTGTCGGTCAGGTTGAGCGTCACCTCGCCGGCGTGCTTGGCGAGTCGACCGCTGACAAGGGTCGCGCCGGAGTGGCGGACGATGTTGGTGACGCCTTCGCGAAGCGCGAGCGCGAGGGCGGTCTCGTGGCGTGGCGGCAGGGCTATGGTGTCGATCTCGACCTCGCAGGCGATCCCGGCCCACTTGAGCGCGCGTTCCGCTTCGGCGACCTCGGCGTTGAGGCCTTTGGTTCGGTAGCCACCGACGGCCTGACGCACCTGCTTCAGGCTGTCACGGGAGATGGTCTCGACCTCCTGCATCTCGCGCGCGGCGGCGTCCGGGTCGGAAGTCGTGAGCTTCCTGGCCAGTTGGCTTTTCAGCGTGATCATGGACAGGGTGTGGCCAAGCAGGTCGTGCAGGTCGCGACCGATGCGTTCCCGCTCGGCGATCACCGCCAGCCGCTCGACTTCCCCCTGCGCGAGGCTGAGCCTCGCGTTGCTCATCGCCCGTTCCACTTCGAACACCGTGATGGCTCCGATGATCGGGATGAAGACGAACGCCGGTGCGAACGCCCACACGCGTTCCGGGAACAGCGGCACATGCGAGACGAGGAAAAAGCCCAACACCACCACCATCAGCACGACGATCCCGAGGCTGGCGAGGCGTGGCCTGCCGAAGTTGCCGATGTTCGCTGCCGCGTAGATCAGGAACGCGGAGCAACCGGAGTTGAAGCCGAAGACCAACCCGACCGCGCCGATGGCCGTCATCCCGGCCGCCGCGAGCAAACGTGGCCGGCCGACCTTGTCGAAGCTCCAGAAGTGCAGCGGGAGGAAGCAGGCGATGCATGCGGCGGTGGTGAGCCAATTCCAGGCCGTCGCGGCTGGATTGAGGAACGGCGAGGCGATCGGGAAGACGAGAAAGCCAAGGTAGACCCACGGCCCCCAGCCGTAACTCCTGAGCCGATTGGCGAGCGCGTTCATGGCTTACGCGAGTAGAACACAGACGCACCGGCAAGGCATGCGGCCGTGACCAGTCCGAGCACGACCAGGTGAGCAGCGACGTTGCCGTCACCGGCGCCGACCGCGCCGAGGGCGAGTTGAGCATAGTGGTAGGTGGGCAGGTACGGCGCGATGGCCTGTATGGTCGTAGGAAGGAACTCGACGGGAATCCACATGCCGCCCGCGAAGGCCATGGGCAGGTAGACGAGGTTGATCACGGCTGGTGCCGAGTTCGGCCCGCACACGGTGCCGAGCGCCAGCCCCATTGCGCTGAAGGGCAGGGTTCCGGCGAGCAGCACGGGGACAACCCGTACGAGGTCGGCAAGTCCCAAGCTCGCGCCGCCGGCTAGGACGGCCAAACCGAGGAGGATGACGATGATGGCGAGGCTGAACGCCGTCGCCATGAACATCTTGGCGACAAAGTAAGCCAGCGGCGGTGCGGGGAAGGCGCGGCGCAAGAGCATCCAGCCCTGACCGCGTTCGATCGCAACGTTGGCGCCGAATCCGAAGAGGCATGCGCCGACGACGCCGAACGCGCTGTAGGCGACGGCGAAGTAGAGCGGCCGGGGCACCGAGCCGATCGGGCCACCGCCGAAGGCGAGACCGAACATCAGGTAGAACATCACGGGGAACAGCAGGGTGGACAGCGAGAACACCGGCAGGCGGAGGTTCTTCAGGAATTCGAGCTTGGATTCCAGCCAGTAGGTCCGGACGATTGCCGCCGCAGTATTCACGGCGGGCTCCCGGCATCGTCGCAGGACGCGTCCAGGATTCGGGCAACGGCCTGCTCGGTCGCGGGGCCGACATGCCGTGCGCACACCACCCCCTTGGGGTTGACGCGGAGGACATAGGCCGGCTTGTCGTCGTCGACCGCCGCTAAGGCGCGCCAGAACGCATCGTCCTCCTCGACGATGAAGAACGTGCCTCGGTCTGCTTCGGGAACGCCGCTCCTGATGCCGCGGCGGACCATGCCGCGGACAAAGCGCGGCGCGCCGACGAGCCCGACGACGTTGTAGAGCGGAACGCCCTGATGCCCCGTCTCGCCGGACCGGGCGCGAAGTTGCCGGGACCACTCGCGGGCTTGCGGATTCGACTGGCGGCTGAAGCCGAGCACGAGTAGGCCGCCTCGGGCCGGATCCAGGGCGATGGTCCCGCTCTTGCCATCGAGCGTCGTCAACGGCTGTGCGGCTAACGGCGCGTCGGCTGACGCTGGGTTCTCTGCAAGAGTGGCCAACGTAGCGAGGACGGCCGCCCCGCAAACGCCAAGGCGAATGCTCATGTTCGGGAGTCCACGTAGGCGGGTCCATCAGAGCGGGCCGCGCCAGTCGTCGGCCGGACAAGGGTCAGAAACGCCTCTTCGAGCGTGGTGCGGCTCACTTCGAGGTCCGTGAGGTCGTGGTCCATGCCGAGAAGCGCACGCACGACGGGCTCTGGACTGCTGGCAAAGATCTCGGTTCGCCGGGCATCCCGGTGAACCTTGGTCACGCCGGGCAGCTTCCCGATGGCACAGGTGGCGAGGGTGGTCACAGCGCTGATCCGGCTTGCCGCGGTAGCGCGCTTGATCTCGGTCGGCGTGCCGCTAGCGATGATCTTGCCGCGGTCGAGGAGCACGATGCGATCGGCGAGCGCATCGGCCTCCTCGATGTTGTGCGTGGTCAGGACCACCGTGCGCCCCGCGTCGATCACGGCGCGGATCTCTTGCCACAGCGCACGCCTGGACTCGACGTCGAGACTACTCGTCGGTTCGTCCAGGAACAGGAGGTCGGGTTTGCCGCACAGTGCGAGGGCCAGGTGCAGGCGCTGTTTCTCGCCGCCGCTCAGCTTGCCGTAGAGACGGTGTTCGAGTCCGCCTAAGCCCGCGGCGGCTATGATGGTCTCGCGGTCGAGGGGAGCGGGGTAGTAGCTGCGGAACAGGTCCACGTGTTCGCGGACACGAAGCGTGGCGGGCACGCCGGAGATCTGCAGCATGGCACCGATGCGCTGGCGGCATCGCCGCCCGGTCGGATCGCCGCCGAGGACGCGCACGTGCCCGGCGTCCGGTCGAAGCGTGCCGAGCAGCAACCCGACCGCCGTGGTCTTGCCGGCGCCGTTCGGGCCCAGCACAGCGACCGCTTCGCCGGCACGGATGTCGAGACTGACATCGTCAAGCGCCGTGATGGCGCGGTAGCGCTTGGTGACGTTGGCGAGAGATGCCGCGATGTTCGGGTCGCCCATGGCTTGCAAGCGATGGTTCATGTGCCCGCAATGATCTTGCCGGAGCGCTTCGGTACGCCACGGACGCTTGTCAGCACTTGGCGTTACACCTGTCACGGGAGCAAACGCCAAAGGGCGGCTGCCGCGCTCATGGTGTACGCTTTGCGGGCACCTATGCGCTCAAGAACCGGTCCTGGCTCTTTGCCGACCGGCACCGCTCGATGTCGATACGCGTTCTACATGTCTACCGGACCTACTTCCCCCAGACCCAGGGCGGCCTGGAGGAGGTGATCCGGCAGATCTGTCTCAATACGCGGCGTCACGACGTGGAAAGCCGCGTGCTCTGCGTCAGCCCGTCGGTTGAGCCCCGGGTGGTGCGGCGCGCGGAGGCCGTGGTCTACCGATCGAAGCTGCATGCGGAGGTGGCGTCGTGCAGCATCTCGCTGCAGATGCTGTCCATGTTCCGGCGCCTACTGAAATGGGCGGACGTGGTGCACTACCACTTCCCGTGGCCGTTCGCGGACGTGCTGCACTTCGCCGCCGGTGTGCAGGTGCCGACCGTGTTGACCTACCACTCCGACATCGTCCGCCAACGCTTCCTGGCGCTGCTCTACGCCCCGTTGATGACACGGTTCCTGAATGCGATAGACCGGATCGTGTGCACGTCCCCCAACTACTTCGCGACGTCGAACGTCCTGCCGCGGTTCGAAGACCGGGTGGACATCGTCCCGATCGGCTTGGACCCGGCCTCGTATCCGGTGGCGGCCGAATGCGAGATCGACGCGGCGCGGGCCGAGTTCGGCGAGGGATTCTTCCTGTTCGTGGGCGTCCTGCGTTACTACAAGTGCCTGCATATCCTGCTCGATGCTATCGCGGGCGCACCCTACCGGGTGGTCATCGTCGGCTCGGGCCCAACGGAGGCCGAGTTGAAGCGCCAAGCCGAGGATCTCAAGCTCACCAACGTCGTCTTTGCGGGTCACGTCAGCGACCAGACCAAGGTCGCGCTGTTGGCGCTCAGCCGCGGCGTGGTGTTTCCGTCCTACATGCGCTCGGAGGCCTTCGGCGTCACCTTGCTCGAGGGGGCTATGCATGCCAAACCGTTGATTTCCACGGAAGTCGGGTCGGGAACCAGTCACGTCAACGTCGACGGCGAGACCGGTCTCGTGGTGACCCCGGCATCGGCCAAGGCGCTGCGCCAAGCCATGGACCAGTTGCACGACCACCCGGCCATGGCGGATCGGATGGGGTTGTGCGCCCGGCGACGATTCGAGCGCCTCTTCAACGGCGGCTTGATGGGTGATCGCTACGCGGGGATCTACGCGGATCTGGTCGGCCTCTCGCCCGCATGAGGATCCGCAGTCGCGCGCGACGCCTCGCGCTGTTGGCGACCAACGTCGCCAACCTGGTCCGCTTTGCCGGCGGCGTGCGGCCGTTCGCGACCTACAAGGTCAAGAAACTGCTCGCCGGCGAGTGGCGCGCGCTGATCCCTTGGATGACCACGGCGGCGAATTTTGCGCAACGAGGCAACCCCGCCCGCTACCGGCGCTGGCTGCGCAAGCGACCGCCCGCCACGTTGCCGGACGGGCGTGTCCTGGTGCTCGCGTCCGCCGTCGGGATCGACGCCGAGGGCTTGGCGGTCTTCCTCGGCCTCGTGGCGGCCAACCGCCATGCGCTGGCCGATGTGATCGTGCTGGTTGAGTCCCAACACGCCGCGCAGTCGGCCCGCGACCGGGGTATCCAGATCGTCGTCGCCGAGGATGGGTCACCGGACACGATGGTCGCCGTCATGGGCACGCATCTCGACGAGTCGCCGAGCGCATACCGGTACGTCGCCTTTCTCGCGCCCGGTTGCGTCCCCGGCGCGATGCCGTTCACCTCGCAGGACACGGAGCGGCTCGTCTTCTACGGGGACGAAGACGTGATCGACGACGATGGACGGCGCGGACAACCGTTCTTCAAGCCCGGCTTCTCGCCGGATCTCCTGCTGCATGCGGACTACCTGTCGTCGTGCTTGGCCGTAACGAGTGCCCTAGCGAGAGCGGTGCAGGGCCGCTCGATCAGTGACTTCCACAGCCTCGCGCTCATGCTGGTCGAGCAAGCGGACGAGGTGCGCCACGTTGATGCCTTCGTCGCTCACCGTTACCTGCCGGTGTGGCCGGATGCCGCGCCGAGTTACCTCGGGGCGTACCTGCACAACCGCTACGGGTCGGAGGCGTCGGTCGCAACGCAAGCGGACGGCTGGGTCTGCCATTACGGCCAGCGGTCGCGGCTCGTGTCGGTCATCATCCCGACGCGGGATCGGATCGATCTGCTTGCACCGTGCGTGGAAGGTCTCTACGCGACGAACGCGACCGGCTCTTTCGAGGTGATCGTGTTGGACAACGGTTCCACGCAACCGGAAACCCGGCAGTGGCTGGCCGATGCCGAGACGCGCCTGACCGATTTCCGCGTCGTTGCCGCGCCAGGCACGTTCAACTGGAGTTGGCTCAACAACCTCGGCATGGCCCACGCCAGGGGCGATGTCTTCGTGTTCCTCAACAACGACACCGAGCCGATCCATGATCGCTGGCTCGCCCGGTTGGCTGATGTGGCCTGCCGAGCGGATGTCGGCGTCGTTGGCGCGCTGCTGCTCTACCCGAACGGCCGGATCCAGCATGCCGGCGTGGTGACTGGTTTCAGTGGCCTCGCCGCCCACGTCTATTGCGGCGTGGATCCGGAATCCGACGGCCATCTCTTCGTCTCCCCGACCGTGCCGCGCAATGTGGCGGCCGTGACCGGCGCTTGTCTTGCCGTTGCAAGGGACCGGATCGAGGCGATCGGCGGGTTCGACGAGGCGTATCGCATCAGCGGCGGCGATGTCGAGTTGTGCATCCGCGCCATGGTGCGGGGGTTCGTCAACGTCTACTTGCCCGACGTCCGCCTCATCCACCACGAATCCCAGTCGCGCAAGCGCGAGGATCCGGAAACGGACGTGAACCGGCTCCGGGAACTCGTGGCGGAGAAGTGTCCGCAGGATCCGTACTACAACGTCAACCTGTCGCTGACATCGCTTTACCCCAGCTACGCTTCGTAAGGTCGGCGCGCCTTACATCAGCCCGTGGAGCCGGTTCAGGTTGCCGAACGCCTCCGCGTCGAGCGTGCGTCCGCTCAAGCCCGGATGGTCCGGCGCGTAGCGGTGTGCGCGGTAGATGCTCACCGTGGGTTCGCCACGACCATCCGTGTTCAGGAACGGGTTGATCCACTCCCAGACGACCTCGCCGGCCCGGCTCACCTCGAACAACCGGCCGCTCGTGCCCTCGCACACGAGGACGTTGCGCGTGGGCAACTGCACGGCGCCGGAGATGTGGCCGCTGAAGAACTGGTACGCGGGCTTGCCCCGGAACGTCCACACGATCTCGTTCGCGCGCGGGTCGATCTCCACCACGCGCGACGCCGCATGGCCGTTGTCGAAGACGAGGATGTTCTCGCCGTTGGCGCCGGCGGGCACCCAGGTCGGCTGGTGCTGGTGCTGTGTCTGGTCGAACTTCCATTCCAGCGCGCCCGCCGCGTCGATGATGCCGAGCCGGTTGACGTGCCGAGCGGAGAAGACGATCTGCCCGGCCGCATTCACATCGATGCCGTTGACGTGGGTCCATTCCCAGCGCCGGATCGACGGGAAGATCGGGTCCTTGACCGGATCGAGCAGTTGCCAGACATCGATGCGGCGGACTTCCTGGCCTGTCGGGTCGATCTCGATCAGTTCGTCGCCGATCAGGGGCGGAAGTTTTTCGCGCGGCCGCTTCAGGCCGCCGCGTACGCGTTTGCGCATCTCGTCGGGTAGCTCCACCCAAATCGGCACCAGCGTATTGCCGTTGTCGAAGCGGAAGAAATCGTGGTGCTGGTACGGATTGACATACTCCCAGACCACCTCGCCGTGCCAATCCACTTCGCACAGCGTGGTGTGGTAGCCGCCGAGCAAGCGCACGCGCTCCTCGAACGGCGGCGGGGGCTTCTTGATGTCGTCGTGGCTGCCGGTCGGTTCAAGGGTCTTGTCGGACCCGGTCATCAACAGGTTGCCGTTGCGGAGCAGCCGGCCGTAGCCGGGCTTGATATGGTCGAACTTCCACTGGTGTACCACGCGGCCGTCGATGTCGATGAGGTAGGCGACGTCGCCCCCGCCCGGCGTCAACAGCGTGTAGCCCTTGGTCGAGAGGTTGGGTTGATGATGGGTCAACCCGGTGGGGCGGTTGACGGACCAGCCCACGGTCAGGCGTCGGCCAAGATCGGCACCGCTTGGCTTTGCTCTGCATACGGGAACCGGTCGTTGAAGCCGGCCAGTTGCTTGAAGAGCGCCGGGTCGTCGCAGTCGTCGGCGAGTTCCCGAGGAAACGTGGCGCGGATGTCCTCCTGCGACATCACCATGTGGTGGCGGTAGTAGTTGGCGATCGACAGTCGCATGCCGGGGATCAGTCGGGGAAACGCGCCGTGCCAGGTGGCGCCGTGGAAGACGATCACCGATCCCTTCGAGCATTCGACCGGAACGGCGCGGCTCGCGGCGCTCGGTTGGTCGGGGCGGCGGCCCAGACGGTGCGAGGCGGGTACATAGGCGAACGAGCCGCCTTCTTTCGTGTAGTCGGTCAGACACCAGTTGGTGTTGGCGGTGAGCGCGGCGCGTCCCCACGGCCGCGGCATCTGGGTCTGGTCGCAGTGCAAGCCCAGGGTCGGTCCGTAGCCGAAATCATCCTGCCACTTCACGAACGAGTTGTGGCTGGAGAACCGGGTCGCATCGTCGCCGATCATGTGCCGCATGAGCGCCACGGCGGTCGGGTTGACCGCGAGGTCTCGGAACAGCCGGTGGTGACGGGCAAGTTGCTGGATCAGGAACTGGCCCGGCTTGCGGTTTTCCTTGTCGACGGCCGAGAGCCCTGCTGCATCGGGCGAGAACTCCAGGTTGCCGTGCGGCCCGCGGTCGAGCGTGAAGCGGCAGCCGATCATCTGTTCGGACTTCGCCAAGAGCAGTTCCACCATGTGCTCGAACTGGGCTATGGCGACACCGTGCACGTCGGGAGGTACCACCGTGAGGCCGTCGACCTCCAGTTCGAGGACGTGCGTCTCGAGGCCAAGTCGCTTGACCTCCTCGCTGATGGTCACGGCCATTGGCGCGTTCCACGGTGGGACGCGCCAAGTTTGGCATACTGCGGCGCCGCCTCGGTATAGACCTAAGCCTAAGATCCATGGATCCCATCAGCCAAGGAGCGATCGGCGCCGTCGTGCCACAGGCAGCGTTCTCGCCGGAGAAGCTCCGCGCGGCGGCCTTGCTGGGCTGCCTGGCGGGCATGGCGCCGGACCTGGACGTCTTCATCAACTCCCCGACCGACCCGCTCCTGTTCTTGGAGTACCACCGCCAGTTCACCCACGCCTTGGTTTTCATCCCAGTAGGCGCGGCCATCGCGACGCTGTTGCTGCACTGGATGGTGCGCCGCACACTGACCCTTCGCGAGTCCTACCTGGCGTGCCTCCTCGGGTACGCGACGCATGGGTTCCTCGATGCCTGCACCTCGTACGGTACGCAGCTGTTCTGGCCGTTCACGGACTACCGGGTGGCCTGGAACAGCGTCGCCGTGGTCGACCCGTCGTTCACGGTGCCGCTGCTGGTACTCGTCATCGTCGCCGCCGTTCGCCGGCGGCGTGCGTACGCAGTGGCCGGGCTGATCTGGGCGCTCGCCTATCTCGGCCTCGGGGTGGTCCAGAACCAAAGGGCGGAGGCCGCCGGCACACGCCTCGCGGCGTCGCGCGGGCATGAGCCGCAGCGGCTGACGGCGAAGGCCTCCTTCGCCAACCTGCTCGTCTGGAAGGTGGTCTACGAATACGACGGGCGCTTCTACGTCGACGGCGTCAGGACCGGAGCGGCCGTATCGATCTGTCCGGGGGCCAGCGTCGCGCGCCTCGACTTCTCCCGGGATCTGCCATGGCTCGACCCGGATACGCAGCAGGCGCGCGACGTGGAAAGGTTCCGCTGGTTCTCGGACGGCTACGTCGCACTCGACCCGGCGGTTCCCAACCGCGTCATCGACATGCGCTATTCCCTTGTGCCGAACGAGATCGACCCGTTGTGGGGCATCGATCTCGATCCCGAAGCCCCGGTTGACCGGCATGTGCGATTCGTCACCGACCGCGACATGGGTGTCGCCCAGCGCGATGCTCTTATGCGGTTGCTGACGGGTGCGACGTGCGGCGGTTAGCATTGCCGCTCCACCGAGTCCTTGGAGAGCAACTTGAAAGTCGGCATATCGCTGCCCGTCCGCGAACTGAAGGACGACCTCGGCGCCATCCGTGCGTTCGCGCAACTGACCGATGAGCTGGGCTACACCCACCTGCGCGTACCCGACCAAGTCGTGCGGCCGAAGAGCGGCCACCTGCACGAACCGCTCATGGTGCTGGCCTACATCGCGGCCGTCACCGAGAACATCGAGCTTGTGCCGTCGGTGATCGTCACGCCGGCGCGGCAAACAGCGCTCCTGGCGAAGCAATTGGCGACGCTCGACCGCATGTCCGGTGGTCGTGTCAGGCTTGGTGTTGGCGTGGGCGGCAGCGCGGCGGAGTACGAGGCCCTAGGTGAGGATTTCCATACTCGTGGGGCGCGTTGCGAGGAGCAGATCACGTTGCTCCGTCGGCTTTGGACGGAGCCGGACGTGGACTTCGACGGTCGCTGGGACTCGGTTCACGGTGCCGGCATCGATCCCTTGCCTGCCCGCCCCATCCCGATCTGGATCGGCGGCGCCGGCTTGCCGGTAGCGCGTATCCGGCGGCGCATCGGGGCTCAGGCGGACGGCTGGTTCGCGCTGTGCTCGCCGGAGGAGTTCGATGGCCTGAAGGCCGACATCGACGCCGCCGCCCGGGCCGCGGGCCGCGATCCTGCGGCGATTGGGATCGAGGCGGGGGTTGCCGTTGTCGGTGCGCGCCAGGCGGAATGGAAGGACCGCTGCGTCGGCTGGCGCGACAAGGGACTGACCCACTTGTGCTTGAGGACGCTCGGCGGCGGACTCGACGCCGATGCCCACTTGGCGAAGGCGCGCGAGGCGTTCGAGGACCTGCCCGTGTAGGTGCCGTTTGGGGGCGTTTTGATCAGCCCCCAAACTCGTCAATGTGCGCCAGCGTCTCGCGCAGTACGTCGGCCTCGGCTTCCTGGATGAGCCAGTGCCCGGCGTCGAGTTCGACCAACCGGTAGGGCCCGTCCATGAGGGGCGGCGTCGCGGTCACGCCGGGTCGACCGATCGCCTGGTCCTGGTTTCCCCAGATCAAGAGGGTCGGGACGGACACTTGGCCAACCGGCTGCCGTTCTTCGTCGAACCCGCCCCGATACCAGTTGAGGGCCCCGGTGAGCGCCCCCGGCTGGCGGAGCACGCGTAGGTACTCCTCGACCTGTTCGGGTGGCGATGCCGTCCAGATGTTGCGCATCGCCGCGAAGTCGTCGACGGCGAGCGCCGCCTCCGCGGTACCGACCTGCCGGAAGAACTGCATGTAGCCGCTGCGCTGCTGCTGTTCCGCGTTGGTTGCGATGGCCTGCAGGAAGGCGTCGACGTGCGGTACGGAAAGAGCCGTCCAGCTCGTCACCCGGTCTGCGTGGCGACCAGCGATGTACCAACCCAGTCCGGCACCGTGGTCGTGGCCCACCAGGTGGAAGCGGTCCTTCCCGAGGCCATCCGCCATGGCGAGGATGTCGACGGCCATCGCCGCATGGCTGTAATGCGCCGCCTCGGCGGGACGAGCACCCGGGCTGTAGCCCCTGAGGTCGGGTGCCAACGCCGTGTAGCCGTTGGCCGCCAGGTGTTCGAGGAGCGGTAGCCACATGTGCGACGTCTCGGGGAAGCCGTGCAGGAGGATGACGAGTTCGTCGCCGTCTCCCGCACGCCGAACATCGTAGGTGTAGTCGCCGGCGCTCATCCGCGTCTCTTCGACGGTCATCGTGGGTTCTCCGGTCTGGTTGGCACAGCTCGCAAGCGTAAGCGCGCACAGCGGAACTGCGAGGCATCGGGCGAATCGCACTTGGCGCTTCATTGTTCGAACACCGCCAGGTTCACCTGGCCGGCCAAGCCCTCGGCGCGATGCACGTGCGCCGCCTGGTAGACGCCCGACTGCGCCATGTCGACCAGCGCTTGCGCATTCGGGTAGCGCACCAGGGCCACCATGTCCCACTCGGCGCCGCCGATGAGCGTGGTCTGGCATTGGCCGGCGAAGATGATCTCAGCGCCGATGTCGGCGAGGATCTTCTGCATGGCTTGGCCGTACTTGGCGTAGTCCTGTGCCCCCGAGCCGTCCTTGAACTTGAGCAGGTTGACCATCACCACGGGTTGGTCGGGCAGCGCCAGGAACTTCTGCAACTGCTCCGGCGTCGGCCCCATCTGGTTCAACGCGATCGGCTCGCCTTGTTCGCGATCCGGTTCACCCATGGCTGTCTTCCTTCCTTCGATTGACGCCCGAGGCAGGACCGCCTACGGGACGAGCCGGGAGCGTAGCGGCGAGACCGGCTTGAGACAAGCCGCCAAGCTGGCTGAGCGCCCCAGGGCCTGACCCGCGCTTCGCTGCGCTGTGCGCGGCCCCGCCTCCGGCCCAAGGCCCCGCCGTCCTTTAACGAAAGCTGCACCTGCGGTCACTTCGTTCCCTTGGCGCATCTTTCATGAAAGGCTCATGCTAAGGTTGCCCGCCATCTACGCGTAAGGGGATTCCCATGGGCACGGTACTGAATCCGTCCGACTTCGCCGCCGCGCGCGCCGTGCGTTCGGCGACGCTGAAGGAACTGGGTGTGGCACCCATCTGCTTGGCTCCCGGACAAGAGGATCCGGGCCACAGCCATACCGTTGTCGAAGAGGTGGTCATCGTGCAGAAGGGCGAGGGCCGCATCCAGATCGAGAACGACACCTACGACCTGTGTGCCGGTTCCGTGGCGGTCGTCCCGGCCGGCCAGTTCCACGCCATGTGCAATGTCGGCACCGGGGACTTCGAGGCGGTTGCCATCTTCAACGCCAACGTTGATCGCGACGCCGTCGTGCTGAAGACGCGGGAAGAGCACTTCGACATAGCGCCTAGCGAGGAGATGGACGTCGAAGCGCTGAAGGCGGAGTTGGCCGAGGTCGGCCGGACCGTTCGCAGGCTGCAACGCAAGCTCGCCAAGGGCTGAGCCGAACCGCCCTACGGGTCGCGGCGTAAGACCGGCGCCTCATACCTCGAGCGACACGCTCGCCGCTGCGGGCATGCCCGCCGCGTTTAGAATCGCCTAGGAGACTCCTGAAGACGAGGATCGCCATGCCCGCGACCGCCACCGCCGAGATCGTCACCGGTATCCATTTGAACGACGCCGAGCTGTTCCGCGAGCAGTGCTACGTCGATGGCGACTGGATCGATGCCGACACGGGCGCCGCCTTCGACGTTACCGACCCGGCGACTGGGCAGACCATCGGCACCGTGCCGGCCTTCGGTCGCAACGAGACGCGGCGCGCCATCGACGCCGCCAACGCGGCCTACCCGGCTTGGCGCGCGCTCACCGCGAAGGAACGGGCCGGCCTGCTCCGCCGCTGGTACGAGGAGATGCTCAAACACCAGGAGGATCTCGCGATCATCATGACCGCGGAACAGGGCAAGCCGCTTGCCGAGTCCCGCGGCGAGATCCTCTACGGCGCGTCCTTCATCGAGTGGTTCGCCGAGGAAGGCAAGCGCGCCTACGGCGACGTCATCCCCGCGCCGTTGGCCGACCGCCGGATCGTGGTGACCAAGGAGCCGGTGGGCGTTGTCGCCTGCATCACGCCCTGGAACTTCCCGAACGCCATGATCACGCGCAAGGCGGGACCGGCGCTGGCCGCGGGCTGCACCGTGGTCGCCCGGCCGGCCTCGGCCACGCCGTTTTCGGCGCTCGCCCTCGGCGAACTCGCGACGCGCGCGGGGATTCCGCCCGGCGTCTTCAACGTCATTACCGGTCCATCACGCGAGACCGGCAGCGAACTCACCGGCAATCCCGTTGTCCGCAAGCTGTCCTTCACGGGTTCCACGGAAGTCGGCAAGCTGCTGCTTGAACAATGTGCGGGCACGGTGAAGAAGGTGTCCATGGAACTCGGCGGCAACGCGCCGTTCATCGTCTTCGACGATGCCGACGTTGACGCCGCCGTGGAAGGCGCCATCGCCTCCAAGTACCGGAACGCCGGCCAGACCTGCGTCTGCGCGAACCGCTTCCTCGTCCAGGCCGGCGTCTACGACGAGTTCGCCGAGAAGCTCGCCGCCGCCAGCAACGCGCTCAAGGTGGGACCGGGGTTCTCCGGCGATGCCGAGCAGGGTCCGCTGATCGACATGGCCGCGGTGGAGAAGGTGGAGGACCACATCCGCGATGCCGTCGGCGGTGGTGCGACGGTGGTTGCGGGTGGCAACCGGCACACCCTGGGCGGCACGTTCTTCGAACCGACCGTCCTCACCGGGGTCACGCCGGCCATGAAGGTGGCGCGCGAGGAAACGTTCGGGCCGCTCGCGCCGCTGTTCCGGTTCGACACCGACGACGAGGCAATCCGCATGGCGAATGCCACCGAGTTCGGCCTCGCCGCCTACTTCTACGCCCGCGACATCGGTCGCATCTGGCGCGTCGGCGAAGCCTTGGAGTACGGCATCGTCGGCGTCAATGTCGGCATCATCTCTACCGAGGTCGCGCCGTTCGGGGGCATGAAGGAGTCCGGCATCGGCCGCGAAGGGTCGCACTACGGGCTCGACGAGTTCCTGGAGGTCAAGTACCTCTGCATGGGCGGCATCTGATCAACCGGCGGCTTCGTGCAGGACGGCCTCGTGGCCGACGCCGAGCACCCAGGCCTCCTCGGTCTCGATGAGCCGACGTTCCCGGGCGGTCAGCGCGGGCGAGCCGTGGAACAGGGGGGCGAGGCCACCCGCGGCATCGAGTGACGCGAACGCCCGGGCGTTTACCCGAACCTGCGCGCGGTCACGGATCTCGGAGGGTTTGGCGTAGCGAGCCACGGCGGTCCTCAGCAGGGACGGATAGAGTTCGGCGAACACGACCGGCTTGTCCGGCACAGCCAAGCCGCCGTCGAACGGCCACACGGCGACGCTGCCAGCTATTGAAGGAGCCGTCCGCAGGCGCCCGAGTGCTGGCAGGCCGAGCAAAACCTGGGAACCCACCGAGCCGGTATAGGCCAGTTGCCAGACGGTCTTGGCTCCCTTGGCGTGTACATCGGCGATACGGCGCTCCGCCGGCTGAGCCGCGCGATGCGTACGCGCGTGGGCGCGTGTCGGCACGTCGGGGTATGGCCACGTGGCCGGCCGACCCCAGCAGGGGCCGACACCGGGGTAGCGGCGGTTGATCTCCGCGGCTACCGCATAGCGGTTGTTGGCATTGTGTTCGTCGTCGACGATGCGCTTGGTAAGCCAGTCCCACACCGCGAATGCCGAGCCGCGGCCAGTCAGGTGCAGGGCCACGCCCGCCGGGTACCCGAACGGGAAGTCGAATCCCACCAGCACACGCCGCCGGGCGGCTCGCTCGGCTGCGATCAGTTTGGCTAGACGGTCGATCGCCGCGTGACGGGTGCGCACGTACGCGGGCCGCGCGACTACGCCATCCCGCGCGACCGCCCACCAGATGGCGTCGCGCGTCGGCTTGGCCGGACTGGGCCTCGAACGCGCCGACCAGTCGACAACGATGTGCGTATCGAACAGGCGCATCGACGCCAACCTACGGGACGCGGCGGGGTTCGGACAAGCCTTGCCGGCCGGCCGGAACAATGGCGTACGCTCGTCGTCCAATGGGCTGTGAAAGGCTGACGGGGATTCCCATGAAAGCGTCCGATCTGTTCGTCAAGTGCCTCGAAGCGGAAGGCATCGAGTACATCTTCGGCGTGCCCGGCGAGGAGAACGCCGATTTCATGATGTCCCTGGAAGCGTCGGAGCAGATCCGCTTCGTGTTGACGCGGCACGAGCAGGGCGCGGCCTTCATGGCCGAGGTCTACGGGCGCCTCACCGGCATGCCCGCGGCCTGCCTCGGCACGTTGGGGCCCGGCGCGACGAACCTGATCACCGGTGTCGCGGACGCGAACATGGATCGCGCGCCGCTTTTGGTATTGACCGGGCAGGGCACAACCCATCGCCTGCACAAGGAGTCCCACCAGGTCATGGACGTGGTGGCGATGTTCGAGCCGGTGACCAAGTGGGCGGAGACGGTGCGCACCGCCGAGGCGATCCCGGAGATCGTGCGCAAGTCCGTCGGCATCGCCACGACCGAGAAGCCCGGGGCCGTGCACATCGAGCTTCCGGAGGACATCGCCGGGCACGAAACCGACGCCGAACCCCTGACGCCACGCCGCCTCCGCCGCCCGGTGCCGGACGACAAGATCGTCGATCAGGCTTTCGAACTCCTGAAGAGCGCGGAGCGCCCGGTCATCCTCGCGGGCAACGGCTGCATCCGCCGCCGGGCCAGCCGGCAACTGAAGCTCTTCTGCGAGCGGACCGGCATCGGCGTGGTCAGCACGTTCATGGCCAAGGGCTGTGTCGACCTCGACGCGGACTACTGCCTGTTCACCGCGGGTCTCGGTGCCCGGGACCGCGTGAACCTCGCCATCGACGAGGCCGACTTGGTGATCTCGCTCGGCTTCGACATGGTGGAGTACCACCCGCGACTGTGGAACCCGAACGCCGACAAACGCATTGTCCATGCCGACTTCCTGCCTGCGGAAGTGGATGCGCACTACCACCCGGCAGTCGAGGTTGTCGGCGATCTGGCGCACCTGCTGTGGATGCTCAACGAGCGCGTCGATCGGGCCGGTGGCCTCACCTTCGACCTGTCGCGCCAGCGCGGCCTGCGCGAGGAGATGATCGCGGACATCGACGAGCACGCTGGTGATCTGACCGAGGGGCTCATCCGCCCGCAGAAGGCGCTCGCCGATGTCCGGGCGGTGCTCGGTCCGGAGGACATCCTGCTCTCGGACGTGGGCGCCCACAAGATGTGGATCGCGCGCCACTACCACTGCCACACGCCCAACACCTGTTTGATCCCGAACGGCTTCTGTTCCATGGGCTTCGCCCTGCCCGGTGCCATCGCGGCGAACCTGGTGCATCCGGAGCGTCGGGTGCTCGCGGTGTGCGGCGATGCCGGTTTCCTGATGAACGTCCAGGAGATGGAGACGGCGAAGCGCCTAGACTGCCAGTTGACGGCGTTGGTGTGGGAGGACCGGGAGTACGGGCTCATCGCCTGGAAGCAGGAAAACACCTTCGGACGGCACACGGACCTTTCGTTCGGCAACCCGGATTGGCCGAAACTGGCCGACGCGTTCGGGTGGAACGGCTACACGTGTACGCGGAGCGAGGATCTGCGCGGCGTGCTCGAGGCGTCCTTCGAGGCCGACGGTCCGAGCCTGGTCGTGATCCCGATCGACTACCGGGAGAACCGGTTGCTGACGCAGAAGCTCGGTGAGATCACGGCCACGTTGTGATTCTCCTCGCCCACTTCCCTCGTGGGTGCCGTTGGCAACCCACCCGAGGTGTGGCAGATGGTCGACGAAATGCTGGTCGCGCAGGCCGAATGGCTGCAAGCCCCGCTACGCTATAGTGGCCGCTCGAAGGGGCTAAGTATGAGCGACACGGGATTCAAGAGCCGCGCGTCGGCTTTCGGTGCGCGGGTGTTCGTCGCCACGCTGATATTCGTGGCGCCGATCCTCACCATGGCCGCGTTGGTCCTCATCGCCTTGAACGATCGGCTCTGGCGTTTCTTCGCGGATTCGGTCGCCACCAACATCCTCGTTCCCTACGGGTGGGCCCTCGGGTCGGCGGCGCTGATCCTTTCCTTCGCGGCGTTGGTCGGCTACTTGGCGATGCTGCTCGCCAGGTTGCGCGGGGAGCAAGGCGCAGGGGATTCGCACTAGCCACCCATGCCGGATCCGCGAAAGACCCCCGACGAGGCGTACGCCGAGAGGCGCGCGCTGGCGCGTGCGCTGCCGATCATGGGCGACGCGCCGGTGCCGGCGGATCGGGACCTGACCGTTGCGGACGATCGCGACAACCTCGTCTCCATCGTCAAGCTGTTCCTGCGGTCGTGGCCCTACATCAAGCCGCAGTTCTTCGGTCGCTGGCTATCCACCGAGCGGACTCTGGCTTCGGGCGCGAGGGGCACCGGCGAAGCTGCAGACGGGTTCTCCTACACCTACTTGCCGTTCCTGGTCACGGGGCTGGCCGTCGGGGGCCTGCTCTACTACGACGTTTTCCGTTTCGTCATGGCCGCGCTCAACGACCCGGCTGATACCGAGCGACACGTACTCTATCCAATCGCGGTCGGCGTCTGCGTCACCGGCCTTGCCGTGTGGAGTTGGATCATCGCCTTCAGCGCCAACCCCCGGCTGCGCGTCGTCGGCACCATCGCGGCGCTCCTGCTCGCCGCGTACGGCAACGTGGTCGTGGCCCCCGCCGCCATGCCGGAGTTCGCCGCCAGCAAGTGGATCGCGTGGGTGACGGGTGCCTGCGCGCTCGGCTGGCTCGTGCAGTTCCGCTACGACACCGGTCGACTCGACCTGCGCGTTCGCGCCTCGACGCACCTGGTGTACTACTTTTTCATGGTCTACCTGCAGAAGCTGATCAGTTTGGGCGTAGGACTCGTGCTTGCCGATCTCCTGTTCCAGTCGATCCTCCAGGCGGACCCGGTGATCCCCGTGCTGGCGGACGCCCTCGGCCGGGGCGAGTTGGCACGAGGCATCCTGGAGAGAACCCTGACGGCCGAGGAGCAGTTCTATTTCCAGTGGGTTTACGTCGGGGTCAGCGTGACGTTGATCGTGGCCTTGACACCCCTTCGCATCATGATCGGCGGCGGCGAATACAGCTGGATCATGTCCGGAACGGGGGCGGGCTGGTACAGGATATGGATCCTGCAGCGCATCAACCAGGACTTGCGCACGGCGCTGGTCGAGCGGTGGCACACGCTGTCGCTCAGCTATCACAGCGACCACCGGACCGGCGACTCGATCTTCCGCATCTACCAGGACAGCGCTCAGGTGACGTCCGTGATCGACAGCCTGCTCGGCATCTTGATGCTCATCTTCAGCTACGCCGCCGGCATCTTCCTGTTGTCGCTCTTAAGTCCCTGGATCGGACTCATCATGCTGTCCGTCGTCGTGCCGACGCTGGCCTGGGCGAAGTGGGCCATGCCGCGCATGCGTACGAAGGCGCTGGCGGCGAGGGCCGCGACGTCCGACGTGACCTCCCGCCTTCAGGAGTCGTTCAGCGCCATCCGGCTGATCAAGGCGTACGGGGCCGAGGACCGCATCCAGCGGCGACTCGAGGAAGACTCGGTGATCCTGTTCAACACCGCGTACCGGGTCCGGGTGCTGATGGCCCTGGTCGGCATCATCACGTTCAGCATCGTCGCGGGGGCCATGCTCGCCAGCGAGTACCTGGTCGCGCGGTGGGCCTACCTGGGGATCCCGACCTTCTCCGTCGAACTGATCGCCTTCGTGGGCTTGAGTTTCGTGATCTGGAACCTCACCGCGCACCAGTGGTCGCGGGATGAGTTCCAGGGCGCAGCCGCCGGCATACGCTGGGGCATGCAGAACTGGATGGCCGCGCAGGACATCGCCATGGGCCTGAAGCGGGTATTCGACATCCTGGACCGCGAGCCCGATGTCGTCGATGCCGACGACGCCGCGCCTCTGACCCGGTTCCAGCGGGAAGTGCGGTTCGACAACGTGACCTTCGCGTACGAATCGGGCCGCCCGGTACTCGACGGTGCCAGTTTCGCCGCCGAAAGCGGCACCATCACCGCCATCGTGGGTCCCACGGGGTCCGGCAAGAGCACGCTGATGGGGCTTCTGCTGCGCCTCTACGATCCCGAGGCCGGCGCCGTCGCCATCGACGGCGTCGACCTGCGCGGCTACACGGTGGCTTCGGTGCGCGGCAACATCGCCATCGCGCTGCAGGAAAACGTCCTGTTCGCGATGTCGGTGCGCGACAACATCCGCTACGTCGCCCCCGATGCGGACGAGGACCAGGTCCGCGAAGCCATCCGGATCGCCTGCATGGAGGACTACGTGGACGGGTTGCCGGACGGTCTGGACACTGTCCTCGGCGACCGCGGCGGCCGCATCTCGACGGGCCAGCGCCAGCGACTGTCCATCGCGCGGGCCGTTGTGCGGAACACGCCGCTTCTGATCCTCGACGAACCCACGGCGGCGCTCGATGCGGCAACCGAGAACCGTGTCATGACCAATCTCTCGGAATGGGCGGCAGGCCGGACGGGAGCCGGGAACGGGACCGACAAACGCGCCATCTTCCTCATCACGCACCGCATCTCCACCATTCGCCGCGCCGACAACATCCTCTATCTCGACGATGGCCGGATCATCGAAAGCGGCGACCACGACGCGTTGATGGCCCTCGACGGCGGTCGCTACCGGGCGTTCGTCGAGACGGAATCGCAACTCGCCCAAGCGACGAGCGGAGACGATTCGTGACGGATGTCGTAACCGGCGACAGGCCCTGGTCCAAGCTGCGCGAACGCGAGGCCGGACTGGACCGGCGCGCGAGCCTCATCGACACGCACACCGACTTGAGCTTCGGCGAGACGCTGGAGGTTGCGGCGCGGGGCATGTTCCTCGCCCGTCACTTCCTCGGCCGTTTCCTCCTCAAGCTCACACTGATGTTCTTCGCCATTGCCGTGCCGGTGGTGATGCTCCCCTGGCCGATCAAGATCATCATCGACCATGTGGTGCTGGGCACGCCTATCGAGGAGGCGACCGGCTATCCGCCCATCTGGCGCCCGTTCCTCGACGCGCTCGCGGGATCCGGACCGCTCGAAGTGCTCGTCGCGGTCATGGCCGTTCTCGCGGTGTTCGTCCTCTTGATCGGCGGCTACGCCCAGGGCGACAACGCCCGGGACGAGACGGAGGGGAACCTGGCGGAGGGCCACGACACCGCCACCAAGGTCGAGAACAGCCTGCACGGCGCGCACAGCTACGTCGGGGGGATCTACGGCTACATCGACTTCATGATCAACACGCGCCTCACCCAATCGGTCAACCACTACTTCCGCGCCCGGCTGTTCGAGCGGATCAAGGCCTTGCCGATGACGACCCTGGAGGAGCAGCGCATCGGCGACAGCGTCTACCGCGTCATGTACGACGCGCCGGCCATCAACCAGGGTTTCTACGGCACGTGGTACGCCATCGTGATGGCGATGGCGGTCATGTTCATGGCCATAGGCACTTTCATGAGCGCCTACCCCGAATCGCCGGGCTTCATCCTGCTCCTCGCCTGCGTGTTCCCGTGCATCTTTGTCCTGTCCGTGGGCTTCTCGCGCATGGCGCGACGTCGCGCCCAGTCGTCCCGAGCGGCGGGCGCCATCACCACGAGCACCATCGAGGAGGGCATGGACAACATCCTCGCGGTGCAGAGCCTGGGCGGCAACCTCAAGGAGAAGCAGCGCTTCGACGACGATAGCGACGAGTCATTCAAGCGCTACCGCGGCTATGTCTGGGTGGGCATCACGGTGGGCCAGCTCGTCGAAATCGGCTACTACCTCATCGTCATGGGCTCCGTCGTGTACGCCTCCACGCAGGTCATCAACGGTGTGATGTCACCGGGCGACTACGGGGCACTGCTGTTCTACTTCAAGTGGATCCGGGGGCCTGCGCGAAGCATGGGCTTGACGTGGGTGCATCTGCAGTACCACGCGGCGGGCATGCGACGCGTCTTCGCCATAATCGACATGCCCGGCGAGGAGGATCTGGGCAGCCGAGCGCTGCCCCGAATCGAGCGCGGCGTCGAGTTCCGCGACGTGGGCTTCGTCTATCCCGACGGCCGCCGGGCGCTTGCCGAAGTCAACCTCGATGCGTCCATCGGCCAGATCCTCGCCATCGCGGGTCCAACCGGGGCGGGCAAGACCACACTCGCGAGCCTCATCCCGCGCTACCGCATCGCCACGGAAGGCGAGGTGCTCATCGACGGCATCAACGCCACCGACGCGACGCTCGAGAGCCTGCGCGGCCAGGTGACCTACGTGTTCCAGGAGACGCAGCTGTTCTCGGACTCCATCGCCGACA
>JAPOYV010000101.1 GCA_026706385.1 Gammaproteobacteria bacterium
GCCCCTTGACCCCGGCCGCGAGGCGGGCGCGAGGTTCACGGGCGAGCCGTTCGCGCGCTGCTCAGTCGAGCTGGAGGACGGTCCCGTCGCCGGCCAGCGCGACGAACCGGAGTTCGCCGAGCCGGCGGGGCGCTCCGTCCGGGGGGTCGGACCAGAGCTCGACGTCGACGGGCAGGCCGTAGTCCTCGGCGATCTGTCTGGCGGCGTCCTTGGCGCCCTCTTTCGCGTTCTCGGCGTGGAGGAAGCACTCGGTGATGCCGCCGGCGCTCTTCACTGCGATGCGCATGGTGGTCTCCTTGGTTGGGGGTGGGTCGGAAGGGTTGCCGGCGTTCGGCGACGGGACCGGGCCGAAGACGGCGGTGTGGTGCGCCGCCACGGCGGTGGCGACTGCCCTGCACTCGTCTCCGCCGGACAGGTCGGCCAGTTCGCCGAGCCGCCGCATGGTGTCGCGGTCGATCTCGAGCACGGGGTCCGGCGGGACGTAGGGGTCGGTTTGGGCGTCCGGGGGCGCGGGCGGTGCGTACCGGGCCGCCGTGCCGGGTCGGTACGGCTGCCACGGCGTGAGGGGCCGCCAGTCGGGGTCCATCTCGCGGTAGTCGACGTCGCGGCCGTCGCGCGACCAGGCGTCGGCGACGGATTCGGCGGCCGTGGTCCGGCCGCAGGCGTTGTGGCGGTATTCGCATTGCATGGCTCGTTCTCCTGATGCGGTCGGTTGCGGTCGGGCGTTCCGGGGCAAGGGCGGCGAAGTCGGACCGGTGTCGCTCACCGGGCGTAGGCGGCGCGCGGCATGGTCCGCGCCTTCCACGGGAACTGGGCGACCAGCCAGCCGTTGGGGAACCGCGCCGCCTCGGCGCGGGCGTGGCCGCCCGAGGCGCACCACAGGCAGCCCTTGTCGACGCGGTACACGCCGAGGCATTAGGGACAGCGCCGGTGCGTGACCGGCAGTTCCTCCGGCCGCCACAGTTCCATCTGGCGGGAGCGTTTGGGCATGGTCGGGCCTCGCGGCTGGTTCGGGCGGGAAGGAACCGCGTGGCGGCCTGGGGAGACCGCCGCGCGGAGTCGGGGCTAGGCGGTGGAGCGGACGAACTCGCCGCGGTTGATCCGCGCGGACCAGTGGGGCGCTCAAGGGGTGTATTAGGGGGTTTCAGGACTTCGCTGGAAGTCCTCTAACTTTCTGATAAACAAATACTTTTTGACGATCCGCGTACCACCGGGGCACACTGCTTCTCAACGCTCCTTTGTAACGGAACAAGGAACGGGAAGTGAAAAACAGACCCCTCATGCTGTCCGCCACGTTCGTCAGGAACGTCAACATCCCCGGTCGCTACGGCGACGGCCGGGGCGGCCTCGGGCTCGGCCTCCTGGTCAGACCCGCGACCCGCGGCGGACTCAACAAGTCGTGGACGCAGAGCGTCCGCATCGACGGCAGGCCGACGAGCCTCGGGCTCGGCCGCTACCCCGTCGTCACCCTCGGCATGGCCCGCGAGCGGGCGCTCGAGAACGCGCGGGAGATCGCCCTCGGCCACGATCCCCGACGCTCGGCCAGGACGGTGCCCACCTTCGCGGAGGCGCTGGAGACCGTCATCGCCATCCACGCCGCGAACTGGAAGGACCGCAGGGGCTCAGAGCACCAGTGGCGCGCCACGCTGGGCACCTATGCGTTCCCCCGGATCGGGGACAAGACCGTGGACACCGTGACCACCGCCGACGTCATGGCCGTGCTTTCGCCCATCTGGTCAACCAAGCGCGTCACCGCCAAGCGCGTGCGGCAGCGCATAGGCGCGGTCATGAAGTGGGCCATCGCGCAGGGCCTGCGCATCGACAACCCCGCCGGCGACGCGATCTCCGCAGCGCTGCCGAAGCACACCGCAGTCCAGAAGCACCAGCGTGCGCTGCCGCACACCGAGGTCGCCGCCGCGTTGCGCCGGGTGCGGCGCTGCGGGGCGTACCGGGGCATCCCGCTCGCGTTCGAGTTCCTCGTGCTGACCGCCGCCCGCTCGGGCGAGATCCGCGAAGCCGGATGGGACGAGATCGACCGGGACAACGCGGTCTGGACGGTTCCGGCCGAGCGCATGAAAAATGGACGCGAGCACCGCGTTCCGCTGTCGGACCGCGCCCTCGAAGTCCTCGACGACGCCCGCGAGCTGGCCGACGCCGACGCGTGGGTCTTCCCGTCCGCGACCGGTCGCGCGCTGCACCAGTCGACCCTCTCGGGCCTCATGCGCGACCTCGGCATCGACGCCGTACCGCACGGGTTCCGGTCCAGCTTCAGGGATTGGGCCGCCGAGTGCACCGACGCCCCGCGCGAGGTCTGCGAACTCGCCCTAGCGCACGTCAACACCGACCGCGTGGAAGCCGCCTACCGGCGCACCGACCTGTTCGAGCGCCGCCGCGTTCTCATGGCTGACTGGGCCGCCTACGTCTCGTAGGCGGCTCTCCCGGATGCAATACGGTCGCCGCGGAGTTCGCTCTCGCCGAGTGGCAACTGCGCGAAATCTAGCTACGTGTGGGTAACCCCGATGAGCTGGACCCAGTCGCTGATGGACACGCCAGTTTCCCAAAGTCCGGGCACCACCTCATACCGGAGTGCACCCTCATTCCGGATAGGAACAACCGCCTGCTGGGCGGAACGGACGCTGCCGTATGCTTGCGCAACCTGTGGCCCCACATCGGGAACTATCTTCGCGAGCGACTCTATGAGTTGGGCGTCAAGCCCATCTCCGTCCAGATCGCCAGGGCGCACTCCGCGCAGGTCCACAACGCATAGCACGTAACGAGCCCGTTCTTCAGTTGCCGTCGCTGCCTGAAGCGGAGTAAGCCGTGCTTGTCCGGTTCTTGTTGCCTTCACCTCCACCAGATATGGCCCGTAGTCCAGTTTGGTCGACGTGTCTTCGAAAGCGTCCACCTCGAAGTCGAAGCCCCTGTCAACAAGCGTGACGTCAAGATTGTGCTCTTCCAGTGCGTTGCCGATGCTCTCTTGGACTGCCAGTCCCAATCGTCGGCATTGGTCGACATCTCGTCGCAGCCGCTCCCGGTCCTGAACGTCTTGCGCAAGGCCCAGATAGGCCTCCGGGTCTGCCCCAACGGCATCTACGAGCGCTGCCAGACTGTCCCGCAATTCTTGTTGGCTCGCTGGATCGTTGGCCATTCCAAGAAGGCGCAGGTTCAACTGGTCGAAGTCGAACCACTCACTTAGCAGTCGTATCCCGTCGTCGTTGTCCTCCAGCCACGACGACTCGAGTAGGTGTTCGAGCGTGGCTGCGCTCGCGTTCATTTTCTGCATTTCCTTTTTTCCGTCCTCGCCTTCAACTGCAACTGGAACCCAAGGACGCACCTTCAAGTCCGCCAACCACACTGCGGAAACTACCTGCAGGTTCGTCTCGTCGCCGTCTCTTGTTCGACCTTCGACGTTACGAACTTGCTTCCACCCCGCGTCGTTCCCTGCGACGTGACAGAGCACTAGCCCGAGCAGGTCGGCTGCTCGCGCGATGTCCGACTCGGCCCTGAGGATCAACTCGGGCGAAAGAAGGGCAATCTGACTCATCTCGGCCTGTGGGAAGCGGGAGTCCTCGGTGTCCACCTCCGGAGCCAGCACTCTTAGCCTGTGATCCGTCAAATCGAAACGACCGTGGGTCACGGGGTCCGTGAAGGCGATCCCCCATTCGGCAAGTGATGCGCACACGTTCGGGATTCCGTCTGTATCGGAGCCTGCATACATGCCGTCCAGAACCCGGTCTGGCGGGTAGGCGGCGGCGAACGGTTGAGCGGACGCAGGCCACGCGCACACGGGCGCCATGAACTGCCGCCTGCGGCCCCACCGCGCTCCACTCCGATCCGATGCCAGCAGCGGTACCTGCTGGGCTAGCGGCAGGGCGTCCGCCTGTTTCGTGCGCCAGAGATGGTCCAGCGACTGAACGCAGGCTCGTCGCGGTCGCGTCGCCAGTTGTTCGCATTTTTCGTCTTCCGGAAGCAGGTCGTCCATCCGTTGGATCGCCGCCTCGATGACACCGTCTTCGTGGGCTTCTTTGGCAACGGACCTCTCAAGCACCGTCTCCAAGTCCTGCAGGCCGAGGCGTTCGGCTGCTTCTTGAAGGCACCCAGACAGTAGATCGCCTCGCACATCCAACCCGAGATCGGCGCAGATGTCCTTGATCCGTTCGGAGATGCCGCAGTCGCGCTGCAAGTCGCCGGGGGAGCAAAGACGGTCGATCTGGTTCGGCATCAACCCTTCGAGCACCGATAGCTGGACCCGTCCCTCCGAAGTCCGCCAGCATTCGCCGACGATATCGATGAAGGACGCGAGCCAATCCATGGCGTGGTCCTCGACTTTGAGGTCGTCGACCGTCGTAGCCCTGACGTGCTCGGCTACATCGTTCACACAGGTCAATGTGACCTCGACGTCCAGGGACGACCAGCCCTCCGCTATCCTTGTCCAGTCCGCAGCGACCTCTGCGATCGGCGGATTGAGGTCAGTTACCGCCGCCACCAGCGGCAACAGCCGTTCCAGCGTCGTCTCGTCGTTCGCTGAACCCCGTAGTCGAGGCACGACGAAGGTGGCGGGCCCCACGTCGGAATCCGTTGCGATGGCCGGCCGCATCTGTTTCTCGCACTTCACCATCGGAAGAACCGCCAGACGCTCGGCGAAGTTTCTTAGCTGTTCCTTCCACCAATTCGTCTCCGCGGCGTTGTCGCGCCTGAAGCCACCGGCCAGCGACCTGGTGTCAGCAAGCCAGTGAGCGCCATTCCAGCCCCGTTCAGTCGCGTATCTGGCGGCTATCACGCCCGCTGCCAATGCCTCCTGCAGCAGCGCCTTGTCGATGTCGCTCATCGACAGGACAGTGCGTTCCGGATCGACCTCGAACTTTCCGTCGAGTACAACCCAAACGGGGAGGAACCCCGAGGAACGTAGCGGGTAGTCTCGGAAAATGCGTGGTGCGCTCGGGTCGGGTCGGCAAACCGTTTGCCCTTCGGCGGTCTTCTCCACCAGGACGATCGCAGACGCAGACCCGCCGTCCGCAGTGAAACGGTGCACGCTAAGCTCACGTCGTTCCGACCCGTCGACGATTATCGATCGGAACTCTACAGACCCGCCTTCAACCGCTAGGCCCGCCGCAGGCTCGGTCGGTACCCACGCCTCGATGGCCCCGTCGGGTACGCGCAGTTCGACTCGCCCCAATGTCGGGCGCGTGCCGTATAGGAAGGGGAGTGCCCGCCTAAGCTCTACCAGGCCGTCTTCCACGGCCGACTCGATACCGGTCTCGCCATACGGATACTCGAAGTGTGCGGTCGGTACGCTATCCATGTCTTGGACCGGCTGCGCGTCCGAAATGCCGCGCTTCGAAGCCGCTATGTCGCGCAGGATGGCGTCCTCGTCGCCGGCGCGATCCAGTGCCAGTTTGAAATGCTCGATAGGCCGGTCCTCTTGCGAGAGTAATCCCCGCATACGGACCTGCTCCGCGAGCACATGGGTTACCAAGAAGCCTGTACCGAACCTGCCGGTGGTTTTTTCGGAGTCGTAGTCCTTGCTGGACCCGCCCGAAAGGAGCGCCATGAGCTCCCGTGGCTCAAAGGGCTTGCCATCGTGCTTGAACACGACCTTGTCCGGGTCGCATCTGAGTTCTACGGAAACGCTCGTCCTGCCACCGCGAGGTCCGGGGTCCACTGCGTTTTGTAGCAGCTCGAAGGGCCACCGTGGCCCCGAATCGTCCGGGCTCTGCCGGGCATGATCGACATGAATTCGGATCTTGCGGGCCTGGATGGCGGCCTGTTGCTGTTTTTCGGCTTCTTCGCAGGCGCGCAAAGCGTCGTCGCTCATGGGGTTCTCCTGACTGCCGATCAAGGATCGACAAAGGCGCGGACGATGCCAGAATCGGGCGCGAACCGTAAGGGCGGCGAGCCCGTTGTGGCGCATTCGCGGCGACCGTGGGTTTGTAGGTTGTGGTCCCCATCGGTCGCGAGTGTTCCGGTGAAGGCGCGCTAGAAGCCATTCTGGACGATGCCGCCTACGGCGGCCCGCGCCCTAGTCGGCTTCGCCGACCGGAGCCCGCAAGCGGTCTCCGCCCATACGGGTCACGGTCGCTATCGCTTCCGCCCGCCGGGCGGTGAGGCCGCGCCCTCTGCAACGGGGGGCTCTTCGGCCCGTCCGGCCGCCTGGGTACCGCGATCCGGTGGATTAACGAACGCCCGCCCGCCGTAGCCTGTTCACGCCCGCCCCGCATTCCTCAAAACGCCCGCCATCCCCGCTCAGCGCGACCGCATCGCCCGCATCAGCGCCGTCAATCACAACACGGCGTCCGTCGATGCCGCCGCAGCGTGCCACGCGTGCTCGACCGGTCAACCCTGGCGGGTTCTCCGCGGGCTCCGACCTCGCTGGCGCGAGGTGACCGGGCTGCGCGCGCGTGCCGCCCGTTCGGGACCGACGCACACCGCGTCGCAACCCCGAAACGGAGAACGACATGGAACTTTCAACCCTCATCGCCCAGTGGTCCGGCAAGCTCCCGCCGGGTTTCGTGCCGCAGGCCGTCCTGCGCGACGAGCCGCCCCGGTGCGCGCAGCCTAGATGCTCGAAGCCGGCCTCGCGCAAACCCGACGGGGGCTACTGGAAGAGCTGCGATTCCTGCAGAACCCGGAGGGCGGCGTCGTGCAAGCGCCGCAGGGCCGCCCTGGTTGCCGAAGGCGGCTGTCGACGCTGCGCGTACCGCAAGAGACTGGAAGGCGACTTCCTCTGCCAGCGGTGCCGCGACGACCGCAACATCGAGCGCGCGCAGAAGCGTCAGGACGCCATCGACGCGACGGCGATCGACGATTTCGCGGCCAGGCCGGACAGGGCGCACGAGCCCTCGAATCTCGATTGCGGAGTTAGTCCGTGGAACGCCCGTGCGCCGAGGGAAGCGTCCGCAGCCTATTGGTCGCCTCTGCCGGATCCGGAGCCGCGGGAAGATCGCGAGTGGGCGAAGCCGCTGGTCGACAACGGTTGGAGATACAGGCGGCACTGACCGCCTCTGTCGCGACCGGGGCGCAGGGACTCCGGGCCTTGCGCCTCCGCGCCGCTCCGTCCCGTGCCCCCGACTTAGGACCAGCGCCCCGCCGGCCACATGCCGACGACCTTCCTCCCGCCACGCCGCAGCGCGTTCAACGCGGGGAACAGCCCGCCGTCCGGTGCGACGACCACGTACACGCCCACCTGCGGCAACGTCCACATAAGGTCCACCGTGTCGATGGCCATCCTCATGCACACCTCGCGCGCCGGGTCCGACCGACCCGGCACCTGCACGGCCTCGACGCCGAGACCCCCGAGCGTCGCCCGGTGACGCCTCATGCCGTCCGCGGTCCAGTCCGCGTAGGCGTTGGCGGCGGCGACCCTGCCGTGCTCCCCGGCGAACCGGAGCAGCGCCTCGCAGTCCACGCCGCTCTCGACGCCCCGCACCAAGTTCGGAAAGTCGATCAGCAGCGCCACGTCGGCGCCCGCGGGACGATACTCACGCACCACAGTAGACCTCCACAATAGCAATCCTCGAATGGCCCATCTCCCTTGAAATCGTCGCCCGGGCCTCCCTGTCGATGCGCTTGCGCGCCCCGGTCAGGCTCCGCATCGGCGGCCCGCCCGCGGCGGGCGGCTTCCAGCCCGTGATCGCCCCGTAGCGCCTCTGCGCGAAGCGGTGGCGCAGGCCGTGCATGCGCTCCAGCCCGGCCTCCGCCGTCTGCCTCTCGTAGACCTCGAGCTGCTGGACGTAGTTGCGGTGGCCCGGGATCATCGCCCCGCCGCCCGCCAGGGCGCGCGCCTCGTCGAGCACCCGGCGCTGCGATTCCTCCAGCACCGGGATCTCCCGCGGCCGGCCGCCCTTCGTCCACGACGCCTTCAGCACGATCTTCGAGCCCTGGTCCGCGTACGACGGCGAGAACTTGATCGCCTCCTCGCGCCGCAGGCCGAACTGCTCCTGCAGCCTCAGCGCCATGCGCACGTGCTCGTCCTTGACCAGCGCCAGCCGGTCGTCCGGCAGGTCGCGGCTCCGGTCCTCGTTGGTTACGCGTTTCCGGTCGCCGATCCCGTAGCTCGCGTTGTCCGCGCGCACCACGTTCGGCTTGCCGATCCGCTTCGCCCACCAGCGCAGGTGGCTCATCCGGTTCTTCATGGTGCCGACG
>JAPOYV010000061.1 GCA_026706385.1 Gammaproteobacteria bacterium
GACCTGCCGGACGACCGGCTGGCGCTGGTCAAGGACGAGCACGTGCGCATGGCGCCCAGGCTGCAGGAGCAGTTCGGCCTGCGCCGCGAGGAGGCGATCAAGTTCTCGCCGTCGTACGCGGACCGCGGCTCGAAGATCGTGCTGAAGGCGTCGTGGACGAAGGGCGGCCGGTCGCGGGAGATTCCGGTGATGGAGGAACCGCAGCGCCGGGTACTCGCCGAGGCGCGCTCCCTGGCGGGCGGCGGGGCGATGATCCCGGGCCACCGCAACTACGCCCAGCAGCTCGAGGTCTACGAGCGGCTCGCGCACCAGGCTCCGTGGAACTGGGATTCACGGATGATGGGCGACCGGACGGGATGGAATTAGAGTGGTTCCGGATCACGGTGGAATTCCACCGAGGCAGGGATCACGGAGTGAAACGTCCTTGCGTCCCGAGTGGGCTGTCGACCTAGGAACACCACACCTGAGCGAGAACTGTTGCATGTTGACAATCGAGCTTCGACGCGCACAACATCATTTGTGCCCTAGTCGCGACGTCAAAGTGACTCACGAACGACTTAAGGCAACGAAGAGGAAGAAATCATGAAGTGGAATTGGAAGTCGGTGGTTAGCGTTGGCTTGGCGCTAGTGATTGGCATTGCTGTCGCTGGTTGGTCGACCGCGCCAAACGGATCGGCATCGAAACACTCGCATGGCATCACCGTCTTGGCCGTGGGCGCAGGCGACGTGTCGGCCGCCGCGGGCTCGGGGCTCCTCGAGCCGTCTGCCTTACTTTGGTGCCCTCGTTCGGTGGGTCGCGAAGCAAGTCGGACGCGCGGTCAGCTGGGTGAGGAGACACTGCAGCATCTGGTGGATTGGGTTTAGCTGTGACTGGTGACCTTCCACGATGCCGTCCATCTTGCCCTCGTCCCGAGAGCCCGGGGGACGGCATCTTCGAGATCACGTTGATCAGCACGGCCATGGTCCCGGTGTAGAGCCACTCGGCGAATTCTGAGCCGAAGGCGTGTCCTTGCGAAACTTGGGACGATGGGCGGTAGCTGCGTTCTTCGTTGGGGCGGCGGCGCCGGGTGCCGTGGCCAGCTCTGCCGAGACCTTCGCTGACAGCTTGGTCTCCGGTGGTTCGGGTCCCGAGATGGTGGTGGTTCCTGCGGGTCGTTTCCGCATGGGGTGCCTCCCGGCTGGTGACTACCAGTGTACGCGGGGGAGGCCGATCATCGACGTGGCCATTCCAGCGGCATTCGCGATTTCGGTCCATGAGGTCACCTTCGACCTTTACGACCGGTATCTGACGCGGACGCAGCGAAGCGGGGTCAACGAGGCCGAAGACTACGGATGGGGGCGCGGTGATCGACCCGTCATCAACATCCGGTGGGAGCATGCCACGGCGTTCGCGGAGTGGCTTTCGGACCAGACGGGGCATTTGTATCGACTGCCGAGCGAGGCGGAGTGGGAGTACGCCGCCCGGGCAGGAACTGAGACGGTGTGGCACTGGGGCAACGAGTTGGAGCGTGGTCGCGCAAATTGCACGGACTGCGGGAGTTCGTGGGATGACGAACAGACGGCACCGGTAGGTTCCTTCGCCGCGAACGCTTGGGGGCTGCACGACGTGCACGGCAACGTGTGGGAAATGGTGCAGGACTGCTTCCGTCGCACCTATCGCCACCACCCGCGGGACGGGTCGCCGATGCTGGTGCCGCGGCGTCGGCTGAAGGCCGTCGCCGACAAGGACGGACGATGCACGGAGCGCATACTGCGAGGTGGAGCTTGGGGCGTGCCTCACTTGGGTACGCAATCCGGGACACGCGGAGTGTGGCGCACGGACGAGTACAGCAGTATGGTCGGTTTCCGGATAGTGAGGGAACTAGGCGACCCGCGATAGGTTGCGGCGAGCAGGAGTTTACGGGCCGCGGATGACCTGTCTGCGGTTGCCGGAACGCCGGAACCGGGGGAGTAGCCGTTCGGTCGTGCCGGTACGACGTGCGCCAAAGCGACCGGCATCGCGCCCGACAACGCGATCAAATGCGACATGCGCCGAATCCGCCAGGCGACGTATCACGCGCATGTGTTGCTGACCGGCAATGCTCCCCATCACTCGCCCGCCCGCCACAACGCTGGCGACATCACGAATCGTCCAACCACGCCGTGATCGCCGCGACCTGTCTGATTGGCCGGGAGACACCGACGACAGCCAATAGACCTCGCGCAGAGCATCGTTGCCATAATGCGCAAATGGCCGTTGCGGATTCGCCAATGACAACCCTTGCCGTTCGCGTCGGTCGACGCGCGACTGACCTGCTGTTGCTCGGCGTATTGCTGCCCGCGGGCGCAACCGAGCTCCACGGAGCGAATGCCGGGTCCGAGGCCGGATTCGAAAGAGTCGAGACGGTGGCGCTGGCGAGCGGCGAGAGCATCGCCGTCGAGGTCGCGGACGGTCTGCTGGTTGCCGGCGGCGACATGGTCGTCGGGAAGGCAGGGCGGGCGGCGGTCCTCGACTTCGGCCGCCTTTGGCCCGGCGGGATCGTTCCGTACGTCGTCGACGACGACCCACGGCTGCCGACAGGGATCATCGAGGAGGCGATCGCCGATTGGAACGGCCGCACGGTCATCGAGCTGGTGCCGAGAACCACGCAGGCGGACCATGTGCGGTTCGTGTACGGGCGTCCGAGGTCCTTCATCGGCAGGATCGGCGGCGAACAGGAAAACTGGGTCGGCGAACGGTTCGCCCTCAAGGACGTCGTCGTGCACGAGATCGGCCACGCCGTCGGCCTGATGCACGAGCATCAGCGCCGGGACCGCGATCGGCACGTCACCGTGCTGGACCGGAATCTGCCGTTCGACGTGCTGCGGAGCTACGCGACGATCGCCAGACCCTTCGGCGCGTACGACCATGCGTCGGTAATGCACTACGGACGAGGGTCCGTGCCGGACCGACCGGCCATGGAGACCATTCCGCCCGGGTTGGTGCTGCCGTTCAACCACATGCCGTCGGGGTTGTCCGCCGGCGACGTGGACGCGGTCGCGCGGCTGTACGGAAACCCGCCGACGTCGACGGTCGTGACGTCCCACCCGGAGGGAGTCGAGCTGGTGGTGGACGGCGTGCGCGTGGACACTCCGGCCGCGTTCGACTGGCCGCCCGGCAGTCTGCACACCGTCGAGGCGCCGACGCGCGTTGCGGACGGTCGGCGCCGACTGCTGTTCGGGAGCTGGACCGACGGCGGCGGTCGCGCGCACGTGTTCGAGGCAAGTCCGGACAGCACCTGGCTGCAGGCCAACTTCGTTGCCCAGTACCCGGTCGTGGTCGAGGCGTGGTCGCCGGCGCCCGTGCATGTCGAGCCTGACAGTCCGGACGGGTACTACGGCCTGGGGACGCTCCTGCGCATGTCGGTGGCCGAGGAGGACGGACGCCGCATCGTCTTCTGGAACAACTTGGAATACAGAGACGCGAACGTCGGCTACGTGCCAATCGAGTCGCGCGGCGCGAACCCCGCGCATCGAGCGTTGGGGGTGGGCATCGAACCCGGCGATCCGACGTACGTCGCGTACCTCTTCGACCAGCCGCTGCTCTCCGTCGTCTCGGAAGCGCACGCCGTGCCGTTCACGCGGGAAGGGCTTGGCGAGCTAACGCCGGCCCACGTGCGAAGGTTCGAAGGCAAGGAGACCTTCGCGGCGCATCGGGTCGTCAACCCCTGGGACGTGGACCATTGCTACCGTTTCCTGGGTTGGGAGGACGGTGGTCCGCGCGAGCGACAGGTCGAGTTCCCGGAAGGCGGCGGGCGCATCGGGTTGGATGTCGAGACCCAGTACCCGCTCCAGGTGCGCGTGCTGAACGCGAACGCCGAGATCGAAACAACGCCGCCGAGCCTCACGGGGGATGAAGCCTGCCGGCGCTATCCGTACTTCGCGGAGGGCGAGAGGGTGCGTCTGACCGCACCAGCGGAAGACTCCCGCGGTTCGCGGTTCGTTGGTTGGGGCGGCGACATCTGGGGCACCTCCCCGTCCGTCGAGTTGGAGATGCGGGAAACGAGGCGCGTGGACGCCTTCTACTCGCCGGCGAGTCTTCTGGACGGCCGGGGAACGAAGGAGCGAGCTTCGGTCGGAGACCCCCGGAACGGACAACACGTCGTGTACGTCCCCCCGGGGGCGACCGAACTACTGATCGAGGCGGCGTTCGGGGACGGGGAGTCGCTGGCGCTGCTGGCGAAGCAGGGGAGCCCCTTGCGCGGGACCGACGGAGACCACCGGGAGCCGCTGGAAGGCGGCAGGGCGGCGATGCGGATAGCGTCGCTGTCCCAGCCGCCGCTCGTCCCGGGGGTCTACCATGTCGCCGTCGTTGCGGAGTCCAGTGGCCTTTCGGGCGTCAGGACGGGGACGCTTGGTGCCGAGGTTCGCCGCGACGGGCCCATGGTCCGTCCGAGTCCCGTGGCGTTCACATTCGTGGCGTCGTCCGGAGCCCGGGCTCCCGTGCAGAGACTCCGGCTGGAAAACCTGAGCGGCGAGTCGCAGACGTACCGGATCAAGCCGGACCGCAAATGGATAGCCGTCAGCCCGGCGGAGGGAACCATCGCTCCGGAGGGAACGGCGGAAGTGGAGGTCCTCGTCGGCCTCGGGGTCGTGCCGGGGACGCATGCCGGGTCCATCGACATTGCGCGGGCTTCGACCAACGGAGGCGGGATTTCGCTTCCCGTCACCTACGTTAATCTCAACGACGGTTCCCCGCCCGCCGTGCGCGTCTCCGTCGCCGCCGCGCCGGACGGGCTGCGGAGCTACGGCGCGGGCGCTTCGATCTTCGTCGCTGCGACGTTCGACGCGCCCGTCAAGCTAAGCGGAGCACCGCAGCTTGCCCTCGAGATAGGTGGCAGAGTGCGGCTAGCCTCGGTCGTCCGTGTCGATGGACGCGGGATCGTGTTCAGATACGACGTACGTGCCGAGGATTACGACGAAGACGGTATTGGGGTGTTCGGGTTCCATCTGCGCGGCGGGGACCGGATCGCCTACGGCGACGGGACTCTTGCGGACCTGGACATCGGGGACGAGCAGCGCGGCCGTGTCCACGATGCTCCCAAGGTAGACGGCACAGGGCCGTCGTACACGTTCTCCGTTTCCTCGGATGACATTCTGCGCCTACGGCTTTCCGAAGTGTTCGACTCTAACGGCAGCGAGCAGGCCGCATTCTTACTCTCGTCGAGCGATCCAGAAGTGGCTGCCGTCCGCATCGTGGACGGGTTTCTCGCCATAACCGCGAACGAGCCGGGGAAGGCGACGGTCACGGTGACGGCGATTGGACGGGACGGACGGCGGCTGCTGCGGGTGTTCGCCGTGCAGGTGCACCCGATCGAGCGCACCAGGTGGCGCGGCTGGCGGCTGGAGCTGTTGCGGACGGCGGCCGACGCGGAGGAAGACGGCTGACGGATCCTGGGGCATGGCCATGGGGAATCGTGCAGCAAAGTCCACATTCGGACGGCGACGGCTGCCGACTTCACGGGTCGCTGGGGTTGCCGATGCGAACCGCCGTCGCCGCTCCGCGCCAATCCCCGACGCCGCATGTTCGTTGAGGTCAGGGGTCTACTCGTAGCCGCGCGAGCCGCACCCGAAGCGCGCCCGGATCGCCCGGCGCTCGGCGACGGTGTCGACGCGGATCCCGCCAGGCGAGATCGAGAAGACAGTAACCGATACTTGCGTGCGGTCGTCTGGGGCCGGCGGGGGTTGTTCGTTCCGGTTTCGAGCGGCGACAATTGCCGGCGAGGCGCAAATGTTGGGTTGGGGGGGCCGGACCGATGGCGAGACAACCTGGAGAGAGGCTGCGCGGCCTACGTGACGAGTTCGAACGGTCGCTGGGGCGCGTCGCGAGAAGTGCCGAGATCGCGCTGCCCGGCACGACCGGCATCGTGTGCGTCGTCCTGTCGTTCCCGATCCTGCTGCCCGGCCTCTCCGACGAGGTGCGGTGGTCCGTGCCGGCCCTCGGGACGATTCTTGTCTGCTGGGCTCTTGTGGCATGGTGGCGGTCGCGGGGCGCGACGACGGCAGCCGCGGGGAGGGGTTCGGCGCGGATCGTGGAGGATCTGGGGACCGGAGCCGACTCGGAAGAGACGATAGGCAAGGCGATCGAGTGGGCCCTTACGCGGAGCCATTGCGTGGTCGCCCACAACGTGGCTGACATTCCGGGGACCAAGTCGGACATCGACCACCTGGTCGTGTCGCCAGCGGGAATCTGGGTGGTTGAAACGAAAACGCGCTGGATCAAGTCCGGCTTTCCGGAGGTGCTCGGTCGCATCGCCGCCAACGTCGACGCGGTCTCGCGGTGGCCGCCGGCGCGCGACGTTCCTGTTTGCGGAGTGCTGGCCTTCGCGGATCTGGAGCCCGAAAGGCGGGGAAGCGTCGACGACCACTACCACTGGCACGGAAAGCGCATCTTGGCCTTCAGGGACAGGGAGGAGCTGGCTGCGCAACTCCGGTCCGGCGAGAGCAGCTGGCCGCAACGTCTACGGTGCGAGGTCTGGAACAGGCGGTAGGTCGCGCTGTCGGCCTGAGGTCGGCTTCAAGGGTGCGCGCCGCAATGCCGGCGCATCGGCGGTACCGACAGGACCGTGCCCGGTGGCCTAGGAGAGGCAGTTCCATTGGTTTGCTTCGGGGTTGCCCGGAGTTTCGCGTACCTGGGTGGGTACGTTCTCGTCGGTCATCGGTCGACCTCTTCTGCCCCAACTGCTCGCCGCGTGGTGCACGCTGATCCAGTTCATTAGCCACCTGGTCACCCGGAACCTGTAGTGGGCGGGCCAGAACGCGGCGGGGATAACGAACAACGTCCCACACGCCTTGGGCACCAACGCCAGCACCCAAAGCACCACCGTCGTGCCCGCGATGAGTCTGTCCCTTTGTGGAAGGGGCGCAAGAACCGAGGACGGGCTACCGTGGACCGCGCGATGATTCTACTATCCCGTTGAGGCATTCGAGGATATACGGTCAGCCGTATCGGGTAGGCTTCTTCCCGCTAAGCGTTCACGCGGAGGAGTCCAAGTGGCCAACGAGACCGCCAACCGCATTCGGCATCTCACCGAGGAACTGAAACGCCATCGTACGGAACTGACGTCAATCGCTGTACGCGGCACCAATCTGGTGCTGCGCACGATGATCCTAGGCGGTCAGGACCAAGGCTCCGTATTGTTCGTCGTCTCGTTCTGGGGAATCAATATCCGCGAGTACACGCTGAACACGCAAGGTAAGCTCTACCGCGGAGTCGGCAGCGGAAAGAGCGAGCTGGAGGACTTCAGTTCGGAGAACATCGGGCGGCGCAAGATACTCAGGGCCGTCCGGTACATCGTCAAGGACAATACATCCCGGTGGGAAAGGTTCCTGCTCTACCTTCGATTCAGGAAGCTGATAGGCCTCAGCGAGGCTTCAGCGGTCGGCAAAGCCGCGGCGATGTTCCTCTAGTCGTCAGCTTCTCTCGGGCAGATCCAACTTGGCCAACTCTTTTGCCCGGCTAGGAAACCAATGGACTGCGACCGCGTTAAGCTCGTGTTCATGCGGGCGACACTACGCTGGCATTTTCGGGCTTGGGAGACGGACCATGGCGGACGCGTGGGGCAACCAGGGCATTGCAAAGAAGCCTGGCCGGACGACGCTCGAGTACGCGTTCAGGCTCATCGGCGCAACCGCGGTGATGCCGGTTCTGGCGGCGTGTGTGGCGGCCGGCAGCGAAACGGCCTAGCCACCGTTGGACGGCACGGAGGCGGCAGGTTTGGAATCCGACGCGCTGGCACAGGCTGCAGCCCGGGCCGCGGCTGAATGCGGCGAAGGTGGTGTGGCGAGCGTATGGGTCGAGGCAGTGGGCGGCGGGGCCATGGGGCCGGGCCAGGGTGGACGGCCATCCGCGCGTCGGTCGCGTGGTGCGGCTGGCGATCCGCTTCGCGGTCCTGACGGCGGCGCGGCAGGCGGAGGTGCGCCGGGTGCTCTGGGACGAGTTTGACCTCGACGCCGCCGTGTGGACCGTTCCTGCCGCGCACATGAAACGCGGCCGGGTGCACCGGGTGCCGCTTTCGACGGGCGCGCTGGCCGTGCTGGACGAGGCGCGGCGTTGACTGATGGACTCGGGCTGGCGCTCCCCGGCCCCGGCGAGCTCGGCAAGTCGACGGT
>JAPOYV010000077.1 GCA_026706385.1 Gammaproteobacteria bacterium
TCCGCTCGATGGCGAAGATGAAACAGGTGATGCCGCAGATGAAGCGCCTGCAGGAACGCTACGCCGGCGACCGCCAGAAGCTGTCCCAGGAGATGATGGCACTGTATCGGAAGGAAGGCGCCAATCCCTTCGGCGGCTGTCTGCCGTTGTTGTTGCAGATGCCGGTCTTCTTCGCCCTGTACTGGGTGCTCTACGAGAGCGTCGAGCTTCGCCAAGCGCCATTCATGTTGTGGATCAACGACTTGGCGGCACCTGACCCATGGTTCGTGCTGCCGATCCTCTATGGGGCGTCGTTCTTCCTGATGCAGCTTCTGAACCCGCCGCCTCCGGATCCGATGCAGGCGCGGGTCATGAAGACGATGCCCATCCTGTTTACGGTCCTGTTCGTGTTCTTTCCCGCGGGCCTGGTGCTCTACTGGTTGGTCAACAACATCCTGTCGCTTGCCCAGCAGTGGTACATCACCCGGAAGATCGAGGCAGCTTCAGCTACCAACAGCAGCTAGCCGGTCGTGATGAGGGATACGATCGCCGCGATCGCAACGCCACCGGGGCGTGGCGGCATCGGCATCGTACGGGTCTCCGGAGAGCAGGCCAGTCGCATTGCCGAGGCTGTGGCGGGTCGGGTGCCCGATGTCCGCCGAGCTACCTACGCCTACTTCCGCGACGCGGATGGCAGTGCGATCGATCGCGGGATCGTGTTGTTCTACGTCGCCCCGTCATCCTTCACGGGGGAGGATGTCGCGGAGTTCCAAGGCCACGGGGGGCCGGTCGTCCTCCACCGCCTGCTCGAGCGGATCTGCGACCTGGGCGCTCGGATTGCGCGCCCGGGCGAGTTCACGGAGCGTGCGTTCCTCAACGACAAGATGGACTTGGCGCAAGCCGAGGCGGTCGCCGACCTGATCGACAGTGCCTCGCGCCGCGCCGCGCGGTCGGCGATGCGGTCGCTCGACGGTGCCTTTTCGCGGCGCGTCATGGCCATCGACCAGGCTGTTCTGGGGTTGCGCGTCTTCCTCGAAGCGGCGATCGACTTCGCCGAGGAAGAGGTCGACTTCCTGGCCGACCGCGACGTGGTCGATCGCCTCGACGGCGTGACGACGGCGCTGCGCGACCTGCTCGTAGAGTGTCGCCAGGGGCAGGTTCTGCGAGACGGCTTCGACGTCGTGATCGCGGGACCACCCAATGCCGGAAAGTCGAGCCTCTTGAACAGGCTGCTGGCCGAGAACCGCGCCATCGTGACCGACATCCCCGGTACGACCCGCGATCTGCTGTTCGCGGACGTCGAGTTGGACGGCATACCCGTACGCTTGACCGACACGGCAGGCCTGCGCGAAGGCCGTGACGCGGTCGAGGAGATCGGCATCGAACGGGCCCGGGGCGCCGTCGCCGCCGCCGACTTGGTGCTGTTCGTATTGGACGACACGACGGACGTTTGCCCATCACCGCCCGATCTGTCTGGCGCGCGGATCGTCCACGTCTACAACAAGGTGGACCTCAGCGGCCGGCCACCGGGATTAGTCGCAGCGGGGGAGGTTCGGATCTCGGCGACGACCGGAGCGGGACTCGGCGCGCTGCGCGATGTGATCGTGTCGGCGGCGGGCGTCGCGCCCGGCGAAGGCACGTTCCTCGCTCGCAAGCGCCATGTTCTAGCGCTATCAGCGGCGATGGACCAGGTGGCTACGGCCCGTGGCCACGTGGAGCAGGGCTATGGCGACCTTGCCGCCGAGGAGATGCGCGAGGCCCAGCACGCGCTGGGAACGATCGTCGGCGCCACCAGCGTCGATGATTTGCTGGGGGAGATCTTCTCGAGTTTCTGTATCGGCAAGTAACGCGGTGCTTAGTGCCGGATGCGGAAGTCGTTGGCGCCGGAGCGGTCCTCGCCGCGCATGAGGTACAGCGTGCGCTCGGACATCGACAATGGACCACCGCGGCGACTGTCCGCGAGTTCCCGGCAGTAGCGGGATGTGGTGGCCATGTAGCGCAGCGTCATCCCCCGCCGCGGCGTGTCGGAGCGGTTCGGCTCGGAGCCGTGGATCAGGTAGATGTCGTGCAGCGACACCTGGCCGACGTCGAGGACGATGTCGCGCGCGGTGTCCTCGTCGAACTCGTCGGCTTGGATCTCGAGCGGCAGGCTCAAACCGGCGCCATCGTTGAAGTCGTGCTTGCCGAGTTCACGGCGACGGTGCGAGCCGGGAATCACCCGTAGACAGCCGTTCTCGGGGGTCGCTGCGTCCACAGCGATCCAAACCGAACAGGTCGCGAGCGGTCGGATGGGCCAGTACTCGCCATCCTGGTGCCACGGCGTCTTCGTGCCGACGCGGGCCGGCTTGGCGAAGAAGCTGGAGTTCCACAACGCGAAGTCGGGCCCGATCAGCTGTTCGACCATGTCGAGGATGGGAGGGATGCGGGCGATGTTCAGGAATCCCGTGTCGAAGGCGAGTACGGCGGGGCAGTAGTCGTTGAACTCCGGGTGCTTGGCGAGCAGTCGAGCGTGGCTGCCGCGAATGTCGGCTAGGCTCTCGTCGTCGAGTCTGAAGTCGGGGATGACGTAACCGTGATCGTGGTAGTGGTGGATCTCGTCGTCGGTGAGCACGGTGGGTCGCCCTCGGTCTCGTTGAGCTCAGTGAGCTTAACAGTTGAACCGGACTGTCCACGAAGCCCGAATGTCGCTTGCAGTGGTCGTCGCGATTGCCCATGCTCCCGCGCCGAATGAGCTTGTCCGATATGGGGTGGCGGCCGTTCTTCGCCGAGCAGCTCGGCGACGAGGACGGTCGCCGACGGGTCCGGCGCGTGGTAGCAATCCACCGCAACGGCCACGTGCTGTCGGACGGCGTCAGCGAGTCCAGTCTTCACCTCGGTCGCTTCTGGTTCCGCAAGCCTGCCGAGGAACGGCCGACGGTCGGCGATTGGGTGCTCGTCGACGTCCAGGGCAGGAAAATCGAGCGGTGCCTGGCGCGCACAAACGTGCTGCGCCGCATCGCCGCGGGAACGAAGGCCGACGTGCAGCTCATCGGTGCCAATGTCGACGCGTTGTTCATCGTCACCTCGTGCAACCTCGAGTTCAGCCCAAGCCGCTTGCAGCGGTTCCTGGCGTTGGCCCAGAGCACCGGCGTCGCGCCGCTGATCGTGCTGACAAAGGCCGACCTGGCTTCCGAACCGACGCGCTTCGCGGACCAGGCACGCGCGATCGCGCCGGATGTGCCGGCGGAGGTCGTCAATGCACTGGACGCGCGCACGCTCACCGGTGTCCGGGCGTGGCTGCGGCCCGCGTACACCGTCGCGTTGCTGGGCTCGTCGGGCGTGGGCAAGTCAACCTTGCTGAACACCCTGGCCGGGGAAGACGTCCAGGTCACGCGGCCGATCCGGGAGCAGGACGCCCGTGGGCGACATACGACGACGGGCCGGTCCCTGCTCCGCTTGCCTCAGGGCGCCCTCGTGCTCGATGGCCCCGGCGTACGGGAGTTGGGCATGGCCGTCGCCGACGAGGACATCGGCGAGATGTACGAGGACATCGAGGTGTTGGCGCGGTCGTGTCGATTCGCGGACTGCGGGCACCGCACCGAGCCGGGTTGCGCCGTCCGCGCGGCCCTGGAAGCCGGACAGGTGACGCGCCAACGCCTGGCGAGCTATGCCGAGCTGCTCGACGAACGTCGCCGCCACGCCGAATCCCTGACCGGGCGCGACCGGCGTGTCGAGCGGCTGGAGCGGAGCCGGCGCCGCGAGCGGGACCAGGAGGCGGACGACCGGGACGAATGACCGCGCCTAAGGGCGATAAGGAATAGGCGGCTCCCCGGTTTGCGTGCGCAGCACCCGTTGCGCGTCCTCGACGAATTCGCAGAGCACGCTGCGAGTCTCCCGTGGATCGATGATGTCCTGGCCGGTGGCCTCTGCGGTCCGAAACGGCGAAGCGATGGCGTTGAGCCTAGCCTCGATCTCCTCGCGCCTCGCGAGCGGATCCGGCGCGTTGTCGATTTCTCGCCTATAGGCTGCGGACGCGCCGCCGGCGATGTGCATCGAGCCCCAGCTTGCCGACGGCCAGGCGTAGCGGCGGAACATGCCCGTGGGGCGGTGATGGCATTGCCCCGCGACGCCGAACAGCCGGCCGATGACGATGGTGATCCACGGCATGCGCGACTGGCAGGTGACGGCCACGAGCTGCGCCCCGGCTCGCTCGATACCCTGTTTCTCGGACTCGAGGCCGACCATGAAACCGGGCTCGTCGGCCAGGCTGACGATGGGCAGGTGGAAGACGTCGCAAAGCTGCAATAGGCGCATCACCTTGCTGCCGCCGGCCACGTCGGTGGAGCCACCGTAGTGGCGCGGGTTGTTGGCCATGATCCCCACCGGGTAGCCGTTGAGCCGGCCGAGGCCGGTCACGCGCGAGCGGCCGTAGCGCGGTGCAATCTCGAAGAAGGAACCGCGGTCGAGGACGGCGTCGATGAGAGTGTGGACCTTGTAGACCTTGCGCCGGTCGCGTGGCATCAAGTCGACCAACGGTTCCTCGCGCCTTTCCGGGTCGTCGTCGGTCGCCTGCCGCGGCGCCATCTCCCAGACGTTCGATGGCAGGTAGCTCAAGAAACTCCGGATCATCGCGAACGCTTCCGCCTCGGTTTCGGCCAGGTTGTCGACGCAGCCGCTGACGCGCGTGTGGATGTGGGGCCCGCCGAGGTCCTCTTTCGTGATGTCGTAGCCGAGGGCGGCCTTGACCACGGGAGGCCCGCCCGGAAAGAGCTGGCTCGAGTCCTTCACCATGACATTGAAATGCGCGAGACACGCATTGATGGCCGGCAAGCCCGCGACCGACCCCATCACCGCGGAGACGACGGGGATCTTCGAGAGCAAATCGACGTCGATCTGCGACCAGTCGTTGCCGTCCGGGAGGTACGTGCGGCCGATGTCCTCGAAGCCGCGCACGCTGCCCCCGGCGGCATCGAGCAGGCGTACCAGGGGGAGTTTCCACTGCCGTGCGCGCTCGTTCGACGGTAGTTCGTTGCCGAGGCCGCCCCCGCCGCCGCCCGAGCCGCCGCGCACGGTGAAATCGCCGCCCGAGAGCACGACCTTGCGGCCGCCGAGCCGGGCCATGCCCTCGACGGATCCCCTCGGCACGAACGACTTGAGCTCGTTGCCCTCGTAGGTGCCGGATCCGGCAAGGGAGTGGAACTCCCGGAAGCTGCCCTCGTCCACCAACGCGTCTATGCGTTCGCGCACGGTGAGCTTGCCGCGCTTGTGCTGGCGCGCGATGCCTTCGGGGCCACCCATCCGGCCGCGCAGTTCGCGCCGACGTTCGATCTCGGCGACCTCGGGACGCCACCCGGTTTCACTCATGTTCTGCACCATCGACCCGGTTCGTTTTCGCCGGGCAATGGTTACGCGGTCCTCGGGTAAGATAAAGTGCCGAGATGGCGATGGTGGAACTCGGCGGCCTCGCGGTCCCGGAGTCGGCACTGGCATGGAAGTTCGTGCGAGCCTCGGGCCCGGGTGGCCAGAACGTCAACAAGGTGTCGACGGCCGTGGAATGCCGGTTGGATCTCGCCGCCGCGGCACTACCGCCGTCGGTCCGCGCGCGCCTTGAGAGAGTCGCTGGCAGCCGCCTGAATGGGCGCGGCGAGGTCGTTCTGTTCACGGACGCCCACCGTACCCAGGCCCGCAACCGGGCCGCAGCGCTCGCGCGGCTCGACGCCCTGGTGGCGGCGGCGCGGCAAGTGCCGAAACCCCGGGTACCGACGAAGCCGTCGAAGGCGCAGAGGACGCGCAGACGCGAGGACAAGAAGCGGCGAGGCGAGGTGAAGCAGAGTCGTCGCCCGCCGGACGACTATTGAGGAGTAGCAGTACGATGGGCGATTTCACCGGCTTCGGCCCCGCGACACTCGGCTTCCTTAGGGAACTCGAAGCGAATAACAACCGCGACTGGTTCCAGGCGAACAAGGGTCGTTACGACGCCTGTGTACTGGAGCCGTCGCTGAATTTCATCGCCGCCGTGGGCGATCACCTGCCGACGATCTCGAAGCATATGGTTGCCATTCCGAAGCGCACGGGCGGATCGCTCATGCGCGTCTACCGGGATACGCGCTTCGCCAAGGACAAGACGCCGTACAAGACCAATGTCGGCATCCAGTTTCGCCACGAGCAGGCCAGGGACGTGCATGCGCCCGGCCTGTATTTCCATCTGGACACCAACGAGTGCTTCCTGGGCGTGGGCATGTGGCACCCGGACCGGGACGCGCTTGCCGCGATCCGTGGTGCGATCGCCGAAAACGGCGGACAGTGGAAGCGCGTCCGCGACGAGAAGGCGTTTCGTGCGGTGTACGACTTGGGCGGCGAGAGCCTCAAGCGTCCGCCGCAGGGGTTTCCGAAGGAGCATCGGTACGTCGAGGATCTGAAGCGCAAGGATTTCATCGGGATCAAGCGCATGCCGCCGGAGCGTGCGGCGAGCCCGGCGTTGGCGGACGACGTGGCCACCATGTTCGCCGCCGGCAAGGGCTTCATGCGCTTTCTCTGCCGGAGCTTGGAACTACCGTTCTGAGTCCTCAAGCGCCGCAGCCCCTTCGACATTCGCAATGCGCTCTAGGGTGGTGTGTCCATCGGGGTAACGCTCGGCAAGGAGTTCCCGGGCGAGAGCCTTGATGCGTCCAAGTGCGACCGGCCGGTAGTCGAGTTGCTCGACCGACACGTTGATGTGCCGCGAGCGCCGAGGCGTCTCGTCGTGGGTATGCCCGTGGACGTTCACGACACCTTCCGGGACCTCTGCCAACGGCATGTGGGTGAACGCCAGCGGCGGGTCGCCGTCGACGTTGAGCGTCGAGCAGATGTCGTTGAAGCCGTCGACGCGCAGTACGCCGGAGCCGGTCAGGTCGTGGTTGCCGACCACGAGCTGCTTCGCGCGCCCCTGGGCTTGCCGGATGTGCGCCCAGGTGTGCCCCCCGACCGCCTTGCGCATGGCGATGTCGCCGACGAACAGCAGGAGGTCGTCATCTCCCACGGTCCGCGCCCAGTTGCGATACAGCAGAGCGTCCATCTCCGCGGCGTCGCGAAACGGCCGGTTCGCGTAGCGGATGATGTTGTCGTGCCCGAGGTGCAGGTCCGACCACACCCAGACGGTCGCGTACGCATCCTCGTCGAGCTCCAGCGCAGGCAACTCGCGGCAGGCGCGCAACATGGCGCGGAACTCGCGACCCGAGTGCCGGGCGTCGCCGCCGCCGGGCTTGGCGCGCGCTTCGAGTTGGGCGACATAGACGCGCTTGACCGTATCGGCGCCGACAGCCATCAGAATTCGTCGGGCGTATGGGGCGCGTGGCGCGTGCGGAACAGCGCGTCGGCCTTGGCCAGTGCACGGCGATCGCCGTCCAGGAGCCCCCAACTGTTGAGTTCCGTGGCGGAGCGGAAGCCGGTGTAGAGCGATGCCAGCGCCTTGGTCGTGAGTTCGATGTCGGGCACCGCCTTCGACGGCCGGCACTGCGCACCGTCGGGCCCGGCCTGGAGGTGCCAACGCCCGTCGTTCCACGGCGTCAGGGGATCTGCGGCTAGGCTGATGGTCAGCTCGCCTTCTACGTCGTAGCCGCGCTCGGCCAGGGCGTTCGCGGCGTCGACGAGCCGGAACCAAGCTCCCTCGTGGTCTGCCGCGTTCAACAGTCGGGGTTCTTCGAAGAACTCGTCGGCGGGGTCGTCGGCGGGCGCGCTGGCCCAGCACACGCGGCCGACCAGGTCGTGGCAGGCGAGGAATCGCCACAGCGAACGGTAAGCATCGGCGTCTAGCCAGGCGAGGTCGCGGATCACGAGTTCCTGGTCGCGGGCGCGATGGTCTACCCGGCCCGATCGCAGTGTGTAGATGACATAGCCTCGCGCCGTGGCGTCGGCGCCGTAGCACACCGCCACCCACACCGGCCCGGTGTCGTCACGTTCCTTGAGCCAGTAATGCACCCAGTCCTCCGCGATTCGGTGGAGGTAGCACATGCGGTTCGCGATAAACGCGGCGTAGACTGTTTTCACTACGTCCCGGGCCGTGTCCACGTCCACGCGGGCGACGCGCCCGCTGCCATCGTCGCCGTCGTGGAAACGGATGTCTTGCGTATCCACCGCGTATTCGCGCATTACGGTGGTCATGGCATAGCCGTAGCGCTGGTAAATCGCCGCCTGCGACGCCCATAGTGCAGCGACGTTCTGGCCCGCCTCGCGCATCTCGCCGAACGCTTGGGTATGGATTCGGCGCGCGAGGCCCTGGCGCCGGTACTCCGGCTGCGTGGCGATGGCACCGACGCCCGCAAGCTTCACGGCGCGACCGTTGGCGCGCATGGTGAACGGGGCATTTGCGAACGAGGACGCTAGCTTGCCGTCCACGAAGGCGCACGACGTCCACTCGGGCTTGTTGAATTTGGCGACGGCGCTGTTTGGCCCGTCGCCGAATGCGCCGCCGTAGGCATAGCCGCCGAGAATGCCCATCTCGCCCAGCTCTTCGGGCGTGACGGGGCGGATCTCGACGGTCATGTCGGCGGTCAGAAGTGGTCGGGCGTATGCGGCGCGTGCCGGGTACGGAACACCGCGTTCGCCGTGGCGATCGCGCGCGGGTCGCCGTCGAGCAGACCCCAGTTGGCGAGCTCCGTGGCCGAACGGAAACCCGTGTACAGCGACGCCAGGGCCTTGCTGGACAACTCGATCTCGGGCGCCTCGTTCGACGGCTGCATGTGCGCGCCGTCCGCACCGGTCGTGAGGCGCCATGTGCCGTCGTTCCACGGCGTCAGCGGGTCGGCGGCGAGTCCGATGGTCAATTCGCCCTCCTCGTCGTAGCCGCGCTCGGTCAGCGCGCCGACGACGTCGACGATCCGGAACCACGCGCCTTCGCGGTCCTCGGTGTTCAGCAGCCGCGGCTCCATGAAGTACTCGAAGGCCGGGTCGTCGGCGGGCGCGTTGTTCCAGCGCACTCGGCCGACGAGGTCGTGGCTGGCGATGAAGCGCCACAAGGATCGATAGGCGTCCGGGGTGAGCCAGGCAAGGTCGCGCACGACGAGTTCCTGGCCGCGGGCGGCGTGGTCCACCTTGCCCGCGCGCAGGGTGTAGATGACGTAACCCTGTGGCTCGTCATCCGCGTCGTAGCACACCGCCACCCAGATCGGGCCGTCCGCCTCGACCGGCTCCAGGGCGTTCTGCAGCCACAGCGCCTTGGCCCGGTGCAGGTAGCACATGCGATCGGCGATGAACTGGATGTAGACGCCCTTGACGACATCGTAGGCCTCGTCGAGGTCCACCCGGGCCACGCGCCCGTCCCCTTCGTCGTCGTCGTGGAACCGGATGTCCACCGTGTCCACGGTGTAGCGGCGCAGGACGGTGGTCATGGCGTAGCCGTAGCGCTGGTAGATCGCGGCCTGTGATGCCCACAGCGCCGCGACGTTCTGTCCCGCGTCGCGCATTTCGCCGAAGGCCCGGGTGTGAATGCGGCGCACCAGCCCCTGGCGTCGGTGCTCCGGCTGCGTGCCGATCGTGGACACGCCGGCGAGCTTCACGGCGTTGCCGTTGGCGCGCATGGTGAAGGGGATGTCCGAGAACATCGACGCCAGCTTGCCGTCGACGAAGGCGCACAGCGTCCAGTCCGGCAGGTTGGCCGTGGCGATGACGTTCTCGGGACCGTCGCCGAAGCTGCCGCCGTAGACGTAGCCGCCGAGGATGCCCATCTCGCCCATCTCCTCGGCCGTGGCGGGGCGGATTTCGACGTTCATGGGTTGCTCCGGACGATGGGGGGGCGGCGGGGATTGTAACGTTCCTCGGGTCGCTGCCGCGTCAGGCCGGCCGGTGGTGCTACTCCACGGTACCGGCGAGGCCGTCCGGCGGTACGTGAGCCAGACGGGCTGCTCTGCCTGCTCGCCGTGTTGCGCGACGCTCGGGGTTGGCCTATGAAGGGCGCCTGAGGACCTTTACCGGAGGTGGGCCGTGCTCCAACGATGGATCGGACTGGTCGTCGCGCTGGCCGCGGGTGGTTTGCATGCCCAACCGGACGTTGCTGTGCCGGACGAACTTGAGGGCTGGCGCGATTGGGTGCTGCACGAGAAGGCGTACCGGGGCTGCCCCTTGCGTTACGACGGCGCTGCGGCGGGGGCGGAAGAGTTCGTCTGCGCGTGGCCGGGCGAGCTTCGCCTCGAGGTGGACGATGTAGGCGGCGGTTTCGAGCAGTCGTGGACCGTCTACGGCGACAGCCAGTGGATCCCGTTGCCGGGCAGCGCCGACGCCTGGCCGCAACAGGTTTCCGCGGGCGGTCGCGCGCTGGAGGTCGTGCTCCGCGACGGCGCGCCCGGGGTTTCTCTGGGGGCAGGGGAGTACCGGATCGCCGGTCGCTTCGGTTGGGACGACCGCCCCGCGACGCTCGCCGTGCCAACGACGTCGGGACTGCTTTCGCTGGTCGTGGACGGCGAGCGGATCCGATTGCCGAGCGTGGACGCCCGTGGCGTCTGGCTCGGTGACGTCGAGCCGGACGCGCGTGTGCCGGATAGCCTCGTCGTCGACGTCTTTCGCCGCGTCGTCGACGAGATCCCGACGCGGCTCGACACGCTGATCCGCGTGCACGTTTCCGGCACGGTGCGCGAGGAGGTGCTGCACCCCATCTTGCCGCCGGAGTTCACCCCCTTAACACTCGCCAGCGACCTGCCGGCGGTGATGCAGTCGGACGGCGGACTGCGCCTGCAGGCGCGACCCGGGGATTGGGAAATCGCGCTGACCGCCCGCGCCGCCGACGTGCTGACCGAGGTTGGCCTGCCCGCCGGCGTGACCAACATGCCCACCGAGGAGATCTGGAGCTTCCAGCCCGTTCCAACGCTGCGCGCCGCCGTGGCGGAAGCCGACCGCCCCGTCGACCCTACGCAGGTCGGCTCGCCGTGGACGGAACTGCCCGCGTTCCGGATCGACGCAGGCGGCCTCATGACCGTGGCAGAACGTCAACGCGGCCTGGCCGACACCAACAACGAGCTTCGCCTGTCGCGCCGCCTCTGGCTCGACTTCGACGGCAGCGGCTTCGTGTTCGCCGACCAGATCACCGGCCGCATGCGCGCGGACTGGCGTCTGGACATGGCGCCGCCGTTTTCGCTGCTCGGCGCCACCGAGCAAGGCGCCGACCTGCAGGTTACCGCCAGCGAGGCGGGGGCCGGCATCGAGGTGCGCCAGGCTGGCTTGGACGTCGAAGCCCTGGGCCGGGTCGAAACCCGCGGTCCGATGCCGGTCCTCGGCTGGAGTTCGGACTTCGAGGGTGCCGCCGCGACGCTGCACGTCCCGCCCGGGCACAAGCTGTTGACCGCAACCGGCGTCGACGCGGCCCCGGCAAGCTGGACGGGCCGCTGGCGCGTACTCGACTTCTTCGTCCTCCTGATCGTGACCGTGGCGACGGTCCGCCTGTTCGGCCGCGGTGCCGGCGCGATCGCGCTCGTCGCGCTGGTGCTCAGCTACCACGAGCCGGGTGCACCGGTCTGGACCTGGCTCAACCTGCTGGCGGCGGTGGCTCTCGTGCGTGTCGCGCCCGAGGGGAGACTGCAGCGCTTGGCGCGAAGCTATCGGCTGGTGTCGCTCGCGGTGCTGATCGCTTGGCTAGTGCCGTTCACCATCGGCCAGATCCGCATCGCCGTCTATCCGCAACTGCAACCCGAGTCGCATCGAACGGCGCCGAACGTCGGCCTTTTCGAGGCGTTGTCTGGGCAGATGGAACTCGCACCGAGTCCGGAACGGGTGGTCTTGGACAGCATTGCCACCGCCACCGAGACCGCGAAAGACGTGGGAGACGTCGTCGTCGCTAGCGCGTTCCAGCGGGGTGGCAACGCGACGGCCGTGTACTCGCGCTACCCCGACGACGCCTTGGTACAAGCGGGCACGGCGAAGCCGGATTGGTCCTGGATCGCCTACGAACTCGTATGGAGCGGGCCGGTCGACAGCGAACGAACCATGCGACTCGTGATCGCGCCCAACTGGCTGGTTGCACTTTTACGGTTCGCCACGATCGGGGCGTTGGGCGCGTTCACGGCCCTGTTTGCGCTGGAGCTCTTCGCCGGGCAACGCCCGGATTGGCGGCGCTGGCTGCGCGCGCTGCGCGGAACCCCGGCGGCGGCCGCGCTGCTGCTCGCCGTCCTGGCATGGGACGTCGGCGACCGTGCTTACGCCGCCGAGACCCCGTCCCCGGAAATCCTCGAAGAACTTGAGCGCCGCCTGTTAGCCCCGCCGTCCTGCGCGCCGCGCTGCGCGGAGATCGCCGAGGCGAACCTCGCCGTCGACCAGGACACGGCGTCCATGCGCCTCACGGTCCACGCGCTGGCGACCGTGGCGGTCCCGCTCCCGGGCTCTGCCGACGGCTGGCGACCGACACGAATCGCTAGTGACGGCTCGGCCCTCCCGGCGACGCGGGACGAGAACGGCGTCCTCTGGGTCCACTTGGATCCGGGTGTGCACGAGGTCTCGGTGTCGGGACCGATCCCGACGGGCGACGCCGTAGAGATTCCGTTCAGCTTGACGCCTCGGTCGATCCGTGCCGAGTCGACACACTGGGCCGTGGCGGGGATCGAGAACCGCATACTGAGCGCCGGGTCTCTCAATCTCACGCGCTTGGCCTCGGACGCCGATGTCGATGCTGCGGCCTGGGAGCCGAGCCGCCTGCCGACTTTCGTTGCGGTCGAACGCACGATCAGGCTCGACCTCGACTGGGAAGTCGGCACGCTCGTCCGCCGCATCGCCCCAGAAGTAGGCGCCATCAACATGGTGATCCCGTTGATAGAAGGCGAATCAGTCGTAAGTGAGCAGTCACTAACGGAGGATGGCGCGGCGGTTTCAATGGATCCTGCGCAGGACCGGGTATTTTGGTCCTCCACGCTGCCGCGAACCGCGATCGTTACGCTTGAGGCCCACGTCGATCCGCCACGTCAAGAGATCTGGCGGGTGCGGATCGGTCACATGTGGCAGGTGGCCTTCGACGGCGTCCCCGAGAGCAATGTCCGCCAGGGGACGGCCGCGCGCTGGGCCGAGTTCCACCCGCGTCCGGGCGAGTCGTTGGTCCTTCACATCACGCGTCCCGAGGCCGTGGAAGGATCCACGCTGGCCTTTGACCGCGTGCTAGCCAGCACCGACGTCGGCGGAGGTTTAAGGCGCACAACGCTCGAAGTCGACTACCGCAGCACACGCGGCGGTACTCATCGCCTCGGCCTACCGGCGGACGCCCGCCTGCGTTCGGTGGCCATCGACGGCGAGTCCCAGCAGATCGCGCTGGACGAAGACAGCCTGGAACTCCCGATCCTGCCCGGCCAACACCGGGCGACGGTGGACTGGGAACAGGCCTTGCCCGTCGCAGCGCGCGTCTCGACGCCGGTCATCGATCTCGACGCCCCATCGAGCAACATCGTCGTGGCCCTCAAGATGCCGGAGAGCCGCTGGCTCCTGTTCGCGACCGGCCCCATCCTCGGCCCCGCGATCCTGTACTGGTCCGAACTCATCGCCTTGGCGCTCGTCGCCCTAGTCCTGGGGCGGCTGAAGGTCACGCCTCTGCGCTGGTGGCACTGGCTGCTGCTGGGCGTGGGCTTCAGCACGTTCTCGTGGCCCGCACTGGCCGTCGTTGCGCTCTGGTTGGTGGCCTTCGGCGCTCGCGAGGCCTGGGGCGCGGGCTTGTCCCGGTTTTTCTACAACGTCTCCCAGGTCGGCCTCGGCTTGCTGACGCTGTTCGCATTCGCAGCCATCCTGGTCGGTATCCCGGCTGGACTGCTCGGCAACCCGGACATGCACGTCACCGGCTACCACTCATCGGGGCACGACTTGACCTGGTTCGCCGACCAGTCGGCCACGACGACGCCGGCGGCCGCCGTCTGGTCGCTGCCCATGTGGACGTACAAGGCGCTGATTCTGGCCTGGGCCCTATGGCTGAGCTTCGCCCTCGTGCGTTGGCTGCCGTGGGTGTGGGGGCGGTTCGCGGCACGTGGCCTTTGGGTTGCGAAGCCGAAGGAGGAGGAACGGTCGGAATAGTCGAGCGGGGCTCCCTCGACGGAGGCTCCGTTGTTTGTCTTTGCGAGATAAGGGACTCCGCTATTCCAACTTTCCCCCCAAAGTGCTAATAAGCGCGTGCGTTATTTGCACTTGCGACATAAGGGGGACGCGTGCAACGAGGGCTGACCGGGCGCTACGAGGTGACCGCCGCGGCCGGCGAACGGGTCAGGGCTTTCGTGCCTGTTCCTCTGCCGCCAGCGCCAGATCTAGATCTACGATCTCTTCAGGTCGCGCTTGAGCGCGCGCTGGTGGCTGTCGGCCGCCTCGATGGGCTCTCAGCCTTTCTCCCGGATCCCCACTTCTTCATCTATGGCTACGTGCGCAAGGAGGCGGTGCTTTCGTCGCAGATCGAGGGCACGCAGTCATCGCTTTCCGACCTCCTGCGCTACGAATCGGAGCTCGGACCCGGCGTGCCGGACGCCGATGTCATCGAGGTCTCCAACTACGTCGAGGCCATGGAACACGGGTTGAGCCGGCTGGATGATGGATTCCCTCTGAGCAACCGCTTGCTCCTTGAGATACATGCCCGGCTGCTCGCCACGGGTCGGGGCAGTCGGAGGATGTCAGGCGAGTTCCGCCGCTCGCAGAACTGGATCGGCGGCACGCGACCGGGCAATGCGCACTTCGTGCCGCCGCCTGCACATCTGGTGCTTGACTGCATGGGAGAACTCGAGGCGTTCCTGAATGCCGTGCCCGCGCCGTCCGACTTGCCTACGCTCATTCGTGCGGGGCTCGCTCATGCCCAGTTCGAAACCATCCATCCGTTTCTTGACGGCAACGGCCGGGTCGGGCGATTGCTGATCACGCTGTATCTGTGCGCCGAGGATCTGCTCGCCGATCCGCTCCTCTACTTGAGCCTCTACTTCAAGGAACGGCGGAGCGAATACTATGCGCTTCTCGATGCGGTCCGTCAGGACGGCGACTGGGAGGCGTGGCTCGCGTTCTTCCTGGAAGGCGTCCGCTATACAGCGGAGGCGGCAGAGTCGACGGCGCGCCGCCAGCTCGATCTCTTCGAGGCAGACCAGTCGCGCGTCCGCCTCAGCGGTCGCGCAGCGAGTTCCGCGCTACGTGTGCACGCGGTTTTGCGGGAACGCCCCGTCGTTTCATTGCGCCAGGCGGCTGATGACGCCGGTTTGTCCTACACCGCTGCTGCCGCTGCGATGCGCGTGCTCGTCGATTTGGGAGTAGCGGAGGAACTGACCGGCCGTCAGCGTGGGCGACTGTTTGGCTATCGCGAATATATAGAAATCTTGAACGAAGGAACGGAACTCTGAACACTTGAATGAGAAAGACGGCCGGTCTACCCTCGCCCTGAGGAGAAACATCATAGTATTCAACCTTGCACAATCGGGTTTCGCACCTGGATCTGTCTTGAGTGCGGGCGAGAGGTTGGACCGTCCACACGAAAAGCCTAGGTTTCCGTAAAGCGAGGCGTTTCTGGAGATCGCGGGCGTAGTCTCCTCAGATGCCGAGGTCTTTCAGATTGTAATCCTTGATTACGCGATCAAATGTTTCGGGATTCCACCGAAACTCGTCCTCCAACCCTACGAACGGCGCGTACGTGTACTGTTTTTCGTTCTTGAAGTGCTTTCGTCGCGCATCGATAGCAACCGCGATTACCGCTGACCGGTCGAAGACGCGGTCTTCGTCGTAGACGGCGCCGTCGTTCACGCCGAGGACGCTCTTGGCGCCGAGGACAGAAGCGCGGCGATGGAATCCGAAGGTCATGGAAATGCGCAGATCCGGCGACGTATTCGCAAAGGAGCAGTGCAGGGTCTGGCGGTTCACCATCGTCACGTCGCCGGGTTTGCAGGTGAGCGGGATCGCGCCGGGTAGGCGGTCTGAGCCGCCGTTGGCCTCGACCATTGCCTTGATGTCGAGCTTGCCTTGCTTGTGGGTGCCGGGGACTATCCACAGGCAGTTGCCGGGCGTGGTCGGATAGAGTTGCACTTGGAAGTTGAAGCCGTGGATGCCCTCGTTCCAGTCGGGGCTGTTCCAGTGCGTCAGGCCGTCCTGGTGCCAGGCGACCGAGCCGCCGAGGCCGGGCTGTTTGACGAAGATCGCGTCGTTGAAGGGGGTGAAATCGGGACCGTTGATGTTCTCGGCGATGGCCAATAGCTGCGGGTGTCCGTATAGCCGCAAGCCGGGCTCCATCATCTGGCACATGCCGAAGATCAGGTGGACGACCTCGTCGGGCGCATCCTGGCCTGGGTCCGGCTCGACCATCTTCGACGGATGCCGACCGCCCACCTGTTTCGTGCCCCCGACGGGATCGCTCAGGGGCTTGACGTAGGTGAACGTCGCCCGCTTGAAGTCGCGTCCCAGTGCTGGCCGCCCCTTCGCGTCGACTTCCGCATCCTTCGAAACTGGAGCGCGGTCCAGGGCATCGGCCATGGCTTCGCGCAGTTCGTGGAGCTCCTGCTTGTCGATGACGTTCTCGAACACGTAGAAGCCGTGTCGCCAATAGGCGTCGAGGATGTCGTCGGCCAACACCGTGCCGGTCTTGAAACGGATGCGCCCCCGATTGCCGATCTCCCGGCCCAGGCGCTCGCCGTCGCGCATGTATTCGGCCATATGCGCGGCGTGCTCGGCAGCGGACGGGGCCCGCACGGAAACGGTGGCGTCGGTCATCGTGGTCCCCTGATTAAGGACAGGCGCCAACCATATCACCGTTTCTTGCGTGACCGGCGCGGAAGCATATATCCCTTGATATATATCAACGCCGCGCCCCACAATGCGGGATCGGGCGGAGAGTGACGACAGTGGCTGAAGACGCAGACTACGTGGGGACCGCGAAGGTGTTCTGGAGCGGTCGCAGCCAGGCGGTTCGGCTGCCGGCGGCGTGTCGCTTCGAGGTCGCCGAGGTCGAGATCGTCAAGCGCGGCGACACTGTCACCTTGCGCCCGCGCGGGAAGAACTGGGTCGAGTACTTCGCTTCTCGGGGGAGGGCCACCTTGCCGCCTCGGACACAGCCGCCCTTGGACGAGCGCGAGGACATTCGGTGATGTTCATGCTGGACACGGACATCTGCGTCTTCGTCATGAATGAACGGCACGAGGCGTTGACGGCGACGTTCGCCGAACATGCCCATGAGATCTGCATTTCCGCCGTTAGCCACGCTGAACTCTGGTTCGGTGCCGAACACTCTGCGCATGTCGAGCGTAACCGGAGCCAACTGGACGATTTCCTGCGCGACCTCGACGTCCGCCCGTTCGGCGTGGAGGCCGGCCAGCATTACGGACGCATTCGGGAACTGTTGACTCGACGCGGCACGCCCATCGGCGCCAACGACCTTTTGATCGCGGCTCATGCAAGGAGCATGGGCGCGACGCTGGTCACCAACAACAGCAGGGAGTTCGGGCGCGTCCCGGAACTCGAGACCGTCAGTTGGGTTTGATGTGCACCTTGATCGAGCGCGTCGACTTGTCGGCCGCGGTCTCGAAGGCGCTCTTGGCATCGTCGAGAGCGAAACGATGGGTCACCAGCGACCGCGCGAGGTCGGCGTAGTCGGCGACGACGTCTAGGGCGATCGCGTAGTCGGCTCGGCCGTCGGTGGTGGCGTAGGTCATGGAGCCGACCAGTTCGGTTTCGCGTAGCGCGAACAAGAGCGGATTGATGTTCGCGGTCGGGTTGGTGAAGACGCCGAGCAACACGATGCGGCCCTTTGGCCGGACCACGCGCTGCGCCGTGAGGAGCGTATCGCCTGTGCCGCCCACGGTTTCGACGGCGACGTCAATCGCCTGCAGCCGCGCGAGTTCCTTCATGCGCTCGACGCCGGACTCGTCGTCGCCAACGACCTCCGTAGCGCCCAAACGGCGCGCGGCGTCTTGCTGGTGCGGGTGACGCGCCAGGACGATGACCTTGGCGCCGCACGCCCGTGCCGCCAACACGCCAGTCAGCCCGATCGTCCCGGCGCCGACGATGAACACCGTCTCATGTCCGCGCAACTTGACCTTGTTGAAGCCGTGCACCGAACACGCCAATGGCTCGGCCAACGCGGCGGCTTCGGCGTCGAGCCCGCTGGGTGCCTTGAAGGCCGTCTCGGCCGGAACGGTCGCTAGTTCGCTCATGCCTCCGTCCGCGTTCTCGCCCACGAGGCCGCGTTCGCCGCATACGTGGTAGTCGCCGGAGACGCAGAACGGGCAGATGCCGCAACGCAGAAGCGGCTCGATGCCGACCAGGTCGCCCTCGCGGACGTGCTTGACGCCCGCGCCAACGGCGGTGACTGTGCCGGCGAACTCGTGGCCGGGGGTGATGCCGGGGTGTGCGGGGAACTGTCCTCTATAGAAGTGCAGGTCGGAGCCGCAGATCCCGGCGCTGCCCACCGCAAGCTGGACTTGCCCGTGTCCTGGGGCGGCCGGCGTCTTCGCCGTGATCTCGATGTCGAGGTCGTCGCTCCAGCGCGCGGCGGTGACGGTTGCGGGCATAGGTGCCTCCTCGTCTATTCCGGGTCTTCTGGGCGCTCGGTGGTGGCGTCCTCGATGGCGTAGAGCGGGCCCAAGCCCGCGAGTTCGGCCAGCGTTCGATAAGTCGCCGTGATCTCAGCACGGTCGGTCCCCGTCGTTCCGGTCCGCATGAACTGCCCATACGCAGCCTGGATTGCCTTGACCGCCACAACCTGCGCCGTGAACGGATCGATCACCAGGCGCCAGCCCATCGCTTGCCAGTCGGCCCGGCTCCGTAAGTCGAGAGAGGTGATCGAAGCCAGCGGGCCGTTGATGCGCTTGGGCGCCTCGGCCCACTGCTCGTCCGTCGTCGGCATCAGCATGAGTATGTCCGCACCGGCCTCGCGGTAGAGGTTCGCGCGCTCGACGGCAGCGTCGAAGGATTCGTTGCGGACCGCGCCGGTGCGGGCGATGACGAGGAAGTCGTCGTCCTGGCGCGCCTTGACCGCGTATTCCACCTTGGCCGCCATTTCGTCGGGCGGGATCAGGTGCTCGATTCCCCGGTGATGGCTAACCCGCTTCGGTGCCACCTGGTCCTCGATCTCGATGGCTGCCGCGCCCGTCGCCTCGACCTCCGTGATCGTCCGTGCGACATGGACCGCATCCCCGAAGCCGACGCCCCCGTCGGCGATCACCGCAGCATCGCATCCGGCGACGACATGGCGGGTCGTGTCGGCCAGCTCGGACAGAGAGAGTAAGGCCTCACTTACGCCGTAGGAGTAGCCCAGTGCGCCTCCACTGACGTAGACGGCGTCGAACCCCGCGCGCACGGCGATGCGCGCGGTCAGGGCATCCAAGGCCAGTGGCGCGAAGACGACCTCGCCGGCCGTGATTGCTTCGCGCAGTTTCGTTCGCGGTTGCATGGTCCGAAGCGTACGACATAGCACCTCGCCGTGGCGACGCGTGTTTCGCTGCGCAACGCGTGCACAGGCCGGGAGTCGGGTATGCTCACAGCCGATTGAGGGAGAGACGATGGGTAACGGGTTTTCGGCTGATCGGCTGGCGCGCATCGGACGCCACATCGACCGGTACGTCGAGGAAGGCAAGTTCCCCGGCGCGATGTGCTTGGTTTCCCGGGGCGGCGAAGAAGCGTTCTTCCACGTCTGCGGGCTCCGCGACGTGGATCGCGAGCGCCCGTACGAGCGGGACACGGTCGTGCGCCTCTACTCGATGACCAAGCCCGTGGCGAGCGTCGCGCTCATGATGCTCTACGAGGAAGGCCGGTTTCAGCTCGACGACCCGGTGTCCAAGTACATCGAGAGCTGGGCGGACCTCGAAGTCTACGACCACACCGTCGAGGCACGCGGAGTCTCGGCCGCGGCCGGGGTCGAAGAGCGCTACGTCACGGTCAAGCCCGAGTCGCCCATGACGATCAAGCACCTGCTCACCCACACGTCGGGCTTGAGCTACGGCTTTGCGGGCGACCACCCTGTTGAGGCCATGTACGCCCACGCCAAGGTGACCTTGGTACCGGAACGCTCAACGACATGGTGGACAAGCTCGCTGGCATTCCGCTCAAGTTCTCCCCCGGCACCAAGTGGAACTACGGCGTATCGACGGACGTCTGCGGCTACCTGGTGGAGCAGTTCTCCGGCCAGGCCCTCGATGAGTTCGTGGCCGAGCGCATCACCGGCCCGCTGAACATGCCGGACTCGGGCTTTCACGTCCGCGCCGAAGCGGCGGACCGTTTCGCGGCGTGCTACCAGTACGTCGCGCCGTCCACCTACCGCTTGCAGGACGACCCGGAGGGCTCGCGCTACCACCAGCGACCGGCCTTTTTCTCCGGCGGTGGCGGCATGGTGGGCACGATCGACGACTACCACCGCTTTGCACGCATGCTGCTGGCCAAGGGCGAACTGGGCTCCGAGCGGCTCCTCGGCCGCAAGACGGTAGAGTACATGGCGAGCAACCACCTGCCGGGCAACTGCGATCTCGCCGCCATGGGCCAAGCGACGTTCACCGAGACCCCCTACGAAGGCATAGGCTTTGGCCTCGGGTTCTCGGTCGTCGTCGACCCGGCCGCCGCCAACGTTCTCGACTCGCCCGGCGAATTCGCTTGGGGCGGCGCCGCGAGCACCTATTTCTGGGTCGACCCACAAGAGGAGGTCATCGTCGTGTTCCTGACGCAATTGCTGCCGTCGTCCACCTACCCCATCCGGCGCGAATTGAAGACGCTGGTGTACCAGGCGCTTGTATGAGCGCCCGCGGCCGGGAGCGCGAGGGCGAAGCCCTCGCAAGCAAAAGCCGTATCAACGGCGCGATCGCCAAGCTTGAGAAAGGCAAACCCGTGTTCTACACCGGCGGGCACGGCGGTATGCCGCTCGACTTCGAGGCGGGCGTGCAGATGGCCGATACCTGGGGGGACTACATCAACGTCGGCATGGAGCACGGCCCTCTCGACCTCGCGGGCTTGACCCAGTTCATGAAGGGCATGGCGTCCGTGCGCACGCCAACGGTTCCCGTGCTCGTGGAGTTGCCGTTCGAAGGCCGGAGCCCCGAGATGGTTCAGTTCAACGCATGGCAGGTCCGCCAACTGCTCACTGCGGGTGTACATGGCTTCCTGCTTTGTCATGCCGAGACGCCGGACGCGGTGGCGGCGGTGGTGGACGCGATGCGCTACACCTTTCGCGGCGGCACGCGCGGTTCCGGTGGCCAGGGTACGGCGGCGGCGATCTGGGGAGTTAGCGGCGCGGAATACGTGGAACGCGCCGATCCATGGCCGCTCAATCCGGATGGCGAGTTGCTGCTGGGCTTGAAGATCGAGAATCGCCGCGCATTGGAGAACGCCGAGCGCACCGCCAAGGTGCCTGGTGTCGCTTTCGCCGAGTGGGGGCCCGCGGACATGTCCATGTCGCACGGCTACCGCGGCGAGGGTGCCGACTTCGAGAGGCCCGAGCTCCGGGCGGCGAGGCAGCGCGTATTCGATGCCTGCAAAGCCGCAGGCGTTCCGTTCTTGGATGGCTGCACCGAGGAGAACCTCGAGGAGAAAGTGGCTGAGGGCGTGCGCGTCATTCCCGGCACGCCGGAACTCAAGGCGTTCGCGGAGACGCTCAAAGGGTCGCATTAGGTGCAGCTTGACAACCCCGCCTGGCTCGCCTTGAGCGGCGAGCAGCGCGAATTCGGCTTGGTAGGCGAACGCGCGGCGCGCTACCAGGTCGATGTCTCGCCGATTGCGGCAGTCGCAGACCAGAGCGCGGAAGCCTTGCAGGAATTGGCGGGATTCGTCGAACCCGGCCAAGCCGTGGCCGTCGTTGATCCAGGGAAACCGCCCGAGGATCTTTGGCGCCTCGCCACGGTGGTCCCGCTGACGCAGTGGTACTGCCCGGATCCCGTGCACGAACAAGAGACGGACCTGGATTGGGTGGAACTCGGGGACGCGGAGGCCGCCGAGATGTACCGGCTGGTCAAGGAAACAGACCCGGGACCGTTCGAGCGCAGGACGCACCTGCTCGGCGACTACGTTGGCGTCATCCGCGACGGCAACTTGGTAGCGATGGCGGGTGAGCGGATATGTATCGCCGCCGAAGGCGGCGCGACGGGTTACCGGGAGGTGAGCGCCGTCTGCACCGATCCCGAGTTCACGGGCCGGGGCTTTGCGCAGGTGCTGGTCCGCGAAATTGCCTTGCGCCAACAGCGCCTCGGCTGCGTACCGTTCCTGCATGTGCGGATCGGCAGCCCGGCGGAGCGGCAAGCGTCGCGCGTTTACGAGAAGGTCGGCTTCGTCCGCCGCAAGGACGTTGGAATGTCCATACTGGTGCGCCTATGAGCGAGAACGCGACGCTCCAGGAGCCGCCAGCGCGCAAATCGCCCTGGGCGCTCGCTTTCCGCGTCGCCACGTGGATCCTGGCGGCCGGGTGCTTCTATCTCGTCTACACGCGCATGGAAGTGGCGGCTGCGCGCGACAGCCAGACGGTTTGGCAATACCTCGTGGCGTTCTTCGCCGGCGCGGACTGGGCGTTCTGGCTCGCCCTTATGATTCCCTACTCCGTGTTCTTCTTCCTCGTGGACAGCCACGCCACATGGCGCGTCATCCGCTGGTTCAACGCGCCGGATCTCAAGCTCGGCAACGTTCTGCCGATCCGGGCAAGCGCCTACATCCTGTCCTTGGTGAACGAACAGGTCGGCAAGGGCGCCATGTCCCTCTACCTGCTCAAGACCTACGAGGTTCCGGGTTGGCGCGCCCTATCGAGCATGATCTTCCTCGGTCTGATCGAGATCTACCAACTGCTCCTCTTCTCGGCGATCGGTGTGGCCGCGAACTTCGACCTCGTGCGCGAGGCATCCACCGTGCTGCCGCTGTCTGTTATCCTGCCGTCCATCATGATCGTCGCCGCGCTGTACCTGCCGGTGCACATCGCGTATTTCCGTACGGGCAGCGGCGGCTTGCGGGAAACGAACATCCTGACCGCGTTCCGGCAGGCGCGGCCGATCCACTACCTGCTGGTGGTCCTCTTCAAGGCGCCGAACCTGATCGGCGCCGTCATCGTCTACACCTTCGCGTTGGAGCTGTTCCAGGTCGACGTGAGCCTGGGCCAGATGCTGGCCTTCCTGCCGGTGATCTTCCTTGCGGCTGCGCTGCCGCTGCCGTTCCATGCCGGCGCGCTGCTGCTGTGGACGGTGCTGTTCCCGGACTACCCGGAGGTCGCCGCCTTCAGCTTCGTGATGCACACGTTCTTTGTCCTCTTCAACGCCAGTATTGGCGTCCTGTTCCTGCCGCGCGCCAACAAGGAGCTCTTCGGCTGATGGAAACGTTGAAAATCCCGCCTCTCAAGCAAGCCGACATGCCGGAACGGACGTCGAGCTTCTGGAAGATGACCGGCCCCGGTGCGGTGATGATCGGCATGGCGATCGGCTCGGGCGAGCTGATCCTGTGGCCGTGGATTACCGCCAAGTTCGGCACCGAGATGATGTGGGCGGCCGCGCTCGGCGTCTTCATGCAGCTTTGGATCAACATCGAGATCGGGCGCTGGGCCGTGGCGACGGGCGAGAGCCCGCTGACCGGCTTCGCGCGGCTCTCCAAGCTCTGGGTGTACTTCTTCCTGCTCCTGCTGTTCGTCGGCGCGTTCCTGCCCGGCTGGGGGCGAGCAACCGGGACGGCGATCAAGATTCTCATCCTCGGCGAGGACGGCTGGGGGCCGGACTGGTTCTGGACGGCGGTGGTTTTCGCCATTGCGCTCGCCATCGTGTTCGGGCCGAAGCGCATCTACCAGTCCATCGAGCGCTCGATCATCTTCATGGTGCTTGTGATCGTGATCGGCTTGCTGGTCGTCGCATTCAGCATCGGCACGCTCGACGATGTCGGCAACATGCTCGGCGGCATCCTGAACTTCGGGCAGATCACCCTCGACGACGAGTTCACCTTCCACCGTTTCTTCGGCGCCTTCGTGTTCGCGGGCGCCGGCGGCTTGGGCAACCTGTTCTATGCCTACTACCTGCGCGACAAGAACATCGGCATGGGCGCGCGCATTCCCGTGCTCCTGAACCCGTTGCGCGAGGCGCAGACCGGCGCGAGTGAGATCGGCTTCAAGTTCCCGGTGACGGACGAGAACGTGCAACGGTTCCGCGCATGGTTCCGCTTCGTCGTGCAGGACTCCACCATCTTCTTCTGGATCGCCAACACGTTCACGATGTTCCTGTTCATGTTCGGGGCCCTGGTTGTCCTCTTCCCCGCAGGCATAGTGCCGCAGGAGGGCCAACTCGTCTGGGACCTCGCCAAGATCCTGGAAGGCACGATGGGCATCCAGGGGCGCTACCTGTTCCTGATCATCGGCATCGCGGCGCTGTTCAGCAGCGTTCTGGCCGGGCTCGACGGCGGCGTGCGGATCTGGGTCGACCTCCTGCACACCAACTTCAAGGCCGCGCACCGGTTCGCGGCGAACAAGATCTACTTCTGGCTGGCCGTCGGTCTGTCCGCGTTGGGCGTACTCGCGACCTGGTTCTTCGAGTACTTCGACGTCACCGCCCTCGATTTCTTCTTCATCAGCGCCATGCTGAGCGGGTTCGCGATGGCGGCCTATGTCCCGACCGTGCTCTACATGAACTTGAAGCACCTGCCGGAACCGGTGCGCCCGAAGCCGATCAACATCCTCATGGTGTCCATTGGCGCAGCGACCTACATCAGCTTCGCGGTGTACACGGTGGCGGCGAAGGTGATCGAGGTCATGGGCTGACGGGCCGCCGAGGTCTCACCGCGTCGCGTCTATGGGCGAACAGCGGCCGAACAGGTCGCGCCGTCGCGACATGACGGCCCGTGCAGGCGAGTCTGACGTTCCTGGGCGTACCGCCGCCCACGCCTACGCCTGTCTCGCCTTCACATCGGTCTGTTTCGGCGCGAACACGACGTTCGCCAAGCTGGTCGTGGGCGAGGTTTCGCCGATGATGGTGGTGGCGTTGCGCTGGCTGCTGGTCGTCGTGCTGCTAGTCGCCTTCAACAGGAGATCCCTGGCCCGGGACTGGCCGAACCTGAAGCCCCACCTGGGGTACCTCTTCGCCATGGGCGCCCTCGGGTTTGCCGCGTTCAACGGCCTGTTCTACATCGCCGCGCATTACACGACGGCCGTCAACATGGGCATCATCCAGGGCGTGCTGCCGGTGTTGGTGCTGGCCGGGGCGTGGCTCGCGTTCCGGACACCGGCGCGCGCCCTGCAGTGGGTCGGTGCCGCGGTAACGTTGGCCGGCGTCGTCGTGGTGGCCTCCGCCGGAGACGTGGAGCGCCTGCTACGACTGCGCTTCAATGACGGGGACCTGCTGGTGTTGCTCGCGGCCCTGTTCTACGCCGGCTACACGGTGGGATTGCAGCGGCGTCCAGCATCGACCGCGCTTGGCCTCTTCACCGTGCTCGCGGCATCGGCCTTTCTGGCGTCCCTTCCGATGGTGGCGGCGGAAGCCTGGCTCGGCAAGTTCCAGGCACCGACCTTGCGCGGATGGGTCGTGGTCGCGCTGGTCGCCCTGTTCCCGTCGTTTCTCGCGCAGATCCTGTTCATTCGGGGCGTCGAAATCATCGGACCCGGCCGCGCGGGGATCTTCCTCAATCTCGTACCGGTGTTTGCGGCGGTGATCGCGGTCGTGTACCTCGGCGAGCGGTTCCACGTCTATCACGGGGTAGCGCTCGCACTCGTGCTCGGCGGCATCTGGCTCGCGGAGCGCAATGCAGGCAGGACGCGAAAGCGGGGGGACCCTACATGAGCGTAGATCGAGACAAGGTCGCGGTTGGCGCGTCCGGCGTCACCGCCTGACAAGGGAATCCCAGGTGGCGACCCGGGTGTCGTCGGGGCCGACGCACTCGGTCAGCCAGTGGCGTATGTAGTCTTGGTCCAGGTCTTCGGGACCGATTTCCATCAGCCGCTCGATGTCGACGATGTCCTTTTGACGATTGAACAGTAGCTTCAGGACAACGAGATCCTCGGCCGAGAGGATGGGCACGCGCTTGCCTAGCAGGTCGACCAGCCGAGTTCGGTGGGAAGCGGTCTCCTGGAGAGGTATCGAGTTGAAAAAGAGGTCGAGCCGGCAGCCACGATGTTCCAGGAACAGGTCGCCGAGAGCGGCGATGGCTTCACGAGCAGCGACGAGATCCAAGGGGATGCCGTAGGCGGCCAGCGCTTCGAGGGTCGCCTCGGGAGCATCGGCCGCGACAAAGACATTCATGTCGACATCGAGTGTTCCTCTCGGTTCGGCATGAAATCCAAACGCGATCGCGCCGCCAATTGCGTGTTGGATACCTGCGTCCTGCAGGCATGCGGACACCTCAACCGCCAGTTCGGGCGGTGTCAAATGGCGCGAGCGACCCGCCACTGTCGATTGAGGCGCGTCCAGATGGCCCGGTAGTCAGCCGCCGGCGGCTCCTGCTGAAGTCGAAGCCGGTCCCCATCGGGGCGCGCGTCCAGGATCTGGCGCACACCCAGGCAGGCGCGGCAAATCGCCTCGCCCGGGTCGGAACGCGAGGCGACAGGACCGTCGTCGCGAGCCGCGGCGGCGCTCAAGCGGCGAAGCCGTTCTGGAAGCGGTAGTTCCTTCATCTGAACGGAGCATAGCGCACAGTCGGTTTCGCGACGTTGACACGCGAGGGTTGCCTGTGGAGACTAATTGGCAGGCGTGCTTCGCGCCCGTCCTCGGTTGACCTTCCCCAGCAAGGCAATCACGAGGCAAGGGGGATCGATTCCTCGAAGCGAACAGTCAACGGTCAACCACCCCGGGTGCTGATCGCTGGGGGATCGCCATCCGGGCGGCGGAAGACCTATGACAGTTCGCAAGCGATTCAAGCGGCTCGTTCGAGCCCGTGCCGGGATAACCGGCGAGTCCTACACGACGGCCCTGCGGTCCTTCCGCCGTGATGCGGAGGAATCCACAGTGTCCAACACCAAACAACCCGACACCGGCAACGACACAAACCACCCCAGTCCAGCGCTCGACGTCACGCCACGGAGCGTGATGGCGGCGCTGCACGAGGTCGGTTCGACAGCCAAGGTGACAGCATGCAAGCCCATCAAACCGCCATCGGAGAACTACCTCTACGAGATCGACCTTGACGGTTCGCCTGCCTTGTTGCGCGTGTGGTGGAAGGCGTCGGCGTCCCAGGCCGACGCCCAACTCGCGCTGGAGCGGCGGCTGAACTCGTGCGGCCTTCCGGCGGCAACCGTGATCGTGCCCGAGCAAGACGTCGGCCTCGAGATCGACGGTCGCCCTGCGGCGGTCGTCCAATGCCCCGAGGGAAGCCCGGGACCGAACTACGTGCCGAGGCGTGCCTCGGAGACGTACGCTGCTCTAGCGGAAGACATCTCGCGTCTCGCGGCAATGATCCACGTCAGTGCGATGGGACTCGAAGGCCTCGACTACCGGGAAACGACCTGGCTTGAGAACCTGGAGTCCTGGACGCTCGATCTCGACTTCTCGCAGGCGGGGAGTCGGGGCAGAGACATCGTCGCGACCGTCGAGGCCGCAGCCCGGCGATTCAGGGCGTTTTGCGACCGGGAGAAGCTCCCCACCGGCGTTGTGCATGGCGGTCCCGGGCCTTGGAGCGTGCTGGTCGACGGTGACCGGATCACTGCACTCCTGGACCTGGACGAGGCTCATCGGGACAGCTTGGCACTCGACGTTGCGCACATCGTCGAGCAGTGGGGCGTTGTCGCTCACGACGAGCCGATGCGACGCTACGACCCGACGCTGGTCCGCCGCATTGTGCGGGGTTATTGCGGCATCCGGCCATTGTCCGACAGCGAGCGCGAAGCCTTGGCCATGGCGGTGCCATTGCGCTACGCCATCGAGCGCGTGCGCATCTGGAATCTCGTTGGCACGGCCAGGATGCCGCTTACGTGGGACGAGTATCTCGGCTGGTTCGCGCTACTCGACCTCACTGACTCGGAAGAGTGGCGCGCCTTGATCGCGGGTGCCTGAAACATGGCTGAAAGGGGGCGGGGCATGCCCGCCCCTTTCCTGCGTCTAGCGGGGCGCCGAGGCGCGCATGGCGTCGTATTCGTCCTCGAAGAAGAACCTTGCGTCGCCGAGGGCGGGCTTCAACTGGTCGAGCCAGGTTGCCCCCGCGTCGAATTCGGCGAAGAACGGCCGACCTACCCAATCGGGATTGCGGCCTTGCAGGAAGCGCAGGACGAAGACCTTCTCGCCGCCGATCTCCTGGATGCCGACGACCTCGACCTTGCCGGGTCCGGCGCTCATGCTCGGGCCGCGGACCGTCCTCGCGAGCCCGGAGACGTTGGAGATCGCGTCGGCGTAGATCTGCCGGGTACGCTCCAGCGGAACCTCGAAGTAGCGGCGGGCGCCGGTATCGCGCTCCACGAACATGTAGTACGGCACGACACCGAGGCGCACTTCGTCCTGCCACAACCGCTGCCACACGTGGGCTTCGTCGTTGATGTGGGCCAGCACAGGGGCCTGCGCCCGAATCACGGCGCCGGTGTCGCGCAAGCGGCGAATCGCGGTGCGGACGACCGGCGTGGACAGCTCCCGCCAGTGGTTCAGGTGCGCCATGATCGCCAAGTGCTTGCCGGAGGCGACGACTTTCTCGAGCAGGCGGAGCAGGTCGTCGGCATCGTCGTCGTTGACGAACCGATGCGGCCAGAACGTGAGCGCCTTGGTGCCAATGCGGATGCTCTCCAAGTGCGCGGTTTCGGGCGCGTCGAGGAGGGGCAAGAGGTAGCGCGACAGTACGCTGGTCCTCATGATCATCGGGTCGCCACCGGTGATCAAGAGATCCGTGACCTCGGGATGGGCGCCGAGATAGCGGTGCAGCCCGTCGGTCTGCTTCGCGTAGATCTTCATGCTGTTGCCGACGAACTGGGCCCAGCGGAAGCAGAACGTGCAGTAGGCGTGGCAGGTCTGGCCGCGACTGGGGAAAAACAGCACCGTCTCGCGGTACTTGTGCTGAATTCCGGCGAGTGCGTCTCCGCCTTCGCTCGGGATGTTGAGCTCGCGTTGCCCGGCCGGGTGCGGGTTGAGCCCGCCCCGAATGGCTTGGATGACCGGGTTCGCCTCGTCGGATGACGCGTTGCGTATCACGAGATCGGCGACGCGTTGGAAGGCATCCTCGCCGAGCATGCCGGCTTGCGGGAACGTCAGTTGATAGATCGGGTCGTCCGGTACGCGCGACCAATCGATGAGTTCGTCGATCACATACCGGTTTGTGCGAAAGGGCAGGACGCGGCTAACGACGCGCATCGCGAACCGGTCGTCCCTTGGCAGCGACGCCAACTGCGGAATCCTGTCGAAGTGGCGTTCCGTGATCGCGCGGTAGCGCTGAACGGAGGCCCGTTGCGTCGATTGGTGCCGCACATTGCTGCCCTTGGGTCCGCGAGCGATGCGGACCACGCCAGGCTTGGCGCCCGCCGGCTCATCGTGATCGAGGAGGCGGGCGTCGATAGTTTCCATGGGTCTCCCATGCCCAAGAGTCTCATTGAGCATAACAGACGGCGTGTTACGGGTAGCCGATGCGCCGGGAGGCGGGTTCCGGTTAGCTGACGGCGGCGGGATCAACGCTACCGCGAACGAAGGCTTCCCAACTATGGATAGGCATTTCGCGCAGCAACTGATCGAGCATGCTCGCGAGACTGAAACCCGAGGGCTTCGTATCCTGAGCGTGGGCGAGCCGGCCCAAGGCATCCGCTGCCAAGCCAACGCTGAAGACGTTCCTGTCGGTGCGTACGACGTGCGCGAGTGCCTCGACCACTGCGCCGAGCGAAGAACCGAGGACGTCGACACCGTGAGAGCACAGGATCACCGCCGACCACAGCGCGTTTTCCCGGACGACCGACCGGACCGGCTCGAAGCGTTCGACGCCGTAGTCGATGCCGATCCCCTCGCAGACGTCGCATTCGTCGGTTGGGCGCACCAACTTGATGCTGCGGCCTTGCGCGATGTTCATGCCGAGCCGGTTCTGTTCATGGCCGAGGCAAGCGACGAGTGCGTCTAGGCAGGCCGGGATGAGCGCCGTGCCCATGTCGGTTGCGACGGCGCGCCGTCCCAGACAGCCCAAGGCACCGGCTGCGACGGAGCGGACGTAAACCGAGTCGTCTGTGGACAAGCGGTCCACGACGGCCGCGAGCACCTCCGGCGTGAGAGGTGCTGCGTCGCCGATGGCGCATAGCGCCGCGCGGCGTACCCACCTGACCGGCGACTCCACGGCGTCGAGCAGTAGCGGCGTGGCATCCGCGCCGACGGCAACGAGACCGTACAACGCCGCGCGCCGCACGGTCTCGCGTTCGTGTCGCAGGCCCTCCCCCAGGACGGCCAGAGCCGCCTCGCGGTCCGCGCTGGCGGCAAGCTTGTAGGCGGCGCCGAGGCGCTGCGGTTCGTTGTGTTCGCCGGAAGCCTTCAGTTGGGCCTTGAGCGGCGTGACGTCGCCAGCGACGGCTGCGGGACGGCGTCCGTTGTGCATCCAGTGGTAGTGGTGGCGCCACACGACGGTCGCGTCGTCGGGCGCGGTGGCGTAGTCGAGGCCGGTGACGGGATCGACGCCCAAGCCGCCCCAGTCGAGTTCGTCGGGATCCACTGCATCGGGATCCGGGTCGGTGGTCCGATACAACCAGAAACGCCACATGAAGCGCGGCCGGGACTTCCAGGTGTGCCAGTCGTCGCGGCGGTGGTTGGCCCGGTGGAAGAGGTTGTGGGAATACAGCACCACGCTGCCGGCCGCCAGTGGCGCGACCTCGAACGGCGCCACCAACGGCCACCCCGTGTTCTCGATCGCCTCGCGCATGCGGATGTCGTGGGGCGTGCGACGCGCGACCACGTCGGCTTGGCTGTAGGTGCAGTCGGGGCCGCTCGCGGCGGCGCGTTGCATGCCGTCCAACTGGTAGCCGAAGTCGAGGTGGTCGGCGCCGGCGAAGTTGTCGTGGTTCTCCTCGTGGTTGAACGTCCAGTACTGCGAATAGGGAACGACGGCGGTTGGACCCATGTCGTGGGCCACCGCCTGCGGGTAGTACAGCATCTCGACCTGCACGGCATGGTGATGCCGGTGCTTGCGCATGTTGTAAGGCCCGTTGTCGTCCTTGTGCCAATGCTGGTCGTAGGCACCGCTCGCGAACGGCGTGTTGTGCGTGAACGGCACGATCGCCCAGTTCGGACCCACCAGCCGGTCGCAGGCCGCCACCACCCCTGGCGCGTTGACGACCTCGAGGATCTCGGGAATGGTCGTTGCCGTGACGCGGCGTTTGGCGCGGACCGCCGCCTTTTCCTTCTCGTAGATCATCTCGTGGACGGCGGTCGGGATGCCGAGATCTTCGGGTGCGAGGACCACCAGGCCGCGACTGACGAAATCCTGGATCAAGCGCTCCGGCGCGAAAGCGAGACTCTCGGGATCGGGAGGCATGGTCCCGGCTATCCCACCGTCACCGCCGTGCCGCTAGCGGAGACCATGAGCATGCTGCCGCCCTGGCCGACCACCTCGTAGTCGAGGTCGACGCCGACGACGGCGTTCGCACCATGGGCCGCCGCTTCGTCGGTCATCTCGCCCAAGGCGATCTCGCGGGCCTTGGCGAGTTCGGCTTCGTAGGCCTGCGACCGGCCGCCGACGATATCGCGGATGCCTGCGAAGAAGTCGCGGAAGATGTTCGCGCCCACGATGGCTTCACCCGTAACGATGCCGTGGTAGTGGCGAATGCTCTTGTCTTCGATGGACGGCGTGGTGGTGACGATCATCAGGTCTTCCGTTGAATCAGACGCGGGAGCCGAAGCATGGACGCCACGAATCGTCCGATGCAACTCGGCGTCACATTAGCGCCGCCATGTCCTCGAGTGCGGCCATGGTGCGCGCCTCCGTTTGCGGCATCAGCGCGATCAGCCGGTGGACGCCGAGATCCGCGTATTGGTCCACCACCTCGGCGTCCAAGCGGACCGACGGCGTCACGCTGATCTCCAGGCCGTCACCGCCGAAACCGCGGAGCCGTTCGAGGACCTCAGCCGTCTGCGCCACGTCGAGCGCGAACCCGTACCAGCCTTGGGCGTAATCGACCGTGCGCTTGAGCGCGGCATCGCTTGCCCCACCCACGATGATCGACGGACCGCCCTGCTGGACGGGTCGGGGCATGGCCTGGATGCTGTCGAAACTGACGAATCGCCCCTTGAAGGACGGTCTGTCGTCGTTCCACAGTGCACGCATTGCGGCGACGTACTCGTCGGTGCGGGCGCCGCGTTCACGGAAGTTCACGCCCAAGGCTGCGAACTCCTGGTGCAGGTAGCCGGCGCCGATGCCAAGCAGCAACCGGCCGCCGGAGACGACATCGAGGCTGGCCATTTCCTTGGCGAGAACGACGGGGTTGCGCTGGGCGATCAAGGTGATGCCGGTGCCGAGCTTGACGCGTTCGGTCACGCCGGCGAGGAAGGCGAGCGAGGTCGACGGATGCAGCATCGCGAAGTCCGGCGGTGCTGGCGACGGGGCTTGGCGCGGATCTGGCAGGACCACGTGTTCGCCGGTCCACAGCGAGTCGAAGCCGAGCGCCTCCGCGCGTTGTGCGATGCGTCGGGCGACGCGCGGATCCGCGCAGATGCCGGAACCGATGCCGAACAAACCTATCTTCATGAGTCGTTCTTCCCCCTTAACGCTGGCGTCTTCATCAATGTTCGCAGTCGGTCGAGCATCGAGACCAATGTCGATACCACCACGGCAAGACAGGACCAGTAGATCACCTCGTCGGGAAGCCAGCCGATGCCGAGGGCGTTGCGAATGACCACCACGCCGACCACGACGAAATAGGCGATGCCGTTGATGCGGCCGAGCACGCTGGTGCGCAAAGGCTGGCCGGCCAACGCCTTGGAATCGAGCAGGTACTGCAGGAAGGCCAAGGCGATGAAGAGGGGCAGGATGCCCGGCACCACGTCGCTGCGGACCTGCGCCTCGCCATAGGCGATCGCCCACAACGTGAGCGTGACGAACACGGCGTCGGCGGTGTGGTCGAGAATGCCGCCGAGTGCCGATGCGGTGCCACGCCGGCGGGCGACGAAGCCATCGAGGAAGTCGCTGGCCACCGCCGCGACGAAAATCCCGGCCGCAACCAGCCACGCACCGCCAAGCACCGCGGCCAGCGAGAACGGGGCCGCGACAAGGCGCGCGACGGAGATGGCATTGGCCAGCGTCAGCAAGGGGTTGCGTACGTCAGGCGGCAGGGAGGAGGAGTCGTCCACGCGATCAAAGAGGCCGGAGCGTTGTTCATGCATTATGCTACCCGGTCTTTGCCTGAAGGGAATGAAACGCATGCAGGTCGCGGGCCTCGAACAGCCGCCGTACGACACCTCGCTCATGGGGGTGGTCAAGGGCGCACTCGACCATTTCGGATTGGACCACACGGCCGCAGAGGCCTTCGTGGTGTCGGGACACGCATTCGTCATCAACATCCACGAAGAACTGTGTCCAAGCGGGCCGTACGTCTGGAACTACGAGACGTTCATGCGCCTCGTCCGCAACTTGGGCCTCGAGATGGAGCCGCTGGGCACGCTGCTCGCGGCAACGAGCACCCCGGAAGAGAAGGCCGACTTGGAGGACAAGGTCAAGGCCGCCATGGACCAAGGCGCGGTCTGCTCGCTGCTGAACCTCGACAACCAGTTGCTGCTCGGCTACGACGATGAAGGCCTCATCGCGGCGCAACCTTGGAGTGCGGCTGTCGACAGCACGCCTGGTCGGCTGACTTTCGGCTCCTGGAAGGAATACGCTGCGGGTCCGCCGGTGACGTTTTTTCAGTTCACTGAAGGCTCCCCGCCATCCAAGGCGCCCGTGCACGAGGCGCTCGATTTCGCAGTGGAGGTGTGGGAGAACTCCGACCGCTATGTCGAAGACCACTACGGACTCGGTGCCGCGGCTTACGCCAACTGGCTCGGCGCCATCGACGCCGGCCATGGCGACGAACACGGCAATTGGTGGAATGCGGTGGTGTGGGCCGAGTGCCGCGAACGGGCCGGCGACTACTTCCAAAGCGTCGCCGCGGCAGAGTTTCCGGGTGCCATCGACCGGCAGCGCGCCCGCCTCCTGGCCGTCGATTACAGGGCACTTTCCAGGCTCTTGTACCGCGCTTCCGACAAGACGGCTCCAGCCGAGCAGAAGCACCTGTTGGTGACCAAGGCGCGCGACCTCGAGAGCCGGTGTGTAGAGCGGATCGCCGAACTGCGCGCTTAAGCGCGGGATAGTTCGTGCCCGCGCTTCTTGTCACCGGTGCCAATGGGCACCTAGGCCGGCGTTTACTGGCCGCCGCCCCCGCGTCGTGGTCGACCCGGGCCGTCGTCCGGTCGGATCGTGCAGCGGCACAGATCGCCGACCATCCGGATGTCCGGATCGTGGACTACGGCGACATCGCCGGCCTGACGGACGCCTGCGCGAGCTGCGATGCCATCGTCCACTTGGTCGGCATCATCAAGGAAGGCGGGGGGGCAACCTACCGGTCGGCCCACGTGGAAGCCACGCAGGCCATTATCGAGGCGGCGACCAACGCCGCCGTCAAACGCATCGTGTACCTGTCCATCCTCGGCGCCGAGGAGGGCTCGCGCAATCGGTGCCTGGCCACGAAGGCCGAGGCCGAGGCGATCCTGGCACGGGGACCGATCCCGAGCTTGGTGCTGCGCGTACCCATGGTGCTCGGCGAAGGGGACTACGCGGCAGCGAGTCTGCTCAAGAACGCCCGCAAACGCACCGCGCTCACGTTCCGGGGTGGGAGCATGGAACAGCCGATCTATGCGGGCGATGTCGTCGATGCGGCGCTCGCCGGCTTGGCCACGGATGCCCCGACCGGCGTCCTCGAACTCGCCGGGCCGCAGGCCTTGCCGCGCAGCGACCTGATTGCCGTCGCCTCGGCGGTGGGTACGCGAACGGTCTCACTGCCGCTGGCGTTGGGCTATGGCGTGGCGGCCCTGCTCGAGGCGCTCAGCACCAACCCGCCGCTGACCGCCGATATGCTCGGTGTGCTTGACCACGACGACGACATCGACCCCGAGCCGGCTGCCAAGACGTTGGGTATCCGGCTGACCGGGCTGACCGAAACGCTGGCGCGGATCGCATTGCCGCTACCGCGGAAAAGGACGCCGAGCTCGTAGGAATGCCTACAGCGTGATGTCCCGCTGCCAGTATTCGTCGCCCTCGCGACTGATCTCCGAGCGAGTGCGCTCGTTCCACGTGGCATCGCCCGTGTAGGTGCCTTCGTACTCGAAGGCCTCCTCGTCGGGAAACCGCTGGCGTCGCGCATCGATGGCCAGCGGGATCATCCGCGCCCGGCGGAGCACGTAGTCGGTGGAGTACGTCACGGCTTTCTGAATCCCGGGTTTCTTGAACGCATGCACGTTGGTGGTCGATGTGCCGATCGCGGAGTCGCGCTTGTGGAAGCCGAGGACCATGGTGATGCGTCGCTCTGGCGATCGGTTCGGATACGAACCGTGCAGCGAGCTTCGGTTGACCATCACGCAGTCGCCGGGCGCCATGGTCGCTGGCACGGCATCGGATAGCCGGTCGGTGATGGGTGGGAACTGGCCGCCGTTGGCAAGCCGCCAGCGCCGGTGACTTCCGGGTACCACCCAGAGGCAGTTCTCGGGCGTGCAGGTCGACCAGGACACGGAGAAGTTGAAGCCGTGGGTCTTGCCGGACCCGTCGGGCTGCTCCAACGCGACGCCGTCGTCCGTCCAGTGCGTGCGCCCGTCCTGGTGCCAGCGCGTCGGCGGACCGTCCCCCGCTCCCTTGTGGAAGATGCTCTCGTGGAACGGCACGAAGTCGGCGCCGTTGACGCTCGCGACCATGCGCAGGATCTTCGGATGCCCGTAAACGCGCAGCGCCGAGTCCATCATCATCAGCGGGTGCGAGACCAAGCCGACCACCGCGTGCTTGGGACTGTCGCCGCCGCCGTAGCCATCGTCATCAGTCGACATCGTGTAGTAGCCGGGGAATTCGACGGGCCGACCGTGCTTGTCGAGTTTGCCCTCGGGCTCGACCGGCGCATTGTCCAGGATGGCGTCGAACTCACGCCTCAAGTCGTCGACCTCGTCCTGCGCCAAGACGCCGGTGAAGACGTAGAAGCCGTTGCGGCGGTAGGCGTCGAGGATGTCTTGTTCCAATCGACCACGACCGTCAAACCGCATCGGGCCGCGATTGCCGAGTTCGGCCGCCCGTTCGAGCGCGGCCGCGCGGTAGTCCTCCCACTCGGTCGTCACTTCCGATGACATGCTCACTCCCGATCCGGTCTCCCATCAAACCTTACCTCAACGTAGAGCGGCACGCGGGCGAATCGTTACACAGGTTTGCCGCCGAGAACCACGAGGAAGTGGCTGGAAGCCCCTGATGGCTGCGAGGCGAGGCCTTCAACCTAGGCTGGCTCGACAAGGGGTCAGCGTGCTGACCCTCCTGCTCGCGGTACTGTCAGTGCAACGTGTCCCTGTGACGAACAGGCACATGCACCGGCTCAACCTAGTTGCGATGCCCCAACCGAAAACAACAACCAAATACTGATCACAATCAACGAGTTAGGACAGATCTCCGCAAATCCGCTATTGCGGAGACTACATTGCCTTTTCGATGCGCGCAAGCCGTTTTCCGTGCTTCGTCAGAGTCCGCATGATGCGCCTCGATTCCTTGCCGATGCGCCTCAGCTCCTTGGCCGCGCTGCCTGCCCCCTTCTTCCGCCGCGTGCGCTTCGCGGTGCCGTGCGCGCCGCCGCGCTTCGACCGACCGTCGTGCGGCGCTACGCCGAAGCACAAGCGCGCCGTCGTGCCCGCCGCAGCGTCCTGGTCGCGGATGTAGCGCAGCATCGTCTCGATCCGCTTCCAGCGGCCCTCGACCATGATCTCGGCATGCGTCGCCCCGGCGGCGCGCATCGACTGCGCCGCGCCGATCCGGAACGAGTGCCCCGACACGCGGCCGCCGATCCCGGCCGCCGCGGCGCGGCGCTTGACGATGTCCCGCAGACTGCGGGCGCCCAGCCGCCCGTCCCCGACGGCGCCCGACCTGTGGACCGGGCGGAACAGCGGCCCGTCCTCGATGCCCGCGGCTTTCATCCACCGGCGCAGCAGTGCGGTGGCCGGCTTGCCGGCGTAGTGCGTGCTGCCCTCCCCCTGTTGGTCGGTCTTGCTGCGCCGGACGTGCACCAGCAGGCCGCCGTCCTCGGCGAACGAGAGGTCGGCGAGGTCGAGGGCCGACGCCTCCGAGACGCGCAGAAGGCAGGCTGAGGCGATCCGGATGTAGAGAGCGTCGCGGATCCCAGCGAGATCCCCGCGGGCGGCAGCTAGCTTCGCCATGCGCTTGGCGTCCCGCCAGCCGATGCCGTCGACCTGCCCCGTGCCGCGGCCCGCGCCGTTGCGGCGGAACGCGTCCAGCGACCGGACCGTCAGCTCGCCGATCGGCGACGGCGCACCTTCCCGTTCGGCGCGGTCCTCGACGGCCGCCACCACCACCACCGCGTAGTTGGGCGACAGCCCGCGCGCGAACATTTGGTCGAGGTGGGCCGCCAGTTCGGCGTCCGTCCCGGGCCGCCCCGCGAGCCACTTGTCGAACCCCCGGACGGCGCGGCGGTAGGTCTGCCGCGTGCCCGGGGCGTGCTTCTCGTCGGCGAGACGCGTCGGCGGCTCGTCGCCGTGGCCGGTGTGGATAGTCTTCGTGTTGTCGGCCTTGGCGGCCGGATTGCGTTTCCGCACGTCTTTCTCCCTGTCTAGTTCCGGTTAGGCGGATCGCCCGTCCGAAGGGGGACCGTCGGCACCGACCCGCCCTGGCCGGAACCGCTGGCCGGTTCGTCCGGCAACCCCGTCCTCGCTTTTCTTTTCGCGGTTGCGTTTGTCGCATTCGGCGACGCCCCTGTCGGCCTGAAGAGCGTCGGCGGAGTAGCGCTTGCGTACGGACCGGACTCATGCGGCGATGACGAAACATGGGATCCAGAAAACGAGCAATGCGTCATGACCGTGACCGCGAGTAACTTCGGCAGTGGTGGAGGAAACACCGGCACGGGCAACAACACAGGTGGCGGCTACAGCGGCAGCAGCAGTGGCGGACACTCCGGAAGGCCCGGTGGTGGCAGCTCGAGCGCGGCGTCTGCTTTCACCAACCGAGACTGCTGGGTTGGTGGGGCTGGTCATGGCACATGCCCACCGAACAGCGACACGCAGGGAGGGTCGAGTGACCAGAGTTCGAACCAGGACGCGGACAGTGACGGTAACGCCGACGACTATCGGCGACCGACTGTAAGCGAGGTCGTCGATTCGCTCGCTGAACAGGCTGTGCAGCAAGGCCCTATTAGCGTGAACGGTCGGATACTCTCACAAGGGGTCACAGCTGGCCTGAGGCCGCCAGTAGAGGACCCATGTGACAACGCCGAGTTTCGCGATTTGCACCCCGACCTCTGTGCTGGCGGCGGCAGCGGCAACTATTGGTGACCTGCGACCGGTGATCGTGATGCGTGCGCGACAATTGGTATGTTGTCTGTGCGCATCGCGATCACTGGATCCTGACCCATGCGCAGGCTTTCGAATCGAGCTTGGCACGCAAACGGATCGCGAGGGGCCATGCTCAGCGCTCAATGGCCAGGCGCATGGTCGGACACCATCCGAAGGGTGGTCACGAGCCTGGTGATCTCGGGACTCGTAGGCGTTTGCGCTTGTGGCCCCAAAGGCGGGGACTCAGTCCATAGCCCGTCCGCTGGAAAGCCCCCACCAGGGACTGACGACAGGCCGCTGCCAGTTGCCGTGACGCCTGTCCGTCGTGGGGACGCGGCACTCTACTTGACAGCCTCAGCTACGCTTGATGCTGCTCACGAAGCACTAGTTGTGGCGAACACCCGAGGCGTCGTCGAGTCGTTGTTCGCGAATGAAGGCATGGTAGTTGAAGCAGGCGAACAACTCGCTGTGTTAGAGCGCACACCGCTGCAGCTCGCCGTCGTGATTTCTCGGACGCGGGCTGAAACCGCTCGCGCGAATCTTCATCGTGCAGCACAGCTGATCGCGTCACATGCAATCCCACCGGATAGCTATCGAGCTACGAAGTCCGCTTACAGACTCGCGTTGGCCGACTTGCGGTTACGAGAGTACGAACTCCAATCCGCCACTCTGCGTGCGACCTTAGGGGGCGTTGTCACCAAGCGGCTTGTTGGAGTTGGCCAAACGCTGCATCCCAATACACCCGCCTTCGAAATCAAGCAGGTCGACAGTATTCATGCAGTCGTCCACCTCCCGGAGCGGGAAATCACTCGTGTCAAACGCGGCCAACCTGCACGAGTCGTGATCGACGCATTGCCGCAACAGAGCCTAGTGGGCATGGTCTCTCGGGTGTCTTCCGATGTGGACCCCAGGTCCGGGACGTTTCGGGCGACGGTCGTCGTGGCAAACGCCGATCACGAGCTGAAGCCCGGCATGTTCTGCCGAGTGGAAATACAAACGCACGTTCGTCGGAACTCCCTCTTGGTACCTCTCGTCGCCGTCATTGCGTTTCGTGGGGGCCACAGCGTTTTCGTCGTTCGAGATGGGGTTGCGGTGCGCCGGAAAATCGCGGCAGGCTACACCTCCGAACGGGAGATGGAAGTCCTTTCGGGTCTCGCCGAGAACGAGCTGGTCGCCATTGATGGCCGATCGGCGTTGCGACATGGCGTCGCAGTGCGAATCTCTACCCATAGCGCCATGGCTCATACGACGGGTGGGCTGGCAGACTCGAACGGGCCACATCAGCCGGACATCGCCAGAGGTGATGATCTATCGGTGCCATAGAACACGTAACGGCAAAGGGAACGGGTCGCACGGACTCTGGATCGCCGGGCTCTAGTAGCTCTCTCTCGGATCTCCTGAGAGCAACGACGGCCTTGACGCCGCCGAAGGGGCGATGTGTTGAACGAAATACGCGAATGGCCTGCGGTCGTATTACGTGAAAGGGCGCGAGGTGGTTTCATGTGCTTTGAGTCCGCCTAGGGTCTAGAGCGTCTCGTGCAGCTTCACCCACAAAGATCAAAAGGGTGAGGAGAACGGCCAGAGTGAGGAAGCCAGTGAGGCCCAGCCAAGGCGCGTGGAGGTTATTCTTTCCTTGGGCCATCAGTTCTCCTAGGGATGGAGAACCAGCGGGCAAACCAAAACCGAGAAAGTCGAGAGCGGTTAGATACGTCACGGCCCCACTCAGGATGAAAGGCATGTAGGTGAGCGTCGCAACGGTTGCGTTCGGCAATACGTGGCGTCGCATGATCGTGAGGTTGGAAACGCCAAGCGCCCGCGCAGCGCGGACATAGTCGAAGTTCCTGGCGCGAAGAAACTCAGCTCGTACCAAGCCAACTAGCGTCATCCAACTGAACGTCACTAGAATGAGAAGTAGCCAATACACACTCGGCTCAAGAATGCTCGACAGGATGATCAAGACAAGCAAGGTCGGTAGCGACGCCCAGATCTCGACAAGGCGTTGGCCGATTAGGTCCACTAAGCCGCCGAAATAGCCTTGGAGCGCTCCCAACATAATCCCGATTGTCGAACTCAGCAACGTCAGTGTGATGCCGAATGCAACCGATAGCCGAAAGCCATAGATCAGTCGAGCCAACGTGTCTTTGGCACCGTCGTCGGTGCCCAACCAGTGCTGGTCGGACGGCTGCGCTGGAGCAGCGCTTTCGATATAGAGGTCGATGGTGTCGTAGCTGTAGGGAATGAGCGGGTTGATGGTCCAGCCACCGGCCTCCTTGATTAGGTTCTGCACATACGGGTCGGCATAGTCCGCCTCGATCGGCAACTCGCCCCCGATGGCCTCCTCGGTGACCAGTTCGAACACGGGGAAGTAGATCTCGCCGTTCATGTGCAGGACGATCGGCTTGTCGTTGGCGATCAGCTCGGCTAATAGGGAGAACCCGAACAGCGCGAGGAAGACCCACAGCGAGTAGTACCCGCGCTTGTTGGCCTTGAAGTTGTTGAGACGGCGGCGGGCGAGCGGTGTCAGTGTCATCGCGGCTCTCCTAACGCGTCTCGAAGTCGATGCGCGGATCGACCAGCACGTACGTCAGGTCGCCGATGAGGTGCATGACCAGGCCGATCAGACCGAACACAAACAGCGTCCCGAAGAGGATTGGGAAGTCGCGCTTGATCAACGCCTCGTAGGACAGAAGTCCCATGCCGTCGAGGGAGAAGATCACCTCGATCAGCAGGTTCCCGAAGAACAGGATGCCGACGAAGGCGGACGGGAAGCTGGCGATCACGATGAGCATGGCGTTACGAAAAACATGGCCGTAGAGTACGCGTCGCTCCGTTAGCCCCTTGGCACGGGCGGTGAGCACGAATTGCTTACTGATCTCTTCGATGAACGAGTTCTTGGTGAGCATGGTTAAAGTCGCAAAGCCGCCGACGGTTAATGACGCGATCGGCAGCACCATGTGCCAAAGGTAGTCGCCGAGCTTCCCGAAGAAACCGAGCTCATGCCAGTTCTCGGACACGAGGCCGCGTAGCGGGAAGATGTCGAAGTAGTTGCCGCCGGCGAAGATGACGATGAGCAGGATCGCGAGGATGAACCCCGGTATAGCGTAGCCCACGAAAACGAGCGTGCTAGTCCAAAAGTCGTACGGCGTCCCGTCACGGACGGCCTTGGCGACACCCAAAGGAATCGAAACGCTCCAGATGATGAGCAGCGACCAGCCGCCGAGGGAAAGGGACACCGGTATCCGTTCGATCACCAGTTCGACCACCGGCCGGTCCTGGAAGTAGCTGTCCCCGAAATCGAACTGCAGGTAGTTCCACACCATGGTGAAGAATCGCACGTGCACGGGCTTGTCGAACCCGAACTGTTTCTCCAGGTCGGCAATCAGCTCCGGATCGAGTCCGTAGGTTGCCGGGTTCTGCCCGCTCGCCGCCTGCTCCATGGCCTGCGAGGTCATCCCGGCATCGCTGGCGCCGCTGATGCCGGCGGTGGTGGACATCTCGCCCATGGTGGCCCGTGCGATGATCTGCTCGATTGGGCCACCTGGCGCGAACTGCGCGATGATGAACGTGATCAGCAGCATCCCGAGCAGGGTCGGCAGCATGAGCAGTAGGCGGCGCAGGATGTAGCGTCCCATTTATTTCTCCGCGGTGGCGAGCCAACTCGCCACGGTGTTGGCTTTGTCCTCGTCCCACCACCACGCGTCGATGGCGGGCACCCGGGACAGCGGCCCGGCGTCCTTCACTTCGCCGAACTTGTCCCAATGTACTAGGCGGTAGCCGGGTTGTGCCATACCCGGGATGAAATAGAACTTCCACAGCAGCACGCGGTCGATGGCGCGGGTCGCCGCGTAGAGTTCGCGGGCGGTGCGCGCGCCGATCGCCTTGTCGATCAGGAAGTCCAGGACCGGATCGCGGATCCGCGCCCAGTTCTGGCTGTACGGTTGATCGGCCGCGGCGCTGCCGAAGCGATTGCGCAGCGCGAGGCCGGGGGTATTGTCCGGGATGTAGAGATAGGCGCCGCCGTCGAAGGAGCCGGTGCGCATGCGGTGCTGCCAGTGCGAGATCTCGGGGGAGCGGGCCGTGGTCTCGATGCCGACCCTGTTGAGGCGCTCGATGTAGGGCATCTCGGCCCGCAGGAGCATGGCGGAGACGAAAACGAAATCCACCCGGAAGCGTTCGCCGGTCTCGTGGTGGACGAGGCGGCCGTCGTCGAGCAACCAACCGGCTTCGCGGAACAACGCAAGCGCCCGGTCGACCCGTTCGCGCGGGAAACCGTAGCCGGTGGATGCGGGCTGCTGGTAGACCTCGGTGAATAGGCGCTCCGGGAGCTCGTCGCGCCACGGCTCCAGCAGTCGAAGCTCGTCGTCGCCCGGCAAGCCGTGCTGGGCCATGGGCGAGTTGTGGAAGAACGACACGCCGGTGTCGTAGAAGCCGTAGAGGATCACCCGGTTGATGTACGGGAAGTCGTAGAGCAGCCACAGCGCCTCGCGAACGCGGATGTCCTGGAAGCGCTCGCGCTCCATGTTCCAGAACACCGGCCACCAAAGCCCCCAGACACGGCTGATGTAGCGCAGGTCCGCTTTGAATACGCCCGCTTCGACGGCGGGGAAGCGGTACTGCGTCGTCCAGTTCTTGGACACCGTCTCCTCGCGCAGGTCGAATACGTTGCCCTTGTGGGCTTCGAGCATGATGTTCTCGTCGCGGAAGTAGTCGAACTTGACGGTATCGAAGTTGTATCGGCCGCGATTCACGGGGACGTCCGTGCCCCAGTAGTCCGGCACCCGCTCGTAGAGCAGCCTGCGCCCGAAGTCCAACTCCTTGAGCTGGTATGGTCCCGCGCCGAGCGCGGGCTCCGTGGTGGTCTTCGAGATGTCCCGCTCCGCCCAGTAGTGGCGGGCCTGGATCGGCATGCTGCCGTAGGCGAACGGCATGATCGGGTTGATCTCGGCCCCGGGCCGCGTCACGAAGCAGACTTCGCGCTCGCCGATGACCTCGACCCGGTCGAGGTCCGTCAGAGCGGTCTTGAGGGCGACCGAGCCGTGTTCCTTGAACGCCTCGAAGGAGAAGACGATGTCGGCGACGGTGATGGGCTCGCCGTCGTGCCAGCGGGCGGTATCCCTGAGCTTGAACGCGACCCAGGAAAAGCCCTCGTCGACGTGGACGCCTTCGGCCAGGCGGCCGTAGGCGCTGGCCGGTTCATCTGCAGCCGACTCGAGGAGGGTCTCGAAGACGAGGTTGCGCGATCCACCGAAGTCCACGCCGGCGGCGACGCGCCCTTTCTCCAGGATGTTGTTGAAGCTGTCGAACGTGCCCATGTCGGGCAGCCGCAGGGGTCCGCCTTTCGGCGCATCCGGGTTCGCGTAGTCGAAGTGCTCGAAGTCGGCGGCGTACTTGAGCGGCAGTACGTAGGAGATCCCGTGCTGGTAGTCGGGGTTCTGACACGGCCCCTCGGCGGCGATCGGAACCACGAGAACGCATGCCAGTAAAGCGCTGGCCGCGCCCGGGCACGTTGTAGCACCCCGAACCAACAAGACCCCTCCCCGGTGGTTCCAGCGGTGAGCCTCGCGATGCTACCGGTATTGTCGACGCGGGCATAGCGCGAGCGAGTGCATTGCGGTGCGCGGGCCTCCCGGCCCGCAAAGAGCCTAGTACAAGGCCGGAGTCGCGGTCGCGAACGCAACCCGTTCGTGGACGTCGACGCACCGTCGTGGCGGTGAGCTGGAGCGCATCGGGTATATTCACGCGATGATCGTCGATCTCCCCTATGGCCGCACGCACTTGCCGGTCCGGCTCCCCGCGGACCTTCAGGTGACCGTCGTGTCCAAGCCGCCCATGCCGGTGATCGCAACACCCCACGATGCGGTTCGCTCGGCCCTGGCGAACCCAACCGGTGGCGAGCCGCTGATCGAGGTGGCGAAGCGCAGCGGTACCGTCTGCATTCTCATCTGCGATGTGACGCGCCCCGTGCCGAACCACCTGCTTCTGCGCCCGATCATCGAGACGCTCTTGGCCGGCGGCGTGGCCTCCGGCGACATCACGGTGCTCGTCGCGACCGGCTTGCATCGTCCGAACGAAGGCGACGAACTGGCCGCGCTGGTGGGAGATCCGTGGGTCCTAGACCACGTTGCCGTGGTGAACCACGACGCCCGGGACGATGGCGCCCATGTCGACCTCGGCCCGACGGCGACACGGGGAACGCCGGTCAAGCTCGACCGCCGGTTCGTGGATGCGGACCTGCGGATCGCCACCGGTCTCGTCGAACCGCATTTCATGGCTGGCTACTCGGGCGGGCGCAAGGTCGTGGCTCCCGGTATAGCCCACGCCGACACGATCCGTACGTTCCATTCAGCGCGATTCATGGAAGATCCGCTCGCGGTGCAGTGCCAACTGGCCGGCAATCCGCTGCACGAGGAGCAGTTGCAGATCGTGCGCATGCTCGGCGACATCTACGCGGTCAACACGGTCATCGACGATGCCCGGCGCCTGTCGTTCGTCAACTTCGGCGAGGTCATCGAGAGCCATCTTGAAGCCGTGGACTTCGCGCACGACTTCCTCACCGTCCCGGTGCCGCGGAAGTTTCGGACGGTCGTCACGTCCGCCGCCGGCTTCCCCCTCGACCAGACCTACTACCAGACGGTCAAGGGCATGGTGACGCCGCTCGACATCCTCGACGACGACGCCACCCTCATCGTGGCGGCCGACTGCGCCGAGGGATTGGGCTCCGACGCCTTCCGTGCCTCGCAACGGCGCCTGATCGACGACGGCCCTGACGCGTTCCTCGCCTCCCTCTTGGCCAAGCGGCTCGCCGATATCGACGAGTGGGAGAGCGAGATGCAGATGAAGGCGCAGCGCGCGGCCACGGTGCAGTTGTACTGCGGCCTCGACGAGCGCGATCGCGAACTGACCGGCGTCGAACTCATCGACTCGGTCGAGGAGGCTCTCGTCGCAAGCGTGGCGGGCTCGGGAGACCGGGCGGTCGCCGTGATTCCCGAAGGGCCCTACCTCGTCCCTTACTACGCGGCGGTCTGAGCCCTAATCCGGGATTCGAGGCCAATCTCCGTTTGCGCGCCGTCTCCACCCGCGTCCCTCAGTTTGCCGAGGTACTTAAGCGGGTCTTCGCCCTCGCAGGACCCGAGGCCGGTCATGCTGCGGTGGTAGCCGAGGTCCGTCTGCAGCTCGGCCGGCAACTTGAGCACCGTGTCCCGCGGGATGGACAGGTACTGGTTGAACTGGGTACGCAGCCAGCCGCGTGTGTAGTTCAGGGTCAACGTGCGCCGCGGCGAGGTGGTGGCATTGCCCCCGCCGCCATGGAATAGCGCACCGTCCCACAGCAGCATCGCGCCGGCGGGCATTTCCGCGTAGACGACCTCGTCGTCGGTGGGCTTGCGTTCGGCGGTCCAAAGCTGGCTGCCGGGTACGATCTGCGTGCTGCCGTTGGTCCGGTGGAAGTCGTCGAGCGCGACCGCAACGGTGAGCACCAGCGGCATGTGCGGGCGCGGCACCAGGCGAAAGAAGCCGTCGTCCTGGTGCAACTGTTGCCGGTCGCAGCCCGGATCGGGGGCCATGGCGACCACGCCGGCGTTGAGGATGAAGTCCTGGCTGAGGACGGCGGCGACCACGGCCCGCAACAGCGGAGCTGTGGCGACCTCGTCGGCCGCCCGGCTCTTGGCGAGCACGTTCTGCATGTGGATTGTCTGCTTGGCGGTTGGCCCCGTCGTTCTGTACATGCGTTCGCACTCGGCGAAGATCGGCGCGAGGGCATTGCGAACCCGGATCACCTGTTCGGCCGAGAGCAGATCCGGCACGATCGCGTAGCCGTTCGCGTGGACGTCCGCCGCGATGGCTTTGACCTTGGCCAAGCCCGCCGACTGGACCAGTTCGATGAAGCCGGGGACGAGCCCGAGGTCCTTGTAATCGGCCGGGTCCGACTCGGCGGCACGCTCCAAGGCCGCGATGCGCTCGCGGTACTCCGCGTCTCGGGTTCGCAGGTGGTAGTCGAGTTCGTTCACGGTGCGGATCCCGGGGATGGCGACCGTCAATATTACCCGGCCCGGCAACCAGACAGCCGTGAAACGCGCTTGTAGTATGCGCACTCCCTCGGTGACCGCTTTCAAGTCCATGCACGACGACGACTCCGCCCCCATCCTGGTGGGCATTGGCCAACTCGAGCAGCGCGATGCCGACCCGGTCGCCGGGCTCGGCAAGGAACCCATTGAACTGATGGTCGACGCGGTTCGCGAGGCGGCGGCGGACGCGGGCTCGCGAGCGCTCTTGGAACGGGCGACGGCCGTGCGCGTGATTCGCGGCATGTGGCCGTACGAGAATCCCGCCCGTGCCGTCGCCGAAGCGATCGGTAGTCCGGGTGCCGAAACGGGCGTGTCGATGTGGGGCGGCAACTCCGTGCAGTCTGTGCTGACCGCGAGCGCATTGGAGATCGAGAGCGACGCGGAGAGGGTCATCGTGCTCACGGGGGCCGAATGCGGACGCACACAAGCCAAGGCACGCCGCGCCGGAGTCGAACTACACTGGCGCGACGTACCCGGCGAGCCCGATCGGCGTTTCGGAGATGAGCTGAAGATGCGCCACCGCATCGAAGCCGAGCGCGGGATCGTGCAACCGATTCAGATGTACCCGATCTTCGAGAACGCCATCCGGTTCGCACGTGGCGAGACGCTTGACGCGCACATCCGGCGGGTCTCCGAGCTTTGGGCCGGGTTCAGCCGCGTGGCCGCCGGCAATCCGCACGCCTGGATTCGCGAGGCCAAGACCGCCGAGGAAATCCGCACGCCGAGCGACTTCAACCGCCCGGTTTCGTTCCCCTATCCGAAGCTCATGAACTCCAACAGCAACGTGGACCAGGCGGCGGCCCTGATACTGTGCTCTACGGGGATGGCCCGAAAACTCGGCATCGCCAGGGACAAATGGGTCTACCCGTGGGCCGCGACCGAAGCCCACGACACCTACGCCGTGTCCAACCGCGACAACCTGCACAGCTCTCCGGCCATCCGCATCGCCGGCGGGCGATGCCTGGAACTGGCCGAGGTCGAGGTGGACGACATCGATCACGCCGATCTCTATAGCTGCTTCCCCTCGGCCGTTCAGGTCGCGGCGGCCGAGTTGGGTCTCGGCGAGGATCGCCCGCTGACGGTCACCGGCGGTCTCACGTTCGGCGGCGGGCCCTTGAACAACTACGTCATGCACGCCATTGCCCGAATGGCCGAGGTCCTGCGCGAGCATCCCGGCGAGATCGGCCTCGTCACGAGCAACGGCGGATTCATTACCAAGCACGCTTTCGGCGTCTACGCCACGGAACCGCCCGCTGGGCGTTTTCGGCATGTCGAGCCGCAGGAGGAGATCGATGCCACGCCGACGCGCGATGTGGCCGTGGGTTTCGAAGGGGAAGTCGACATCGAGTCGTACACCGTGATGTACGGCGCCGATGGGCCGACGATCGGGCTGGCGGCGTGCCGTCTCGACGACGGGCGCCGGAGCTGGGGCAATACGGAAGATCCTGAGGTGCTTGCCGCCATGGCCAGCGAGGAATTCTGCGGTCGTCGTGCGCGGCTTGCGGAAACCGGCGCGCTGACGTTCTAACGTGGGCAGTCAATGATCGCGTTCCGGCTCGACGGGCGAGCCGCTCAGTTCAGCCAAGACCAGCGCGACACGCCGCTGATCTACGTCCTGCGCGATGATGGACTGCGCGAGATGACACCCAAGTTCGGTTGCGGTCTGGAGCAGTGCGGCGCTTGCCGCGTTCTCGTGGACGGCTCCCCGGAGTACGCGTGCACCCTGCCGGCGGGTGCCGTTGCGAATCGCCACGTGGAGACCTCGGCGGGAATGGATGGCGCCGTGCGGCGCGCTCTCATCGACGCGAACGCCACGCAGTGCGGCTACTGCCTGCCGGGCATCGTCGTTGCCGCGGAGGCGCTGTTCCGGGTTGATCCGCATCCAACGCGCGACCGGATCGCCGAGGCCCTGGATGCGCAGCTATGCCGCTGCGGCAGCCAGCCGCGCGTGCTGCGGGCGCTGACCGCGTTGGCCGGCTCGTGAGACCTCTGCCCGCTGGTTTGGCGGCCCTGCCGTCGCTGGGCCGTTGGATTCGGGTGGCCGACGACGGTCGTGTGGTCGCCCTGACCGGCAAGGTGGAAATCGGCCAGGGTCTGCTCACAGCGCTGCGCACCATCGTCGCCGAGGAACTCGACGTGGAGCCCGGACGCGTGCAGGTCGTGTCCGCACACACCGGGCGAACGCCTGACGAAGGCACCACGGCCGGTTCGATGTCGATCGAGACCAGTGGCGCGAACCTTCGCCAGGCCAGTGCATGGGCGCGCCGCCTGCTGCTCGAGCGGGCATCGAATCGCCTGGGCGTCCCGGTGGCGCGCCTCGACGTGGCCGACGGCGAGATCACGGCGCCGGGGGTCAACGAGCGCGTGGACTATTGGCAACTCATCGACGCGGCTTTTTTGGACTTCGAGATCCCGAAGCGCACGCCCGAGAAGTCGCCGGCCGAATACCGTTGGGTTGGCCATGCGGGACAGCGTCGGGTGGACGTCGAGGCGAAGGCCACTGCCGCCGCGTTCGTCCACGACGCGCCCGCCGAGCTCCATGCACGCCTCGTCCGACCACCCTCGGTCAACCACCGATTGGCCGAACTGGACATTCGTGTCGCATCGCCGGGGACACTGGTGGTGGATGGTAGCTTCGTTGCGGTTGCGCATCCGAAGGAATCCGAAGCGGTACGCTGGGCGGAACGTGTTGCCGCCAAGGCGCACTGGCGACTCGCGTTTGGGAGTCCGCGCGCCGAGATCGACGAACAGCGCCGCGCTGGTGCCGAGGCATTCCCGATCCGCGATGGTCGACCGGTGCGGGGACCGCGGCAGGAGATGCCGACGACCTTTCGTGCGACTTATTCGCGCCCGTTCCTGATGCACGCCTCGCTGGGACCGTCGGCCGCGACGGCCCTTTGGCGCGCGGGCCATGCGTCAACGCCGCGCCTCGTCATCGAAAGCGCGAGCCAGGGGATCGAGTCGTTGCGCGGGGTGATCGCGCGCGCCATGGCGCTCGACGTGGACCACATCGAGATCCGTCACGTGGCCGGCGCAGGCTGCTACGGACACAACGGGGCCGACGACGCTGCCTTCGATGCCGCGCTGGTGGCCCGTGCCGTGCCCGGGCGCACGGTGCTGCTCAAGTGGTCGCGCGAAGACGAGCACGGATTCGAGCCCCTCGGGCCGCCGATGCACGTGGAAATGGGCGCGGAGCTCGATGCGCGGGACCGGGTCGAGGCGTGGACTCACGACGTCTACGGCTTCACCCACGTCTCGCGGCCGTCGCCGCGGGCTGCCGGGGTGGATCTGTTGTCGGCGAGGCTCCTAGGTCAGCCCCTGGAACCGAGTACGCCACGTCCGGCGCTGGCACCGGAAGTCGGCATCCACCGCAATGCGCTGCCCATCTATGCCTTCCCCGCCCAGGAAGTCACCAAGCACTTCATCGCCGATGCCCCCGTGCGCACGTCCGCGCTACGCGGCCTGGGAGCGCAGGGCAACGTCTTCGCGATCGAGTCGTTCATGGACGAATTGGCTCTCGAAGCCGGTGTCAGCCCGGACGATTTTCGCCGCCGTCACTTGGGCCGCGATGCCCGCGCCGTGGCCGTGCTCGATGCCGCGCTCGCCGCCAGCGGAGGATTGGCAGGCAACCGCGGAATGGGACTCGCGCGCTACAAGAACCGGCAATGCTGCGCCGCCGTTGTGGCGGAGGTCGCCGTGGACGACTCAACGGCCGAAATCCGCGTGGCCAAACTCTGGATCGCCGCCGACGCCGGTCGCGTGATCGATCCGGACGGCCTGCGCAACCAGTTGGAGGGTGGCGCGATCCAGGCGCTGTCGTGGTGTCTCAAGGAGGCCGTGGCCTTCGACGCACAAGGCGCCGTGGCCACCCGCGACTGGGAGAGCTACCCGATCCTGCGCTTCAGCGAAGTGCCCACTGTCGAGACCGTGCTCGTGGACCACCCCGAACTCGATCCGGTCGGCGCCGGCGAAGCGACGGTGGGTCCGACGTCCGCGGCGTTGGCCAACGCCGTATTCGCCGCGACTGGCTTGCGCGTCCGGGATCTGCCCATGACGCCGGAACGGCTGCGGCAAGTTGCCGCCAGTTGAAGGCGGCTACAGCGCGCTCAAGCCCTGCCAGAGCACGACCAGACCGAGCGCGATGGTCACGAGAAACGTCCCGGCGGCGCCAAGAAACCGCATCGGCGTCCGCGCGCGGTCGTGGCGCAACCCGAACGGGTGGGCGATACGGCAGATCACCAGCGCGATGCCGACGACGTGCAGAAACACCGCGCTGCCGTCGTTGACCTCGATGATCGCCATCAGGATGAGTAGCAGCGGCACGTGCTCGATGAAGTTGCCGTGCCGGCGCATGTCCACGAGAACCTGCTCATTGCCGCCATCGAGCATGGAGATGCCGGTTCTGCCTCGCGCCAGCCCGATGCGCACGGTCAGGACGACGAACACCGCGACGAGCAGCGCGGCGTACAGGGCGGTGATGGGTATGATCACGAGTTGGACCTCTCTGTTCGCAAGCGGTTTGAACCGATGGTTGCATGTTTCACGATGCCTGGTTCGATGGGCAATCCGACGGCTCAGTACGAACGCTTACCGTCGAAATGGCTGGAAGGTGGACACTGTCTGTGGTCAGGACTGTCGAGGCTCGAGGCGTCTCAGCCTTGAGATTCCTCGCGTGGCGCGACGATTGCCCAAATGAGCGACCCGATCCACCCGAGCAATGTCCAACCAAGGATCAGGTTGAGGACGAGGATCGCTCCGCGATTCCGCTTTCCCCCGAGGAATGCGACCAACGTCGGAAAGAAGTAGACGGCGATGCCGAAAACCCCGAGTAACAGGACGAGCACTAGGTCCATGGATCGATCCAACCCTCGGTCTTGGCCACGAACCTAGCAGAACGTCGGCACCGCTGCCATCCGCCACTCGGCTTGGCTCCCACTGCGGGGAACGGGTCGCACAATCTGATGTGGGGGAACATAAACAATTGATGCAGTTTATTTTTTTGGTTACTAGAGACTCAGGTATGATCACGGCTTGAATTCGCGTCTGACGGCTTCGACAGGCCTCAATGCTCGGTGGGTCGCGCGGCAAGGAGTCTCAAGCTTGGGTCGACAATCTGCCCACGTCCTCGAGCGCATTGCCGAGATCGCGCCCACTCTGGATCGCACGGCGGCGGAATCCGAGCGATTGCGCACGTTGTGCCGCGAGGCGACGGAGGCGATGCACGCCGCGGGCCTCTTCGGCATGTGGGTTCCGCGGGCGGCGGGTGGTTTCGACATCGACCTCGTCACCCAGGTCGATGCGATCGTCGAGCTTGCCCGCGCCGACATGTCGGCATGCTGGACGCTGATGATCGGCAATACGGTCACCGCCTCGATGGCTGCGAGCTTGCCGGACCAGGGCTTCGCGGAGGTGTTTGCCGGCGACCGGCAGCCCGTGGCGGCGGGCTCGTTGAAGCCCAGCGGGCGGGCCGAACGCGTGGCCGGGGGTTACCGCGTGATGGGGCAATGGGGCTTCGGCAGCGGCATCCTGCACGCGGAGTGGATAGTCGCCAACTGCCTGATCGAAGATCAGGGCCAGACGCGAGGTATCTCGCTGGCCGTGCCGATCGCGGAAGTCGACGTGCACGACGACTGGCATGTCGCCGGACTGCGCGGCACCGGGAGTTGCACCTACGCCGTGACCGACGCGTTCGTGCCGGAACGCCGCGCGTTGTGCACAGCGCAGCAGCGGGGATCGTTCTTCAATGCCAACGCGGGTCTGCGCATCCCGATTGAACACGCGGCGGTCTCGCTCGGCGGTGCCCGCCGCGCGCTCGACGAGACGATTCGCTTGAGCGCGACTAAACGCCGTCTCTGGGACTCGGCAACGGTGGCCGACAAGCAGGCCTTCCGGGTCGAACTCGGCCGGTTGGAGGGGCAATGGACAACGTTGCTTGCCGGGGTCAGGGCGAGCGCGGCCGACCTCGAACATGCCGTGGAACTAGATGGTGACTTTCGCGGCGCTGCCGCGAAACTGAAAGCCGTTGCGGCTCTCGCGGCGGAGCACTGCCTGGCCATCGGCGGTCGAGCGCTCCGCTACGCGGGCGCCGCAGCGATTCAAGACGATGGCGTCCTGCAGCGTGTGCATCGGGACCTGGTGGCGGCTGCACAGCATGTGATGGTGGCGGACAGCGCGTACCAGGCGTACGGGGACATCGTGCTGGGCGTCGGGAGTGACTTTCGGCGCGGTTCGCGGGTAGGCTCTTAAGTCCCTTTCATCCAACCGACATCGTCCCGCCGGAGTGACAAGACATGCCCAGATACGTGATCGAGAGAGACATCCCTGAGATCGGCACCGCCGAACGCGACGCGCTGCGCGAGGCATCGCAGAAGTCGAACAGCGTTCTCGCCGCCATGAAGGCCGAGAACAAGAACATCCAGTGGGAGCACTCCTACGTCGCGGGCGACAAGACCTT
>JAPOYV010000080.1 GCA_026706385.1 Gammaproteobacteria bacterium
GAAAGTGTGCAGTTTTCAGTTGCCAGAAATGTGCAGTTTTCAGTTGCCATTGACACCCTTTGGCTCCCGCCCTCTCACGTTCGACCCGAACCACCCGCCCTCCGCTATCAATCGGTACTTCAACAGCAAGTCGATCGTCGTCTGAGTGGAAACGACACTCAAGTTTGCATCTTGAGCCGTCGCTCCATCAGCGAATAGCACTCGAAGGCCCGTGTTCAGGAAGTCGCGGGCACTCGCGGAGACCAAGTCTGTCGGGCGGGACCTTTTCGGTCGACCCATCACCATGACGCCTCGAATGTGCGGGGCCACTACAAGATACCGCACCACGCCTATCGTCCCCAAGCCCGCATTCCCCTGCTATCCCCAAGATCGTCGCCGAGAGGAAGAGGTTGGGCGTGAAGGGGGACACGTCCAGGCGCCGCTTCCCTCAACCGGCACGAAGGAGACGGCACCATGCAACCAGCCCACGCGTTCGCTCCCAACGACCACCTTCCTCACCTGCCCGAGGGCACGCTTGGTGGCCATCACCGGCGGAGGGAGGTCCGCGACGCCGCCCTAATCTTAGGCCTCCTCGACCAGACGAAAGGCGAAGTACGACGTCATGGTGCTGGTGCACGGCCGCGGCGCCAGCGTCGAGCGCGTCGTTGCGCGATGGGGCGGCGCGAAACGCGGTGCGAGCCGATTGCGCCGCCAGCGCACTGTCTCGTCCGGCGCAGGTCGCCACGCGTCGACTAAGGACAGCTCGCGCCTGAGGTCCCTGGCGCACCACCTCGGCGTTGCCGCGGTGGCGGAAGAAGCGCTCCTCGAGCCATTCATCCAGACCGGCGAGCTTCGAGGCCCGCCGCGAACCGCCGTACGCCACCCAGCCCGCAGCCGCGAGGCAGCGCTTCACCGTGTTCCCGCTGCAGCCGAACGCCGCCGCGATCCGCTTCGCCCCCAGCCCAGCTCGTAGAGACCGAGCATGGCCTCCACCTCGTCCGGCCTCATCATCCCTTGCCCCCGCGATCGCCTGACTGCGGCGTATCGTGACACGCCGTCATGCCCTCCGACTCCTTCTGTCGTTGCTTGAAGGGGTCCGCTTTGGTGTCGCCGGGGGGTCAGTTTCACGCGTCGCCTAACACACATGGTGCGGGGCGGACCGCGATGGCAAGTGCCTGGGGGGATGTCCTTGTAAAGCTGGTCCGCCATCGCGCCCGGAGACACGGGACGCCGATGTCGCTTCCGCATCTACATAGAGAGTCGGAACTCCTCGATCTTCTGCCCGATAACATCCTCCGGTTTTCCACCGGAGCCGGCGGCGAGCAGCATTGATTCGATGTCATCATCCTCGAGAAGCACGATCATCTTTCCGTATATTGTCCACTGTTCGGCGATCGTGTGACGGCACGCCGGGCTAGCGTCGCACCTCATCGCAATGATGCCGAACATACCCGTACCACGAGGCTTTAGGTAATTGGCGATTTGAAGTGCTTCCGTTTTCTAGATCTTGTTCTTGTGGTTCTTGGCGTCGACGACGATGTAGTGCGCCTGATAGGTTTCGCGCAGGAACTTCCAGAATCCATCCACAGCATAGTTCGACAGAATGATGTCGCGCCGATTCGCTCCGAGCGTGTCGGATGACTCCCAAAAGTGACTCATCAACGGCGGTACGAACAGAAACTCAAACACATCAGCGACAACCCTCTGGTACTTGGCCCAGTCCTCCTTTCCTGGCTTACACGCCTTCATCCCCGCGATCAGGTCGTCCGATTCCCTGCGGCCGCCGGAATGTGCTACGAGCGAGTAGAGCAACCGGAAGCCTGAGGCCGGCTGCGCCGCGATCTCCTTGGCAAAAGCCGCAGCCACATGGTCCAGATCCCAGACTTCTATTTCGGCGGCTTCAAGCGCCGCCTCGCCGTCTTCGCCAACTCCTCCCGGAAACACGAGCGCTGCGATATCGAACGATCCGGCCTGGCGGTACCGTTCGATCTGTTCGATTGCGGCCCGTACCTGTGCACCTCCAACAGAGGACCAGGCCTTTGCTTCGATCAAAACACGTTCGCGTTTCCCGTTCTGTTGCCTAGTAGCCGTAAAGTCTGCCCGCAGGATGGTGCCTTCACTGCTCCGCAAAGGGCTCTCGGCGACGACATCGCCATAGTCATGGCTGCCTTCGAGGATGTTCGAAAGGAACCGCTCAAACTCAAGATCACTCGGCCGAAAGCTGTCCAAGAGATAGTGGCAGTTCGAGCACAGCAATGCGACGTTGTCGAGCCCGATGCTCCCCCCTTTGGCAATCGGAACGATGTGGGCGAGCTCCAGCCGCGCATTCTCGACCCCACACGACTGACACCGGTTTCCACGTTTATCCAACAACTCCTGCACGATCTCCGCGCGGGAGGTCCGGGGCTGGCGCTGATCCGATGTCGGGCACATGCTGTCTAGTCTGCCACGAGGCGAGGAACACTCGAAGGGGAATCTCCCCTAACGGAACGCGGGTAGGTCCCGGCCGCGGCGGCCGGTGAAGACTGACGGAGGTGCGCAACGACGGCGCCGACACCCTCTCGGACCCCTGGCGCGGCGCATGTCGGTCATGGAGGCAGCATGCCGCCTCCGGCGGCATGACGCGGCCAGTCGGTCAGGCGACTTTGGGCACGCGCACGAACGTGAGCAACACGAAACCAACGCCCAGAACCAGGACGACGGACAGAATGCCGAGCCGAGAGCTGCCGGTTAGAACGCCGGTGACCGCCACTAGCGCCGGGCCGATGATCGCCGCGAAGCGGCCGAGCATGTTGAAGAAGCCGAAGAACTCGCCACTCTGCGCCGGCGGCACGAATCGCGCGTACAGCGAACGCGAGACCGCCTGGACGCCGCCTTGCACCAGCCCCACGGTCGCAGCCAAGACGTAGAACTCGACCACCGAGTCCATGAAATAGGCGTAGACCGTCACGGCCACGTAGACGAACACCCCGACGTAGAGTGCCGGCTTGGGACCGAAGCGCCGCGCGGCGATGCCGAACGCCAAGGCGGCGGGGAAGCCGACGAACTGCGTGATGAGCAACGCGACGATCAGGCTCTCGGACGGAAAGCCGAGCGACAGCCCGTAGTCCACCGCCATGCGGATGATCGTGTGCACGCCGTCAATGTAGAAAAAGTAGGCGAGCAGGAACAGGCCGACCATCCGATTGCCGCGGAAGTCGCCGAGCGTCTTGCCGAGGGAGCGGAACGCCGTGCCGAGCACCGATGCAGCTTGCGCAACCCGTCCCGGCTCGGGCACGTAGCGGAAGAGCGGCAGTGAGAACAGCAGCCACCAAGCCGCGACCGTCAAGAACGACAGCCGCACCGCTTCGGCGGCACTGGCCAAGCCAAACGTCGCCGGCGACAGCGTCATGGCGACGTTGAGCGCGAACAACAGGCCGCCGCCGATGTAGCCGAGCGAGAAGCCGAATGCCGAGACCTCGTCGACGCGCTCGGTGGGACTCACCGACACGATCAGGGCGTCGTAGAAGATGATCGAGCCCGAGAAGCCGACGGTCGCCAGCACGTAGACGATGGCGGCCGACGACCAGTCGCCTTCCGGAACGAACCAGAGCCCGGCCGCCATCGCGACGCCTAAGCCGGTGAAGGCGGCGAGGTATTTCTTGCGCGCCGCGCCGCTGTCCGCCAGCGCACCGAGCACCGGCGCCGCGATGAGAATGAAGGCGCTGCCGATCGAGTTGGCAAAGCCGAGCTGGGCCGTGCTGGTGACGGCGTCGCTGCCCGCACTCCAATACTGCTTGAAGAACACCGGGAAGAACCCCGCGATCACCGTGGTCGCGAAAACGGAATTCGCCCAGTCGTAGAGCGCCCACGAAAGAATCGCGCGGTCGCGGAATAGCTCGCGTATCCTGCCCACTCGCTTAAGCCGCCCTCAAGACCTTCATTGACCGTAGTTTAGCGATGTGTCGGCGACGCGACCGCTAGACCCAACAAGACCCGGAGGGGACTCAGCCATGCAGATACGCACCACGTTAGCGCTCGCCGCGCTCGGACTAGTCACGTCCGGCTGCGGCACCGAGGTCGCCGAGCCACAGGGACCGGCAGCAGTCGGTGCCGAGGTGCCCGTCACGGGCGGCACCATTCGGGGCTTGATCGGCGCCGACGGCCTCAAGCAATACCACGGCGTTCCCTACGCGGCCCCGCCCGTCGGCGACAGGCGCTGGGCGCCGCCCGCTCCGGTGGAACCCTGGCAAGACGTGCGCGACGCAACCGCCCCCGGACCCGGCTGCGTGCAGCAGGGAGACCAGGGAGGCTTCTACGACGCGGCGACCGCTGTTGCGGCGATGGACGAAGACTGCCTCCTGCTCAATGTCTGGACGCGGGCGGAACATGTCGACGAGGCGGCTCCGGTGATGGTGTGGATTCACGGCGGGGGTCTCACCGTGGGCTCCGGCGACGCCTACCCCGGCGAACTGCTGACCTCGAAAGGCGTTGTGCTCGTGACGATCAACTACCGCCTCGGACCGTTCGGCTTCCTGGCGCTGCCGGAACTCGGCGCCGAGAGCGAGAGCGGCGCGTCCGGCAACCAGGGGATCCGCGACCAGATCGCAGCGCTCGAGTGGGTCCGGGACAACGTCGGCAACTTCGGCGGCGACCCGGGCAACGTCACCATCTTCGGCGAGTCCGCCGGGTCGATGAGCGTGTCCTTCCTGCAGGCAAGCCCACTCGCGCGGGGCCTGTTCCATCGCGTGATCGGCCAAAGCGGCGGTGCCTTCGGCCCGATGACGGTCGCGGACGCCGCCGAAACGGCTGGCGCGGAGTTCGCGGCGGCGCTTGCCGGCGACGCGTCGCTTTCGGCACTCAGAACGCTTCCTGCGGACCACGTCCTCGCCACCTTCTTGTCGAACCCTGCGTTTTCCCAAGCCCTCGGCATCGTCGATGGCGAGGTCATCCCGGACGAGTTGTCGGCGATCTTCGCGCGGGGCGAACAGGCTGACGTGCCGGTCATGATCGGCTCCAACGCGGACGAGGGAACCGCGCTCTTCTCCTACCTGGGACCGGCGTTCGGCGACGGCTTGGCCGGGTTCGAGGCCTATGTCGCCGCGACGCTCGGCGAAGTCGCCGACGATGTCCGCGCGCACTATCCGGCGACCGACGACGCCCAGGCCATGGAGTCCTGGATGGACCTAATGGGCGATGCCATGTTCACCTGGCCGATGCGCGCTTGGGCCAGGGCCATGCAGACCGTTCCGAGCGAGACTTGGCTCTACTGGTTCACCAAGGAGCCGCCCATTGCGGAAAGCGATCGATACGGGGCCTTCCACGCCGCTGAGATCGGCTACGTCTTCGGCAACGTCGATCTCTTCGGCGCGGTACCAGCCGACGCGGACCACGCACTCTCGGACCTGATGGCAACGGTCTGGACGCAGTTCGCCCGCACCGGCAATCCGAACGGCGAAGGGTTGCCCGAGTGGCCGGCGTACACGCCCGAAAGCGAGGCCTATATGGAGTTCGGTGCCGACACCGGTGCACGGAGCGGCGGCCTGCGAGCGGCCAAGATGGAACTCTTCGAGCGCGCCTGGGCGCTGCAGCGCGAGAGCGCGCGGCTGCAGGCGGAAACCGACTGACGCCTAGCGCCCGAGCAGCGCTCGATTCGCCACGCGGACTTCATCCAGGCGACGTCCGACCAACCGGCGCGTCTCCGGCCGCACGTCCAATCCGGCCGCGACCGCCGGCCAGCGCTGGATGACGTCCACGACTTCCTCGATCATCTCGCGGGCGCGTCCCCAGCTTGCGTAATTGGCCTGCGCTGCCAACTGCTGCATGGCCGTGAGCGGCGGCGTCGCCCCGTGCCCGGCGAACGCGGTCGTGTGTTCGCCATACGGACTCGGGCTGAACGTCACGTCGTAACAGGGCGATGGTCGCCAACGCCCGTCGTCATCTTGCAGGAACGCCCAGTTGCGGGTGTGGTCGTCCTGGTTCAGGGCGAAAAGGTTGAACGCGGCCCGGACGAGCTGGCTCTGCCCAACCGCCGCGCTCTCGCAAAGGGCCTGGCTTGCCTTGATCAGATCCTCGTAGTCGATGGACGGCGCACGGAAGTCCGCGTCGAGCAAGCCGCACAGGCTCAGCATATGTAGGCGACCGCCAACGGGCGTGCAGTCGAAGCGCTTCAGCGCCAGCGATGCGATGGCCGATGACCCCGCGCGCCCGCTAGTTGGGATCAGCCGCCATTCGGGCGTATCGATCCCGGCCTCTCGAGCCAGCTTGAGGTACGCCGCCTCGCACAAGCTCTCCTCGTGACCCAACGGCAGCGATGCGGAAGTGAACTTGACGAGCCAGGGCTCCAAGCCAGCGCCTGGCTGCGTGCTCATCCGGGAGTCGCCCCCCGCCGGCGTCAGGTAGACCACGGCCTTCGGGCGCGCGCCCCCCGAGCTGCCGGTCGCGGCGAGTTCCGGCGCGACCTCTGCGCCGTCGTCCTCGAACAGCGTTCGTGCTCGCTCGCCCAGTTCGATCAGGTCGACATCGGTTGCCGACTCGGGCGTGAAAGGCGAAAGCGGCGAAAACTGCAGTGCGCCCATGCCCCGGTTCCCGACATAGGACAGGCGGTCCATCGGGGTCAGCTCGCTCGGGAGCACTCCATGGCGCCGACAGACCCGGTCCATCAGCAGCCTGCCCCAGCCGTCGGGCAGGGAATCTGCGAAGACCCCATGCAGACCGTCGTGCGGTTCAGTCGGCGCCCGCTGTAGCGAGCCGTCGAACGGGAGCGTGAATGGCGATAGGCTCGGACAGAGTCGAAGGTAGTCCGCGTCGTATTGGAAGTACACGCCTTGGCGGTTCTGCGCCAACTCGCCGACCGGTCGGCGCTCGCCCGTGGCAAACACGCGGTGCACGTCGAGTCGGCGGACGGTTTCGAACGCAGTCACCGGTCGGCCCGATCGTCCGCCAACACCTCGTCGATGCTTTGCGGCAGCGACGGGGGTAGATCACACAGCGAAGCAACCCGTTCGAGGCGATCCACGCACTGCCAGATGAGCAGGAACTGGCGCAGCGAGATCTGTCCGGTCGTCTCGAATCGCTTGATTGTCGCGGCAGGGACTGTGCTCAGTCGCGCAAGCGCGGCTCTCGAGTACCCTCGAGCCTCGCGCCGATCGCGGGCGGCGGCGGCCAACGAAGTCTGTACGTCTCGCGCCGTGTGGAGAGGTAGACGGACCAAGGCATGTCCTTGTGGACAATATATTGTCCAACTCTACCAATATTCCATTTTTAGGGACAGTATCATGTCCCTTGCCCCAAGGCGACAGCTTCAGTCGCCGACCGTGCCGACGTGGTCCTTCCGCAGCCGTTCCCAGTCGATCTCGTAACCAAGCCCGGGCCCCGTCGGCGCCTGGACGACGCCGCCCGACATGTCGATGTCCTCCACGAGCCCGTAGACGTTCGAGCCCGTGCACGGGAAGAATTCATAGAACTCGCAGTTCGGAACCGCCATCGTGACGTGCAGGTTGGCGACATTGTTCAGCGAATTGCCGCCGTGGTGGATCTCGCACTTCATCTTGAAGCCCTCCGCCAGGTGGCAAAGGCGTACGAGCGGCGTGATCCCGCCCGTCACCGCGACGTCGCCGCGCAGGATGTCGGTGGCGTAGTTGGTGATCCACTGGGTCATGCCGTAGTAGCGTCCGGGAGCGAACTCGGTGGCCATGATCGGGATGTCGAGCTTCTCGTTGAGCTTGACGTAGCTGTAGAGATCCTCCTCGGCGAGCGGGTCTTCGTACCAGTAGTAGTCGAGATCCTCGATCGCCCGCCCCACGCGGACCGAGTCCTCGTACTCGTATGCCCACATCGAGTCGAGCATGAGCTTCATGTCGTCGCCAACCGCCTCGCGGACGGCTTCGCAGATCGCGACGTCGGCCTTGGGGTCCGAGTGCGGGTGGATCTTGTGCGCCGTCCACCCGTCTTCCTTGAAGCGCAGCGCCTCCTCCTGGTACTCCTCCCTGGTCTCCCAGTAGGCGGTGCTGGAGTAGACCGGCACGGAGTCCTTGCAGGTGCCGAGCAGGCGGTGAATGGGCTGCCCGGCGATCTTGCCGTTGATGTCCCACAGGCAGATGTCGACGGCGCCGATCACGGACGTCGACACCGCCCGGGTCTGTCGCCAAAGGCCACGCCAGATCGCGCCGATGTCCTGGGGATCGCGGCCCATCACGCGCGGTTTGACGATGTCGATCAGCGGCTGGGCGTGATGGTTCGGGCCGGACAGGAAGGCGTTGCCGGAGATCCCCTCATCGGTCTCGACAGTGACGACACCGAGCTGGCGCGGCCCGCCGAACCGCATACCGGCGCCGACCCGCCACGGTTCCACCTGCCACTTGAAAACGTCCACCTTGACGTCGGTGATCTTCATCTGCGCTCCCCGTGGGTGATCTTCGTGGGATTCTGTCCGGCGGGAGAGGCCCTTTCAACCATCCGGGCCCGATTCCCATGCCGCCCGATTCGCGATGCCGCGCGGCAGGCAGGCGACCCCGCCTATGGTTCCCATGGCGACGGCGTCAGGTGGCGAGGCAGATAGAGCGGGTGTGTCGGACTGCCGAGTGCGGTCACAGCCAAGGCCGTCAGCGTGACGCCATTCGTGACCAGCATCTCCGTGACAGCTTGCGCCCGACCGCGGAAGGCACCCTGGTTACCCCACCCGCAGACGGGGTCCGAACCGGCAAGGGTCGCCGCTCGCAGGACCACGTCGTCGTTGCCAGGACCGACGGGGTCCGGGGCGTAGCGTAAGCGCTTCGGATCGCTCGATCGCAGAGCGAACAGATTGACCACGACGAAGCCACCGCAGCCCCACGACTCGGCATACCCGGCCAGCCTGAGCGTCGTCCGGTCATCGGAGTCGTGGTCGGCGGTCGCCGGGTTGAGGAGAATCCAGAGCGCCGACGGCTTCGACACGTCCCAGGTGCGACCCAAGGCAAACCGGTACACCCGCATCGCCCCTCCGTAGGCGGCCCAGGAGCGCTCCGGATCACCACACAGTTCCCAGCGAGCGGTGTCTACATCCGCCGGGGTCAGCAGTAGCGGATCCATGAAGTTCCGAAGTCCGCAGCGCCCCACATCAGCGTCACAGATTCCTGTCCGTGACAGCCCCCTCGGACGCCGACGACACGAGCTTCGCGTACTTGGCGAGCGTGCCCCGCTCCGCATACGGTGCCGGGCGTTGCCAGCGCTGCTTGCGCGCAGCCAATTCGTCCGCGTCGACCGCGAGGTTGATCTCGCGCCGCTCGGCATCGACGGTGATGGTGTCGCCGTCCTCGACCAGGCCGATGGGACCGCCCTCGAAGGCCTCGGGCGTGACATGGCCGATGACGAAGCCGTGCGAGCCGCCCGAGAACCGGCCGTCGGTGATCAACGCCACGTCCGACGACAGCCCCCGGCCGTTGATCGCGCTGGTGGGGCTCAGCATCTCGCGCATGCCCGGCCCACCTTTCGGTCCTTCGTAGCGAATCACCACCACGTCTCCTTTCTGCACGGAACCGTCCATGATCGCGGCCATACCCGCTTCCTCGCCGTGGAAAACGCGGGCCGTACCACTGAAGCGCAAGCCCTCGTGGCCGGTGATCTTGGCGACGGCGCCCTCGGGCGCGAGATTGCCGCGCAGGATCACGAGGTGGCCGTCCGGCTTGATGGGATCGTCGAGCGGCCGAATGATGCGCTGGTCGGCGGGATACGGCGCGACGTCGGCCAAGTTCTCGGCCAAGGTCTTTCCGGTCACCGTCAAGCAGTCGCCGTGCAGCATGCCAGCGTCGAGCAGGGTCTTCATCAGCGGCTGGATGCCGCCGATCGCAATGAGTTCCGACATGGCGTAGTTGCCGGCGGGCCGCATGTCCGCGAGCACCGGCACCTTGGCGCCGATGCGCGTGAAGTCGTCTATGGTCAGCGGAATGCCTGCGGCGCTGGCGATGGCGAGCAGGTGCAGCACGGCGTTGGTGGAGCCTTCCAGGGCCGTGACCACCGTGATCGCGTTCTCGAACGCCTCCAAGGAGAGGATGTCGGACGGCTTGATGCCCGCCTGAACCAAGCGTGAAACCGCCGCGCCCGCCTCGTAGGCGTCGCGACGCTTGTTCTCGCTGACAGCCTCCTGCGCGGATGAATTCGGCAGCGACAGGCCCATCGCCTCGATGGCCGACGCCATGGTGTTGGCCGTGTACATGCCCGCGCAGGATCCCGGGCCCGGAATCGCGGTCTGCTCGACGGCGAGCAGTTCGTCGTCGTCGATGGCGCCCGCCGCGCGGGCACCCACCGCTTCGAACACCGAGATGATGTCGCGGCGCTGCTCGCCGGTCTGGATCGTGCCGCCGTAGACGAAGACCGCCGGCCGGTCCATGCGGGCAATCGCCATGGCGCACGCCGGCATGTTCTTGTCGCAGCCGCCGATGGCTACGAAGCCGTCGAAGCCCTGAGCACCGATGACCGTTTCGATGGAGTCCGCGATCACCTCGCGAGACACCAGGGAGTAGCGCATCCCAGGTGTGCCCATGGAGATGCCGTCGGAAACGGTAACCGTGTTGAACACCACGCTCTTGGCACCCGCCTCGTCGGCACCCATCGCGGCGGCGTCCGCGAGGTCGTTGATGTGCATGTTGCAGGGGGTGACCATCGACCAGGTCGACGCGATCCCGACCTGCGCCTTCGCGAAGTCCTCGCGCTTGAAGCCCACGGGATACAGCATGGCCCGGCTCGGCGCCTGCTCCACGCCGTCGACGACGATGGACGAGAACGGTCTTTTTGTGTCGGTCATGTCGACTCCTGACTGTCGGCGGGCCGTATCCTACCCGTTGGCCGCGGCAGGGGCATGAGTCCGCGACCCCTTTTGGCAGAACGCAAGCCCCGCTCCGTAGCTCGCAGATCTCCGGGATTCAGCAGCTAAGGGCCGTCTAGGGGTGCTCCCCGTAGTGGAACCTCAACCGCCAGCCGTTCAGCGTGCCCGTGTCGTCGTCCGCACCGTCGAACAAGGAAAGCGTCCAGTCGCCGTTGAGACCCTCGCCGTAGAACGCATTGCTGAGCAGGCGCCAGGTCAGCGGCGCGCCGGTACGATCTAGCGCCAACACGTCGTTGTAGACCGGGTTGACGACGCTGCGCGTTCCCGCAGGCGAGGTCAATTCGATGCCCAGGTCGTGCGGAAACGGATGGTCGATACCCACCTCGAGGATCACGGCTTCGATGTTGGCGGTGGCCGACATCCCAGCTACGGTGAGCGACTGTTCGGCGCCGCCACCATCGTTGTCGGGAATCGCGACCGTGCCACCCGGTGCGTTGAACCACCCCGACCGCCGTGCCGGACCCAGCGAACCCGGCACGTAGCGACGAGCGAGCCGCCAGGCGGCGTTCGCGTGCACGCCGCCGAAGCCGTACCAGTTGTGGAACCGATACCCGGCGCCGTTCCTCACCCACCGATCCTGCACAACGCGTGAGACGCCACCGAAGGTCGCCGTGACCGCACGCACCGACGGGTCCACCGACCGCGCGGTGTCCGCGAGGATGTGCTTCACGTCGCGCCAAGTCAGTTCCGGGTTGGCCTCCAGGAGGATCGCCACGACGCCCGCTACGTTGGGCGCGGCCGAAGACGTGCCGTTGAACAAGCTGGTGTAGTCACCGGACGGATTCACGTCGTGCCGACCGGCGATGCGATCGCCGTACGTGACGCCGTAGCCCACATCCGAACCGGCCTGGTCCGTGGTCACCATCGCCGGCGAATAGACGCCGAACTCGCCCGCCGGCGCGCTGATCCAGAGGTTCGCCCCGGCGCTTGCATAGCTCGCGCGCCTGCCGTTGGCGTCGAGCCCGCCGACCGCGACCACGTAGGGCAGATTGTTGACCTCGTCGCCGTTGGCATTCGAGCAGCCGATCTGATCGTTCAGCGGATCATGGAGCGCGCCGCACTCGCCGAAGCCGTTCCCCGCAGCCTTCACGTAGACCGCACCGCGTTCCCCGCGCAAGCGGCGCACGCCGTAGGCGAACAAGGCCTCTTCCTCGGGTTCGGCGCTTGCTGGATAGCCAAGCGAGCCGAAGCTCATGTTGAAAACGTCCACATCGGACGAATCGGGCGCCATGAAACTCGCACCCATGGCGTCGAGGAAGACGCCCGTGTCGTAATCGAGGGCGTTCAGCATGTTGTAGCCGCGAAGCCGAGCTCCCGGAGCGACGCCACGGCCGCCGATTCCGTTGCGTGCCTCCGCCGCGATGAGGCCCGCGACGCTGGTGCCGTGATCGCCTGTCGGATGGACATTGAAAGGATCCGCCGTCTCGGCCGTCGGCCAGGCGGCCACCGCGTCGTCCGCCGCGGCCAACGGGGCGTTGAAGTTGTACGACGCGTCGGTCTCGATACTGGCTGCGAGATCCGGATGGCAGGTTTCCAGGCCGGTGTCGACGACGGCAACCTTCACACCGGCTCCGAACGGGCCGCGGGTCAGGATGACTCCCATGCGCAAGTCCTGGTTGCGCAACCCGCCGCTATCCGCGAAAGCCGTCTGGCCCGTGTTTCGCAAGTGCCACTGGTGCCGGTAAAGCGGATCCACGACGTTTGGCGATCCGCCCCGCCCGGGCTCCGTGCAGCGCTGGCGGATCGGATCCATCCCGTCGATCGTGAACCCGGCCCTGTCGCTGTTGGTGTAGCTGCGGCCGGCAAGCTCGGAACTCTGCACCGGCATCTCGGCGCGCAGGAAGTACGTGTCGGCAGCCAATGTACGCAGGCTCAACCGTATGCGTACCGAGTAGCTTCCCTTCGGCTGCAATACCGGTACGCGACGCGACACGCGACGCAAAGCCGGCGTGAAGCCTGGGGTCGTCGCCAGGACCAGCGTCAGATTCCCGCTGGCGGTGGGGGCGGCACCCCAGTTCAAGACGTTGATTTCCGCTACGACGGCGTTCTCGTCCACGACCCGGATCCCGTCGAAAAACACCAGGAGATCCGACGCCAAGTCGGTCTTGTTCGTCGCCTTCGTAGTGGCGGCCTCAGGTCGCGGCCGCATCGGCCGTCTGACCGGCGCCTTGAACTGCACAAACGCCTTGTCGGCGCCGGGCACGGCCTCGAGACGCCGCGCCGCCTGCGCAGGATCAATCGCGAGCGGCAGGCGAATCAAGGCGAAACCGAGATGCGGATACGGCTTGCCGGAGATGGCACCGACTTCGCGGACGAGCGCCGGCAACTCGCCGTAGTCTTCCAACTCGACGAGAACGGTAGCGGTCAGCTCCCGGAACCGACTCTCGTCGGGATCGAATGCGTAGCGGGTCGGTCGTCCTGCTGCTTCGGCATGGGCGATCGCCGTCCGGTTGGCGACCGTCGCCTTGTACGTGCGAATGCCGTCCTCGGTCGTGACTTCGAAGCTGACGCCGTCCGCGGAAGCGGCGCCGTCCGCGCGCGTTGGGAGGACGAGCACGCTCCCCGCAACGCTGGCCGCGCGCTGCAATTCGAAGATGGGCGTGTCGTCCGCGGCGCCGGTCGCCAAGACCGAGACGAGCGCGACCGCCGTCCCGGTGAGGACGGTGAGCAGTTTTCGAGACTTCATTGGAGGTCCTTGAGGAGTACCTGGGAATTGCGGCGATAGTTGTAGAGACCTTGTCGGTTCGCCGGGAGTTCAACGACCGTCTTGATCGCGAACCCATGCTCAACGAACCAATCCGCCGCAGTGGTCGTCAACGCGAACAGCCGGGCTACGCCCAGTTTCCGCGCCGCATCCTCGACTGCGACAAGCAGGCGCGACCCTACCGCGTTGCCCCCCACGAGGCAGGCGAGCTCCGCATTGCCGTCACCGAGGTCGACCAAGGCGCAGCATCCTGTCAAGGCACCGTCGAGTTCCGCGACGAAGAAGTCGGCGACATCCCGTTCGATGCGGTCCCGCGGGCGTCGCACCAGGACGCCGGAGTCCTCGAGCGGGCGGATCAGCTCGACGATGGCCCCCACGTCTGCGGGTCTCGCACGCCGGATCACCCGGTAGTCGCCGTCGCCGACCTGCGTCCCTGCGCCCTCGGCCGTGAACAACTCCTTCAGCAGGACGCCGTCGTCGGAGAACCCCACGAGGTGGGCGCGTTCGACACCGTCTCGGCAGGCTTGCGCCATGGCGGAGAGGCGGCGGTCGGTCACGGGATCGAAGTCCCTCGCGTCGCGCATCTCCGTCAAGGCGCGCGTGGTCAGATCGCCACGTTCGTCGATCCGCGAGTCCGCGTGATAGACGATGAGCTTGTCGGCGTTCAGGTCCACCGCCACGCGAACGGCCAGCACCTCCGGCGCGATGAAATAGGTCGCGCCGGAAGCGCTGTATCCCACCGGCGGAAGCAATACCACGTTGTCCGCGTCCAGCAACCTACGCACCACATCGACCTGTACGCGACGCGGCTTGCCCCCGCCGAGTTGGTCTACCCCGTCGACCACGCCGAGCGGTTGCGCCGTCACCAGGTTGCCGCTCACGACGCCGATGTGTCGATTCCGCAACGGGCTCTGCGGGATCCCGGTCGTGAACAGCGCCTCGAGGTTCGCCCGCACGACGTTCGCGCCTCGCTGCGCAGCCTGCAGCGCGTCAGCGTCCAGTGGCCCGTCGACCTCCGTCGTCGCTCCGTGGACAACCACCAATCGCACACCCAGGACGGTCAGTAGGGCAAGGTCATGGACAATGTTGACGAGGTTGTCGCTGGTGAGCGCGTCCGCGCCGAGCATCACCACGAGAGTCCGCCCGCGGTGCGCGCGGATGTAGGGCGTGGAGGCACGAAACCACTGGGCGTATGAGTCGCTCACAGCTAGCAGCAGTACTGCGTGATCAGCGTCGCCAGTGCATCTTCCATGGGCTGGATCTGCGCCGCATCGAGGTACTCGTCCGGTTGGTGCGCCTGATCGATGGAGCCTGCGCCGAACACCACGGTTTCCATCCCGAGCGCTTGGAAGAACGGTGCCTCGGTGCCAAACGCAACCGTCCTCGCCCGTCTGCCGGAGAGCGCTTCGAGTGTCTTCACCAAAGGGCCGTCGGCCGGGGTTTCGTACGGTTGCACAGGTTGATTCAGCGCGGTGATCGTCACTGGTGTGGCGGCGCAGGCTTCCCGCACGCGCCCACCCAGTTCGTCGAGCACGGCTGCGGTGTCCATGCCGGGCAGTACGCGCAGGTCGATCTTGAGTTCCGCGTGCCCGCAGATTCGGTTCGGGTTGTCGCCGGCGTGCAGGCAGCCGAGGTTCAGCGTGGGTACGCGGACCTCGAAGCTCGGATCCGAGTGTCGCTCCCCGAGTTCCCGCCGAAACGCGATCAACGTCCCCATCACGCGGTACATGGCGTCGAGCGCATTGTCGCCGAGCGACGGATTCGACGAGTGTCCCGAAGAGCCTTGGATGGCGATGGACGCGCTGGTGAAACCCTTGTGCGCGCGGATCGGCGTCATCCCCGTGGGCTCGCCGATGACCGCGGCCGCCGCCTTCGGCTCGCCCCGCGCTGCGAGGTATCGAGCCCCGGCGAACGTTGACTCCTCGTCGGCCGTGCCGATGATGGTGAGCGGCTTCTTGAACTTGCTATCGGCGTGGCGAGCCGCGGCCGCCAGCGCGAGCGGGAAGAAGCCCTTCATGTCGCACGTGCCCAGGCCGTAGAACCTCGCGTCGCGCTCGCTCACTGTGAACGGATCGGTTTGCCAGAGCGCCTCGTCGAACGGCACGGTGTCGGTGTGCCCGGAGAGCACCAGGCCATCGATGCCGCTGCCCCGCCGCGCGATCACGTTGCTCTTGCCGGGTTTGTTCGGGACGGGGACGACTTCGACCGCGAAGCCGAGGCCGTCGAGCCAATTCGCGAGGTGATCGACAACGGGCTGATTGCTCTGATCGATCGCCGGATCGATGCAACTCACCGAAGGCTCGCCAACGAGCGTCTTCAGCATCTCCAGGGTATCGGGCAACGACATGGCACAACTCCCGTGCAGGCGCAAGGCATTGTAAACGCCGCGCCGTCCTGTAACGGGTCAGGCGCGGCGAGCCACTCATTGGACACCGCGGGCGAACAGGCGTTCAAGCAACGCCTTGGGTCAGCACCTAAGATTCGTCCGCCGCGGACTTGACCTTGGGAATGGCAAACGTCCCGCCCGGATGGGCTTGCAGCCACGGATCGTCGGCGCGGGTCAGCATCCGCAGGTAGTCCGGATCCCGGCTTCGCGCATAGGTTTCGGGCGCGACGTTGCCACGGTAGTCCTGTTGCGGAACGTAGTGCGGGCGACAATGCAGCCCATGGATGCTGAGCCGGAGTCCGGGCGTCTCCTTGCGAAATGCGCCGTGCCAGGTTGCACCGTGGAACACGACCAGCGAGCCCGCGGGCGCCTCGACGGGGACGGCCGCCTCCGCGGCCTCGGGAAGCCGTGGGGGCTCGCCGCGGCGATGACTCTCCGGCACGTAGCAGAACGCCCCGTCCTCGCGACGGTAGTCGGTCAGCAACCAGTTCATGTTCGAGACGTGCGGTGTACGGACGGGCCACGGCGTGGGCGCACCCGTGTCCGCGTGCAACGGCGTCGTGAACAGGCCCTCGTGGCGGTCAGGCGTGCGGAACTTGACCCAGCCGTTGCTGGTGGACATGCGGTGCGTGTCCCCGAGCAGGTGGCGAAAGAAGGTCTTCTTGACCGGGTTGACGGCGATCTCCTCGAAGACACGCCCGGCCTCCGGTCCGTCCTCCTGGCCGATGTATATGAGGTGGGTGAGCAGGAACTGGCCGATCCGACCGACCGGATCTTCGAGTTCATCGAGGCAACCGACCGCGAGGTCGAACCGGGCGCCGGTCCGCTGCTCGGCCACCGCCAAGAGCGCCCTCCTGCCCCAATCGACGAAGTCCGGTCCGAATCCCGTGCGCTCGGGCGGGACGATGCACAGCCCCTGGTCATCGAGTTCGCGCACGTACTCGGCGAGCGATAGACGTTCGATCTCCGCTTCGAGCGGGGGGAGTTCCCGGGGCTTCTGCCGTCGGCGCGGAACCATGGCGTCTCCGTGAGGCCTGACAGCGCCAATCTAAACACAACCCGGCATGGGCGTCGGTCACCTCAGCCGGGGCCTGTTGCGCCCGCGCGACCACGAACGTACGTTGTAGATTCATGGCAAGACGTATCGCGCTGGCGGCGGCGATCATTCTCGTCACGTCCGTCCTGGTCATCCCGCCCGTGCTCGGCGCTCGCGCCCGATCACTGCTCGAGCCGAGCCTGAACGCCGCCGGCGCCTCGCTTGCGCCAAGCGCTGCTCTGGCGATCTCGTTCGAAGATTGGGACGCCGGGTGGTTTGCCAGCACTTCAACCGCCACGTTGGAGGCTGTATTCCGAACCCCGCCCCCAATCGCTACGGTCTCACCCGAGATCGACGAGACGTACCGGGCAACGTTGCCGGGCGTGGTCACGCTGCACCATGGCCCTGTCCCACTTGGCGGCCTGGCCGGCCTCGGTTGGGGAAGCGCGGAATTCGTCGTCGACGCGACCGCTATTCCCAAGTCGCAGGTATTCCATGCCGAAACCGGGATCCGCGAGGCCGTCCGATTGACTGCCTTGGTGGGCTTCCTCGGCAATACGACGATCGGCCTTTCGCTTCGCCCGATCAGCACGACCGAGCCCAGCAGTGGCGCCGAAATGCGCTTCGCCGGGCTCGACGCAACCCTGAGCCTCGGGCAGGACGGTACCCGGACCGCGTCGACGGGCACGTTGTACGGATTGTCGGCGACCCTGCCCGACGGCACCGTCTTCGAGATCGGCGAGTCCTCGTGGGCCGGGCGTGGGCACAGGGACTCCGCCGCCGGTCTTTGGCTCGGCGACGGCTCGGCGACGTTGGCCAAGATCGTCGCATCGGGCGCTGGCGCGGCAAGCGCCTTCGAGCTCGATGACGCTCACATCGAGACGGATCTGGACATCGATGACGAAGTCGTCGTCGGGGTGAATCGAAGCACCGCCGTGGGCGTTCGTCTCCGGGACATCCAACTCGACGACGTGGAAATCGGCATCACCATGACGACGCCGGTCGCCGCCATGGCGTCGCTGGGCGAGGATACGGATCGCTCCGGCAGCGACCGGTCGTTGCCGGCTGACCTCATAGCCGCGATGCTCAAGCAGCCCGCCGCTCTGCGCATAGACCCATTGGCGTTCGAATACCGCGAGATGCCTCTGAACGCGACTCTCGATGTCGTATACGAGGGCGATCGACATGCCGGGCGACCGGCTGCACCCAACTTCGACCTTCTCACCAGAGTGACATCCGCGGAGTTGCATCTGTCGATTCACAAGAACCTGCTCGGGGCGATTGGAATCGATGCACTCGCGAAGCTGGTGCCAGCCATGGCCCGCCTGGATCTCGTGCGCGAGTCGGACGACGAGTACCTAGTCCATGCGACCTACCGGGACGGGGAACTGCTCTTCGACGGAAAACCGGTCGAACTGCCCCTACTCGTCGCCCTGATGGCCGGGTTTTAGCGCGACGCCAAAGACAAGCGCTTCTGCGTGGGGGATAATCCCCAACCTCAATGCGACGGGTGGGCAGCATTGGGCCGAGTTGGACGCGCCAGTCACTCTCCAGCCGAGGATCGCTGCGTGGTCCTCTTTCGATGACGAATTGAGCACGCTAAACAAAAGCATCCGGAACGAACCCGAAGAGCCTGGTTCCGCGCAGGCGACGCTGAGCGTGACCGTGCAGGGCGCCGTGGTCGCCGTGATCAATACCGTCGTGATGGTCACCATGATCGTCAGGGCTTCGGACGAAGGTCAGGCGTACCTCTCGTGGGCGATCTGTTCCGCGTTGCTCATCGGTGGCGCCGTAACAGCTCTGCAGGCGTCCCGAATCGGACGTTTCGGTGCAGGACATCTCCTGTTGTGCGGTGCCGGACCCCATTTCGTCGCCATCTCGGTCGTGGCCATCAATGCGGGCGGCTGGACTACGCTCGCCAGCCTCATTGTCGTCTCTTCCCTCGTCCAGTTTGCATTTGCCGCCTGGCTTCCGTTTTTTCGGAGGATCATCACGCCCGTCGTTTGCGGCGCATCGCTCATGCTGATCTCCATTTCGGTGATTGCCGTCGCCGTGGACAGGTTGGCGAATGTGCCCGAAGGCACGCCATTGATTGCGAGTCCGCTCGTCGTAGCAGCGACCCTCGGCACCGCAGTTGTGGTTTCTCTGAAAGGCGCAGGCGTACTGCGACTTTGGGCGCCGCTTACGGGGATCCTGGCCGGCTGTGCCGTCGCCGCGTACTTCGACCTCTACGACCTTGAGTATCTGAAACAGGTACCGTGGGTCCAGTTGCCGGATTTCGGCGCGTGGCCCGGCGTCGGTCTGGCTTTGGGAACGGAGTTCTGGACGCTTCTGCCGACTTTCGTACTCGTGACGCTTGTCGTCGCCGTGAAGATCGGCGGCGATGGTGTCGTGATTCAGCAGGTTTCGCTACGCCGACCACGAGCCATCGACTTCCGCGTAGTGCAAGGCACTGTCAACGCGAGTGGCGTAGGAGGGCTCTTGTCCGGCTTGGCTGGGACGCCACCCACCGTGCCCTATTCGCCGTCCAGCATTTCCTTGATCAATCTGACAGGCATTGCGTTTCGCGGCATCGGCTATTGGATCAGCGGTGTACTCATCCTGCTCGCGTTCTTCCCCAAGATCACGGGCTTGTTGCTCGCCGCCCCCAGCGCCGTCGTGGCTTCCCTGCTGCTGATGGTGATGGGAATGCTCCTCGTCGAAGGCATGCGCATGCTCTTCAGGGAAGGGCTCGATCAGCGCAACACGGTGATCGTTGCGACAACCCTCTCGGTCGGGCTCGGGGTGGAGAGCCTGGACCTCTTCGGCGTGCGGGCGGATGCGCTCTGGGTCTCAATCCTCGCAAACGGCACGACCGCTGGCATCCTGGTGATGGTCGCCCTGACTACGCTCTTGGAATTGACCAGCCCACGCAGCAAGAAGCTCGAGGTGGAACTTGCGGCATCGTCCCTCGCCAGAATCGACGCCTTTCTGCAGAACTTCGCGAACGACATCGGATGGAACGAGGGGTCGGCCAATCGGCTCCGCGCATCCGGCGAGGAGTCCTTGCAGTGTCTTCTGTCCTCGGCAACCGAGGACGATGCCGCGGATACTCGACTCATCATTGTGGTCCGCTCACAGGACGATGCCGTGGAAGTGGACTTGCTGTCCGTCTTCGAAGAACAGAACATCGAAGATCGACTCGCCTACATGAGCGAGGAAGCCGAAGTCAACGATGACCGCGAACTGTCCTTCCGACTATTGCGCCACTACGCGTCGGCGGTTCACCATAGGAAGTACCACGGCGTCGACGTCGTGACCGTGCGAGTCGAAGCGACGGGATAAGTCGAGGCAACGGCGGCCGTTCCGCCTTGAGTTGCCTCGACCGGCGGAAGCCCGGGTCAAACGCCCTCGACGAGTATCACGTTCGCGTTGGCCGACCGCTCCCGGATGCCTTTAAGCTCTGTGTACTCGGGCGAACTGAGCCACGCCCGTGCCGCTCCGACATCGTCGAATTCCACCACGACCAGGCGATCCGCGGACCAACTGCCTTCGATTACCTCGAGACTGCCACCGCGCACGAGGTACCGTCCGCCGTGGGCAGCAACGGTTGCGCCGATCCGCTCCCGAAAGTCCGAGAAAGTACCTTCATCCAATACTTCATCATTGACGATCACGTATGCCGCCATGTTGTTTCCCTCCTAGTTTTGGGTTGATCCAAGGCAAAACGTCCGTTCAGGCCACCGATGCCAGTTGCATCCCGGAATTGTTCGCCCGAGTGCAGACGATTCGTCCCGGAGTCGCGGCCTCGTTCCTCAGCTCGCTCCGCAGGTTTGCCGACACCTCGTCATCGGAGAACTTCGTCGCATCAAAGAAACCAAAGATGGTCGCGCCCGTCGATGAGAGTCCGCATCCGTGGATTCCGTCAGTCGCGCAAAACGCCGCCCTCACGGACCGAAGCGGTTCGATGTCGGGCCGCGCCCAGTGTCGTCGCTTCCAGCCCACATCCTGAAGAGCGCTGACGGAAGAGCCGAAGGTCTCGAGATCAAGCTCCCGCAAAGCCGGCAAAAGGAGCATGAGGATGATGTGGGACGTCGACTGCGCCTCATCCAGCGGGATCGGCGTGTTCGCGAGCATGAAATCAAGCTCGTCGGCGCCCGATAGACCTTGGTGACGGCTCGGAATGAAGAGTGCGACCCCCCAGGTGAGGGGGAAGTCGCTGCGCATGAGGAGCGGTGGTTGACCCGCCTGCGTCGCAAAGCGGGACGGGGCGAACGACTTTTTCTGCATCCGCACGGAGTGACCGCCATCAAGCAGAAACCCCCCACAAGTGAACGCCCTGATTCCGATTCCCGACGTCCCTCCCCGGTTGGAGATAGCTCCCAGCTCTGACGTCGGATGGTTCAACCCGAATCGTTGGTTCAGCGCATTTAAGATTGCGAGCCTGATCTGCGTCCCAGATCCCAATCCCTGGTGTGGCGGGATCATCTGGCGGATGTGGATTTCGATGCGCGGTTCCACCTGGAGAATCTCGCTGCCCGCCGCGATTTCAGCCAAGACGATCGCCCGCTCGCTAGGGGCACCTCCTCGAACCACCGTTCGCTCGTGCGGACCAAACTCCAGTGACAAGCATGGATCTTGGATCGAAAGGCCGAGACTGCCGTCGATACGGCCAAGCTCGCCGTTCATGTCGATCAGCGTGAAGTGCAGCCGCGAGGGAGTGCTAATCCGATGAGTCAAGGTCGAGCACATCGGAAAATCCCTGCAGATCGAGATAGCCATGGCCCGACAGGCAGAACACGATCACCTGCTTCTGCCCAGTTCTCGACGCATCCTTCGCTGCATCGATGGCACCCAGGACGGCATGGGCGCTTTCCGGCGCTGCAAGAACGCCTTCGGTCTTCAGGAACAGGCGTCCCGCGTCGAAGACCTCGCTCTGGCCAAAGGTCCGGGTGCCGACCACGTCGTTCTTGACCAGTGCCGAGAGTACGGGCGTCTTGCCGTGATAGCGCAATCCGCCGGAGTGGACCGGCGGCGGCACGAATCGATGGCCGAGCGTGTACATGAGGATCCGCGGTGTCAGCTCGGAGAAGTCGGCCCAGTCGTATCGGTACTCGCCCCGGCTCAACGTTGGTATCGATTCCGGCTCTATGGCGCGGAACTCGATGGGGCTGCCGCCGACTTTCTCCGGGACGAACGGCGCTATGAACCCCGTGAAATTGCTGCCTCCCCCGACACAGCCGATCATCAGGCTCGGCGAGCGATCGATCTGTTCGAGTTGCAGCTTCGTCTCCAAGCCGATGATGGATTGATGGAGAACGGCGTAGTAGGACATGCAGCCCAACGCAAGCCGTCTGCCGCGATCCTCCTTGACGAATTCGATGGCTTCGCTCATGCCGATACCGAGACTGCCGGAATTCTCAGGGTCGTCCTTGAGGATCTCCCGTCCCGTTTTCGTCAGCCGGCTCGGCGAGGAGTAGACGTCCGCGCCCGCCATGCCCATCAGGTAGCGACGATACGGCTTCTCCTCGTAGCTCTTTCGAATCATGAACACATCGCAACCGAGTCCGAGCGTTTCGCACGCCATCGCCAGCGCCGCTCCCCACTGCCCGGCGCCCGTATCTGTGACCATGCTATGGGTCTCAGAGTTTTCTTCGCGGGCGGCGTAGTAGGCCTGAACCAAGGCCGTGTTGAACTTGTGGCTTCCCGCAGGATTGAGATCTTCGCGCTTGTAGTAGATCTCGGCAGGGGTCCCCAGATGTCTCTCGAGTGAACGGGCCCTCACCAACGGGGATGGACGGTAACGACGGTAGACGTCCGCTATGAATTCCGGGATCTCGATCCACGGATCGGTCCGGTATCTGCCTTCCTGCAGCTCGATTCGAAGACATTCGAGCGGCCACAGCCAGTCGTAGTCTTCGATTTCGACGCGTCGGTCCTCGACCGGATGCAGTGGCCTCGGAACATCGAACGGGAGTTCGGCCACCATGTTGTACCAGTTCCGGGGAAGCTGCGACTCCGGAAGGTAGATCTTGTTTTCGCTCGCTGTCACACGGTCAATCCCGGGCACGGTTTTACATTCGGGAGGCGACAGTCGGCCAAAGGCGTCCCAAGGACGGGAACCCGTCCCGGCACCGGATCAAGAAGCCTCTGGCGATGGCCAACCCCTACCACGAGCATACCGAGGCATGGACGAAGCGTCCATCGCGGGTGCGAACGGCGCCTGGATGTTCTAACGCAACGCCTCCTCGCCACCCATCGCGTCGATCGCCTCCTGGGTCGCAAGCCACGCCGCCTCGAGCCGCTGCAAGGCGGCGCCCGTCTGCTTCCGCTCGGCCGAGAGCGCCGTGATTTCGTCCACCTTGCGCTGTGCCGACGCGAGGGTGAGCCGACGTTCCAGATCGTCGACCAGCTTGGTGTGAGTCTCGATCTCGGCCTCGATCTTGCGCTGCTTCTGCACGAGCGGTCGTACCGCGGACCGCCGCGCCGCCTTGTTGCGCCGCCGGACCTTGGCCGGTCGTGCCTGGCGCAGCGCAGCGTAGGCATCGAGGTCTCCCTTGAAGCGACTGACGCCGCCGTCGGCGACGAGCCAGAAGTCGTCGACGCAGGCCCGCAACAAGTGCCGGTCGTGGGAGACAAGGAGCAGCGCGCCTTCGTACTGCTGCAGGGCGACAGCGAGCGCCTCGCGCATCTGCAGGTCGAGGTGGTTCGTAGGCTCGTCGAGCACCAGCACCGCCGGCTCCTGGCAAGCGATGATCGCGAGGACCAGGCGCGCCTTCTCGCCGCCGGAGAACGTCTCCGCCGGCCGACGGACGTCATCGCCCTGAAAGCCCCAGCCGCCAAGGTAGTCGAGGGCCTGCTGGCTGGTCATGCCCGGTTGGCCAGTGGCTTCGTCGATGTGTTGCAGCGGCGTCTTGGCGAGTTCGAGCGACTCGAGCTGGTGCTGGGCGAAGTAGCCCACCGACGAGTGCCTGCCGCGCGTGAAGCGACCGTCGATAGGCGACAGCTCGTCCGCGAGGCAACGCAGCAACGTTGTCTTCCCCGCGCCGTTGACGCCGAGAACGCCGATGCGGTCGTTCGGATAAACGCGCAACGTCACGTCGTCGAGCACGGCGTTCCCGCCATAGCCCAACGAGACGTCGTCGAGCATCAACGTCGGGTTGGAGATCCTTTTCGGTTGCGTGAAGGCGAACCGGTACGGTGACTCCGCATGCACGGGCGCCACCTTCTCCATACGTTCCAACGCCTTGATGCGGCTCTGCACCTGGCGCGCCTTGCTGGCCTTGGCTCGGAACCTGTCCACGAAGCGCTGGATCTCGCCGATCCGTTGCTGCTGGTGCTTGTAGACCGCCGCCTGCCGGGTCAGCGCCTCCGCGCGTTGGCGCTCGAAGCTGCTGTAGTCGCCGGAATAGAGCGCCGACTGACCGTCCTCGAGATGCACGATCTCCTCGACCGTCCTGTCGAGGAAGTCGCGGTCGTGAGCGATGGTCAGCAGCGTGCCGCGGTACTTGCGTACCCAGGACTCGAGCCACAGGGTCGCCTCGAGGTCGAGGTGGTTGGTCGGCTCGTCGAGCAGCAGGAAATCCGATGGCGTCATCAACGCCCGGGCAAGGTGCAGGCGGATGCGCCAACCCCCGGAAAACGCCCGGTGCGCCTTGTCGAAGTCGTCGCGGGCGAACCCGAGGCCACCGAGGATCTCCCCGCCGCGAGCGTGGGCGTCGTAGCCGCCGACGTCCTCGTAATCCGAGTAGAGCATCCCGAGAGCGTGGTCGTCGCCGCGTTTCTCCGCCGCCGCGATGGCATGCTCCACGCGCCGCAATTCGGCATCGCCGTCGAGCACGAAGTCGAGCGCGGACTTGGGTGACGGCTCCACGTACTGGTCCAACGCGGCGAGGCGCCAGGTCCGCGGCCACTCGACCGTGCCCTCCTCGGGCTGCAGCCGTCGCCGGATGACATCGAACAGGGTGGTCTTTCCGGCACCGTTGCGCCCGACTACGCCAGCCTTGTGGCCATCGTAGATCGTCAGGTTCAGGCGTTCGAAGAGTGCCTTGTCGCCGCGATGCAGGGTGACGTCGGTGAGTTGCAGCATGGCATTAGGCGGCGACGTCTCCCACCGCGTCGAAGTAGGCGTGCGCCGCGGCCAGGTGGTCGTCTACCGTGCGGTTGCCCGCGTTGTGGGTGGCGACGGCGATATGCGTGCAGTCGAGGTCCACCCAGCGCGATGCGTGGTTCTGCCAGCGTTCCGGCGTGCCGCCGCGAAACTGGGCCTGGGCCTGGATTCCGAAGCCGTCCCACGTAAGGCCAGCTGCTTCCCGGTGGGCGCGGATCTGGCGCAGTGCATTGGCCGAGCCTTCACCCGGACCGCCAAGCGGCACCCAGCCGTCGCCGATGAGCGCACAGCGCTTGAGCAGCGCCGGCGCGCCGCCACCGAACCAGATCGGCACGGGCCGGGTCGGTCGCGGGAGGATGCTCGCCTTGGTCACGGTGTGGAAGTCGCCCCCGTAGGTGAGGTTGTCCGACTCCCAGAGCTTCCGCATCACGTCGACCTGCTCTTCCTGGCGCTTCCCTCGCCGCGCGAACGGGACATCGAGGGCCTCGTACTCCACTTCGTTCCAGCCCGTGCCGATGCCGAGCCGGAACCGGTTGCCCGACAGGATCGCAAGCTCGGCCGCCTGTTTCGCCACCAGCGCGGCCTGGCGCTGCGGCAGGATCAGCACGGCGGTCGCGAACTCGATCGTATCCGTCACCGCCGCCATGAACGAGAACACCGTGAACGGTTCGTGGAAGGCCACGTCCTTGTCGTACGGGCCCGTCCAGCCGCCCGGCCTGTCCGGATCGGCACCGAGGACGTGGTCGTAGATGAGCATGTGGTCGGCACCGAGAGCCTCGGCACCCTGGGCGTAGGCCTTGATCGCACCCGGATCCGTGCCGATTTCGTGGTGCGGAAAAACGACGCCGAGTTTCATCGGTGCTCCTAGGTCGGTCAGTGGGAAGCGGCGAGCCTAGTGCGGCGGGACCGCTGATGCAATTCGTCACATGCGCTGCGTCGCAGACGAGCGGTACTGCAGACAGCTTCACCTGCTGCGTTCCGACTTGTAGCTGTAACAGCGGTCCCAATCCAACGTCCCGAACAGCTCAACCAGGCTCTTCCGTTCGCGCCGATCGACGAACTCCCGGAGCGCCTTGTTGACAGTTGCCCGCTCGGTCTTCTCCCCGCCGATCTCCAGCGCCCTTTTCAGCAATTCGGGATCGACAGCCAGATTCGTAGTCATCGGTAGCGCCTACGTGAACGACTGTCGCTTACAGACTGGTGCCAACCACAAGGGGTGTCAACCTGCCGTGTTGGTCACGGCCTCGAGGTCCGACCCCTACGTTCCCAACGGATCGCGTCCGCGACGACGGCGTTGCCGGAGGTCTTGTCCGAGACGGTGACGCGGACCGGGCCGGCACCTAGATCGAACGCATCGATCTCGTTCCACCCGGGCGTTGCGGCGGCCGCATCGAAGTCCACGGTCGCCACCGTGCCACCGCTCGAAATCTCGATACCGTGGACGCCTTGTTCGTCGTTGCTGCTCCTGAACTCGCTATACATGCCCACTTTCTGAAGATCCGGTACGTGGTAGGACAGGAGCCACCGGCCCGGCTCGGGCAACTCGGCATTGAAGTTCGCCCGGGCCATGCCCTGGCCCGCCGTGATGCGCGCAACGGTGCGCCGGTATCGTCCCCAAGCCGCGGGCAAGGCTTGCCGCGTCCAACCCGGTCGACGGTCCCGGCGAAAGACCGGCAAGCCCGCGTCAGTTTCGACCCCGTCGGCCACACCCGCCCCGCCGCCCAAGCGCGAGGCGTCATCGGCCGACTCCAGGCCAAAGCCGTCGTCCAAGTCGTCCACGACAATGCCATGGTCCTTGGGGGTCCAGTCGCTCGGTCGCACTGCAGCAAGAGCTTCGCGATCAACGACGCTCTCCGTGTCGACCGAGGCGACGGGCAGCCTCATTTCGGCCCGATTCCGTGACAGGTACGTGCGCACCCAGACCGCCTCCGGGGGCTGCGCCAAGACCTCCCCGATGCGCACCGCCGAGTTGCCGGCGATGGGAATCGGGTCGGAGTTCACCCACCGACCGGATCCCGGCTCGCTGGCATACGTTAGCCGGATCAAGCCCGGCGTCGGTTCGCTGTTGCGTACATCGAGCAGCACCTGGTAGCGCGGCTTGCCTTCGTCGGCATCGCGAATCCTGAACGCTTCGACGTCCGAGGCTCGAAAGCCCGGCATGGTCGTGGCGCCCAGCCAATCGCCCAGCAAGGCGTGGATGTCCATGTCCGCTTCCACACTGGTTCGGGCGAGATCGTCGGCGCTGAACCCGGTGGCCGCGAAACCCTCCCGCAACGCGACCAGCAACGCGGCGGCTTTCTCCAGACCGTAGCGATCCTGGATCGCACGGGCGGCCTGGTCGATGCGCAGCGCGAGGACATCCTGGGCGAGCGCCGCGTCGGCAAGCCCATCGAGATCCGCCAGTGCCGTACGTTCAGCGGCTTCCCACACGGTCGGCCGGCTCGCGGCCGCTCGAACTTGGGACGGACTCCCGCCCCAAACGAGCGACAGCAACGGGTTGTCCGGCCGGGTCGACTCGTCGGTGAAACGATGTGCGGTGAACGGCGCATTCGAGTCCGTGCCGTACAGGCGCCACACGATCCGCGCAGTCAGCACGCGGCACAACGCATCCAAAGCCGCCGAATTCGCGCCCGGCACACTGCGAACCGAGAACGCGTTTCGCGCCAAATTGCCGAGTTGGCCGCCTGCATCCTCGCGCGCGAACAGCCGCCACAACATGCCGTGCTTCCGGTCCGCAGATTCAGTCGCGAGACTCGGGCCGATCCCGAACGTCATGCGCCGGTCCATGTAGACCCGCTCGAAACGCGTCGGAAAACCGTATTCCGGCACAAGCGCCAACCCGGGCGGGAAGAGCGCCGTATCGAGCGCACGCCCACCGCCGTAAGCACGCAGTCGAGCCGGCACTTCGACCATGCTAAACCCCGCGAAGGGATACGACAGTCCGCTCTCCTCGGCCTCGTCGAGCATCTCCTCGACACGCCCGATGATGCCGTTTTCGTCCTCCATCACCTCGACGAGGCCGTCGAGTTGGCCCGCGTGCTCGGGCGCGACGAGGATTTCGAGCAGTACGTTCGCGACCTCAACGGCGCGGCGCTCGAAGCGCGAAGCGAATAAGCCGACTTCGGGGACTTCCGCGCGCGGCTTGAACCGAAAGGCGCCGGGAGCGACGGGCTCGCGGCGACCCGGGCCGGCAACCAGCCAGCCTTCGGGTACGTGGACGGTGAGATCGATGGCAAATGCGTCCGCCGCTCGATCGGCCAGGTTCGGGCCGGTCGTCGGGAGCCACGCCACGCCAGGCATCAGCGCGACGTAGGATCGGGAGAAGACGACGGCATCCGTACCGAGCAGGCTCAGCTTGTTGGCCGGGGGCAGGCGGCGCCAGTCCACGGCGCTGTCTAGGTAGGCGAAGCGGTTGTCCGGTATGCCGTTTGCGCGAAGCGCTAGCGACAGTTCGGTGTCTGGATCCACCGGCTGGGGCAGGTCAACGGTGAGGATGCCGTCCTCGTGAGTGGCTCTCGCGGGTTCGCCTGCGATTTCGACCGAGCCCACCGTCAAACCGGGATTCAGGCTGAAGTGCAACTCGCCAAGCGTCGTCCCGGGTCGTGCTGCGATGCGCAGATCAAGATCCAAGGCCATGTTCTTGCCCGGCTCGACCCGCACCTCGCCACCGACATGACGAAGGTCAGGGAACGGCAGTTCGCGAGCCCCTTCCTGCGCCGCGAGCCATCTTTCGCGGACCGAGAAGTCGTTAGCCGCGGCGACCAAGATGCCGACGACAGCGGCAACGCCCAAGGCCGCGAACACGAACGCGGCCAACCCGCGTCGCAGCCGAGAGCCGCCGTCGTCCCGCGAATGCAGCGCCGCAGCCGCGAACAAGAGGGTAATCGCGAGCAGCACCAAGATCGCACGCTGTGCCAGTACGGCGGGCTCGGGGAACGTCGGGGCCACGTCGGAGGCGAAGGCCGCATAGCTGGTGACCAAAGACACGACCGGCAACAGGAGCATCGGCACGTTGGCCACCGCGTAGACATGCACACCCACGAGCGCGAGTGCCACGAGGACGGTCAGGATGCGGCGCCGCAACACCGTCGCCAAGAACAGCACGAGCGCGGCAGCGAAGGCCAGTGCCGGAACCGCATCGATGGTCAACAGCGTCGCCAGCGAGGTCGGCTCGACGACAACGGCCAGCCACCACGCGACCGTCGTGGTCTCGTCGCCACCCGCTTCGTGGACCATGCGAGCGACGGTGCCACCCGCCTGGACCAGCACCGCGATGGCAACCAGGGCCAGCCAGCCGACCAGAACCGTCCCCGCGAGACGCCCGCTAAGCAACGCCAGGTTGGAGGTCGGCTTCGCATCTAGAACCTCGGCCACCCGTGCCCGCTCGTCCTGCTGCCGGGCGTCGAAAGCGAAGAACACCGTCGCGACCAGGAACAGCCACAGCCAAGCGTTGCCGACGGCCGATAGAACGAACCGCGGAGCGTAGGCGCCCGCCAACGGCGCCACCGAGCTCGTCGCCTGTGAGGTGAGTACCAACGTCGCGACGATCCCTGCCGCCGCCACAACCACGAAGACGTAGGTCCGCACGCGTCGAACAGAGGAGCGCAACTCCGCGAGGCAGGCTGCGAAGAGATGCCCGGCGAACATGGATGTGCGGCTCCGGTCTTGGACGCGGACGCGAAGGTTACGCTGCCAGCCTTGTCATTGCTCCCCGCGTTTCGCGCTCCGCTATGATTGGTGCTAGCACGCGCACTGCCAGCTTGAGTGCTGACCCATGGCCGAATCAAGACGCTACCCCACGAGCCTCGGAAAGCGCTTCACGTATGTCCTGCTAAGCCAAGCCGGCGTGGTCGTTGCTACGGTTAGCTTCTGGCGGCTTGGCGTGTGGCCCATGGTGGTTCTGGGCGCAATCGTGCAGTGCCTGTCAGCGTGGATGCTGCTCGGCACGCGTTATGTCATCGGCGGCGGAGTTCTCGATGCACGCCTTGGACCACTTCGTATGCGAGTACGGTTGGGCGACATCACGGCGGTACATCGTCGTGCGGTGGATCGGGGCGTGACACTCGGGCTCGGCTCCGACTACATCGGCATCGAATACGGGGCCAACGCCCTCAACGTCTCGCCTCGTGATGCTGACGGCTTCATCGAGATCGTCCGTAACGCGAAGCCGGCCGCCGGCGCGGGTTGAATTGTGTTTGCTGTCGCGCCAATTGCGTCAGCCGCCCTGTGACAATGCGCCAGCGTTCAGCGGGGAGTTCAGTCGGTACCCTCGGGCAACGTCTTCACCGCCCGCAGTTGTCGCCGATCGCGCTTGCTCGGTCGGCGCTTAGGGATGGTCAAGCCCGCTCGTTCCATCCGTCGCTGCGCGCGGATCGACTCGCGGGCGTCGATCGACTCCGTCGTCTCGCTGTAGAGCGTCGCGGCGATCGTGGCGCTGCCGCGCCGTTCGGCGATACCGGTGACGACCACCGTCTGCACGGCGTCGCCGCGCGTGATGGTCAGCGTGTCGCCCACGCCGACCTCTTTGGCCGCCTTCACGCGCGCGTCGTTCAGATGCACCTTGCCGCCGTCGATGGCGGTCTTCGCAAGGCTTCGCGACTTGTAGAAGCGGGCCGCCCATAGCCACTTGTCGAGGCGGACGCGGCGCTCTTCGTCGATCTGCCCGCTGCTCAAGGCATGATCTCCCTGAACCGGGTGAACGAGGGGTACGGCAAGTCCGTACGTCGCTGGCCGCCCGAATCGGGCTGGGCGACGCACATCAGGTGGCCGACGCCCGCGTGGTCCGCTGCTTCCAGCGCCAGGATGTTGTCGTCGACGAGTAGCGTCCGAGCCGGCTCGTAACGGCCGTTGCCCATGCCGCTGGCCAGTCGTTGCCAGTAGCCGACGTCCTCCTTCGGCACGCCGATGTCGTGGGCGGATACGTAACCATCCACAGTGTCGAGGAGGCCGATGGCCTTGTGTTTCACCGCAAGGCTCTTCGGGTGCGCATTGGTCGCCAGCACCACCGGGCGACCCGACCCCCGTACCGCGGACACGAACGCCGGTGCATCTTCCCGGTAGCGGATGAGCGGCATCAACTCCTCGTGGATCGCGTCGATGTCGAGCGCAGTCTCGCGTGCCCAGTAGTCGAGGTCGTAGAAGTCGAGCGTGGCCTTGGAGGCCAGCATGTCGCGATAGAGGATTTCGACGGCCCGTTCCCGCCCAACACCTTCCCGTTCGCCGTAGCGGTCCGGCACGACCACGTTCCACAGGTGGTTGTCGAAGCGCAGGTCGATCAGCGTGCCGTCCATGTCGAGCAGTACGGTGTCGATCCGGGACCAGTCGATCATCGCCCTATACTACCGGCATGCAGGATGCCTTGATCCACTTGGCTGCCGCCGCAGGCCGCGAGATCCTCGACGTCTACGAGACCCCCTTCGACGTGACGACGAAGGACGACGCAAGCCCGTTAACGGAGGCGGACCTGCGCGCACATCGCGTCATCGTCGACGGCCTTCACGAGTTGACGCCCGACGTGCCCGTGATTTCCGAGGAGGCAGAACCGCCACCATTCCAAGAGCGTCGACACTGGGAGCGCTATTGGCTGGTCGACCCGCTCGACGGCACCAAGGAGTTCGTGGGCCGCAACGGCGAATTCACGGTCAACATCGCGCTGATCGAAGCCGGCGAACCAGTGGTTGGCGTGGTCGGCGTTCCCGTGAGGGGGCACATCTACGTCGGCGACTGCCGTGCAAACAGCGCATTCCGTTTGAGCGAAGGGGGACGCGACCCGCTTCGAACGCGCACGATGAAACCCGGCCTCGTTACGGTTGTCGCTAGCCGTCGCCATGGCGGCGGCCGCCTCGCGGGGTACCTCGACACCTTGGCCAAGTCGTTCGAGATCGCCCGCCGCCCCGTCGGCAGCTCGCTCAAGTTCTGCCTCTTGGCCGAAGGCGAGGCGGATCTCTACCCGCGCCTGGGACCGACGTCGGAGTGGGACATCGCGGCGGCCCACGCGGTATTGCAGGCTGCTGGCGGTACCGTGATGCTCACGGACGGCGCTCCGATGCGCTACAACGCCAAGGAGTCGTTCCTGAACCCGGATTTCGTGGCCGTTGGGGACCCCGGCTTCGCCTGGCGGGATCACCTGCCGAAATGACAGACAACTATACAGATAGCCAACTTGAGAGCCTGCTTGCCGACTTGGAGTCCGACCTGGTCGAGCGAAAGGAGTCGCTCAACGGCGACGCCCCCCGGCGTGTACGAGAGGCGGTGTGCGCCTTCGCAAACGACTTGCCCGACCATCAACGGGCCGGCGTTGTTTTGGTCGGCGCCACAGACGCGGGCGCCCCCTCGGGTTTGGCGATTACGGACGAACTGCTGCTGCAGCTCGCCGACATCAAGATGGACGGCAATATCGTCCCGCCACCTTCGATGACCGTGGCCAAGCACACACTCGCCGGCACACCGGTCGCGGTCGTGACCGTACAGCCGTCCGATGCGCCACCCGTGCGCTACCGGGGCCGCACATGGATTCGCGTAGGCCCCCGACGAGGGCTGGCCACCGCACAAGACGAGCGAATGCTGAGCGAGAAGCGTCGCCATCGCGATCGGCATTACGACGCCCACCCCGTTCCCACCGCTCGTCTTGACGACCTCCTGATCGGCCGTTTCGAGGACGAATACCTACCCGCGGCCGTCGATCCGGAGGCGCTGGCGGCGAACGACCGCACGCCGGAGGAGCGACTCGCAGCCGCCAAGATGATCGCCTCCGCCGACGATCCCACACCCACCGTGGCCGGCATCCTCGTCCTCGGGAGGCGCCCTCAGGATCACGTCCCAGGCGCCTATGCCCAGTTTCTGCGGATCGCAGGGACGGACTGGGGCGGAGACGTCCTCGACGAAGCCCGTTGCGAAGGCCCGGTCACGGATCTCGTGCGGCGGCTCGACGACAAGCTCATCGCGCACAACCGCACTGCCGTGGACTTCCTCTCCGAGCCCGTGGAGAAGCGGGCCTCGATCTACCCGGCGAACGCGCTACAGCAACTCGTTCGCAACGCCGTGATGCACCGCACCTACGAGGGGACCAATGCCCCGGTCCAGGTCTATTGGTTCGACGACCGCGTGGAAATCGGCAGCCCGGGCGGCCCCTACGGCAGCGTCACCGTCGACAACTTCGCGGAACCGGGCGTGGTCGACTACCGGAACCCGGTTCTCGCCGAGGCCATGCGCGTACTCGGGCTGGTGCAGCGTTACGGCTTTGGCATTCCGGCAGCCCAGCAAGCCCTGCGCAACAACGGTCAAGAGGATCCGGAGTTCCACGTTGACCCACACCGGGTGCGTTGCACCATAAGGGCTCGACGATCCGTCGCCCAAACCCGCAGCAACTGACCCGCCAACCCAGCCAGAGCCGGCCGTCCCCCACGGGTCCACGCGCTCACGCATCACAACCTCCCGACACGTTCACTTCGCCGCTTGACCTATACTCGCGCACTTTCGCGAAAAGGAAACGTCATGGCGGATTCGACCGGGTTGCGGCCCAGACCGTTGCCGCAGCCGACCCCCGAGACCCAGCATTTCTGGGACGGCACCAAGGTGGGCGAACTGCGCCTGCAACGCTGCATCGACTGCGGCACTGTCTACTTTCCGCCGAGGCCCGTGTGCCCGGGGAACAGTTCGAGTGACGTCGAGTGGTTCGTGGCGAGCGGCAACGGCTCGCTGTTGAGCTACGTGATCAACTACCGCCCGCATCCGTCCTTCGACGGCCCGTACGCCATCGCCCTTGTCAAGCTCGACGAAGGCCCCACGATGATGAGCAACATCGTCGACTGCCCACAGACGCCTGAGGCGCTCGTGCTCGACATGCCGCTCGAGGTGACCTTCGAAAACCACGGCGACATCGCCATTCCACTGTTTCGTCCGAAGGGGAGCTAGATCATGACCGTAGCCATTGTCGGTGCCGCCGAGACCACGGAGCTCGGCAAGATTCCCGACTTAAGCCAGATCCAGCTCCATGCCGATGCTGCCCTCAACACGCTCGCAGACGCGGGGTTGCAGGCTAAGGACATCGACGGGGTCGCGACGGCGGGCGAGTCGCCCATCGCCATCGCCCACTACCTCGGCATCGCGCCGCGCTGGGTGGACGGCAGTTCCGTCGGCGGCTGCTCGTTCATGCTGCACGTCCGTCACGCGGCAGCCGCCATCGAGGCGGGTTACGCGGACACGATCCTGATCACCCACGGGGAGAGCGGACGCTCAGGCGTCGGCCGGGGCGGCGGAGGCGGCGGTCGTGCATCGCTGCCCGCGCAGTTCGAGGGACCGTACGGCGGGATGGGGCCGACCACGATGTTCACGATCGGCGTGCTGCGCTACATGAAGCAGTACGGGATGACGCACGAGCAACTCGCAATGGTCGCCGTCGTGCAGCGGGAGTGGGCGGGCATGAACCCCCGGGCGTCGTTCCGGGATCCGATCACCGTCGAGGACGTGCTCAACTCGCGTATGATCGCCTACCCCTTCCACCTCTTCGAGTGCTGCCTCGTCACCGACGGCGGCGGCGCGCTGATCCTGACCAAGGCCGAACGCGCCAAGGACTTCCCGAACCGGCCGGTGTACATCCTCGGCAGCGGCGAGTCGGTGGAGTCCCCCATGGTCAGCCAGATGAAGGACCTGACCAGTTCCCAGGCGTTCCGCATCGCCGGCGGCGAAGCCCTGCGCTCGGCAGGCATCAGCCACGAAGACGTCGACCACCTGATGGTCTACGACGCCTTCGCCCACCTGCCGATCTGGGGGCTTGAAGACCTAGGTTTCTGCGAGCGTGGCGAGGCGGCAGGCTTCATCGAGGACGGCAATACGCGGCCCGGGGGCAAGCTGCCGCTCAACACCAACGGCGGCGGCCTGTCCTACATGCACTCCGGCATGTACGGGATGTACGCGCTGCAGGAGAGCGTGCGCCAGATGCGCGGCACGGCGCCGGCCCAGGTGCCCGACGCGGAGATCTCCGTGTGCCTCGGCGTCGGTGGGATGTTCGCCGCCAGCGGGTGCATCGTGATGACCAACCAACAACCGTAATCGGTTGATTTTTCTGGATCTTCGGCGGGTGGCCTCACTAGTCGGGGTGGGTGTTCAGTGAGATCGCCCTGCCGAGGAGAACTGCACATTGCACGGTCCGCACCGGCTCGCTAAAGCGGCTGTGCGAACGTCGCTGAAAGCGACTCAGCCCCGACTAGTGAGGCTTAGAAATATAGCAGAACGAAACGCCCGAACAGCCGAAAACCGGGGTTCCAGGGGGCCGATTTGACATTTACAAGCGACATCAAACGCTTAAAGGGTCGCGTTCCATACTTTCTTCATTTTCTCAAGCGGCTACCATCGTGGCGATGCCCTCGCACCTCCTAAACACCTTCGAACGCGACGGCTACATCGTGTTGCCGGCCGTGTTCGACGCCGACGAAGTCGCCGCCTTGCGCCGGGATGCGGACTTCATTCTCGAGCTCATCATCAACTCGTCGCTCGCCAACGCACGGCAGAGTCGCCGCCTCGATATCCGTCGCAAGACCGACGGTACGATGGTGGTGCGCAAGATCCAGCCGATCATCGATCTCGCCCTGCACCTCGCCGAAGCATCGAGCGACGACCGGCTCCTCAAGCCCATGGCGGTGCTAATGGACGACGAGCCCGTCCTCATGGAAGAGAAGCTCAACTACAAACAGCCCGTCCCGGCGCTGAACGAGGTCGACTTCTTCCGCACGCCCGAGGACGACGACCGGTTTCCCGTGCACAACGACTACGCGTACTACCGCTACAACGACTACCCGAAGGAGATCATCTCCTCGGCGCTCACCCTCGACGCCTGCAGCCCGGAGAACGGCACGATCAAGGTGTTCCCCAGGAGCCACAAGGAACACGTCGAGCATCTGCGCGTGCGCAACGGCCTCGAGGTGCCGCCCGGCACCGTCGACGTCGCCGACGCCGTGCCCATCGACGCGCCGGCAGGATCAGTCATGTTCTTCCATAGCTGCCTGATCCACACCTCGATGCCCAACGAATCCGGCGCGCCGCGACGGATGATGATCTACAGCCACTACCCGAAGACTGCCAATATGGGCTACGACATCCGCAACGGCCCGAACCGCCTGCGCGAGTCGCCGTGGGAGTGGCGCTACCAGCGAATGAAGGCGAGCGGCAATTACGTCGACGAGTTCCACGTGCAGCCAGGAGGTTCACCATGAAGATCGCAATCGTCGGGGCGGGCAGTATCGGCTTCACGCGACGCCTGGTCCGCGACATCCTCTCCGTGGAGGAGCTTCAGGACACGGAGTTCGCGTTCCAGGACATCAGCGCCGCAAACTTAGGGTTGGTGGCGACGCTCTGCCGGCGCGACATCGAGGCCAACGGCGTCCCGGCGACCGTGTCGACCGGCACCGAACGCGAGCCAGCACTCGATGGCGCCGACTTCGTGATCAACACGGCGCGTGTCGGTGGACTGGAGGGTTTTAGAACCGACGTCGAAATCCCGCTGAAGTACGGCGTCGACCAATGCGTCGGCGACACGATCTGCGCTGGCGGGCTGATGTACGGCCAGCGCACCGTCCCGATGATCCTCGAACTCGTCGACGAGATCGAACGCTACGCCGGCGCCGATCGGGTTCTCCTGAATTACGCCAACCCGATGGCGATGAACACCTGGGCCGCTCTCGACCACTCGCCCGTCCAGACGATCGGCCTATGCCACGGCGTCCAAGGCGGGCACCACCTGCTCGCACGGCTCTTTGAACGCCACGTGAATGACGGTCGGACCGAGGACGATGCCCGCTTCCGCCGCGTCACCAAGGCCGACGTCGACATCGTTGCGGCGGGCATCAACCACCAGACCTGGTACCACAAGGTCCTCTTCGACGGCGTCGACTGGGCGAACGACCTCCTAGAACTGTTCGAAGCCGATCCGGTGATTCGTGAACGCGAGAAGGTGCGCATCGACATCATCCGCCGCTTCGGCTACTTCAGCACCGAGTCGAACGGGCACCTGTCCGAATACCTGCCCTGGTACCGCAAGCGCCCCGACGAGATCCGCGACTGGATCTCCACGGACGCCTGGATCCTGGGCGAAACCGGGGGCTACCTCCGGGTCTGCACCGAGAACCGCAACTGGTTCGAGACCGACTTCCCCAAGTGGCGGGACGGACCGGCGTGGGACTACGCGCCGGAGAAGCGAAGCGATGAACACGGCTCCTACATCATCGAGTCGATGACAACGGGCCGCGTCTACCGCGGCCACTTCAATGTGCGCAACGACGGCATCGTGACGAACCTGGCCGGCGACGCCATCGTCGAGGTCCCCGGCTACGTCGATCGAAACGGCCTGTCGATCCCCGTCGTCGGCGATCTGCACCTCGGTTGCGCAGCGATCTGCAACAACTCCATCCAGGTCCAGCGCATGGCGACGCAAGCAGCCGCTACCGGCGATGTTGAACTGCTCAAACAAGCGATCCTCCTCGATCCGCTGGTCGGCGCGGTCTGCAATCCGCCGGAGGTCTGGCAGATGGTCGACGAGATGCTCGTCGCGCAGGCCGAGTGGCTGCCCCAGTACGCTGAGGAGATCGACGCAGCGCGGCAACGGCTCGCCAGCCAGCCGTCGCTGGGCCGCGGCGACACGGTTGGGGCCGTGCGGCTCAAGACGCGCTCCGTCGAAGAACTGCAGGCGGCTGCGGACTGATGCGCTACGTGATCTACGGTGCCGGCGGAATCGGCGGAACGATCGGCGCGCGCCTCCACCAGGCCGGCTACGACGTGTGCCTGATCGCGCGCGGGGACCACTTCCGTGCGATCCAGCGCGACGGGCTGCACTTCGTCTCGCCGACCCAGGATGTGTTTCTCGACATCCCTTGCGCCGACCATCCGAACGACGCCGACATCGCGCCGGGCGATGCGGTGATCCTGTGCATGAAGGGCCAGCACACCGAGGGGGCCTTGCGCGACCTTTACAGCGCGACCGGTGGCCAAGCCCACGTGATCTGCTGCCAGAACGGCGTCGAGAACGAACGCTTGGCGTTGCGCCGCTTTCGGCACACCTACGGCATGGTGGTCTGGCTTCCCGCCGAACACCTCGAACCAGGCGTCGTCGTCAACTTCGCCGAGAACACGGCCGGCGGACTCGACGCGGGCTGCTATCCGAGCGGCGTGGACGAGTACATCACCGAGGTGACGGCCGCGCTCACGAAAGCTGGGTTCAGTGCGGAGCCGGATGCGGACATCATGCGGCACAAGTACGAGAAGCTCTTGGCGAACTTAAGCAACGCCGTGAACGCCGCCACCGGCGAAGGGTCGCGCGAGATCGCTCGCGTGCTCCGTGAAGAGGCGCTCGCCTGCTACGCCGCGGCCGGAATCCGTTGCGCGACCGTCGAGGAGACGCGTGCCCGTCGCGGCACGATCAACGGCGCGCCGGTCCCCGGCCACGACCGCCATGGCGGCTCGTCCCTGCAGAGCATGATGCGCGGCACGGGCGACATCGAGACGGATTTCCTCAACGGCGAAATCGTCCTCCTCGGTCGGCAATACGGCATCGACGTCCGGGCCAACGAGATCGTCCAAGAGATCGGCAATCGGCTGGTGCGCGAGAGCCTCCAACCCGGCGCAATGACGATCGCGGAGATCGAGGAGTTGGTGCTTCCACAGCCAGGCGTCAGTTCCTAGAGCTCCGGCCTATGCGGAGCGCGTTGGCCCGATGGGGCGTAAGCTCCGACAGTGTGGACCGCTCGGCGCAAACGGAGGCCAAGCCATGATCCTCGACGAAAAGCTCGCCAACGGCGACGTCATCGTGCTCGACGGTGCCATCGGCTCCGAGATCGACCGTCTCGGTGGGAAGATGCATCCGGTGGCGTGGTGCGGCGTGGCCAATGTGACCGATCCCGACATCGTGCGCCAGGTCCACGAGGCCTACCTGGAGGCCGGTGCCGACGTGATCACCGCCAACACGTTCTCCAACTGTCGGCACGTGCTCGCGGCCGCTGGCTACGGCGACCAGGCGGTGGCCATCACCCGCCGTGCGGTCGAGCTTGCCCAAGAAGCGCGAGACCGGGTCGCACCTGATCGGGAGGTCGCGATCGCCGGGTCGCTGTCGAACCACGTCGCCTGGATACCCGACACCGTCGCGGCCGATCCCCAGTACCTGCCGACGCCCGAACAGGAAGCGGCGAACTACCGGGAGTTGGCGGATACGCTTGCCGAGGCCGGCTGCGACCTGCTGCTAATGGAGATGATGCTGGAGACCGAGCACTCCGTCCGGCTCATGGAGGCCGCCGTAGCCACTGGCTTGCCCGTCTGGACAGGGATGAGCACGAGTCGGGGACCGGACGGCAAGATGGTCGGTTGGCACCAGGGGGAGGAAGACCCCCACCTACTCCCGGACGACTACCAGCAAGGCCAGACCCTGCCGCTCGAGACGATCATCGACACGCTGGCCGCGTATGAGCCGCAGGTCCTCGGGATCATGCACAGTTCGGTCAAGTCGATGGCACCGGGGCTCGATGTCCTCTTCGAACGCTGGCGCGGCCCGGTCATGGCCTACCCCGAAGCGAACGGCTACGACGCCGTTACTCGTGGCCCCCTGCCGGTCGGCCCGGACGATTTCGCGGCGTATTGCCGCGGTTGGGTCGAGAGCGGCGTGCAGATCATCGGCGGTTGCTGCGGAACCACCATCCATCACATCCGGGCCATGGTGGAGGCGTTGCCGGAGCGATCCGGCGTAGGTCCGTCAGCGTGACCCTACGGCTGCTCCGGGAGTTCCAAGATAGGACTACACCGGGCGGCGATCGCAGTCTTGACCTCGTGCACCCGACGCCTGGCAACCCAGTCGCGCGAACTGTTGATCCATGACCTCCCGCGCGTCGGAAGCGCGTTGAGCACAATCCGCAACTGTTCGCACGACAGATCTTCAAGGTCGACTGTCATGTAGGAAACGGTCGGGTTTTTTGCCGGCGTGGGCAACTCGACGCGCACGTGCCGTTTGCTACGCGTGTCGGGGACGATGAGGATGCAGGATGTGAGCAGGATGGCCATGCCGATTGCCATTCCCGTCAGGACTGCGTGGCCTCGTCGCCTTTGCATCGAGCCCAGCCTTTGCGTCAAACCGCGCTGGAACCGACCCTACAGGATTCCTGGGACCAGCGCCGCCCGTTCGCGGGGAAAGTCGTCGAAGTTGTCGCGATACCAGGCTCGCCGCCACAATGCCCGCGGGACTAGGTTGGCCACTGTCCAGAGGGCAAAGGCGAGCCCCGGCAGCGACCAGGTCAGCAAGGCGAAGCCGACCCACTCGATGATCTCCCCCGTGAGGTTCGGACAACACGCAAGTCGGAAGGGTCCGCCGGTCGGGACCACCCGGTCTTGCCCGCTGACCTTGCGCAGGTACCTGAGCCGGTAGTCCGCCCAGACGTTCAGCCCCGCTCCGAACGCGAAAAGGACAAGGCCAACGACGAACCGCGGGTCCGACAGCCATTGTGCGGGATAGTCCGCGGCGTAGCCCAGGAACCAGCCCAGCAACGCGCCGTTGACGAGGTTGAAGCCGATCGATGCGCCGCACATCGCCACGGAAACGCTCACTCCGCGCTTCGGCACCAGCCAGCACCAGACGAGACCGCGGTGGCCGTAGTGGGCAAGCCATAGGCCGAGGACGACGTTGCCCACCAGGTGCTGGTTGTCGCTCGCTAGGTAGATTGCCGGAAAGGTCACCAAGGCGGGGAGTTCGAGCACGAACCACCCCCATCGCGCGTTCACACGGGCGCCGACGCCGCTTCGCCCGAGCCGCCCAACGGGATCCCATCCGGCGAGTCCCAGGGCTAGGGTCGGCAGGGCCCCGGCAGCCCAGATGGCGGCGGCAATGGTCAACCACGTTGACGACTGGCTCACGGCGTTCGGTTCGCCTGATTCCGGCGGTCTCCGATATGCTACGCCGACCTCCAAGACGGTTCTCGCCATGCCCTCAACCATCGCACGACGCCTCGCGGCGCTGACCTCGGTCCTGCTGGCGCCTCTCGCACTCGCGGCGCAGATCGAACTCGACACGGGCCTGATCGAGGGCACAACGGCCGACAAGGCCGCCAGCGTCCACGTCTTTCGGGGCATTCCCTATGCCGCCCCGCCCGTGGGCGATGCGCGCTGGAAATCGCCCATGACTGCGGCGGCGTGGGAAGGCGTCCGGCCAGCCACCGAGTTCGGCAACATCTGCCCGCAAGGGCCCGGCCTTGCCCAGATGACCGGCGAGGCCTTGCCGACGCTTTCCGAGGATTGCCTCTACCTCAACGTCTGGACGACGACCGCCGGCACCGACGCCAATCAGCCGGTCATGGTCTGGATACACGGCGGCGGGCTGTCGCTCGGCTGGAGCCACCAGGCCCTCTACGACGGCGTCAATCTCGCCAAGCGCGGGGTCGTCCTGGTTTCGATCAACTACCGGCTCGGGGCCCTCGGCTTCCTCGCCCATCCGCTGCTCTCGGCGGAGAGCGGCACCTCCGGCAACTACGGGCTGCTCGACCAGATCGCCGCCCTCGAGTGGGTGCAACGCAACATCGCGGCGTTCGGAGGCGATCCAGGCAACGTCACGATCTTCGGCGAATCGGCCGGTGGGACCAGCGTGCAGGCGTTGCTCGCCTCGCCGCATTCGAAGGGCCTATTCCACCGCGCCATCGTGCAGAGCGCATGGCTCACGGACACCAACTACGCCGCGCTCAACGAAGGTTCGCCGGCCGGCCCGAGCGCCGAGGAGCGCGGGGCGAACTGGGGGAATGCACAATTCCCCGAAGCTGACTCGCTCGAGGCTCTGCGCGCCGTGGACATGGCCACGATCAACACCGCTCAGCAGGCCGGTTTCGGGGTCCATGTGACCATCGACGGCGACTTCATGCCCGCGCACGTCCTAACCGTTTTCGCGACGGGTAAACAGATGGACGTCCCGGTCATGGCGGGCACCAACACCGACGAGGGCACGATGTTCGTCGGCGCATTGCCGTTCGACACCGTGGCCGACTACGAGGCCGCGACGAAGGCCGGGCTTGGCGAACATGCGGCGACCGTCCTGGCGCTGTACCCGGCGACCGACGCCGCTTCGTTGTTCCAGGCCAAGAACCAGTTCATCACCGACACCTGGTTCGTGTGGGGCACGCGCAACATGCTCGCCGGCATGGCCAACGTGGCGTCGCCGGCATGGCAGTACCACTTCAGCCGACGCTCGATCGCCAATCCCATGATGGGGGCTGCCCACGCCGCCGAGATCGCCTACGCCTTCAGCAACCTGACCGGCCCTGCGGCCGGCAACGGCACCGACCAGGGGCTCTCAGATGCGATGGTCCGCTATTGGGTGCAGTTCGCCGCCACGGGAGACCCCAACGTCGACGGTTTGCCGGCATGGCCAGCCTACGATGCGGAATCGGACCAGCACCTGGAACTCGGCGACGAGATCAAGGCCGGCAGCGGTCACCGGAAGGTGGCCGTGGACAAGCTGAACGCGATCTGGGCGGCGCGCGCGGGAATCGCCTCCCCGTAAGCGGCGGCTAACCGCCAACTGGACGGAAGGAGACGCCCGGCGTGGTGTCGCAGAGAAACGCGGTCACCAACGCTTTGGGCACGGCCTCGAACGGCCCACCGACCACCAAGGGTTGCGGTGGCGGGATCCACTTGTAGCTCTCCGCGACGACGAAGAACGGCGTTGCCGCCCTTTGCGCGGCTTCACCCAGGACGCGCGTGCCGACCTTGTTGACGAAGGCTTCCGCACCGATGGCGTCGGCGCCCACGACCACCGCCGCCGCACGAGTCGCCGCCGCTGGACCTTCGTCGTCCTCTAGGCAGCGAGCGCCCATCTCGGCGGCGAAGCGGCGACCCTCCCCGCCCGGCTCCGACGCCGTCACCAGCAACCGGATGGGCAAGTCGGCGACCGTGGCACGTACCGTCGACGAGGCGCTGTGGGTGAGAATCTCGCTGTTGGCGGGGATGTTGGCGAGGCGGCGTCGCGCATGGCCGACCGTCTCAACCAGGGCGCGATCCGCGCGGGCCAGAACCCCGTCGCAATGCGCCAGCGCCGCGGCACGGAAGTCCGCGTCCGGCCACGTGAACGAGTCCTGCCAACAGCGAACCAAGTTGCCCACCGCCGCCATGTCGGCCCGCGCCTGCCCAAGCAGGTCCGCGCAATCCGCCGTCGCCGCACGCAGCCCACCGGTTGGCGCACGAGCAACGTAGTCGCGCAACAAGGCGATCGCTTGGCGGGCGAGAACCGCGGCACCGTCCGTCGTATTACCCCGGAGGACACCAGCCAGCGACGCCGGATCGGGGGATGGCATCGGCCGCGATGCTACCATCCGGGCGCAAGATGACTCCGCGGCTGGTGTACGACGGCGAATGCGGTTTCTGCCGCTATACCGTCGACTATGCGCACGCCATCACCGGCGATGACGTGGAGTACGTCCCCTATCAGGACGTTGCGGACCAATACCCGGATCACGGTGCCGAGGACTTCGCCGCCTCCATCTGGCTGTTCGCACCGGGCTCCGCCGCGTCGGGCGCCGACGCCGCCTTCCGGACGCTGGCGATCGGGGGCCGCAAAACCTGGCTCCGAGCTTACCGGCGTGTGCCGGGATTCGCGGTCATCGCGGAGTTCCTGTACCGGTGTGTGTCGCGACATCGCGTTCTCTGTCTGCGGATCGCCCGGTGGCTTTTCGGCCGCGAACTCAAACCCGCTCGCTTCGAATTGACGGCCGAGGTCGTCTACCGGGGCGTCATGGCCATGGCGCTCGTGGCGTTCGCCTCGCTCTGGCTGCAGGCCGAGGCGCTGATCGGCGACAACGGCGTGCTCCCGGCCCGGGAGTACCTCGACGCCGTTTACGCCACCTTCGGCGCTGGCGGGTACTGGCGCGTGCCAACGGTCCTGTGGTTCGGCATCTCGCCCCACTGGGTGCTCGGAGCCGGCGCCCTGTGCGCGACGGTCGGCCTTGTCGGCAGGTTCAAGACCACGGCGGCCCTCGGCGCCTACGCTGCGTACCTGTCTCTTCTCGGGGTCGGTCAGACCTTCACCGGCTACCAGTGGGACACGTTTCTCGTGGAATGCCTCTTCGCCATCGCGATCCTCGCCCGCTCGCCGGTGGCCGGCATCTGGGTGTTGCGGCTGCTGGCTTTCCGGTTCATGTTCCTGTCAGGCGCCGTGAAGCTGCTCTCCGGCGATCCCGTGTGGGCCGACCTGTCGGCACTCGAGTACCACTTCGAGACCCAGCCGCTGCCGAACGCACTCGCCTGGTTCGCCCACCAGTTGCCGGCACCTGCGCTCAAGTTCGCCGTGGCCGCCACCTTCACCATCGAACTGGTGCTGCCCTTCCTCATCTTCGCGCCGCGCAAGATGCGCGCGGTCGCGGCACTCGCCTTCGTCTTTCTCGAGGTGCTGATCTTCGCGACGGGCAACTACAACTTCTTCAACTTGCTGACCATCGTGGTGTGCATCGCACTGCTGGACGATCGCTTCCTGCGCCGCGATGGCTCCGCACCCCGGCCGCACTTCAGCGCGCAACGGCTGGGGGCGCGCTGGCTGGCTGGCGCGGTGATCGCGCTCGGCGTATGCCAAACGGCGACCGCGTTCGTGCACTTCCCGAATCCAGCGCGCTGGGTTGATCCGTTGCGCGTGGTGAACCGCTACGGCCTGTTCGCGGTGATGACGACCGAACGCCGCGAGTTGGTGATCGAGGGGTCGATGGACGGCGACACCTGGCTCGAGTACGAGTTCCCGTTCAAGCCCGGCGACGTCGACCGCATTCCGGGTTGGGCGACACCGCACCAGCCCCGGCTGGACTGGCAGATGTGGTTCGCCGCACTCACGGTGCCGCAACGGGCGCCCTGGATACACGACCTGGTCTTCAGGCTCTTCGAGGCGGAACCCGCGGTACTCAGGTGGATCGAGTCGCCGTTCGGAGACGATCCGCCGAAGTACATCCGGATCATCTCCTACCGCTACCGCTTCACCGGAGCGGATGCATCGAGGGACCACGTGGACGTAGGCCGATGGTGGACGCGCTCCAACCCCAGAATATGGCTCGGACCGATCGCGCGCCGTGTGCCGACGGTGACCCACGAGCCGCTGGTACTCGATCAGTAACGACGGCGGAGCCGCACGGTGGGCACTGTGCTATGGTCAGACGCCCCGGTCCTAGGCGACTCGTATGGCGCGAAATCCAAGGGCACTACGACGACGTGAATTCTTGCGCCTCGCCACCGGAACAGCGTCGTGTCTGCTCGCTCCGCCGTCGCTGCTCGCAGCTTTTGCCGCCGAAGACGAAGCGGAACCTAGGTCGAAGGCGTTGCGGTATGCGCTCTGGCATCGCCTGGCAGAGCAACAACAGTCCAGCTTGCCGCCGTCGAGATTGCCGGACATCGGTCCCCTCCAAGCGTCCGACGCGAACGGCATTCAGCTTCCCGAGGGGTTTTCGTCCCGCTTGATCGCCACGGCCGGCGCGAGGCCGGTCGCGGGCAGCACCTACCGTTGGCATGGCTCTCCGGACGATGGCGACACGTTCGAGCATCCGGATGGCGGATGGATCTACGTCAGCAACAGCGAGCTGGACGGTGGTGCCGGAGGCGTCGGCGCTTTGCGCTTCGATGCCGCGGGCGAGCTTGTCGATGCCTACTCGATCATGACCGGTGGCCGGCGCAACTGTGCTGGCGGCCGCACGCCGTGGGGCACTTGGCTGTCTTGCGAGGAAGTCTCGAACGGCCTGGTGTGGGAGTGCGACCCCATGGGGGAAGAGGCTGCCCGAAGCTATCCGTCGTTGGGCCGCTTCAACCACGAGGCCGCGGTGGCTGATCCCTTGACCGGCGTGGTGTACCTCACGGAGGACCGAAGCGACGGGCGCTTCTACCGCTTCACGCCGGACGAGGTGGACAGCGACGGGCGGTCCAACCTCGATTCAGGCACCTTGGAAGTCGCAAGGACGGACGCCGACGACAACGTGTCATGGGTCCGCCTCTCCGATCCTGCAGGAAGCAGCATATCCACGCGCCGTCAAGTTCCCAGCAGCACGGCGTTCAACCGCGGCGAGGGCATGGTCTACTACGACGGCACCGTCTACTTCACGACCACCGGCGACCACCGTGTGTACGGTTACCGGATCGCCGAGCAGACCATGGAGATCATCTACGATCGCGCCACCACGGCGCGACGCATCCTCGGCAGCCCGGACAACATCGATGTGAGCCACGACGGGCACCTGCTCGTCGCCGAGGACGGGGATAATTTGGAACTCGTGGTCATCACCACCGACGGCGACGTGCTGCCCCTGCTCCGGCTCATTGGGCACACGGCCTCGGAAATCACCGGGCCCGCCTTCAGCCCCGACATGACCCGCCTGTACTTCAGTTCCCAGCGCGGCCGGTCGGGCGCGCTAAGCGACGGGCTGACCTACGAGGTCACGGGGCCCTTCCTAGAAAGCTAGTCCACCCCTGGCCAAACCCAAACGCGGATGCGACGTCCGCGCACCGCTGTGGGGTCTGCTATCCCCGGATGAACTCCCGGATCACCGTCCCCGGCCGGTCGCCCGTGTACTGGCCGTATTCGATCACGACCTTGCCGGCGACCATCGTGGCGTCGTAGCCCCTGCTCTTGACCACGAGTCGGCCCCCGTTGTGCGGGAAGTCGCGGACGTACTCGGGATGGCAGGAGCGCAGTTCGGCGTAGTCGATGACGTTGATGTCGGCATGCCAGCCTTCGCGGATCTCGCCGCGTTCCTTCAAGCCCAGCACTTGCGCGGACTTGCCGGAGATGCGGTGCACCGCCTCTTCCAGCGAGTAGACTCCGCGATCGCGCGTGAGTTCGCTCAAGAGGAACGTCGGCGAGTCGGCGTCGGTGAACTGGCCGACATGGGCGCCGGCATCGCCGAGCATGGGCACGACGTGGGGCAGGCGCATGTAGTTCCATTGGTTCTCGAGTGCGCCGCCGAACGCCCAGAGGTTCCACAATTCGCGGCCCTCCGAGGCGATCAGGCGCTCGACGTAGACGTCAACCGGATCCTTGCCGGCATCGTCCGCCAGCTTCTGCAGGTTCCTCTCGTTGCCGAGGTCGTAGTCCGGGTATTCGTCCGTGCCGAACGGGTGCAGGATGCGCGCCACCTGGCCGAAGCCGCCGGCTTCCTTGGCTTCGCTGACGAGCGTCTCGCGCGTGGCCGGATCCTTGAGCGCCGCCACGCGTTCCTCGATGGTCGGCAGCTTCATCATCTCGCGCCATGCCGGGGTGCGCAGGAAGGCCTGCTGGGCGAGGCCGAAGAACGAACCGCTCGGGCGCGTATGGCAGATTCCCGTGACCCGCTTGCCGTCCTCGTTGTTGCGCTCGAAGAACTCGGCCCAGCGCGAGACGCCACCGTCGCCGTCCGGGCCCGTGCCGCCTGAGAACAGCACCTGGCAGCCGATCTCGGCGCCGGTCTCGAACATCTGCCGTTCGATGTCGTAGCGCGTGCGCATGTCCGGCGCGACCTGGAACATGCCGCCGCGACCGCCGGCTTCCACCACCGCTTCCTGGATGGCGCGAGTCTCGCGCGGATCGGCCCAGGTACCGGGGGTGAGGCGGCCGTCCGGCACGCGGTGGCCGAGGAAGCGGGACGTCGAGAACCCCGCCGCGCCGCCTTCGACGGATTCCTTCACCAACTCCACGATGCGCTTCAGTTCGCGGTCGTCCGCCTGCACGCCCTCGTCGCAGCTCTTGTCGCCCATGGCCTCGAAGCGAATCGCCGAGTGGCCGCACATGCCGACCACGTTCAGGGCGGGTTTCAGGGACTGCACGGAGTCGAGGTACTCGCCGAACGTGGTCCAGTTCCACGGCAGACCGTCCATGATGGCGTTGGCCGCGATGTCCTCGACCGCCTCCATGAGTTCGGCCAGGTAGCGGCGGTTCTGCTCGCCGCAAGGCGCGAAGGTCACGCCGCAGTTGCCGATCAGCGCCGTCGTGACACCGTGGTAGGAACTCGGACGCATCTCCGGATCCCAGCCGATCTGGGCGTCGAGGTGCGTATGCAGATCGACGAAACCCGGAGTGACGATCTTGCCTGTCGCATCGATGGTCCGGGCGGCTTCGGCACCGGCGAGATCGCCGACGCGGCTGATGCGGCCATCGTCGACGGCGACGTCGGCCCGTTTCGGGGCGGTACCCGAACCGTCGACGACGGTGCCGCCGGAAATCAACAGGTCGTGGGACGGGGTTGGCATGAGCTTCCTTCCTTCGTAGGCGTGCCTCACAATCGGGCGACCTTACACCACCTGAGTCCGGCATGACCACTGCGCCGCCAATGCCGCAATACAAAGACCAGGGCGGCCTCGAGACTATGGACCCCTCGGGGCTGCAGCGCTGGGCGATCTCGATGTTCCTGCGGCGCTTGGCGAGCGGCGAGCGTGTGCGGAAGAAACGTGCCAAGGCCGAACGCCGCCGCCGCAAGGCCGGCCGGGGGCACGTGATCGAGTACTTCCACCAGGTGGACGACGGCTACAGCCATCTCGCCGTCCAGCTTCTGCGTGCCCTCCTCGACAACTACGACGTGCAGATCGTCTGCCACCTCGTGTCAGGCCCACACGGCAAAAGCGCCCCCGAACCGGAGCTGCTGCTCGCCCTTTCCCGCTACGACGCCGCCCAGATCGCACCGCACTTCGGATTGAGCTTCCCGGCCGAAGCCGGGGTCCCTGGCTCAAAACGATCACGCAGCAAGGGTGAAGCCCTCTTGCTCGGCCTAGCACAACGCATCCTAGCCGGGCTCGACAACGCGGACTTCCCCGACGTGGCACCGCTCGTTGGCGAGGCCTTGTGGGCCGCCTCGCCCGATGCCATGGCGGGATTGGCGCGGCGTCATCCGCCGGTTGATCCTGCCGAAGCCGAGCAGCGGATCGCGGCGGGTGATGCGCAGCGCTCGCGGCTCGGTCACTACTCCGGCGCGATGTTCTACTACGGCGGCGAGTGGTACTGGGGCGTGGACCGTATGTACCACCTCGAACACCGGCTATGCGAACTGGGGATCCGGCGTGTGGACCGCGACGGACTTGCACCGCGACCCTCCGTCGAGGCCGGACCGCGCCGGGACGACGGTTCGCTAACCCTCGAGATCTACCCATCGGCCCGCAGTCCGTACACAGCGGCGGTATTCGATGCCGCGGTGGGGCTCGCACGGGACACCGGTGTGAATCTCCGCGTGCGGCCTGTCCTGCCCATGGTAATGCGCGGCCTGTCAGTGCCGCGTCAGAAAGGCATGTACATCTTCAGCGACTCGAGCCGCGAGGCGCACGCTCTCGCGCCCGACAAGCCCTGGGGCAAGGTCTACGACCCGATCGGCAAACCCGTCCGCCGATGCTATTCGCTCTACCCGTGGGCCGAGTCGCAAGGCCGCGGCGCCGAGTTGCTGAGCGCCTTCATGCACGCGGCGTTTCGCGACGGCGTCAACACCGGAAGCGACAAGGGCATGCGGCGGGTCGTCGAGGCGGCCGGGCTTTCGTGGCCTGACGCCGAGCAAATCGTCGACAACGCCGACTGGGAGGACGAGATCGAGCGCAACCGAGCGGCCATGTACGAGGTCGGCCTTTGGGGCGTGCCGAGTTTCCACCTGATCGGCAAAGACGGCGAGACATTGCTCGCGGTGTGGGGCCAGGACCGGCTTTGGCTTGTGAGCCGCGCGATCCAGAAGGCGCTCAGCGTCGCGTGAGTAGGCGATGCGAATGGCGAGAGGCAAGTCCCACACGCGCATGGTGGCATTGCTCAGTGGTGCGTTGCTCTCCTATTGCAGCGTCGCGGACGATCCCGCCACCGTCGAGAGCGAGTTCCTGAAGATCGCCCAGGAACTCCGCGATGGCGACTACCAGCTCGCCGACATCCACCTTGAGAGCCTTGAGCGCACTCTCGCTCGCCCGGGCTTGACCCTTGTGGAGCAACTCAACACGCGCCTGTCCCTGTCTCATCAGCAGATGATCCGCGGTGAAGCGGAGGAAGCTGCCGGCCAGATCGAGTTGATTCGCGACCTCGTCCAACGTGCGATCGACAGCGGCGCCGCGTGGGAGGAGCAGCGCGACTTCCTCTTCAAGCGGCGCGGCATCGCCTACATGCATCTCGCCGAGCAAGTTCGGTGCGGCGTCGAACGAGGCACCGGGAATTGCACTGTCGCGCCGGCGTGGAGCCGCCCCGAGCACCATGCGCAGTTCTACGAAGTGGCCCTGGGCAGTTTCCTCGAGTACTTGCAGCACTACCCGCAGGACATGTCCGCCCGCTGGCTCGCCAACGTCAGCGCGCATGCGCTCGGCCGCCACCCAGATGCCGTACCGGGGCCATTGCGGATCGACCTGTTCGCGCAGAGCAAGCAGCCCTACGTGCCGCGCTTCGACGATGTGGCGCCCCGACTCGGGATCGACGCCTACGATCAGGCCGGCGGCGTGATGGTCGAGGACTTCGACGGCGACGGCTGGCTCGACATCGTGACCTCCACCATGGATACCTTCGGATCCATGCGGCTTTTCCGGAGAGTAGGCGCACGACGGTTCGAGGAGCGCACTGCAGGATCGGGCCTTCAGCACCAACTCGGCGTACTCAACATCGTCGGTGCGGACTACGACAACGACGGCGACGTCGACATCTACGCCTTGCGGGGTGCGTGGATGGAACGCTACGGCCGAATTCGCAACTCGCTGCTGCGCAACGACGGCAACGGACGCTTCGTGGACGTGACCCGCAGCGCTGGCGTGGAAGAGCACTTGCCCACCCAAGCGGCGGTGTGGGGTGACTTCGACAACGACGGACACCTCGATCTCTACGTTGGCAACGAGTCGACCACGGCGCTGGCGGCACGCTCAAGCCTCTACAGCAACCGAGGCGACGGCACGTTCGCCGAGGTCGCGCAAGTCGCCGGTGTCACCAACGACCGCTTCGCCAAGGCCGTCGCGGCTGGTGACTATGACAACGACGGCGACCTTGACCTCTACGTCTCGAACCGCGGCGTCAACCGGCTGTACCGCAACAACGGCGACGGCACGTTCCAGGACGTCGCGACACGCGCCCGAGTCACCGGACCCCATTTCAGTTTCGTGTCCTGGTTTTTCGACTACGACAACGATGGCTGGCTCGATCTCTTCGTCAACGGCTACGACGGCACGGTGCACGATGTTGCCCGCGACACGCTGGGTCTCGCCCATGAGGGAACAACCCCCGCTCTGTACCGCAACAATGGCGACGGGACGTTCACCGACGTTGCGCCGCAGATGGATCTAGCGCATGTCTACCTGGCCATGGGCGCGAACTTCGGGGATTTCGACGGCGATGGTTTCCTCGACGTCTATCTGGGTACCGGCAAGCCGAGCTACGAAACCGCGGTTCCCAACGCAATGCTCCGCAACCTTGGTGGGCGGAAGTTCGAGAACGTCAGTGTCGACGGCGGATTCGACCGGTTCGAGAAGGGCCACGGAATCGCCTTCAACGACATTGACCACGACGGCGACACAGACGTCTACCACCAGTTGGGCGGCATGTTCCCCGGCGACCGTTCAGGCAATGCCCTACTGGTGAACCCGGGATTGCGAGGCCGATTCCTCAAGCTCGTGCTCAACGGTACGCAAAGCAACCGCCTCGGGCTTGGCGTTCGCATCCGAGTTGACGTCGACACGCCGAGCGGTGAACGCGCCATTCACCGCGCGGCTGGCATCGTCAGCGGCTTCGGGGGTTCGTCCGTCGCCCGCCAGGAGATCGGCCTCGGCGAC
>JAPOYV010000042.1 GCA_026706385.1 Gammaproteobacteria bacterium
GATGCCGTGGGACTCGCAGCCGCGCAGGTCGCTCGTGATGAGGACGTCGGCACACAACGCGGCATCGTCGTCCGGCATTCCCATGGCCTCGAACAGCGCCTGGGTGCCGCTACGCGCGGTCTGTTCGGAAACCAGAACCTGGTCGGCCTCGGGGACGAGGAAGTGCTTGAGCATCGAGCGGAGTTCACCGGGCGGACAAGAAAATCGAGCCTATCCAATCGCTTCAGGCATGTCACTTCGCGTTTCAGCGCCGCAGACATCGGCTAAGATCGGTGCTTTCCTCCGTCGGCGCCCTCGATGCCAAGCCAGCCCGCCACCATCACCAAGTCCGTCGTCTGCCATAGCTGCGACTGCTTCTGCCCCCTCGCCGCCAAGGTAGACACCGCCACCGGGCGGATAACCAAAGTGACCACGCGCGACCATCCCTTCTTCAAGGACGTGATCTGCATGAAGGGCGCCTACGCGCCGAAGTCCTTCGCGCACCCGGACCGGCTCATGCAGCCGCAGAAACGGATCGGCGAGCGTGGCGAGGGAAGGTGGTCCCCGGTGTCCTGGGACGAAGCCCTGGACGACATCGCCGAACGCCTGCGCGCGGTCATGGACCGCTACGGTCCGAAAGCACTCGCAATCGCCGGGAGCAACGCCAACATCGGGCTCGACAACGGCCTGACCCGCCGCTTCATGAACCTCGTCGGCACCCCGAACTTCATCAGCGGCATCGCCTACTGCATGGGCAACACCGCCGCGGTCAGCCGCATGGTCTACGGCTGGTATCCGCGCGGCGACCTGCTCAACACCCAGTGCATCGTGCTTTTCGGCCACGACCCCAGGCGGCACAGTTGGACCATCGAATACAAGACGATCCGCACCGCGCAGGCGGGCGGCGCCAAGCTCATCGTGCTCGATCCGCGCAAGAGCGAGAACGCCGAGGCCGCCGACATCTGGCTGCCGCTGCGCGCCGGCACCGACGCCGCGATGACCTTCGGCTGGCTGAACGTCATCATCGAAGAGGGGCTGTACGACGAAGACTTCGTGCGCGACTGGACGGTCGGCTTCGACGCCTTCGCCGAACGCGTTCGCGAGTATCCCCTCGACCGCGTGGCCGACATCACCGGCGTCGATGCCGAACTGATCCAGCGCGCAGCACGCATGTACGCCACCGCCAAGCCCGCCGCGATCCCGTGGTCGCCGATCACCGATCAGCAGGTTTCGAGCACATCGGCGATCCGGTTGCAGTGCGCCTTGCGGGCGATCACCGGCAACCTCGACATCAAGGGCGGGGAGATGTTCGCGGGCTTCAATCCGAGCGTGCGCTCCGACACCGAGGTCGAGATGCACCATCGGCTGCCGCTAGAGCAGCAGGCCAAGCAGCTCGGGGCCGACGAGTTCCCCGTCTTCACCTATCGCGGCATGGAACCGCTCGGCGACGCGACCGAACGCGTCTGGGGGCATCGCTACGCCAACCTCGTCGGCGGCTGCTACATGGCCAATCCAGCGGCCGTGTTCAAGGCCATGGCGGACGGCAAGCCCTATCCCGTGAAGGCGTTCTTCGCGCTCGCCAACAACACGCTGATGTCGTTCGCCAACACCGACCGCATCTACAAGGCGCTTCTGAACCAGGACCTGATCGTCGCCTACGAGCACATGCTGACGCCGACGGCACAACTGGCCGATTACGTCCTGCCCGGCGATGCCTGGCTGGAACGGCCGGGCATGATGGCCGGGATCAGCGACCGGGCCATGGACGCGCCCGGCGAGTGCAAGAGCATCGTCTACTTCTGGTGCGAACTGGCACGGCGCTTAGGCTTGGGCGACCACTTCCCGTGGCGTACCGAGGAGGAACTCCTCGACTACCGTCTGGAACCGGCGGGGACGACCTGGGCCGAGGTGGTCGCCAAGGGCTCGCTGCCGAGGGCCGACAACCCGGAGCGCAAGTACGAGAAGGCCGGTTTCGCAACGCCGTCGGGCAAGGTGGAACTGCACTCCTCCGTGCTCGAAGGTTTCGGCTTCGACGCCCTGCCCTACTACCGGGAGCCGCCGGGGTCCGATGCGCGCTTTCCGCTCAAGATGTTCATTGGGCTCCCCGACGACGAGTACTACAGGACCGGCCACCGCCACATCCCGGAGATGCGCAAGCGCGCCCAGGATCCCGCTTTCTACGTCAGCGAAGCGGATCGCGAAGCCTTGGGCCTCCAGGAAGGCGACTGGGCCCGCGTCGCCACCGCGACCGGCGCCATGGTCGGGCGGGCCTTCGTCCGGACCGGGATGCCTGCCGGCCTGGTACGGGTGCCGCATGGGTGGTGGAAGCCGGAGTCAAGGCGCGGGTTGCCGCACCTGTCGGGGGCGTGGGCGTTCTCGGATGCGCAGATCACGCCCGACGACGACCCCGACTTCATCGACCGCGAGCAGGGGATTCCGCACATGAAAGGCGTGCCGTGCTCTCTTGCGAAGCTGACGGCCACCGAAGTTCAGGAGCTTGAAACGGTCTACGGTGCGACGATGCCGATGCCGAACGCACTCGAGAAGCACGCGAAGAAGCGCTCCGCGCGCAATCCCGACTTCATGCACGACGTGGAGTTCGGCGAGGACGTGGAGTTCGAGGCCGTGGAACTCTCGCTCTACGGACGCAGTTCGGCCTGACGGACGTTTACGCCGGCCGTGGGGGTATCTCGTGCCCGGTCGGCCGCGGGTGGTTGGCCCAGTGGCCACTGCCGTCGACGCCCCGGCAAACAACCGAGTGCGCGTTCCAGCCGTTGAAGGCGCGCACGTCGGACGACAGGTAGCGCAGCGCCAGCCCGCACCGCCGCGTGTCCGAGTCGTTGGGCTCGGAGCCGTGCAGGATCCAATCGCTGTGCAGCGAGATCTGGCCGGCCTGCAATTCCAGTGACACCGGCGCGTCCCCGTGCGCGGTCGGGTCGCTCACGGTCTGGTTGAGCACGTTCTTCTCCGTCGGCGCCGAGTCGACGAACGGAACTTGGGCCCGGCGATGCGAGCGCGGGATGACACGCATTGCCCCGTTGGCCGGCGTCGAGTCGTCGATGGCGAGCCATATCGACACGACCTTGCTCGGCGACAAGGGCCAGTACGAGGCATCCTGGTGCCAACTCACGCGCTTGCCGTCGCCCGGCAGCTTGCAGAAGAAGTGGCTGTGTCGGCAGATCACCGTGTCACCCAAGAGATCGCTCGCGAAGGCGACGAGCCTGGGATGGGTCACCAGGTCCCAGACCACCCGGCACGTCTTGTGCCAATTGGTCATCTCGTAGCTGTCCCAACCGGCGTCCAACGCCCTCGCCAGGAGATCGTCGAAGTCCGCACGGATCGCGCCGATCTCGTCGGCGTCGAAGACGTCAAACGGAAACAGGAATCCTTGGGCGTTGTAGCGGTCGATGTCGGCGCGCGTGAGTACCTTCGGCTCGTCCACGCCAAGCGGGAAGAAGCGAAGGTCCCGATCCAGATCGGGATAGGCGTCTGTTCGCGCGGTCGCTGTCAACCTTGGAGGGCAGCCAGCCGAGCCAGCGCGTCGTCCGGATCCGGCAACGTCGAGGTGTGCATTTCGCTGTGCCGGACCACACCGTCGGGATCGATGATGAACAGGGTCCGCATCGCCATGCCCACCTGATCGTTGAAGATGCCCAAGGACTGGGACACCGCCCCATGCGGCCAGAAGTCGCCCAGCAGGGGATGGCGGATCCCGCCCATGGCGGTCGCCCAGGATTTCAACGAGAACGTGGAGTCGCAGCTCAGGCCGAGGAGCTTGGCGCCAGCATCGTCAAACTGCTTCAACGCACGGTTGAAGGTCGAGGTCTGGTTGCTTCAGCCGCCGGTGAACGCGAACGGGAAGGAGTGCAGCACGACCCAGTTGCCCTTGAGCTCGTCGAGGGAGATCGACTTGCCGTCGTGGCTTCTGAGCGTGAACGAAGGAACGGAATCGCCAGCGCCCAGCATGCGAAACCTCGGAATTGGCTATTGATCGCCAACTAGAGTAGCAGATGCGCAGTGGTGCGCGCGGACCGGTAGGTCCGCCGCGTCCACGTCCGCATCCCATTGGCGCGATAGGCATGCGGGCCGGGCGGCCCACGCACCCCCTCTTACAGCGCCGCGAGCGCCTCCCTCTGACGACTAAGACGCGAATCCCGCTCCGCCGCAAAACGCTCGACGCCGGCGCGGACCGACGCCTCGTCGAGGTGCGCCTCGGCGATCACGTCCGGTTCCAGGCCGCCCGTCAGCCAGCGGTCGTGCCAATCGGACACCAGCGAATACTCGGTGGTCAGGGGGCCCACGTCGCGCACCGGCCACATGCGCCGCGTGCCCGTGGTGACGATCATCATGTCCTGCTTCGCTTCGGCCGGAAGCACGCTGTCGCGGTAGGCCTGCGGTTGGCGGTCGAAGAGCTCCTCGCTGATGGCGGCGACCACCTTGACGTTGATACCTGCGGCTTCGAGGTCCGGCAGCGCGCTCACCAGGTTGACCGTGGAGCTCGACCCTTGCGCGACGACGTAGCCGTGCCGCGGCTGGTCGGGCGCGAAGTCGCGAATGACGTAGAAGCCCTTGGCGGCGGCCTTGAGGTCGTCGTCGGCGAACGTCGAGCGGTCGGCCACCGGGAAGTCCGGCCGCGCGACCTCGATGACGATGACGCCCACCAGCGGATCGCGCGCCGCGATTTCCGCAGCGGCGAAGTACCCGGGGGCGACGTCGTTGTAGTCCCAGAAGTTGAGCACGATCGCCTGGCCGCGCGGGAACAGCTTCCACACCTGCGGCGCGAAGATGCCGAAGTGCGTGCGGGCATCGGCCGCCGTCTCCGGACCGGAGTGCCCGGCCAGGATGTTGAGGACGCCGAGGCGGAAAGGGCTGTCCTGGTTCTGCTGGCTCCAGACGCGTGCCGGCAGGTACATGAACGGCGTGAAGGCGCCGTAGCTGCCGGACATCGCCCACACGCCGCTGTGCACGGCCGGGTCGAGCGACGCGCTCTGCCCGACGAGGCCCACGGCCGAGGACGCGTTGCCGGCTTCCTGGATCGCTGCTTTGAAGCGCGTCCCCGATTGGTTGTCGCGCGGGTCGTAGTGGCCGGTCAACGAACCCTTCTCGACGTTGATCGAACCCGACAGGTCCGCCGACAGGGTGATGAACCGGTTGTCGGTGACGTGGTTCATCCACTTGACCACTTCGGAGATGGCCCGCCGCGTGCCGGCGACTTCACCCGGTTCCTTGAAGAGTTCGATACCGACGGTCTGCTCGGTGCCGTCCATGCGCGTGCTGACGGTCTGCGGCAGCACGGGGAGCGCGTCCACCCGCAGCCGGTCGTCGTGGAACGGATCCTTGCTGTTGTCGACGCGCAGGCTCACGTCGTCGCGGACGCCGTCGCCGATGGCCACCAGTCGGTCGGCGAGCCACGCCCCGAGACCGTCCTGGTCGAGAACCGACATGACCACGTCGATGTTGGTCTTGAACTGCCGCAACCGTTCAGCCTCGTCGCCGACGGCACCATCGCGAATGCCCTCGAAGGTGACGCCGAAGCGGTTCTCGAAGGTCTCGGCCAGGGCGACGAAGTACGGCACGTTCATCTTCATGTCGTACGGGTGGCTGTGGTAGCTCACGACCTGCTCGCCGAATCCGGGAATGGTCCCGTTCTCGGCGGCCGGCCACCAGCCCTTCACGGTCCGGCCGACCACGATCATGGGCCGCCGGTCGTCCGGATCCCAGTCCTCCATGGTCTTGAGCACGCCGAGGACCTGGTCGTAGTCGTTGCCGTTGTCGAGCGAGAGCACGTTCCAGCCGTACGACGCCCATTGATCGGCGATCCGGTACCCGTCCAGCGTGTCGGGCACCACCCCGCCGATCAACGCGTCGTCGATCCCGGCGTTGTTGAACGACAGCATGATGCGCAGCCGCTTGCCGACGCGCTGGGCAACGGCTTGCGTCTTGAACTCCTGCGAATGCCCGGAGGTCATGGCGAACTCGCCTTCGAGCGCCACGATCTTCGGCGAGTCGCCGGCACCCATGAAGTCCCAGAAGGCCGCCTTCCCTGCGGCGGTGGCGATGCCGATCCCCGACGGCCCGCCGTTGACGTCGTTGATCAGGTCGGTGGTCTCCGAGTGTCCCGCGAGCGAGCGGATGCCGCGCAGCCGGGCTTGCGCGAAGAGCGGGTCGTTCGCCAAGCCGTTGTCCTCGAGCAACGACTCCAGGACGCCCGCCCCGCGGCGAAAACCGAGGCAATCGATGGGCAGCATCGCGATCTCCGGATCGACGTGGAAGCGCGCGTCGCCCGTGGTCGCATGCCGGCGCGCCATGGCCTCGCCCATGACCATCCACAGCGCGTAGAGCGTCGGGATGTTGTGGCCGCCCGCGAGCAGGAGCTTGTCGCCGAACGGATGCTTCGGGCGGCGGTAGTCGTAGCTCAGACCGCCGTTCTCGGGACCCGCCAGGTGCAAGGCGATGTTGTAGGGCGTATACGCCAACGGCCCGCCGAAGTGACCGGTCTGCTGGTAGTTGCCGAGCAACGTCAAGGTCATGGCAGTCAAAAAGCCCACGTCCTCGAAGCGTTGGCGGTCGTAGTCGGGAACGTCGACCTGCGTCTCAATGGCTTCGCCGCGCTTGCCGGCGGTGCGAACTAGGACTGATCCGTTGGCGCCCATGGAATTGCTCTCTCCTAACGACACCGGAGCGAGACGCCTCTCGCCGCGGCACATTCTGCTATGAAGGAAACGCCGTTGATGCAACGGCGGACAAGTCAGCCTACCGCACGGCTGCGTATCTGTCATCCGCGCGGGTACGGACGTTTATAGTACGCGCTCGCCAAATCAGGAGGCCACGATGCCCCGCCTTGACAAGCCGCGAGTCGACCCGGTCGCCATCGACGACTTCGACGAAGCCCAACGCGAGATCATGAAGCCCTTCGTCGCCCAGGGGCGGACGTTCAACGTGTTCACGACGATGGTGAACCATCCCGACCTGTTCCGGCGCTGGCTGGTGTTCGCCAACCACATCCTGTTCAAGTCCACGCTCGGCATGCGCGACCGCGAGATCCTGATCCTGCGCATCGGACACCTCGCCGACTGCGAGTACGAGTGGCGCCAGCACGTGCAGATCGCCCGCGAAGCCGACATGACCGACGCGGAGATCGGCGCGGTTCGCGAGGGGGCCGCCGCCTCCTGCTGGTCCGACAACGAACGTGCCCTCATCAACGCCACCGACGAACTCAAGCACGATACGCACCTTTCGGACGCCGCCTGGGCCGCGCTGGCCGCGCACTACGATACGCGGCAGATCATGGACATCGTGTTCACGGTCGGCCAGTACAACATGCTGGCGATGGCCTTGAATTCGCTGGGCGTCCAAGCCGACGAAGGCTTGCCCGAGACGCCGTAAACAAGAAGGAAGAGTAAGTGGCCATTGTCGAAACGCCGCTGGGACAGGTCCGCGGAAACCAAGGCGCCGACTGCCTCGAGTTCTTAGGGCTCCGCTACGCCCGCGCCCCCGTCGGACCGCTGCGCTTCCAGCCACCCGAACCGGTCCCGCCTTGGACCGAGCCCTACGATGCAACCGCCCTCGGTCCGTCGGCGCCGCAACCGCAGATGACGAGCGGCGACGCCGCCTTGCAGATGCCGGTGGAGCCGACCGACGAGGACTGCCTCTTCCTCAACGTCTATACCCCCGGGACCGACGACGGCGCGCGGCCGGTGATGTTCTGGATCCACGGCGGCGGCTATGTCGCGGGTTCCGGGCGCGCCTATCACGGCGGCCGGCTGGCCCACGACCACGACGTCGTCGTGGTCACCATCAACTACCGCATGGGCGCCCTTGGCTTTATGCACGTCGGGCATCTCGACCCGGCGCTCGGCGAGTCCGTCAACAACGGCATCCTCGACCAGATCGCGGCCCTCGAGTGGACCCGGGACAACATCCGCGCGTTCGGCGGCGACCCGGACAACGTGATGATCTTCGGCGAGTCCGCCGGGGGTACGTCGACGGCGATGCTGCTCGGCTGTCCACGCGCCGAGGGCTTGTTCCACAAGGCCTGCGTGCACAGTCCGCATGTCGACCTGATTCCCGTTGGCGACGGCCACATCGCGTTCACCAACCGGTGCATCGAGCGCTTGGGCGGCGATCCGGAGAGCAATGGCCTGGCGACGCTCATGGGCGCGAGCACCGACGAACTCGTCGCGCTATCCGACCCGGATCCAAGTGTCGTCCCGCAACCCAACCTGGCTTTCCGTCGCGCCGACAACGTGTCCTTCTCCCCCGCCATCGACGGAACACTGATTCCGCGGCCCATCGCCGATACCGTCCGCCAACGCGGCGCGGCCAACGTCCCGTTCCTCGGCGGCGGTTGCCGCCACGAGGGCACGCTGTTCGCCGCCATCGTCGGCGGCGAGTGCTCCGAGGACGAGGCGCGGGCCCTGTTCGATCGCGAAGGCGTCGCCGGTGGTCGCGCCATGGCCGTCTACGAGGAGTTCGCCCCTGGCTCCTCACCACGCGAGAAGCTGGTCTACGCTCTGACCGACACCATGTTCCGCAACTCCATGGTGCGCATCCTGGATGCCGCCGCCGAGTCGGGCGCGACGTGCTGGTCGTGGATGTGCACCTACGAGAGCGACGCCTTCGGCGGCGCCTTACGCGCCACCCACGCCATCGAGCTGCCGTTCTTTTGGGAGTTCGCGGCGGCCGGGCTGCGCGCCTTCGCGGGCTCCAAGGCCCCGGACGACTTAGGCCCCGCGATGCGCGCGTACTGGGCGAACTTCGCCCGCACGGGCACGCCGTTCGCCGAGGGCGAGCCGGACTGGCCGGTCTACACCGTGCCGGAACGGCCCGTGCTGGCGCTCGATGCCGAGCGGCGCATCGCGTACGACCTCGATGCGGAGGTCCGGCGGTTCTGGTTCGCGTAGTCCGACGCGCCGAGCGGATTGTCGAAACTGAGCACGCCGTCCTCGAGCGGCTCGCTGGCAATGGACTTGCGCTCCCGAGCGTAATCCTGCGGGTTGATCCACGGCGGCCGGTCGCCCTGTTTCGGGAGACGATCCAAGGCGCGTCGGAAGTAGCCCGGCGAGAAGTCGTGGACCCAAGGGAGAGCTGGCATGTCCCCGTCCTCCGGACGCAGCCGCGGCGTGCATTGCCGCACGCCCACCGCGTCCATCCGCTTGAGGAGCCGGCACACGTAATGGGCGATCAGATCGGCCCGCAGGGTCCACGAGGCGTTGATGTAGCCGAAGGTCTGCACGAGATTCGGAACGCCCGAGAGCATCATGCCCTTGTAGGTGTAGCAATCCGCGGGGTCGACGGCCTTCCCGTCGACGTCGAGGCGCACGCCGCTCAAGCTCTCGAGTTCGAGGCCCGTGGCCGTCACCACGGCGTCAGCCGGGACCTCGTGGCCGGACGCGAGGCGCACGCCAGCCGTGGTGAAGCACTCGATTTGGTCAGTCACCATGGTCAGCGCGCCCGAACGGATCGCGCGGAACAGGTCGGCATTCGGCACTAGGCATAGGCGTTGGTCCCAGGGCGCATACGACGGCGTGAAGTGACGGACGGTGTCCTCCATGCCGAGCTGCCGGCATACGCGTTTGAGCAGGAACTTCCTGACCCGTTGCGGTCGCCGCCGCGCCCAACGGTAGAACAGGCTCTGCAGGGCGATGTTCCGGCGGCGCGTCAGCGCATGGGCCCACATGCCGGGCAACCAGCGCCGCAAGGCTTCGGTCAACGGATCCGGGTCCGGCGCCGAGACCACGTAGGTCGGTGAGCGTTGCACGATCGTCACCCGCGCGCCCCGCTGGACGAGGGCCGGGGCGAGGGTCATCGCCGTCGCACCGCTGCCGATGACCACGACCTGCTTGTCCGTGCAGTCCAGTCCCTCGGGCCAATGCTGCGGATGCACGATGTCGCCGGCGAAGTCGGCCATGCCGGGGAAGTCGGGCTGGTAGCCCCGGTCGTAGCGGTAGTAGCCGCCGCACAGGTGCAGGAAGCCGGCCGTCAGCCGCGTCGGGCCGTCTGCGGATTCAACGTCGAGCGTCCAACGTGCCGTCGGCGTATCCCAACTTGCGCCGAGGGCCCGATGACCGAACCGGATGTGTCGCTCGATGTCGTATTCGCGGACCGTGTCGCCGAGGTAGTCGCGGATCGCTTCGCCTTCCGCGATGGCCTTCGCGCCCCGCCAAGGCTTGAAGTCGAAGGCCAGGGTGTACATGTCGCTGTCGGAGCGGACACCGGGGTAGCGGAACAGGTCCCACGTTCCACCGATCGCCTGGCGGGCCTCGAGCAGAAGAAACGACTTGTCGGGGCACTCCCGGCTCAGGTGGCAGGCGGCGCCGATGCCGGACAGCCCGGCACCGACGATGATCACATCGAAGTGATCGCTCACATCAGGCTTCGTATGCGGCGAGGGGCCCGCCGTCCACCGTCACCCGGTGCATCAACCGGCGCTCGCCCGGATAGTCGTTCAGCGCGTAGTGCCAGGTGGCCCGGTTGTCCCAGAACGCCGCGCTGCCGACCTCCCAATGGAATCGGCACGTGTGCTCCGGGCGGGCCGCGACCCGGTACAGGTAGTCCAGCAAGGGGCGCGACTCCAGGTCCGTCCAGCCGTCGATGCGCACGGTGAATCCCGGGTTGACGTACAGCGCAGGACGACCCGAGCGCGGGTGCCGGATCACCATGGGGTGGACGGCATCCTGCGTCGCGGCTTCCGCGTTGTGGTAGCGGTCGTCCTTGCGCCCCGCGTGGTAGCCGGTCCGGCCGAATACGTGGCGGCTCGAGTGCACGGCACGCAGCCCTTCAAGCGTGCGCCTAAGCCCAGGCGACAGGGCGTCGTAGGCGTTGTACATGTTGGCGAACATCGTGTCCCCGCCCCGGCTTGGAACCTCCAGGGCGTATAGCAACGAGCCGAGCGCGGGCGCATCGTCGTAGGAATGGTCGGTGTGCCAGCCGCCGCCGACGTTGGTCTCGTGCTGCGGTTCCTTGAGCACCATCGCGACGCTCGGCTGCGCTGGCACGGGCGTGAAGAAGCGGTTGACGTTGATCGCACCGAACCGGCGGGCCGCAGCCAACTGGCCGTCCGGCGTCAGCTCCTGGTCGCGGAAGAACACCACGCCATGCTCCGCCTGTGCCGTGGCCACGGCATCCACCTCGGCATCGGAAAGCGCGTTGAGGTCGACGTCGACCACCAAAGCACCGCAACCGCCGTTGACCGGTTCGACTTTCACCTTGACACCCCTGCCGTAACTGCGTGGCGAACAAGGATGCCACAACGCTGGCGCCGACTATAATCCGGCGCAACGCCAACCACCCGCTTGTCCATGCCCACTCCGCCCGCGCTGTTAGAGCCGGTGACCGTACGCAAACCCTGGGGTCGGGAGGTCTGGTATAGCGGGGTCGAGGAACGTGGCGAGAGCCGCGTCCACCACGGCGGCGAGCGCATTCCGCTCAGCCGTTTCCTGGCGACGCAAGGCCGCGGCAGGCCGGTCACTCTCTTGAAGACCCTGCATCCCGACGCGGGCAACCTCTACGTGGAAGTGCACGAGCGCAAGCACGAGGTGTACATCGTCGACACGGTGGATGCGGAGCGGTGGCCCGACGCTGGTCGGATGCTGCTTGGCGCGAGCATCGAGCGCAGCGGCTTGGACGAGGTGGCCTTCCGCGAACACCTGCTGGCCAAGGCCCTCGCTGCCGAGGCGTCCTGCCGAGTCGATGGCGTGGCCGCCTTGATGCGGGCGGTGCCGCTCCAGGTCGGCGACGCCGTGGCCATCGCGCCCCGCGTCCCGCACAGCCTGCTGCGCGGTGTCAACGTCGTCGAGTTCCAAACGCCGGTATTCGAGCGCAAGATTCTCGCGGCCAGCCAACGCGTCGCCACACAGACCGGCTGGGACAGCGCCGAGGCCGTGGACCTGATCGACCTCAAGGCCAAGCCGCGCGTGACGTCCCCCAACGGCGAAGCGACGCAAACGCTCGGCTCGAGCGACACGTTCACCGTCACGCGGCACCGGCTCGCTGCCGGAGCGACGCTTTCCGTGGCGCCCTGGTCGGTCGGCTGGGTCGTGGACGGCGAACTGCGCCACGACGCTGTCGCATTCGGCACACGCAGCGCCTGGATCACACCCGAGGCCGCCGAACTGTGCGCGGATGGCGCCTGCGAGACGTTGGTTGCCCACGAGCGCTGATCGTTCACAACCGTTCGTGTTCAAATAGCGCAACGCGCCCGCGGGAGCCGTCATGGCAATGGACAACGAACTGATCGTCGAGCAGATCCAGATCGGTCCCATGCTCAATTTCACCTACCTGGTCGGGTCCCGCTCCACCCGCGAGGTGGTCGTCGTCGACCCGGCCTGGGACATCGATGGGCTCCTGAACCACATCGCCGAACGGGACTACACGCTGACCGCCGCGCTGGCCACGCACTACCACCCCGACCACATCGGCGGTGGCATGGGCAGCCGCAACATCGCCGGTGTCACGGAACTCCTCGAGCGCAACCCCGTCAAGGTCTACGCGCACCGGGACGAGGCCGACGGCGTGCGCAAGGTCACGACAATCTCCGAGTCGGACATGGTCAAGGTCGACTCGGGCGACACCCTAAGCGTCGGCCCGATCGAGATCGAGTTCCTGCACACCCCGGGGCACACGCCCGGGTCGCAGTGCTTCCGGATCAAGAACACCCTGGTCTCGGGCGATACGCTGTTCGTCGACGGCTGCGGCCGGGTCGACCTGCCCGGCTCGGACACCGAGCAGATGTACCACAGCCTGCAGAAGCTCAAGGCGCTTCCCGACGACACGCTGCTGCTCCCCGGACACAACTACAGCGCGGTACCGAATGCCACGATGGGCGAGACCAAGCGCATGAACGCCTACCTCGCGGTCAAGGACCTCCCGACCTGGAAGCAGGTGATGGGCGGCGCGTAACACATTCACGAAGGAACAACATGGACACCGGCGAATTCAGAGGTTTCAACGTCACGCTACGCGATCCCGGCATCGCGTGGTTCCAGTTCTCGACGCCCGAGCGGCTGAACGGCATGACCGCCACCATCAAGCGCGACCTCGTCGAGGCGGTGACGCAAGCGCAGATGGACAACGGTGTGCGCGTACTGGTGTTCACCGGCTCGGGTCGCGCCTTCTGTGCCGGCGACGATCTCAAAGGCTACGGCGCCAAGATTCCCGGCGAAGCCCTGGTCCCGGAGATCAGTCACGGCCACGACAGCGGAATCGGCACCTACAACGGCCTGCGCACCATCTCGCAACGCGTCAACACGGCCATACGCGGGCTCGACAAGCTCACCATCGCGGCCATCAACGGGGTGGCCATCCAGACTGGGTTCTCGCTGGCGCTTTCCTGCGACTTCCGCATCGCCGCGCAGGGTGCGCGAATGGGCAGCGCCACGCTCCGCTTCGGGCTGCTCCCGGACGAGGGCGGGCAGTACCTGCTCGTGCAGTTGATGGGGGTGGCGCGGACCATGGACTTCCTGATGAAGAAGAAGATCGTCGAGGCCGACGAGGCACTCACCCTCGGCCTCGTCAACGAGGTCGTGGCTGCCGACCAACTCGAGGCGAGAGCCATGGAACTCGCCACGGAGTTCGCCAACGGGCCGCAGGTGTCCATGCGGCTCCTGAAGCGCTCGGTCTACAACGCCGCCGAGATGAACTGGGAGCAAAGCCTGGACGAGATCGCCGCCAAGACGGGCATCTCGGATCACCATCCCGACGCCCGAGAAGGCGTGCGTGCCTTCCACGAGAAGCGACAGGCCAAGTTCAACGACTGGTTGGGCTAGCCGAGGCGCGAACCCGTTATCCGAGAAGTCCGGCCACCTCGTCGCGCTCCTCGACCAGTTCCGCCTCCGTGATGTCGAGCTTGCTGCGGCTGAAATCGTCGACGCTGAGGCCGTCGACGATGCGCCAGTCGCCGTTCGCGCACGTCACCGGGTAGGAGAAGATCAGACCCTCGGCGATGCCGTAGCGGCCGTCGGACACGACCCCCATGCTGACGATGCCCTCCGTGCCGCCGACCCAGTCGCGAACGTGGTCGACCGCCGCGTTGGCCGCGGAGGCCGCGCTCGATGCGCCCCGGGCTTCGATGATCGCCGCGCCGCGTTTCTGAATCGTCGGCATGAACTCGTTCTCGACCCAGTCCATGTCGACCTGCTCGAGGGCCGGTCGTCCGCCGACCGTGGCGTGCGTCAGGTCCGGATACATGGTCGGGGAGTGATTGCCCCACACCGCGAGCCCCGCGATGTCAGCTACCGTAGCACCGGTCTTCGCAGCGAGCTGGCCGAGCGCGCGGTTGTGGTCGAGGCGCGTCATCGCCGTGAAGTTCCGCGGATCGAGATCCGGCGCATTGCTCTGTGCGATCAGGCAGTTCGTGTTCGCCGGGTTTCCGACGACGAGCACTTTGACGTCGCGCGACGCGTGGTCGTTGAGGGCCTTGCCCTGCACCGAGAAGATCGCGGCGTTGGCTTCCAGCAGGTCGCTGCGCTCCATGCCCGCGGTCCGCGGCCTTGAGCCGACCAGGAGCGCCAGATCGGCGCCCTTGAACGCGACGTTCGGATCATCCGTCGGCACCATGCCACGCAACAGCGGAAATGCGCAGTCGTCGAGTTCCATGGTCACGCCGCGCAGCGCGTCCATCGCCGGCGGGATCTCCAGGAGTTGCAGGATGACCGGCTGATCCGGCCCCAGCATCGCCCCGGAGGCGATCCTGAACACCAGGGCGTAGCCGATCTGTCCGGCCGCACCGGTCACCGTGACGCGCACGGGTTCGGTCATGGGTAAGTCCTCATCCTGACAGCAAACGGCGGCGCATCTTACTCGAACTCGCGATACCAGACGCCGTTGCCGCGGCATTCGAGCGCCGCCTTCACGAAACGGGTCGTCGGTTCCGGCAGCGCATCGAGCGCCGCGAACGTCAGCGCGTCGCACTTGTCCGGTTCGCCAATCGACGGCGTGCCGGACCACCGCGTGGCCTCGAAGATGAAGTCCACGCCCCCGGCGTACGGCATCACCACCACCGGTTCGATCTGCTCGACGGTGACGCAAGCCTCCTCGACGCACTCCCGGCGGGCGGCCTCCACGACACTCTCGCCCCTATCGCGATGGCCGCCCGGCAACGAGTACCAGCCGTCCATGAACCCGGTGTTGCTTCGCCGCAGCAGCAGCAGCCGATCGGCGTCGTCGAAGACCAGCGTCTGGACGATGATGACAAAGCGCGCCCTCTGGGCGCGTCCCGCCCTTTGGCCACGTTCGAGAACGCTTGGCATTCTCGAACCGTCATCGCGGACGTGCGAGTCAGGCGTCAACGCGAGTTCCCAACATCGGCGGGTAGCCGCGCAGGCTGATGCGGTGGATCAGCCGCGTGTCATCGGGGCCCGTCGCTTGGCCGATCGGCGAGGCGCTATGCATCGTGGTCGGGTTGTCCCACATCAGCAAGTCGTGGACGCGGTGCGCATGGGCCGCGATGAAGCGCTCCTGGAAGGCGTGGTCGCCCAGTTCCGTCAGGAGGTCCCTGGCCGCCTTGCGGTCCATGCCTCGGACCCCCTGGCTCGTGCCGGTGACCGCGTACAAGGTCCTCTCGCCGGTGACCGGATGACTGCGAACCAGCGGGTGGTAGACCGTGCGGTAGTCCCAGCCCCTCGGCGGGATGGGCGTGTGGTCCTCGCGCCGCGCCGCGATGGAGACGCCGTGGCGGTGCTCGACCATGAGGTCGGCGATCTCGCGTTTGCTGGCATCCGGCAGCGCCCGGTACGCCGCCGCCATGTCGCAGAAGCGGGTCTCGCCACCGCGCTTCGGCGCCTGCAACGAGTACAGCATCGTCACGGAGGACAACTCCTCCCGGAACGACTGGTCGGTGTGCCAATGCGCCGCGCCCTTGCGGGTCGAGAGCGTGTCAGAGCCCATGTTGGTGATGCGCGCAATCTCCGGAAACTTTTCGTGCCCGCTGAGCCGGATCGGCTCCCCGACGCGCCGCGCGAATGCGACGAACTCGCGGGGGTCCAGCCCGCCGGTTTCGACGACGACGAACCGGTTCTGGTAGAGCGCGAGCAGAAGGTTCTTGAGCCCGGCGTCCGACAGCGCCGGCAGGTCGATGTCCCGGGCGAGAAGCCCAAAGTTGCCGTCGAGCGGCGCCAGCGTGAACTCCGAACCCATGGCATCGAGCATACCGCAGTCGCAGTGGAACAACGTGTCGACACGGTTGGAAACAGGTTCGAAGGAATCCGCAATGCGGCGTTCACGGAGCCTGTGGCACACTCTGCCGCCCTTCGAGATGCGGCCGACAGTGGCGGAAGTTCTACAAGACCTGCGCGAGACGACCCCGGACGGCGCCCTTCCACGGCGCGTCGAAGAGGCGTCTCTGAACGCCTGGCCCGCTTTGCAGCAAGTGCTGCTCGACGGCTGGGTGTTGCGCTTCTCCAAGGGCTTCACGCGGCGCGCGAACTCGGTGACGGCGATCTATCCGTCGACCCAACCGGTGCTCGACAAGATCCGCTACTGCGAGAATCTCTACGCGCGCGAAGGCCTGCCGACGTACTTCCGGCTGACGACGCTGCGGGACGCCGACGGGCTCGACGAAGCCCTCGCCGAGCGCGGCTATGTGCAACAGGAAAGCGCCCGCGTCCTGCACCGAGACCTCGCCACCGGAACGTTGGCGCCCGGTCCCGGTTTCGCCCTGGCACCGCTCGGCTCGTTCCTCACGACCTATACCGAGCTGACCGGGCTCAAGGGGCACCTCGAGAACAGCGGACTCGACGGCCAAGCCGCGGCGAGCCTGCACGGCAGCGTGCTGCGCGCCATTCGCGGCGAAACGGTGTTCGGGCTGCTGGCCGACGGCGGCCAGCCCGTGGCCTGCGGCATGGCCGTGGTCGAAGGCGAACTCGCCGGCTTGTTCGACATCGTCACCCACCCGGACTGTCGCCGTCGCGGCTACGGGCGCATCCTCGTGCAAAGCCTGCTCGCCCACGCCACCGCGATGGGCGCAAGCCACGCCTACCTCCAGGTGTTGGCGGACAACGCCCCCGCGTTGGCGCTCTACGACGGACTCGGCTTCAGCACCCTGTACGAGTACTGGTACCGCTTCTCCCAACGACCCTTGCCATGACGGTGCGCGAACGTCCACGCCGCATAGCCACTTGATAGACCGGGGCATTTCTGCCATTTTTGCGGGCTTGCACTGAGAAGTGGATCGGGACCGCGCGCCGCGCCGCATGGCCGCGCTGGCCTTACGCGGTGCGCCCCCGACGAAAACAGGCCATTGCCTAGTCTCGAGAAACAACTGACCTACGGCCTGCCCCAACGCCAGGGGCTGTACGACCCCGCGTTCGAGAAGGACTCGTGCGGCGTCGGGTTCATCTGCGACATCAAGGGGCGCGCGAGCCGCGAGATCGTCGACACCGCGGGCCATATGAACTGCTGCATGGTGCACCGCGGGGGCCTCGGCTACGAGAAGAACACCGGCGACGGTGCCGGGATTCTCACCGCGCTGCCGCACCGGTTCCTCGCCAAGGTCGCCAAGGCGGAGCTCGGCATCGATCTGCCCGGACCTGGCCGATACGGCGCAGGCATCGTTTTCCTGCCCCGGGACGCTGAGGAGAGGGCGCGCTGCAAGGCCGTCATCGCTGAGGAGGTCGCGGCGGCCGGCCAGGATTTGCTCGGTTGGCGCCCCGTACCGCACCGGCCGGACGAGGCTGACATCGGCAACGCGGCGCGCGCATCGATGCCCGCCATGGAGCAGCTGTTCATCGGCACCCGCGGCGTGGAGGGCGACGCCCTGGAGCGCAGGCTCTACCTGATCCGCAAGGCCGCTACGCACCGCTTGCGCAACGACCCCGCGCTCACCGAGCGACTCCTGCTGTTCTTCGTCAGCCTGTCCGCCAAGGTCATCATCTACAAGGGCATGCTGACGCCCCACCAGTTGTTCCCCTTCTACCCCGACCTCGAGGACGCCGACTACGAGTCGCACCTCGCCATGGTGCACTCCCGGTTCTCCACGAACACCTTCCCGTCCTGGGACCGTGCGCAGCCGAACCGGTTCATGAGCCACAACGGCGAGATCAATACGCTGCTCGGCAACAAGAACTGGATGAATGCCCGGCAAGGCGTCGTCGAGAGCGACCTGTTCGGCGACGACCTCCAGAAGCTCTTCCCGGTGGTGGAGCCGGACTGTTCGGACTCCGGAACCTTCGACAACGTGCTCGAGTTCCTGCGCATGACCGGGCGTACGCTGCAGGAAGCGGTGCTGATGATGATCCCGGAGGCGTGGCAGCAGGACGCCGCCATGGACCCCGCCAAGAAGGCTTTCTACGAGTACCACTCCTGCCTGATGGAGCCGTGGGACGGGCCGGCGTCCATCGCCTTCACCGACGGCACGTACATCGGCGCCGTGCTCGACCGCAACGGGCTCCGGCCATCGCGCTACTACGTCACCGACGACGACAAGTGCATCATGGCCTCCGAGGTCGGCGTCGTCGATGTCGACCCGGCCCGCGTGGTCGCCAAAGGCCGGTTGCAGCCGGGCAAGATCTTCCTGATCGACTTCGAGGCCGGGCGCATGATCCCGGACGAGGAGATCAAGTCCGAATGGGCGCGTCGGCGGCCTTACGGTGAGTGGCTTGAACGCCAGCGCATGGAACTCGACGAGCTGCCGCGCGCAAAGGATGCCCCGGGGCTCGACGGCGCGACCCTGATGCCAAGGATGCAGGCTTTCGGATACACCGCCGAGACCATGCAGTTCATGCTCCTGCCATTGGTCTCGGAACTGCGGGATCCGCTTGGCTCTATGGGCAACGATGCGGCGCTGGCCGTCATGTCCGACAAGCCGCGCATGCTCTACGACTACTTCAAGCAGCTCTTCGCGCAGGTCACCAACCCAGCCATCGACTCGATCCGCGAAGAAGTGATCATGGCCTTGGAGTGCTATATCGGCCCCGAAAGGAATCTACTCGAGGCCACGGAGGCTCACGCGCAACGCTTGAAGGTTCCGCACCCGATCCTGTCCAACGAGGAACTCGCGGCCATCGCCGGGATCGACCAGGCCGGCTGGCGCGCACGGACCATCGACATCACCTTTCCACGCGGATCCGGCCGGGATGGCCTTCTCGGGGCCTTTGATCGAATCTGTTCCGAAGCCACCGACGCCATCGCGGGCGGCATCGAGCTCATCGTCTTAAGCGACCGCGCCATGGACGCAGGCCACGTGCCGATCAGCGCACTCGCGGCCACGGGGGCCGTGCACCACCACCTGGTGCGGACGTTCAGCCGAACCCGCGTCGGCCTGATCGTCTCGACCGGCGAAGCCCGCGAGGTCCATCACCATTGCCTGTTGATCGGCTTCGGCGCCGACGCGATCAATCCCTACCTCGCCTTCGAGGCGCTGATGGATGCCCGGCAGAACGGTTATCTCGCCGATGCGGACCACGTGGCGAACGACGCCGACGTCGTCGATGCCTACAAGAAGGGCGTCGGCAAAGGCATGCTGAAAGTGATGGCCAAGATGGGCATCTCGACGCTGCAGTCGTACAAGGGCGCCCAGATCTTCGAAGCGGTGGGCTTGGCCGACGACGTCGTCGAGCGCTGTTTCGCGGGCACGGCCAGCCGCGTACAGGGCGTCGGCTTCGATGTCCTCGCCGACGAGATGCAGCGCCGCCATGCGATCGGCTTCCCGGCTGCGGCCGCGGACGCCGCGAAGACCGTGGCGCTGCCTGTGCTGCCGAACCCCGGCGACTTCCACTGGCGCCGCCACGGCGACACCCACATGTGGGATCCGGAGTCCATCGCCAACCTGCAAGTCGCCGCACGCCACGACGACAAGGACGCGTACTGGCGCTTCGCCCGCCAGGCCAACGAAATCAGCACGCGCAACGCCACCCTGCGCGGCCTGCTTGAGTTCAACGAGAACGCCAACGGCGGTGCCGTGCCGGTGGACGAGGTTGAGCCGGCGCAAGAGATCGTCAAGCGCTTCGCCACCGGTGCCATGAGCTTCGGTTCGATCTCCAAGGAAGCCCACGAGGGTCTTGCCATCGCCATGAACAGCATCGGCGGCAAGTCCAATACCGGTGAAGGCGGCGAGGATCCCGACCGCTTCATCCCGCTCGCCAACGGCAAGTCGAAACGCTCGGCGATCAAGCAGGTGGCAAGCGGGCGATTCGGCGTCACCGTCAACTACCTGACCAACGCGGACGAACTGCAGATCAAGATCGTCCAGGGCGCGAAGCCGGGCGAAGGGGGCGAGCTGCCTGGGCGCAAGGTGGACGACTACATCGCCCGGATCCGCAACTCCACCCCGGGGGTCGGCCTCATCAGTCCGCCGCCGCACCACGACATCTACTCGATCGAGGACATCGCGCAACTCATCCACGACTTGAAGAACGGCAATCCCGAGGCGCGGATCAGCGTCAAGCTCGGCGCCGCCATCGGCGTCGGCACCGTCGCGGCCGGGGTCGTCAAGGCGCGCACCGATCACCTGGTCATCGCCGGCGACACCGGCGGCACGGGCGCCTCGCCGCTGACCTCCATCAAGCATGCCGGCGTACCGTGGGAGCTGGGCATCGCGGAGACCCACCAGACGCTGGTCATGAACAACCTGCGCTCGCGCGTGGTCCTGCAAACCGACGGTCAACTCAAGACCGGCCGGGACGTGGCGATCGCCGCCCTCCTCGGCGCCGAGGAGTTCGGCTTCGCCACCGCCCCCCTGGTGGCCTTGGGCTGCATCATGATGCGCAAGTGCCACCTCAACACCTGCCCGGTGGGGATCGCCACCCAGGATCCGGAATTGCGCGCCAAGTTCACCGGCGCACCCGAGCACGTCGTCAACTACTTCTTCATGATCGCCGAGGAACTGCGGCAGATCATGGCGAAGCTCGGGTTCCGGACGGTCAACGACATGATCGGCCGCGCCGACGCCCTCGTCCCCGACGCCGCAATCGCGCACTGGAAGGCGAAGGGGCTGGACTTCTCGGCGATCCTCGAGCCTGCGACGCAGCCGGAGAACTGTCTCGGCGTGTACCGCATCCACGACCAGGACCACGGTCTGGCGCACGCCTTGGACAACCGCCTGATCGAGTACGCGGAGCCGGCGCTCGCACGTGGCGAACGCGTCTATCGCGAACTGCCGATCGTCAACGTCAACCGCGTCGTCGGCGGGATGCTCTCGAACCAGATCATCCGCCGCATCGGCCCGGAGATGCTTGCCGACGACACCATCCACTTCAAGTTCACCGGCAGCGCCGGACAGAGTTTCGGGGCCTGGCTCGCCAAGGGCGTCACCTTGGAGGTCGAAGGCGACGCCAACGACTACGTCGGCAAGGGCCTTTCCGGCGGGCGCGTGATCATCTACCCGCCGAAGGCGTCGCCGTTCCGTCCCGAAGAGGAGATCCTGATCGGCAACGTCGTGCTCTACGGCGCCACGGCGGGCGAGTGCTTCTTCCGGGGTGTCGCGGCCGAGCGCTTCTGCGTGCGCAACAGCGGCGCGCACGCGGTGATCGAGGGCGTCGGCGACCACGGCTGCGAGTACATGACCGGCGGCCGCGTCGTGATCCTGGGACCGACGGGCCGCAACTTCGCGGCCGGCATGAGCGGCGGCATCGCCTACGTGCTCGACGAGGACGGCCTGTTCGCAGACCGCTGCAATCCCGGTCTTGTCGACCTCGAACCCCTGGTCAAAGCCGACGATGTCGCGGAGGTCCGGGGGCTAATCGAGAAGCATCAGAGCTACACGGGGTCGACCGTCGCAAAACGCGTACTCGACCACTGGACCGCGATGCTGGAGCGATTCGTCAAGGTGATGCCCCGCGACTACAAGCGCGTGCTCGAAGAGCGCGAACGTGGCGCGCGGGGTGCGGCCGCGGAAATCGACGGCGTCGCCCAGGCAGCCAGCGGTGGGTAAGCCGACCGGTTTCAAGGAGTACGCGCGCCAAGCCGCACCCTACCGCAACGCGGTCGAGCGGATCGTCGACTTCAAGGAGATCTACACCGAGCACGACGAGGCGCGGCTCACCACCCAGGCGTCGCGGTGCATGGACTGCGGCGTACCGTTCTGCCAATCGCCGGACATGATCCACGGCCGCAGCGGCTGTCCGATCCACAACCTGATCCCGGAGTGGAACGACCTGGTCTACCGCGGCCATTGGCGCGACGCCCTCGACCGGCTGCACAAGACCAACAACTTCCCGGAGTTCACGGGACGCGTCTGTCCCGCGCCGTGCGAAGGTTCCTGCGTCCTCGGCATCACCGACCCGGCGGTCACCATCAAGAACATCGAGATGGCGATCGTCGACCGGGGTTTCGCCGAAGGCTGGGTCCTCCCCATGCCGCCGACCGTCCGATCCGGCAAGTCGGTGGCCGTGGTCGGCTCCGGACCGGCCGGGCTGGCCGCCGCCGCGCAACTCAACAAGGCCGGCCACCAGGTCACCGTGTACGAGCGCGCCGACCGCATCGGTGGCCTGCTGATGTACGGGATTCCGAACATGAAGCTCGACAAGGACATCGTAGAGCGTCGCGTCGACCTGATGCGCCAGGAAGGCGTCACCTTCGTGACGAGCGCCGACGTGGGCGACGGCACCAACGGCACGGTGTCCGTCACGGACCTCATCGATGACGTCGATGCGTTGCTGCTGACCACGGGCGCCACGGTCCCCAACAACCTGCCCATTCCCGGCCGGGAACTCGACGGCGTGCACTTCGCGATGGAGTTCCTGACCCAGAACACCAAGAGCCTGCTCGACAGCAACCACGCCGACGGCAACTACATCTCCGCCCGCGACAAGAACGTCATCGTGATCGGCGGCGGCGACACCGGCACAGACTGCATCGGCACGGCCATGCGCCACGGCTGCAAGACGCTGACCAATTTCGAGATCGTCCCCGAGCCTTTCCCCGACCGCGCCGAGAACAACCCCTGGCCGACCTGGCCGTTCATCTACCGCGTGGACTATGGTCACGAGGAAGCGGCCGCCAAGTTCAACCGCGACCCTCGCCAGTACCGGACATCGGCGGTGGAGTTCCATGACGACGGCAACGGCAAGGTCGAGTCGCTGACCGCCGCCGAGTACGAGAACTTCCAGAAGATCGACGGCACCGAACAGACCTTCGAGGCGGACCTGGTGCTACTCGCCATGGGCTTCCGCGGCCCGGAGCCGTACGTCAGCGAGCCTTTGGGCCTAGAACTCGATCAGCGCTCCAACTACCTCGCCGAGAAAGGCGACTACCGGACCAGCAACCCGAAAGTGTTCGCCGCCGGCGACTGCCGCAGCGGGCAGTCGCTTGTCGTCCGCGCCATCAACGAAGGGCGCGAGGCGGCGCGCGAGGTGGATCGGTTCCTGACGGGATCGACGGAGTTGCCGTGACGCCGGTGACTTGAGAGCAGTCTACCGTAGCGAGATTTCGTCGCTAGCCGCCCTTGAGATTCTGGCGGATCTCGCGCGTCCGTCGGCGTCCCCAGCCCACAACGTATTGGACCTCGACGTGCCGGACGGGCGATCGCGTTCGCGTCCCTGTCCACACCTGACACACCAACCGTTCGCCTTCGACCACGGCTGGAGTAGAACGCTACCTGTCCCGGTCAAACAAACGTTCGACCGTCGAACCAGTGTTTGGCGGAGTTTCAGCCGCTGACGGCCTACCGGCCCCCGCATCGGTCACGATCAGCGACGGCACCACGAAATCCTTGAGCATCTCGCGCAGGCCGAACTCGTTCGCCGCGAACGGGAAATTCACCGTGTGCAAGGACATCACGACGAACATGCACCACTCCACGTACTTGTGCAGGGTGACCCCCTCCCGCAGCCGCCCCTGTCGCCGCGCACGTTCGTAGCTCGGTCGCGAACACGCGAGCGCGGCCCGGAAACCGCCGGCGAGCGCCTCGTCGATGCGCTCGTAGAGTTGACGGCTGTTGTTGGCGAACAGGAGCTTCAACGCCGGTCGCCGGCGAAACTGCCGGATGAACCAGATCATGTCCTCGATGAGCTGCTCGTCGAGACCGGCGTGCTCGTAGCGCTGCGTCTCGAAGTCGGCCATCAGTGACTCGAAATCGCGTATGACCGCCTGGTTCAGGACATCGTCGGCGTCCTTGAAGTACCGATAGAAGGTCGTGCGACCGACGCGGGCGCCCCGGATGATCGCGCTGACCGTGGTGTTCTCGGCACCCCGGCTCAGATACAGCGCCACGGCCGAGTCGAGGATGGTCTGGCGCGTGTCTTCCGCACGCGCCTGCAAGGGTGCTGGCGTACGCGTGGCGTCCATGAGCCGAAACTAGCAGAAACGGCTCAACAGGCAAAGTTGGGCGCCGCCACGAAAGAGGCATTTCGGAACAAAAAAGACCAAATAGGCCTTTACTTCCCCATTTGGGGAACAAATAATCAACGAATGTTCCGCAATCGGTGACCGTTGGGTCGACTGGGGATCGTTGGAGCACCAAGCAAGTTCGCCGTGGCGATGAAAGAGATACGACATGTCGATTGATGCACGCCCCGGGCCAGGCTACGCCCCGGGTCAAGAAGAGGTGGTGGACCTGCCAATCCCCTTCGGCTGGTTCGCCCTGGCCTTCAGTTCGGACCTCGAACCGGGAGACGTGCAGCCGCTGTACGTCTTCGACGAGCACCTCGTTCTGTTCCGCACCGAAGACGGCGTGGCGCATGCCACCGCTGCGTTCTGTCCGCACCTGGGTGCCCACCTCGGGCACGGCGGTCGGGTCGAGGGTGATCACATCGTCTGCCCGTTCCACGGCTGGCGCTTCGACGGCGACGGCGTATGCGTCGACATCCCGTATGCCTCGGTGATGCCCCGCCGTGCCGCCGACGGCGCGTGCCTCTTCAGCTACCCGGTGCAGGAACGCAGCGGCATGGTCTGGGCTTGGCACCATCCACGCAGACGGCCGCCGCTCTTCGACCTCGACGAGGTGGCGGAGCTCTCCGATCCCGAGTGGGGTGAACCGGACCGCTACGAGTGGGAGGTCGGCGCCCCGATCCAGGAGACCGGGGAGAACGCGGTCGACATCGCGCACTTCGTGACCGTCCACGGGGTTCCCGAAATGCCCCGCGCCAAAATCACTCTCGACGGCCATCGCCGCGCCACGCATCTGACGTGCACCGCCCCGGCCATAGACGATCGCGGCAATGTGGACCTCACGCGGATGGCCCCCCTGGAACTGGTGACCAGCAGTTGCGGCCCCGGCATGAGCACGCAGACCTTCAGCCTCGGCTCCAAGACCGTGATGCTCGGCACGGTGACGCCGATCACGGCCGCGCGGATGAAGCTGCGCTTCGCCTTCACCAAGCCGAAGGCGATCAGTCCTCAGTTCACGATGCTGATCGACGCCCTGATCGCCGAGATCGTCCGACAAGTGCAACAGGACATTCCCATCTGGGAACACAAGATCTGCCGATCGACGCCGATCCTCTGCGACGGCGACGGCCCGATCGCCAAGTACCGGCGCTGGTTCAGCCAGTTCTACGACGACGGCAGGAACCCGGCGTCCGTCCGGTGGTCGCCGAGAGCGTCTCGTAGGACCGCGCGCCTAAGAGCGCGCGGCGTTCCGTGACGGGACATTCCCCCATTTTCCGGCACGCGACGCCGCGCGCCATAAGCGCTGAGGGACGATCTAGGGGCTGGGCCCTCGAACGAACGTGCCCGAGCCCGCGACAGGCGCGTCGCCGAATCGATCCGGTTGCCAGTGCAGGGCCGCGCCGCTCGAGCCGCGCGCATCCCAGGGAATCTCGTTCGTGATCTCGCCCTCGTCCCAGTCGACGGCCGTCACCGCGATGCGCAGGACGTCCCAGCGGCCGTCGGCCTGGGCGTCCAGGAACGAACCCGGGATCTTGGCCTCTACGCTGTAGCCGCGTTCGGTGCGCCTTGCCCGCCAGCGCACGTCCGCCTGGGACGCCCGCAGGTAATCGTCGGGCGGCTCTGGGCGGGCCGCCACGACCGTCAGGTGGGCGCGCGCCATGCGCGCGACATGACCGTCCCGGGTCGCGGGGTACAGCGGCACATTGGCGGACCGCTGGGGTTCCGGCCGCGAGTCCACGTTGATGACTAAGGCGTCCTGGACTCGTGGTCCGAGCACGTCGGATGCGACGACGCTGTCGTCCACCACGCTCGCCGCGAGGTACAGGTCGCCACCGGCCTCCCGCAAGGCGAACGCGAACGAAACGTCCGTGGCCGCCGTGGCCGGCGAAGCCACGTCTCCTTGCGCGTCTGCCCGGAAGGGGAGTTCGTCCCAGTCGTCGAGCACACCGTCGAGGGTCGGCGCATCGCCCCGCGGAATCGCCGGTGTGCCGACTGGCAGGAGACCCGCCACCGTCTTGACCGTGACCGGATCCTCGCCCGTGGACAGCGACCAGATCACGCGCCCGGGCGCGATTGCGGTGTAGGCGACGGGCGCGCCGCTGGCCACGCGAAGCTCGACGCGTTCCCGGGCGCCCGGCGCCACGGTCAACATCCGCGGCCGGCCTGCGTAAACCAGGTCGTGGCCGGGTGCGACGGCATACGACGCCTGCAGGTCCATGGGGCCGCGGTTGACGATTTCGAACGCCACCGTGCCGTCTTCGAAGGTGTCGCCGTCACCGATTACGGGAAGCGAACGCACCGCGCCGGAGAGCGTGCGGATGGCATCGCGGCGCGTCCGGGTGACCACGTCCTCGCCGTGGATGCCGTCGAGTAGGAGGTTGGCGATGCGTGGCCCCGACGCGGTCATCGTCACCCAGGCCACGTGGTCGAACTCGCCGTACTGCGTGCCGCGCAGGCTGCTGCCGCCACCCGTGGTCGACAATGTGATGTAGCGGCGGTCGTTGCGCACGAGCTTCACGTAGCGGTGGAAGTGTCCGGCGAACACCGTGTAATCCCTGGACCCGAGCATGCGTTCGATTTCCGGCCAGTCCCCGCGCGGGCCGCTCGCGTAGTCCCACAGCGGCTGATGGACGACCACGATCGTCCAACGCGGATCGGGGAAACGCTCGAGCGTCCGTTCGACGAAGGCAAGCTGCTCAGCCTGCGTCCATGGCCCCGGCACAGGCGTGTCCGGCTTGCTCACCATGCCGAACAGTTCCGAGTTGAGGACGAGGAAGAGCACGTCCTTGTAGACGAAGTGGTAGTACGACGGTCCGAAGCGCGCCCGCCAGGTCTCGGCCATCACGGCGTTGTCCATGTCGTGGTTGCCGGCCACGTAGAAGAACGGGACGGTGAGCTGATCGACAAAGCCCTCGAACTCGTCCCACTCGGCGTCGATCTGGGCTTGATCGTCGGTGTAGCCCTCGATGAGATCGCCGACGCTGACCACGAAGGCGGGCTCGAGGAGGTTCACCTTGGGCAAGGCCGACTCGAATACGCCCGGGCGCTCACCACCAGTGCGGTCGCTGACGATGACGAAATGGAAGTCCTCGGCGGCGTCGTTGGCCGCCAAGGAAGTCCACGGCGTCCGGGCCTCCGACGTCTCGGCGTCGATCTGCCCGCCGATTGCGGATGTGGCCACCAAGCTCAACGTGGCGTACGAGAGGAGATTGCGCATGGGCATGCCAGTTTCCTTACGGGAGCGCGACATTCTAGCGGGGCTGGCAAGACGGTTACGAAACCGGCCCGTTAGTGGCAAACTGACTTGGAGTGGTCCGTGCCGGACTCGAGGGAGGACATGATGAAGGCAGCCGTATTCCGCGCAGTCAACACCCCGATGGACGTCGAGGAGGTCGAGATCGACAAGCCGGGGCCTCGCGAAGTGCTTGTACGCACGGCCGCCGCCGGCGTCTGCCACTCCGACATGCACTTCTTCAACGGCACATACCCGGGTGCCGTGCCGTGCGTACTCGGACACGAATCGGCAGGCATCGTTGAACAGGTGGGCGAGTTGGTGACCTACGTCAAGCCGGGCGACCACGTCATCACCTGCCTGTCGGTGTTCTGCGGCCACTGCGAATACTGCCTGACAGGGCACATGTCGCTATGTCAGGAACCTGAAGTGCGGCGCGGCCGCGACGACGCACCGCGGCTCTCCAAGGGCGGCGACAGCCTCACCCAGTTCGCGAACCTCGGCTCCTTCGCCGAGCAGATGCTGGTCCATGAACACGCCGTGGTGAAGGTCCGCAAGGACATGCCGCTCGACCGGGCCGCGCTGATCGGCTGCGGGGTCACCACCGGCGTCGGCGCGGTGATCCACACCGCGGCCGTGGAGCCCGGCGCCACCGTCGCCGTGATCGGCTGCGGCGGCGTGGGCCTCTCCGCCGTCAACGGCGCCGCGATCGCTGGCGCCTCCAAGGTCATCGCCGTCGATATGGTCGCCTCCAAGCTCGATCTCGCCCGCAAATTCGGCGCCACGGACACGGTGGACGCCAGCGCCGGCGACGCGGTCGAGCAGGTCCGCGAGTTGACGGACGGCGGCGTGCACTACTCGTTCGAGGCGATCGGGCTCAAGGTCACCGCCGAGCAGGCGTTCCGGATGATCCGCCGCGGCGGCACCGCAACCATCATCGGCATGATCCCGCCGGGCGAGATGGTGCAATTGCACGGTCCGGACTTCCTGTCTGAGAAGAAGATCCAAGGCTCGATGATGGGTTCCAACCGGTTCCGCGTGGACATGCCCCGCTTCGTGGACTTCTACCTGCAGGGCAAGCTGCATCTCGACGACATGATCTCGAGCCGCATCAAGCTCGCGGACGTCACCGACGCCCTGCTCGCACTCGACAAGGGCGAGGTCGCCCGCAGCGTCATCGTCTTCGACTAGTCTCCCTGACCGCGGTCACCAACCCGGACAAGATCCTCCGCGTGGCCTCAACTACCGGGAGCACCAGGAGGAGACCGGGCGCGGCGGCGAGGACAACCCGACCATCTTCGTTCGTTTCGGCGCGGCGCAAGTGGGCCACGAGGGCACGATGTTGCGCCCCCACGAGTCCAATTCGCTGGACTACGAGGGCGAGATCGCGCTGATCATCGGCCAGCCGGGCCGGCGCATTGGCAAGGACGACTGGCTCGATCACATCGCCGGCTTCAGTTGCTACAACGACGGCAGCGTGCGCGAGTACCAACGGCACACCAGCCAGTTCACGCCGGCGAAGAACTTCGCGGCGACCGGCGGCTTCGGCCCCTGGATGGTCAGCCCTTCGCGCATCGGACGATCAACCAGACGGCGGTCGCGATCAGTACGAGGATTCCGATCATCACCATGGTCAGCAGGATGCCGATGACGGTAAACAGTACCAGCAGCCAGAAAGTGCGAATCTAACCGGTAGTGACTGGCGAGCCAATTCGGCGCATCGTCACGCGCAAGGTACGCGAGGACCACGCCGACGATCGCCGTCACGCCGTCCCCTGATGGATTCCAATGAGTACCTTCGCCTTCCGGCCGGAACGTTGCACCGAAAGCCGCGAAGTCCCCCACTTCCCGTTAAGGGGTTTCCCTTTCATTCTCCCTTTTCACTCCCCTTTTGCCCCTTTTATTCACCCCTGTTTTCCCGTTAAATCACGCACTTGTTCCCGACCGACGTCGAATCGGTGTCCGACGCCAATCTCAACGTGTACCGAATCCGCGGACATCGTCCGCTGGTTGGGCGCATTCGCGCCCAGGCGGCCAAGAACGCGGTCGCCAAGCAACTCGTCGCATCCCTTCTCACGAGAGAACCCTGCCGGCTGTACGACGTGCCGGACATCACCGAAATCGATGTCGTCCTCGACATGCTGGCGGAAATCGGCGCGGCCTGTGACCGGCTCGAGGACGGCTCCGTCGACATAGCGACGCCACGGATCGCATCGACCACCGTCGGCGAGCGCTATTCCGGGTTCAACCGGATTCCCATCCTGCTGGTCGCTCCCCTGCTCCACAGGGCCGGCACAGCCCGCGTACCCGTCGTGGGCGGCTGCAACATCGGCGAACGTCCCATCGACTTCCACATCGACCTGCTGCGGAAGATGGGTGCGGAGATCGACGAGGACGACGAAGGCTACACCGCCCGAGCCGACCGGCTTCGGGGCACCGTGATCGCGCTCCCCTACCCCAGTGTCGGCGCCACCGAGAACGCGATCTTCGCCGCGTGTCTCGCGCGAGGGACCACCGTGATCAACAACGCCGCTGTGGAGCCGGAGATCGTCGACACGGTGCTGTTCCTGCAGAAGATGGGCGCGCTGATCCAGATCGATACCGACCGGAAAATCGTGATCGAGGGCGTGGACCGGCTCTCGGGCGCGCGCCACGACCCGGTCCGGGACCGTATCGAAGTGGCATCCTTCGCCATGGCGGCTGTCGCGACCGGAGGCCGGCTTCGCATCGAAGGGGCGGATCAGACAGCCATGATCACGTTCCTCAATACCCTGCGCAAGATCGGCGGCGGATTCGAAGTCGACCCAGGCGCCATCACCTTCTTCCGGGACCGCGACCCGCTTGACCCCATCCACATCGAAACCGATGTGCACCCGGGTTTCATGACCGACTGGCAGCAACCGATGGTGACGCTCCTGACCCAGGCCCACGGCGTATCCGTCGTGCACGAGACCGTCTACGAACAGCGATTCGGCTACACCAGCACGCTGAACGACATGGGGGCCAACATCACCCTGACCAACGATTGCCTTGGCGGTAAGGATTGCCGTTTCACCGACCGCAACTTCCCCCACAGCGCCATTGTCCAGGGAGCCACGCCGCTCACCGGACGGGAAATCGAAATTCCCGATCTGCGCGCCGGATTCGCCTACCTGCTGGCGGCGCTGATCGCCGATGGCGAGAGCACGATCTTCGGCACACGATTCATCGAACGTGGCTACGTGAACGTACCGGAACGCCTCGCGAGCGTCGGCGCGGACATCGATGTGCCGGCGCAACTTCTTGCGAGGGATCGCCCCGTCGCGGTCCCCGGCTGAAGGCGTAGGCAGCAATCACGATTCGGCCAAAGGGATCATCCGCGGGGAGTCGAAGCAGGATTGGGTGCAAGGCTCGAATTCGAGAATGCCGCTCGCCGAGTTGATGCCGGCGAACCGGTCAACGCCGTAGACGCGCTCCGTCAGGGCGAAAGCGAAGGGAGAATGCGAGTGGCCGCAACGTCGGGTCCCGTGCAGCGCGTCGACGCCTTTGATGGTCAGGTCGTGGGTGCCGATCCCTTCGATTCGCGATGGGGCCGACCCGCCTGCGCGGCGCCCGTCTGGCGTCGCCCGACATCCGCGCCGGCATGGCGTTGGTCATCGCGGCGCTGTGTGCGTCCGGAGAAAGCACGATCCACAATATCGGCCAAATCGACCGCGGCTACGAACGGCTCGATGCCCGTTTGGCGACCCTGGGCGCGGCGATCAAGCGCGTAGAAGACTGACCTTTGGAGGGATAACGATGGAAGAACTGTTCGCTGGCGTGTACCGCATCGAGCCAACCAAGGTCACACCGTCGAAGTACATCAGCCTCTTTGCCGAGCGGGCCGAGGGCAACCTGTTGTTCTCCTGCTTCGGCGGGCACAGCAGCATCGAAGGCAGCTTCGATGCCATCGACGCCTGCGGTGGCGTCGCCATGCACCTCCTCGGGGACATGCACTTCGCGGCGCGCTACAGCGACGACGTGTTCGACCGTTTCGGCGTGCCGACCCAGTGCAGCGAGGTCGAAGGCCCGGACGTCAAGCGCAAGGTGAAGAACGTGGCGACGTTCCCCTTCGAGCGCCATGAACTGGCGACCGGGGTCGAGGTCATCCCGACGCCAGGCCACCGACCGGGGGCGGTCAGCTACCTGGTGCCCATGGGCGAGCGTCGCTGCCTCTTCGCCGGCGACTCGATTTACCACGACGGGACTAACTGGCGGGCACTGGCGTCGAAGCGGAATCGGCCGATCATGCTCGCGACCCTGGACCTGCTCTCCGGCGTCGATTTCGACGTGCTGCTCGCGAACACCAGCGTCACGAACCCGGTGTGCCACGTCGAATTCGACGGCGACGACAAGGACGCCTTCCTGGACAGGCTTCGCGCGGCGCTCTAGCACCTTGTCACAGGCCCGGTTGGCGACGTGGACGCCCGCACAGTCAGCGACGATGGGTCGCGAGCCACGATTGCGCGAAGTCGACGATCTCGCGAACCCGCATCAGGCGTCCTTCGCCCCAACCCAAAGGACCGCGCCGCTCGCGCCCCGTAAGCGCGAAGTCCTCGCCGAGGTCGCCGAAATCGTCATCGACGGGCCGCAGCTCCTCGAACGTGACCCAGCGCCGCTTGCCGTCGACGACCATGGGCGCGCCCTCCTCGACTCTTTGCTTGGTCGGAAACTCGGCGCGCGTCTCGCCGAGGTGGATGCACGTGTTGTTGGCATGGGTGACGCCGGCGAGCAGCACGTGCGCGTCGAGATCGTATAGGCGGGCCAAGGGCGAACGTTCGCCTAACATGCTGCCCAGCGGATGCTCGCCGACGATCCGCTCCGCGTTCGGGCCGAGTGCCGCGAACGAGACGTGCGGGTGGCCGCTGCGGCGGGCGCGCGGGTGTTTGCGGAACGTCTCGGCGACGACCCCCATCTGCCGGGTCGGCGTCAGCGCCGGGTCGTAGGCCGGCATCTCCTTGCGGATGGTCTTCCACCACCCCTTGGGCACCGGCGGCGCCACCCAGCTCGACGGATCGGTGAGATGGCCGGTGTGGGCCGGCATCACCAACGTCCCCTCGTCGGTGAGCACCCAGAGCAGCGCTTCGATCACGCCCTGGGCTCCGCCCGGCACCCAGCCGAGGCGGCTGAGCGACGTGTGCACGATCACCGTCATGCCGGGCCGCAACCCCAGCTTGCGCAGATCGCGCGACAGCACGGAAGGCGTCACCGGCTTTCGGCCGGCGACGTTCGCCCCGTCGAGGACGTCGCCCTCCGACACGGGGACTCAAGCGTCCAATAGGCGGAATCGTACCCCGCAGATGTCGACCTGCTCGTCCGAGACGTAGGCATTGCGCTCCTTGGCCTTGGCCAAGATCCGATCCCGGTCCGCCACCTTGAGGTCCAGCCCGCCGAGGCCGTAGCCCCGGCCATCCGTCGCTTCGACGAAGCGGATGTCGACGTTGTTGAGCGCCATGTTGAGTACGGCGCCGTCGCGCCGCACCGGGAGGCCGGCCACCTTGCCCCAGAGCTCCGCGAGGCCCACCGGGTCGGGTCCCTGGAGTTCAACCGCCGCGTAGTCCACCGTAACGGACTGGTCCACCTTGTCCTCCCACTGCAGGCCCCCGGCCGGTTCCCAGTTGCCGTTGAAGTCGTTCACCTCGTCCCAGTCGATCTCGAAGAACGCGGCGCGCATGTCGCCGGGATGGATCTGGCAGATGTTCCAGTTGCCGCGGTCCACCTCCCAGGCGATGCGCACGCCGTTGTCCAAGGCGCGCTGGCGAACGGCACGCTGGTTGTCCTTCGAGTCGGCCTGGCAGATCACCATGTACCCGCCGTCGCCATTGCGCCGGTCGAGATACCGCCCCGCAGCGGTGTTCTCCGCCACGGGGACGACGACTTCCAGCATGTTGCGCCCTATGGGTAGCAGCGTGTTGACGAGGCCAAAACGGCCAACGCCCGGGTCGACGAAACAGCGGTTGATGCCGAGGATCTGCTCCAGGTCGTCGATGGTGCCGTCGAGTTCGCGGGCGACCAGGCAGATCTGGCGGAGTTGGATGGTCATAAGCGTTCAGTGCCTTCCCAAGCTGGATTCGGTGGCTATGATCGATTGAATGGGACGACAAAGCCAGATGCTGCTCCTGACGACGCTCGCCTGCGCTTGGGCGGGGGCCGAGGACCCTCTCGACCGACATTTCGCATTCGAGGCGGGGATGGGCCTGCTCTCACACGACGGCTTCCTGCAGACCCCCGCCGGGGGCGAGCCAGGCACGGCCACCGCGGGGAGGCCAACCGTGGACGAACTGGCCGTGGGCGACGGCGCCTACCGCTGGGTTGCGGGCACCGTGGGCTTCGGACGGTATTGGCTGGACATCCGCTACACGACGATCAGCGACTCCGGCCGTGCGACACTGGCCAATGCGCTCGTCAGCCAAGGCAACGCCTTCGACGCGGGTAGCGCCGTGCGCTCCGCGCTGGGCCTGGACGGGCTGTCCCTGGCGTTCACCCGATCCTTCGCATTCGGCGAGGACACGAGGTTGAGGGTCGGACCGTGGGTCGGCTGGACGGCCTTCGACTTGGACGTGGACGGGGCGCGCGCGGACGTCGACCGCAGCTACCGGGTCTACGCCCTCGGCGCCAAGGCGGCGCTCGACAAAGCCCTCGGAAAACGTTGGCGCATGGGTGCCGAAGCCATCGTCGCGCCCGCCTTTGACGGTGCCGCCGCGCGCTACACCATCGAACCGTCGCTCAGCTACGGGTTGAGCGATCGTGTCGAGATCCGCTTAGCGACCCGCCTCGCGGCGTTCCGCTACGACGACGCCCATAAGCAGGTCTGGCCGAACCGGTTGCGCATCGACCGACGAGTGGTGCCGGCGATCTCGGTCCGTTGGGTTCCTTAGGCGCTCAACGCAGTTCGCGGATATCCAGCATCGCGTATACGCGTGTGTCCGATAGGCGGCCCTGGTTGTCCCGGCGGTCGCACCGGTGCACGGCTTCCAGCTCGAAGCCGGTGCGTTCCGCGACGGCCCAACTGCGGCGGTTGCGGTCGTCCATGGTGACTTCCACGCGCTTCGCGCCGAGTTGCTCGAACGCGAACCGCGTCAGGCCTCGCACGGCCTCCGAGCAATACCCGTGGCCGACATAGTGCGTATGCACCCAGTAGCCGATCTCGAACCTCGGTACGTCCCACTTGGCGTCGAGCAGACCCATGCAGCCGATGATCCGGCCGTCGTCCCGATGGACCAGCACGGTGGAGTACTCTCGCTCCGCCGCCAAGGCCTCGAGCGAGGCGTCGCAGAACGCCTGCGCATTGTCGGTGCCGTAGGGCCCGCGTGCCCAGGGCATCCACTCGTTGAGTTCCGCGTAGGACGCGTTGACGGCCGCCACGATGTCCGGGACATCCGCCGTCGTGGGCGGGCGCAGGATCAGCCTGGCGGTCTCGATCTTCTCCGGAAACCGGGCGCTCGTCACCCCACCTACCGGCGGGCACCCGCCTACCGGCGGGCGTTGCCGTAGATGTCGACTTCGTCGTAGTTGAGCCAGGAAGGATCGTAGTCGGGACGGCGGTCGAAGTGCTGCGGGGTTGCCCATTCGTCTCTGATGCTCTCGTCGAAGTCCGCCGGCAACTCGCCGGACGTGCGCTTGGACAGTTCGTCGTGCAGGGGTAGGAAGACACGGCCCAAGTCATCCGGCATGGGCCCTCGGCCGGAAGGCGACGTCTGCTGCACGGGGAACGCCCCCGACGCGGAGTCGCGCCGGAAGGCGGCCTTGCTGTAGGTCGCCTGTTCGGCCTTGTCGGCGTCCGTCACGGCGGCGTTCACTGTCCGGCCCACGGGCACGACGGGCGTGTAGACGCCTTTGGTGAGATGGTCGGCCGGTTCGTGCTCGGTCGGCAGCGGGCCCGCGCCAACCGTGATCTGGCCGTGGTTGACGTGCACCCAGAAGCCTCCGTGGCTGCCGTCGGGAAACGCGTATTCCGGCGTGTCGGTGAACTCCTCGGAGAACGTGTACACCACCTCCTTGATGCCGTCCGCGTACTTTGCCGAGGTGGCGCGCGCGGTCAGGATCTCCCGGGCCGAACTGACCCACTCCGGCGTCATGAACACGAAACGCGGCATCGTTCGGGGGGCCATGGCGTCGTGCAAGTCGCGCAACACGACGCCGAGCACCGGGTGACTCGGCAACTCGCCGTGCATCTCGATCCGGGTCAGCTTCATCAGCCTCTGACGAGCGGCCGCGACGACCACGGGGTTGCGACCCTGGTACTCGAGACGGGCGAGATTGCTCATGATCGAGTGGTCGGCCTCGACCTTGAGATCGCAGGCGTTCGCGGCGAGTTCCCCGGTGGCGACCGTGACCTCGGCGCCTTCGAACCGCGCATGCCAGGCGAGGGGTCCGCCAACGGCGAGATAGGCGGGCGGATTGTGCGCCACCTCGCAGAAGGTGAAAGCGTCCAGGTCCGCCAAGCCGCTTCCGTGCTTCTCGACGGCGACCGCCAGCGCATCGCCCGCATGGCGCACCCACTCCGCTGACGCGAAGGTGAGATCTCCAACGCCGTCGGCCATTGCGGCCAGTAAGAGAGAATGATGGCCTACGCCAATCGACATGCCCTTCCACTCCGTTGTGATTCGCGCTCTCAGGCGGCCAGATGCTCCCGGCAACCGGTCGCGGTGAGCAAGGCGTCAAGCTCCGCGTCGTCCGCGACTTCCGCGTACTTCGCGCGCAAAACGCCCAAGGATCGGGCGTGGTACTTCTGCGGCTTCTGCATCCAGCGCCTACCTTTGAGCGTAACGTCGAACTCGTCCTCGCCAGCCGCGATCGCCCGGGCATTGGCGGCGCTCCAGGGCAGGAACATCGCCCCGACCTGCTCGGCAAGCAGCGGGGTCAATGTCGGTGCCAGAGCGGCCCAGTCCTCGAAATCGCCGTCGTTCGTCGGCTCGAGCATCCGCTGCGTCCACGCAACGACGTGCGGGTGGCCCTGAAGAACCGCGCCCGCCGTGGGGTCGCGGCCAGCCTCGTAGATCTGGCCCCAGAGCCCGAAGTCCGCGAACGCCGGGCGGGCACCGAAGAGGTATGGGCGGTTCGCCAGATGCGCCTCCAAGATCTCCACCACATCGGCATAGCTCTGCTCGATCTGCGGGGCCGTTAAGTCGTTGGAGCCGACGAACCACACCCGCGGAACCATGCGCTCGCGGATTTCCAAGGCCCTGGCTTCGCGTTGCTCGGCCGGTGCCCGGGCCGCGAACCGGCGGGAAACCGCCAGTTGATCGACTTCGCGCCACCAACGCATATGGAACATCCACTTGTTGCCCCACTCATCGCCGAACTCTTCGAGGAGGGCCGACACGAAGCGCGCCACCCGGCCCCGCGGATGGATGCCGGGTTCGGGGAAGGCCGCCTCCATCGCCTCGATGATCGGCGTCGAGTCCTGGATTCCCGTGTCCTCCGGCGTCACAACCAAGGGGACCAGCGGCAGCCGGGCGTGCTTGGCGAAGAGTTCGGCCGCCTGCGAGCGGTCCTGCCATGCATGGGGAATGCCCTTGTACCGGAAGTACGAGCGCACCTTCACCGAATACGGCGACTCCTCCGAACCGATGACCACATAGTTGTCCGCCATCAGCTATCCGGCACGCGTGCCCTTGAAGGTCGCGGTGCCGAAAGCGCCGAGCTGGACACTGCCGCTCATCTCATCCCCGTCCACGTTGGCGGAAAACTCGAGCGTCAGCGGCATCGGTTGGGTGATGTCCAGCTTCCACGATACGGCGTTGCCGTCCACCTTGCCGTTCTGGATCTCGACCGTGCCTTGCGCGCCGGACAACGTGCCGGTCAGCGTGTCGCCGTCGGCCTTGAGTGTCGCCGTGCCCTTCTGCTGTCCCATCGGGGTATCGGTGACCGTGTCCCAGACGCCGTCCACATCGCTCATAGGGGTTTCCTTGTGTTGGGAGGTGCGTGAAAAAAGAGTATGACAGAGCGCCCGCACAAGGAACAACGGCCAACGGGCCAACGGGAGCGCAGAGTCGGTTACCGGTTAGTATCGGCAGCCTATTGGCATGACCGCATTCGCGTGGACGCACCACGGAGAGGACGTCGACCGGGCCGTCGAACGGAAGGCGCGGGCTTGCGCTGGTTGCTCGTTGCCGGCCTGGTCGTGTTCGTCGCGGCAGCGGACTGGTTCGCCGGGGGCATCGGTCCCCGGATGGTCCTGGGCTCGGCGACGATTCACGTCACGTCCACGCCCCCCGGCGCCGACGTGCTGCTCGACGGCGAGCGGGTCGGCGGGACGCCGCTGCGCCACGACGATACGCGCCCGGGCGAAGTCGTCGTTCGCGTCGAACACCGCTACCACGAAGCCGTCGCCCAACGCATTCACCTCGCCCGCGACGAGAGCCGCGTTATCCACGTCGACTTGGCGGCAGCAAGCGGCACTTTGGAGGTCGTGAGCAATCCGCGGGGCGCGGCGATCGTGATCGACGAGCGGCTACTCGACGACGTGGCACCCGTACTCCTCGCGCCCTATCCCGCCGGCGCCTACGAGGTCTCCGCATCGATCGACGGCTGGCATCCGCAGACGCGAACCATCGAAGTGCTGCCCAATGCACGCACGGAGGTCGCGTTCGAACTCGAACGGTTGCCCGTCGGCGAGGTGTTTCTCGACCTCAGCCCATCGGACGCCCGGGTCGACATCGTCGGTTTCGACGAGCCCTATCGCCGCGGGGTCCGGCTGCCGCGCGGCACCTACGTGTTCCGCGTCGAGCGAGACGGCTATGCCAGCGAGGCCTTCGAACTGCCGGTTTTGCGCGGGCGCAACGAGCGGACCGTGAGGCTCATACGACTCAAGGCCCGGCTGACCATCGCGTCGAACCCACCCGATGCGGTCGTCCACGTGTCCTATCGGGCCGGACAGGGTTGGCGCGACCTCCGCTACACCGAGCCACTGACACTGCCTGCGGGCGAGGTCACCATCGAGGCGCGCGCCTTGGGCTACCGCAACTACGCTCGACGGCTTGCGCTTCCCGGCAGGCCGCATGTGCACACCATCCACATGCAGGCCTTCGACGTTGAGCCTGGACGCCGATTCCGCGACGCCTTGGCGTCGGGTGGCCATGGACCGCACCTCGTCGTCATTCCGGCCGGTGTTTTCCGCATGGGCTCGGCGGACGGCTCGCACGACGAGCGCCCGGTCCACGAAGTCGCCATCACGCAGCCGTTTGCGGTCAGCGTCTTCGAGGTGACACACGCCGAGTTCGATCGTCATCGTGGCAAGGCTCCGGGGCTGAAGCAGCCGGTTCACGGCGAGCCTGCCCTGCCGGTTCCCGCCGAGACCCTCGCCGACCACCCGGTGACCGGAGTGTCCTGGTCCGAGGCCGCGGCGTACGCAGCCTGGCTCGGGCGCGAGGCCGGCTATCCCTACCGCCTACCGAGCGAGGCCGAGTGGGAATACGTGGCCCGGGCGGGCAGCCAGACACGGTATCCGTTCGGCGACGATCCGCGCGAGCTGTGCCGCCACGCCAATGTCGCCGACCAGACGCTGGCCGCGCGGTACCGCAAGTACAGCACCGCCGAGTGCGACGACGGTGTCCTCGGCGTAGGTCCCGTCGGTCGCCTGGAAGCCAGCGCATTCGGCGTTCACGACATGCTCGGCAACGCCGAGGAGTGGGTCGCGGACTGCTGGCGTCGCAACTACAGCGGCGCCGACGGCACGGCGCGGCCCTACGAGGCAAACTGCAGCGCGTACGCCGTTCGTGGCGGCGCGTGGGACTCCGCGCCGGAGGAAGCCACGGTGAGTTTCCGGTCGTTCAGCACGGGAACCAACCCGGCGCGCGGATTCCGCGTCGTGCGGGATCTCTAGCGGTCGTCGTGAGCGGCGGCGACGGGCCGTGTGCCCGTTAGGCGGGTGGTTTCAGACCGGGAATCGCCACCTTCACGGCGTCCTCCAGGCAATCCACCAACGTCAATTCCATGTCGTCGCGCACGGCCTGCGGCAACTTGGCGAAATCCGACTCGTTGTCTCGCGGCAGGATGACGTGTCGGATCCCGGTGCGGTGCGCAGCTAGCACCTTCTCGCGGATGCCGCCGACCGGCAATACCAAGCCCGACAGGGTCAGCTCGCCGGTCATGGCGACATCGTCGCGCACGCGCTTGTTGCTGTACAGGGACGCCAGGGCTGTCGCCATCGTGATACCGGCTGAAGGCCCGTCCTTCGGCACCGCACCCGCGGGGACGTGGACGTGGATGCCGTTCTCCTCGATCGTGCTGCGGTCGATGTTGAGCCGCTCCGCCACCGACCAGATGTACGAGCGTGCGGCCTGTATGGACTCCTGCATCACCTTGCCCAAGTGGCCCGTGGTGATGGTCTTGTCGTCCTTGTGGGTCAGGGTCGCTTCGACGTAGAGCACATCTCCGCCGACCTCGGTGTACGCCAAGCCTGGCGCGACACCAGGGGCCATGTTCTCGCGTTGCCGGTCGGTCTTGAACTTATCCGGCCCGAGCAGTTCCGGCAGGTCGTCCACCGTAACCGTCGCCGGCGGTGCTTCAGCCTGGACGATCTGCCGCGCGCGCTTGCTGGCGACCCGGCCGACGACGCGGTCGAGTTCGCGAACGCCCGCTTCGCGCGTATGTCGGCGAATGCCCCACGACAAGGCCTCGTCGGTGAAGCCGAGTTGGTCGTCGGCAAGGCCCGCGTTCTCGCGCTGGCGCGGGATCAGGTAGCGTCGGGCGATTTCGAGCTTCTCCATCTCGCTGTAGCCGGTCAACTCGAGCACCTCCATGCGATCGAGCAACGGTCTCGGAATGCCGTCAAAGTGGTTCGCCGTGGTGATGAAGATCACCTTGGAGAGGTCGAACGGCAGGTTCAGATAGTTGTCGCGGAACTCGCGGTTCTGCGCCGGGTCCAGGATCTCCATCAACGCCGCTGCAGGATCGCCCCGGAAATCGCGGCCGAGCTTGTCGACTTCGTCGAGCATGAGTACCGGGTTGCGCACGCCCGCACGGCGGACGGCCTGCAGGATGCGACCCGGCATGGCACCGATGTAGGTCCGTCGATGGCCACGCAGTTCCGACTCGTCGTGCAGTCCGCCCAAGCTCATGCGCTCGAACTTCCGCCCCATGGCCCGTGCAATGGACTGGCCCAACGAGGTCTTGCCGACGCCCGGCGGACCCACGAAACACAGGATCGACGCCTTTGCGTCCGGGTTGAGCCGCAGCACGGCAAGGGATTCTAGAATCCGCTCCTTGACTTCCTCCAGACCGTAGTGGTCCTCATCGAGAACCGTCTGGGCGTTGGCGAGGTCCAGGGTGTCCTCGGTGATCACGTTCCAGGGCAGTTCGGCCACGAGTTCGAGGTAGCCTCGCGAGACCTGGTAGTCAGCCGCGTTGGCGGACATCCGCGACAGCCGCTTGAGTTCGCGGTCGACCTCCTTGCGCACATCGTCTGGCAGGTTGACATTGCGCAGTTGCTTGCGGAGTTCCGCGATGTCCTCATCGTCGCCGTCCTCGCCGAGCGCTTCTTCGATGACCCGCTTCTGCTGGCGAAGCAGGTGCTCGCGCTGGCCGTGCTCGGCCTCCTCGCGTGCCTGGGACTGCAGGTCGCGTTGCATCTCCACGACCGCCAGTTCCTGGCGTAGCAGACGATGGATGGCCTCCAGGAACGGCTGGATGTCGTCGATCTCGAGGATGCGCTGCTTGTCGTTCTGCTCGATGTTCCGGGCCAGCTCGACGAGCCGGTACATCTGCGTGACAGGATCCTCTATTGACCCGACCATCTGCTGGAAGAGCTGGTCCGGGTTCTGGGACATCATGTGGGCGACCTGGCGGGCGATGTCCAGGTTCTCACGGATCAGTGCGGTGGCCTTGGCACGCTCCTCCCCGCCTTCCGGGAGAACCGGCGTCGGCAATTCCACCACCTCCACCTCGGCAGGCGCCTCTTCGTCCGTCGGCGCGCTCAGACCTTCGACCCGGACGCGGCGGACACCGCGGACGATGACTTGCGCGCCGCCGTCCCGCTGCTCGACCCGCGTCACGGTCGCCAGGGTGCCGATGTCGAACAACCCTTCGCGGTCCGGGTTCTCCTGGTCCCGGTCCTTCTGCAGGACGGTCACCAGCTTGCGGTCGTGATCGATGGCGACCTTCACCGCCGCCAGGGATGCGGGCCGACCGACGATGAGCGCCTGGATCAACTCCGGGAAGATCGCGACGTTCTTGAGCGGCAAAAGGGGCAGCGTCTGCGTTGTCAAGGCTCGGACTCCTTGAGCGCGGATTGGTTGACGACGAGTGTAGGTCTTCACACGAAACCGTGCGACGACCGTTCCCCGGCTGTCGCGCTCGCTAAAGCAATGTGGGTCCCGGCGCGGTGTTTTCAAGGCCAACCCGCACGCGGGTGGCGCCCTGCTAACTCGCGCTATGTCGGTCCGGATGGTTGCGGCAAGTCGCAGTCAAGCGTGTCGCCGCTTGCGGCGCTGACTCGCAATCGCCTCAGCGCCAGCCGCGGTCGCGGCCTGGACGGCCACGGCCACCATCGCGTCCGCCGCCCCGGTCGGCCCTCGGTCGAGCTTCGCTGACACGCAAGGTGCGCCCCTGCATCTGGCTCGAGTTCAAGGCATCCACCGCTTCCGACGCTTCGGTCTGGTTGGGCATGTCCACGAAGCCGAAACCCTTGGAGCGGCCAGTCTCTCTGTCCATGATGACGTTGGCCTCTGCGACGTGCCCGTACTGTCGGAACAGTTCGGACAGATCTTCGGACGTCGCGCCATAGGGCATGTTCCCAACGTAAATCTTCAATGCGTTCTCCTAGCGCTGGCCGGACCGCGGGGGCCGATCCTGCTCGCCGCGCGAATACCGCGACGATACGCCCTTGCCGCCCTCTTCACCATCGTTTTTTTCACCTACGGCCTCGCCATCGACTTGTCGCATGGCACCGGCGTAGCCGCTCGCGTACGCTGCCCACTCGTAGAACACAGCGACCAGGAGCCCCGGATGGATGTGGCCAGGATCTGGCGGCAACTTGGCGTCATGGCCCAGATGCAGGACGACCACAACCGCCTGGTGCATCCACGCTGGCGCCAGCAAGGCCACGACTACTACCGCGCCGTGTGGGTCGAGTGCGCCGAACTCCTCGACCACTACGGCTGGAAATGGTGGAAGCGGCAGCACGCCGACCTCGAGCAAGTCAAGCTCGAAATCATCGACATCTGGCACTTCGGCCTGTCGGAGCTGCTGCGCGCGGACCAGTTGGACCAGGGGCTGGCCGAGCGCCTGGCGAGCACCCTGGCGCGCGACGATGCGGTCGGCTTCCACGCGGGCGTCGAGAACCTGGCGCTTCAGAGCCTGACCACGCAGCGGTTCGATCTCGAGGCGTTCGTCGCCGTCATGCGCGCGCTGCCCATGACTTTCGACGAGCTGTATCGCGGCTACGTCGCCAAGAACATCCTGAACGCGTTTCGCCAGGAGCATGGCTACCAGGACGGCAGCTACCGCAAGCGCTGGCACGATGGCCGGGAGGACAACGAGCACTTGGTCGAGATCGTCGCGCAGCTCGATGCCGATGCCGACTCGTTCGTCGCCGACCTCGGCGCGGCCCTCGCGGCTCGCTACGCGCTGGCGACACCGGCCGCAGGAACCTGACGCGGCCGTGCCCCATGCGACCGCCACGCCTACGGACTCGCCGCCGGTTACGCTCGTCGGCGTCGTGGCCGCTTGCTGGGCCACGGTCGGTCTTTGCGGGCTGTTGCTGTTCGCCATTGTCCGGCTGGCCATGGTGGTCGCCGAGGGCGCGGAGTTCTCATGGGACTGGCGGCACTGGGCCGTCGCGGCCGCCAATGCCGCGTTCATGGCCTGGTCGGAAGGCTACCGGGGCTTCCAGTTGAAGTTTTCGCCACGCTCGGCCGCACGCGTGAAGTGGCTCGTGCACAACGCCTCGGGCCTATCAACGCTACTCGCCCCGGTCTTCGCCATGGGCTATTTCAACGCCACGCGGCGGCGGATGGTGGGCGTCTACGGGCTGACCGTGTTCGTCGTCGGGGCCATCGTCGTCGTGCACGCGCTGCCGCAACCGTGGCGCGCAGCTCTAGACATTGGCGTCGTCATCGGCCTGGCCTGGGGTGTCGCGAGCTTCCTTTGGTCGCTCAAGCGGACGTTCGCGACCCCGGGCTTCCCGGTGTCCCCGGAGTTGGCCGATGCCGCCGCGCCGCTCCGTGCCGCCCGCGTCAAGGCGGCGCCATAGCAGCGCACCGCCGCAAACGGCGGCCGGGATCACCACGAGCGCCGCGAACGGAATCGCCAGCAACGCCCCGGCGACGGCACCGAACCCGAGCGCGGCGGCACGGTTGGCGCGCAGCACGGCCAACGTCTCGGCGAAGTCCAAGCCCCGGTTTTCCGCAGCGTAGTCGACGAACTGCACCGCGAGCATCCACGCCGCGAACACGAACCAGAAGAACGGTGCCCCGACATTCACCACGGGAATCAGTGTGAGCACGAATAGGCCGATAAGCCGCGGGAGGTGATAGCGCAACTTGCGCGCTTCGCGGCGCAACGCGTCCGAGACGGCGGCCGCCACGCTCGGCGCGTGGCTCGGCGACGTGCCGAACTGCTCCCGCTCCGCGCCCGCGGACAGGGCTCCGAGAAAGGGGCTGGCAACCAGCACGGCAATCAGGCCGACAAGCCAGCCCGCAACGATGAGCCCGAGGACATAGAGCAATGCCGCAACGAGGTGGCCGAGCCAATCGAGCCAGGCCGGCGTGGCCGCCACCACCCAACCCGAGGCGTCGGCAACCCAGGTGTAGCCGACGCCGAGCAGGAGCGCGACGCACACCAGGCTCGCCAGCAGCGGCGCCCACACGAACCGCCGCAATGGCTTGCTACGGGCGAGCTTCGCGCCGTCGACGAAGCACGACGCGCCCAGGGCGAGTGTCGACCGCCGGGCGACGGTCATCGACCTGCGGCCTCGACGGCTGCGTCGACAGCAGCGGCGAGGGTCGTGACGATGCGGTCCACATCGCCCTCCGTGATGGTGAACGGCGGACCCATGACCACGACGTCGCGGACCTCGCCGTTGCCGCCGGGGTAGAACGACACGCCGCGCGCGAAGGCTTCGCCGAGCACGCGTCCGGAGACTCTCGCGGCGGCTGGGAAACGCGCGAGCGTCGCACGGTCGGCGACGATCTCGATCGCGAGCAGCAGGCCCTCGCCGCGCACCTCGGCGACGTGGGGATGTTGACCGAACGCCTCTTCGAGGTCGGCCTTCAGCAAGCTCCCGGTTGCCGCCGCGCGGCGTACCAGGTCCTCGTCGGTCAGGATGGTCATCACTTTGTCCGCCGCCGCGCACGCCGCCGGTTGGGCGGCGAAGGTGTGAAACATGACGTCCAGGCCGGCCGCCGCGATGGCACTGCCGATCACCTCGGTCGCGAACACGCCCGTGATCGGCGCGTAGCCGCCCGCCATGCCCTTGCCCGCGACCATCACGTCGGCGGTGACGCCGGGGAAGTGATCGAGGGCGAACGTGGCGCCGGTTCGCCCGAAGCCCGTCATCACCTCGTCGGTGACCAGCAGGATGTCGTGACGGTCGCAAAGAGCCCGGACTTCTGGCCAATAGTCCGGCGGCGGGACGAGTGCGCCACCGCTCGAGCCGACGATGGGTTCCGCGAGCAGGGCCGCCACGGTTTCGGCCCCCTCGCCGGCGATCGTCTCCTCTATGGCCGCGACGTAACCCGCGACGCCGTCGCCCCCGGGGTCGCGTAACGGGTACGGTGCCGGGACGCGCGGCGCGTCCACAAGCACATGACGAAGACCGGCCTTACGGGACTCGTGGCCACCGATCCCCAGCGTGGCAAGAGTGACGCCGTGGTACGACGGAGTGCGAGCGATGACCTTCGTTTTGGACGGCAGACCTCGAGCCGCCTGGTAGGCGGCGACGATCTTGAGCGCCGCCTCAACGCCTTCGGAGCCGCTACAGGTCAGGTGTATGCGGGTCAGGTTCGCGGGCAGCCAGTCGGTGGCCAAGCGCTCGAGAAGCCGCTCACGCTCCGGAGTCAGCCAAGGTGGCACAGCGTACGAGCAACGCAAGAGGGCATCGCGCATGGCGTCGGCGACCTCGCGCCGGCCGTGGCCCACGTTCGCGACGATCGCGCCGCCAGCGGCATCGAGGATGCGCCGACCGTCCTCGAGAACGAGTTCGACGCCGTCCGCCGCGACGATGCGTGTCGGCTGCATGGCCTTGAATGCGAACGGCCACTTCATGTTCGTTTCCACACGTGCTGACCTCAAAGGGTGCGCCCGCTAGTCTGCGTGACCGCGGTTTAGCTTCACAGTGGTTGCACCTGTCTCGGAGGCCGGTGTTGACGCCACGCCGCCCAAACGGGTATCAAAACACAAGGCGCGTCGCTTGAGCGACGTGGGACGACATCCGCGCGGACGGGCGCATCGGACAAGGAGTTGCCAATGGCAGCGGCAGACGCAGTGGAAGGCATCGACGCGCCCAAGGTCACCGCGTGGGTGGCGGACCGTATCGACGGGTTGCAGCCCCCGCTCACGTTCACCCTGATCGCAGGCGGCCACTCCAACCTCACCTACAAGTTCACGGACGCGGTGGGCGAGGCCTACGTGCTCCGGCGACCTCCGCTCGGACACGTTCTCGAAAGCGCCCACGATATGGGGCGGGAGCACCGCATCATCTCCGCCTTGGCGGACACCGATGTGCCGGTGCCGAAGACCTACGGGCTATGCGAAGACCCCGACGTGAACGGCGCCCCGTTCTTTCTCATGAAGTTCGTGGAAGGCACCGTGCCGCACGAACCCGAGGTCTCCGCGACGATCCCGATTGCCGAACGCGCCTCCGCCGGCGAGCACATCATCGACGTACTGGCCACGTTGCACCTCATCGACCCGGACGACGTCGGTCTTGGCACGCTCGCGCGCAAGGAGGGCTACATCGCCCGGCAACTGAAACGCTGGACCGCCCAGTGGAAGGCCACGAAGACCCACGAGATTCCCGAGATGGAGGAGAGCGAGCGGCTGCTCCATGAGGACATGCCGGACCAGATCGGTGCCGGCATCGTCCACGGCGACTACCGCATCGGCAACATGATGATCCGAGACGGCCGCATGGTGGCGCTCTTGGACTGGGAACTGTGCACCCTGGGCGATCCGCTGGCCGACGTCGGCTACCTGCTCAACAACTGGGTGCTGCCCGGCGAGAGCGGTGCCGATGGCAGCCCCGTTGGCGTCGGCGGCTTTCCCGACCGCGATCACATCTCGGAAGTCTACGAAAGCCGAACCGGGCGGAGCTTGAGCCGCATCAACTACTACCGCGCGTTCTCGCACTGGCGACTCGGGGCCATCACGCAGGGCGTCTACAAGCGCTACCTGGTGGGCGCGATGGGCAAGAACCGCGACTTCGACCTCGAGAAGTACAAGCTCGGCATCCACCAACGCGCCGAGTCCGCGCTGCGACTGCTGACCGAATAGGCGCGTCGCTTCTGACGCGCCGAGTCCGCGACTGTGCGCGGGCCTCCGGCCTGCACAGCCTCGTATGAATGCCCGAATGCGGACGGACGTGGCGGACCTACTGGTCCGCGCGCACCGTTAGAAGTGTGTTGCTCGGGGCCGCTTGAAAAAAAATGGGCGTGCCAGCGGTCAGACAACCGCTGGCAGCAACTCAACCCCGTAGGGGGAAGGGTCGATGGGAGGAGGAAGTTGCTGTGGTCACGCCCGAATACCGGTTCGGCGACGCTTCCTTACGTCGCCCTTTGCTGTTTGTAGAGGTACTGTACAGGACAATTCGGGTCTGTCAACAACTTTTTGTCTAATTTTTGTTCAATTTGCGGTCACGAGGAGGCCATGCTCCTCGACCTGATCCTCTAGGGCTCGCTCGAGGTGCGCACGCGCCACCTCGACCTCGCGTCCAATCACGTCGTGACGGTCGTCGCCCCGGCAACGGGCGGCATGAGCGGCGTAGTCGTTCAACTCGCCGATGAGCACTGCCAAGTGACGTGGACAGTCGCACGCGGCTCTCGACGCGGCCTGCGAAACATGCAGCAACTCCTCGTCGCTGAAGCGTCGCGCCGTATCGTCGATCTCGCGCACACCACCGGCCACCACCAGCGCCTCGAGCCGGTCCCAGTCCGCGGGCCAGCGGAGCATTGGATAGCCACCGTCTCGACACGCCGCCAGATCCGCTGCCGTGGCGTACTTGAAGGCGACGACGATGTGCGGTCCCTGTAGAAAATGTCTAATTTTTTCAATCTGTTCTGCGTCAAGGGAAGGCAGGTAGACCACGACGCAGTCCAATTGCGAGGGGACAGCGTCGCGGTACAGGTCGGCAACGCCCGCCCACTCGGCAACCACGTCGAACCGCGCGCGGTCTCGACGCGCATGCTCGGCATCTCGGCAGGCCCGGACCAGCGCCGCGCCGACCAAGGCCACCTTCGGCGTTGCCGATGGCGCAAGCGTCGATGCCCGTCCGGGAGACAGGCGGCGCGACAACGCTTCGGCCGGCAAATGGATGACCTGGCTGATCGGATGCCCTTGGTCGAGCAACGCCTTGATGACCGTCAGCCGCTCGATCTGGGCAGGATCGTAGAACCGCGTCTTGCCGGCCCGTTCCGCCGGTTCGAGGCCGTACCGGCGCTCCCACGCGCGCAGGCACTCCGGCGAGATGCCCGTCCGCTTGGCTACGGCACCGATCCTGTAGAGATCCTCGGTCACGTCACGTCTCACAACGCGGCCAGATACTGTACACCATTGGACGTCATTTGGACATCACTTCGGCGTTCGCCTGTTGAACAGCGTCCGTTGGGCTGGGTAACCTCCAATGGTCGAAACGGCCCGTTCTGCGCCGGCAGCCATCGAGGGAAGCGCCATGATCAATTCCGTCACCGGTCCCATCTCCGAGGACGACCTCGGCTTCACGCTCATGCACGAACACGTCATGGTGAGCGCAAGCGGCATGTACCGCAGCTACCCGGATCTGCTCGGCCCGAATCGCGAACAGCGCGCCATCGAGCGACTGAAGGAGGCCAAGGCCGCAGGGATCGACACCTTCGTCGACGCCACGACCTTCGACCTCGGCCGCGACCCCGAGCTGCTACGCACCGTATCGGAAGCGTCCGGCGTCAACATCGTCAACGTCACCGGCTGGTGGCTGGACGTGCCGCGGTTCATACGCAACGTCTCGCCCAACCAGATGGCGCGTGAATTCGTCCGCGACATCGAAGAGGGATTCCGGGGCACCGACATCAAGGCCGGCGTGCTGAAGTGCGCGGCCGACTTCGAGGGCGTCACGCCGGACCTCGAAATCATGGCGCGTGGCGTAGCCCGGGCACACAACGAGACCGGCGTGCCGATCATGGTGCACTCCTATCCGACGGGTCACGTGGCGCGTCGGCAGATCGCCATCTTCAAGGAAGAAGGCGTGGACCTCGAGCGCGTGAAGATCGACCACTCCAACGACACCACGGACACCGAATACCTGAAGTGGATCCTCGACCAGGGCTGTTTCCTCGGCCTCGACCGGTATCCCGGGCACCTCGTGAGCCCGCACATGCGCACGGTGACGATGAAGGCGCTGATCGATTCAGGCTACGCCGAGCGCCTATGCCCGGCGCACGACTGCATCTGCCTGCACATCCTCAACGAGCGGGCCGACGGCACCCTGCCGGAGGAGCACGCGCTGGCGCTGCGCAACCCGGACGGCTACCTCTACATGCACCGCCACGTGATTCCCGACCTCAAGTCCATGGGCGTCGGCGAGGACACCATCGACACGCTGTTCGTCGACAACCCGAAACGGTTCTTCAGCGGCGCGTAAACCCTCCCACTCAGCCGGGCACGGAGCGCTAGCGGGACTACGCCGTACGCAAGAAGCAGGCGTGCCTAATGTCGCCCGGGCAGTCGTCATCGTCGCACGCACTGGTAGTGCAGCGGTCGATGTTCGAACACTCCCCGGGCGAGTCGTCGCATAGGCAATCGCTGAAGTCCAGAGTTTTTGTGGCGTGCTCTCTAGGGCGACGATCCCGCAGCGGCGGCGGCGTCCATGAGTGAGCCGCCGAAAAGCCGGTTGTAGTCGATCTCGCGCTCGTAGCGGCAGCGTAGGCGCTTTATGTGCGTTCTGGCGTGGGCCGCCATGTCGCACCACACGCCTAGGTCGCGGGCCGCGTAGTGCGCCACGTACCAGGCGACCACCTCCCGCGCCCTGGGCTGCGATTGGTCCGGTATCTGGCGCAACACGTCGTGATACCAGGCCCGAATCCAGGGCGCGCTAGAGCCGTGCGCCGCGACACCGAACCAACCCACCGCGCGCTCAAGGTCTTGCGCAACTGGGGCCATGCCCGAAAGGTAGTAGTACGCGATGCGTGCTTGCGCGCCCTTGAATCCCCGTTCGGCGTTGCGCAGCAGGTACGGGAACGCCTCGGCGTAACGCTTCACGCGGTAGAGCCTCGATCCTTGCTCGCCGTCGTGGTAGGCGTTGTGCATCCTTTGGATTTCCACCGCGATCCCGGTGTTCGCGGGGGGCGCGTTGACGATGATTTCATCGTCAACCGCCGCCGTCTCCGATTGCGACCACGCCGTTGCCGCGAGCAACACGGCGGTCGCCACGCTCAACGAAAGGCGCATCGGTTTCCTTCCGCCTCGAAACCGATCGCATTGGCAGTATCCGGCCGGGTCCGCCGTCGAATCATCGGGGCAGTTGGTCGCACGACGCGTCCAGGCTAGTTCGGCGTATGCCCCTTCAGGAACTCGACGACGGTGGCCACCGTGCCGTCTTCGTCGGCGTTCTTCCACTGCTCGACCAGGCGCGCGTTCGGCGCGAGATCCGCGATCTCTCGGGACGTGACTTCCGGGTGGTAGGGATCGCTGCCCATCAGCACCAGGAGCGGCGTTCCGCAGCCGGCAACGAACTCCCGCGAGACGTTGTAGACGAACTCGTGGTCGAACATGTTGCTGCGGAAACTGGTCCAGTCGGCCTCCGGCACCTCCGGCTTGGCGGCCTTCACGTCATCGGCCCACTGGTCGAACATGGCGTGGAACAGCTCCCGGTTCTCCCCGCTGTCGCCGATCGACTGCTGCAGCACGGCGGCGGCTACCCGGTCCGGCGCGTCGTGCATAACGCCGAAGCAGTAGGGACCGCCGATACAACCACCTAGGAGGTGGGTCTTCTCGATCCCGAGGTGGTCGAGAAGCGCGATGTGATCCGCCGTGTAGGTATGCCAGCCGTCGTCGCCGGATACCGGCGCGGTGGATTGGCCGGCGTTGCGCTGGTCCATGGCGATCACTTGGAAGTGCGGCGAGAGAGTTTCAATGGGATCCCATTCCGAGCCGCGCCAGAACGGGATCGCAGAACGCATGCCGCCCGGCGCGAACAGCAGGATGGGGAATCCCTCGCCGTGGATCTCGTAGTACAGGCTGACGTCGCCGCGATCGAATCGCGCCATTGGGGTCTCCTCTAGTTCGTGACTGTCAATTCGCCGCCGCGAAGCCGTGCCGAACGGCCGCAGAACTCCTCGCTGACCATGGCCCGCACGAGGTCGCCATCCTCGGTGTTGACCCAGGTACGCGACCCGCCCGGGGTCAGGCACGAGACGTGACCGATCCGCGGCTCGTCGTTCTCAAACATGACGGTATACGACTCAATGGTCGCATCGCCATCGTGCTCGGGCAGGCATTCGCGGGACGGCAGCGCGGCGATTTCCGCCTTGACGTCGTCCTTCCGGAAGTCCCGTTCCGGCGGTTGGCCCGAGTAGATGCCGTGGGCATGCTTGTAGAGGTTGCCGCCGTTGGCGGTGACCAGCGCGTAGCCCTCGGGCTTTTCGCGCAGCAGTTCGACGGTGCGCGCGATGCTGTGCATGACGTAGTTGTTGAGCG
>JAPOYV010000108.1 GCA_026706385.1 Gammaproteobacteria bacterium
GCTGGGACAACCGCTGGACGCTGGCCTACCACCCGTCCACCTGGTACTTCGACGAGGATGAGCCCTGACCCTTCGCGATCAGCCCGTCTTCGCTTGGGGAAGCCAATTCTCCTGATCGAGTCTTGACACCCTCGCGAAGTGCCGTTCGTTGTTGGTGACGAGCGTAGAGCCGGAACTTAAGGCATGCGCGGCGATCATTGCGTCGTTGTTTCCGATCCGTGCTCCGTCCGCGAGCAGTTCGGCTTGGATGCGTGCGAACTCGTCCGCTTCGGGCATGCCCCAGGCGAGGACACCACTCAGCCGGTCGCATAAGGCTTGGACAGCCGCGCCATGCCTGCGTGCGCTGCTTGAACGCAACGCACCAAGTCTCAGCTCCGCGTATGTGATGGCGTGATGGAACGGAAGTGGTTGTCGAAGGTCAGCAACGTCGCGCCGGCACGAATGGTCGTGGCGGCGATCCAGAGATCGTTGGTCGGCACAGGTTGTCGCTGCGCCCGGAGATCCACGAAAACGTCGCCGTAGATCCTGGCGACGTCCGCGTCGATCGCCAGGACCTCCACCAAGGGGTGCGCCAAGAATTCGGCCAATCGCTCGGCATTTCTATGTGCCTGGCTCCCGATCCCGAAGCCGGCCCAGAGTTCGCCGAGGACGACGCTCGGCACACCGACCCATTCCGCTTGATCCATCCAGGCGACTGCGTCAGGTTGGCCACGCCGGAAGTTGCTGTATATGCGGACGTATCCAGGCAAATCCGCGTCACTTCCAGAGTTCGTCGTCGATCTCGTTGAATGACGCCGTAGCGGCCTCGAACTGGCGATACTCCGCCTCGGTCCAGTCGCCCGAGAGGCCTCTCAGACCGTTGCTTCGTGGCTTACCCGAGATTCCGAGCGCCTCTGCTACCAACGCGTCGCGCCATGCAAGCTCGCAGGTCCACACTGGCTGAGAAGGGATGCCGCGCCAGTCGCGACCCACACGTGTGCTTGCCAGCAACGCCGCTTGACGCCCCCTGTGGCAACCGCCACTATCGGACGCAAGAGGGGTCACAACCACCTAAGGGAAGCAAGCTGTATGCTGGGTTGGCAGGGCGTTCCGTCGCTGCACGAGCCGACGAGATGACCGGGCGCCCGCCCGCCTGGCACTTAGCGATCTGGCTCGCTAGCGCGGCGTTAGCGTATGCCGCGCTAGGCAACGGCCCCGATGACGAAACGTCGCCCGATGACGACGCGCCCTGGCCCCAGGAGTGGTTCGAGCCGCCCGCGAAGGCGAGCGAGGTCGGCCTCACCCGCTTCGCGCAGAGCCCCTACCTCGACGGTCGCGACCTGCCGCCGGTCGAGGAACGCCTGCCGGACGATCCGATCGTCATCCAGCCGTACCGAGACATCGGCAAGTACGGCGGAACGGCGCGCATCACCCTCTGGGATACCTGGCAGTTCTTCAACTGGGAGCACGCCCTCACCCTCTCCGCGAACATGCGCGACGTGCTGCCGAACCTCGCCGAGTCCTGGGAGCTGAGCGAGGACGGGCGCATCACCACCATCCACCTGCGCCCCGGCATCAAGTGGTCCGACGGCCACCCGCTCACCGCCGACGACTTCATGTTCCGCCTCGTGCACGTCTGGCAGGACCCCGACATCTCGCCGGTGGTCTACCGCCTGGTCCAGGGCTGCGAGTTCGTGAAGATCGACGACTACACGTTCCAGTACGTCTTCCCCCAGCCGAACCCGATGTTCGCGAACTTCTTCGCACAGTACGGCTCGCACTTCGTCGACCCCATGCACTTCTTCAAGAACTACCACGGCGCCTTCCGCGATGCCGAGGAGCTGGAGGAGCTGATCCAGGAGGAAGGCTTCGTCACCTGGATGGCGATGTACGGGGCACTGCACGGCTGGGGCAACGAGGACGCGGTGAAGGTGCCGACGCTGCGCGCCTACAAGGTGATCGAGCGCACGCCCACGAAGATGCGCCTGGAGCGCAACCCGTACTACCACAAGGTCGACCCGGCCGGGAACCAGCTTCCCTACATCGACAAGATCGACGCGATCATCCTCCTCGAGAACTCCAAGATGATCGCCTTCCAGGCCGCCACCGGCCAGCTCGACTTCGCCGCCTTCGCGCTCAAGACCGAGGACATTCCGCTGCTCAAGCTCGGCGAGGTCAAGGGCGTGAACAAGGTCCACGTCTGGACGCGGCTGCACATCAGCGACGTGTCCATCCAGCCGAACTACAACTACGACGACCCGAAGTACCGGGAACTGCTCTGGGGCACCGGCGAGCGGCGCTTCGTCCGGGCGCTGTCGCATGCCATCGACCGGCCGCAGATGAACGACGTGATCTACTACGGTCGCGGCGTCCCGAGCCAGGTCACCGCCCACCCGACGAGCCGCTGGTACGAGGAGCGCTTCGCCAAGGCGCATACCCGCTACGACCCGGACTACTCGCGCCAACTCCTCGATGAACTGGGCTTGAAGGACGTCAACGGGGACGGCCTGCGCGAGTACCCCGACGGCACCCCGCTCACGATCACCTTCGAGTACCTGGACTTCGAGACGCCGAAGACGATGACCATGGAACTGGTGCGCGACTACTGGCGCGAGGTGGGCATCGACATGCGCCTGAAGTCGGTGGAGCGGCGCCTCCAGTCCGAGCGCGCCCAGGCCAACAAGATGCAGATGACGCTGTGGCACGCCGACAAGGTCACCGACATCCTGTTCCCGCTGGTGCCGGACTGGTTCTACCCGCACCGGTCGGGCTGGGACATCGCCATGTGGAACCACTGGGCGCGCTACTACCAGACCGACGGTCGCCTGGGCGAGGAGCCGCCGCCGCTGGTCAAGAACCTGCAGTTCTGGGGCGATGAACTTCGGGAGGCAACTACCGAGGAATACCGGACGAAGGCTGCGAAGACGCTGCTCGAGGCCGCCGCCGAGAACCTCTGGACCATCGGCACGGTCGGCCAGGCGCCGCACCCGGTGGTCGTGTCCACCCGCTTGAAGAACGTGACCTCGACCGGAATCTGGGGCTGGGACAACCGCTGGACGCTGGCCTACCACCCGTCCACCTGGTACTTCGACGAAGCCAGTCCGGAACATAGCCCCGAGCGATGAGATCCTACCTCGCCTCCCGGCTGCTCGGGATGATCCCGACGCTTGCCATCATCTCGGTGATCGTCTTCACGGTTATCCAGTTGCCCGAGGGCGACATTGTCTCGTCCATGCTCGACCGCCTGCAGGCCCAGGGCGTCGACGTCACGCAGGAGTACGTCGAGAACCTGCGCAGCCAGTACAACCTCGACAAGCCCATGGTGCTGCAGTACTTCTACTGGGCCGGCAACTTCCTGACCGGCGACATGGGCTACTCGATACTCTTCAACCGGCCGGTCAACGAACTGGTCTGGGAGCGGCTCGGCTATACGCTCTCGATCACGATCTCCGCGTTGCTGTTCACGTGGATCGTCGCGCTCCCCATCGGCATCTATTCCGCAGTCCGCCAATACACCATCGGCGACTACCTGATGACGACTTTGGCCCTCGTCGGGCTCGCCACGCCGCCGTTCCTGCTCGCCCTGATCTTCATGCACATCGGGTTCACCTGGTTCGGCATCAGCACCGGCGGTCTTTTCTCGCCGGAATTCGAGGACGCGCCGTGGAGCATCGCCAAGTTCGGCGACATGCTCGTGCATATCTGGCTGCCCATGGTCATCGTCGGCGCGAGCGGCGCCGCTTTCACCATGCGCATCCTGCGCGCCAACCTGCTCGACGAACTGAACAAGCCCTACGTCGTGACGGCCCGCGCCAAGGGCGTCAGCCCCGCCAAGCTCGTGATCAAGTACCCGGTGCGCATCGCCATCAACCCGTTCATCAGCAACATCGGCCTGATGCTGCCGGCGCTGATTTCCGGCGAAGCCCTAGTCGGCATGGTGATGGGGCTGCCGACGATCGGCCCGCTCCTGCTGCAGTCGCTCCTCAACCAGGACATGTTCCTCGCCGGCAGCCTGCTGATGTGGCTGGCGGCCCTAGTCGTCATCGGCATCCTGATCTCCGACCTCATGCTCGCCTGGGTCGACCCGAGAATCCGCTTTGAGTGAAGCCGCGCCGATAGACCGCGGTGCCGGCGCCGTACCGGGGGCTCCGACCTTCGTCGAGCCGGGGACGCCCGTCGTCCGCGAAGAGGAACTGACGATCTCGCCGCGGCAGTTGATGTGGATCCGCTTTCGCCGCCACCGACTCGCCTACGCCAGCGGAATCTTCCTGATCGTGCTCTACGTGCTGGTGATTTTCGCCGAGTTCGTCTCGCCCTACGGCACCACGACGCGAAACCAAGCCGCCATCAACGCACCACCCATGGCGGTGCACTTCTTCGACGCCGAGGGGAACTTCCACCTGCGCCCGTTCGTGTACGCCTACCACATGGAGGTCAACCCCGACACGTGGATGCGCGAGTACGACGAGGACACGAGCCGGATCATCCCGATCCGCTTCTTCGCGCGCGGCGAGCGCTACAAGATGTGGAACCTTTTCTACACCGACGTCCACCTCTTCACGACCGACGAGGGCGGCTACATCCACCTCTTCGGCACCGACCCGCTCGGCCGGGACATGTTCTCGCGCGTGCTCTACGGCGGGCGGATTTCGCTGTCCATCGGCTTCGTCGGCGTCGTGATGACCATCGTCTTCGGCATCACTCTCGGCGGCCTCGCCGGCTACCTGGGCGGCATCACCGACCGCGGCGTCAACAAGGTGATCGAGGTCCTGCAGTGCCTGCCCACGCTGCCGCTGTGGATGGCGCTGTCCGCGGCCCTGCCCGTGCATTGGTCGCCGCTCCTGGTGTATTTCGGCGTCACCATCATCCTGTCGCTCTTCGGCTGGACCGCGCTCGCCCGCCAGGTCCGCGGTCGCTTCCTCGCCCTGCGCGAAGAGGATTTCGTGATGGCGGCGCGGTTGATGGGCGCCGACACCCCGCGCGTCATCCGCAAGCACATGCTGCCGAGTTTCATGAGCCACATCATCGCCACGGCGACGCTCGCCGTGCCGGCGATGATCCTCGGCGAAACGGCCCTGTCATTCCTCGGCATCGGGTTGAGGCCCCCGGTCGTCAGTTGGGGCGTGCTCCTGTTCCAAGCGCAGAACCCGCTGGTGATCGAGATGACGCCGTGGCAGATGCTCCCCGGCCTCTTCGTCGTGCTTGCCGTCATGGCCTTCAACCTGCTCGGCGACGGCCTGCGCGATGCCGCCGACCCGTATAGCACCGGGGGCATGAAGTGACCGACGACGCGCAGTCGGACGACAACGTCCTCGAGATCCGCGATCTCGCCGTCGACTTCAAGACCGACACCGGCCTGACCCACGCCCTGGTCAACGTCGGCTTCGACGTGCCCCGCGGCAAGGTGACGGCGATCGTCGGCGAGTCCGGCTCCGGCAAGTCCGTGACCGCCAACTGCATCATGCGCCTGGTCCAGCCGCCGGGCCGGATCGTGGCCGGCACGATCAACTTCATGCCCACCGACATGGCACCGTTCGAGATCGTCTCGCTGCGCAAGAAGGATCCCCGACTGCAGGAACTGCGCGGCGGGCATATCAGCATGGTCTTCCAAGAACCGATGACTGCCCTGTCGCCGGTCTACACGGTGGGCAACCAGGTCGCCGAGGCGATCCTCTGCCACCGCAAGGTCACCCGGAAGGAAGCCATGCGCGAAGCGGCCGAGATGCTTGAACGCGTCGGCATCGGCGAGATGGAGCGGCGCATCCAGATGTACCCGTTCGAGTTCTCGGGCGGCATGCGCCAACGCGTTGTGATAGCCATGGCGCTCGTCTGCCATCCCGAAATCCTGATCTGCGACGAACCGACCACGGCGCTCGACGTCACCATCCAGGCGGAGATCCTGACCCTCATCAAGGATCTCCAGCGCGACCTCAAGAACTCGGTCCTGTTCATCACCCACGATCTCGGGGTCGTGGCCCAGATCGCCGACCAGGTGGTGGTGATGTACCAAGGCCGCGTCCTCGAGATCGGCACGGTGCGCCAAGTGTTGAAGGAACCCGTGCATCCGTACACCCGTGGTCTGCTCGCCGCGATCCCCGGACTCGCGCCGAAGGGCGAGCCGCTGGCCACCATCGCAAGTGTCGTGGGCGATACGGACATCACGACACCCTACCCCATGACCACGCTCGGCGACGGGCGGCAGGTTAGCCTGCCACCCGACAAAGTCGCATTGGCGGCGGCCGAATGAGCACGACCGCGAACGGCGATGCCATCCTCAAGGTGACGGGCCTGTCGAAGTCCTTCGACGGCGTGCCGGCGGTGGAGGACGTGTCGTTCGACGTGCGCCGCTCGGAAACGCTCGGCATTGTCGGCGAATCCGGCTCCGGCAAGACCACGCTCGTACGCTGCATCCTGCGCGCCATCGACCACGAGGAAGGCATCGTCGAGTACAACAGCCGCGACGGCTGGGTCGAGTTGCAGGACATGCGCCCCAAGGAGCTGATCCCGCTGCGCCGCGAGATGCAGATGATCTTTCAGGATCCGTTCGCATCCCTGAATCCACGCATGACGGTGCGCGAGATCCTCGAGGAACCGCTCATCATCCACCAAGTCGGCGACCGGACCCAACGCCTGGACGCGGTCGTGGACATGCTCAACCACGTGCAACTCGACCGCGACGCCTTGACCCGCTATCCACACGCGTTCTCCGGTGGTCAACGCCAGCGCATCGGCATCGCCCGGGCGCTCATCCTGCATCCCGACCTCGTGGTCTGCGACGAGTCGGTCTCCGCGCTCGACGTCTCGGTGCAGGCGCAGATCATCAACCTGCTCGAGGATCTGCAGCAGGAACTCGGATTGACGTATCTCTTCGTCGCCCACGACTTGAGCGTCGTCCAGCACATCTGCGACCGCGTGCTGGTCATGCACCAGGGCCGGGTCGTGGAAAGCGGCGAGGTGGACGAAATCTTCGCCAATCCGCAGGAGAACTACACGAAGCTTCTCCTGTCGGCGATCCCGTCGCCGGACCCGGACATTCGTCTCAAGCCCTTGGACCGCCGAGAGCTTGGCCTGTAGTTGGAACTGCTGCCCACCAAGGCGGTCCGCCATCTCGCCGCCCCGACGGTTCTAACGGGCGTTTTCACGTTTCTCGTCTCGGACCCGACCTACCGCTTTCCGCTCATCGCCTTCGTCCTGCCCATGTTCCTGCGCGGGGCTGCCAAGGCACTCGAAGTCGGCAAGGACACCACGGACGACTCGCGCGTCGGCCGCTTCTTCGTCATGGTCGGATTCGCAGGATTCGTCGTCGGGTGGCTGTTGGTGTTCGCGATTCTCGCCTTCTCGGCGGCTGTCGGCTTGTTCTCGGTCTCGGGATCGGCCGACGTCCTCAAGGTCGCCATGGCTCTCGCCGCCGTGGGATTCGTTGTCGCCGCATGGTTCTGGTGGCCGTGGTACGTGCGCGACGAACTCGCCAGTTGGCCGCGGCACGATGTGCGCGTGTGGACGTCGTCCAGCAACCGCTGGGACCGGTTGTACCTGTCGTGGCGGATGCAGCAATTCGCAGAGTCCGCGGACTTGCGGGCGCACGGGTTCATGGCGACCGTCGGCGTGGTGGCATGCGTATTCGCGCTAGCCGCCGTCGGAGCCTATTCCGGCGTGCTTGCACGGACAGCGGAGGTGGTGCTCGTTCTGGCGTTGCCGGTCGCACATGCGTTCGTGGTCCAGAAAGCCAACGCGCTGTGCGAACGGTGGACCGCCGGGCGCGCTGCTATCCCAGGCGCTGCAGACCGGGGCAGGCGTCGAACCCCCGGTCAAGGCTGAGGATCCGTTCGACGCCCGCGTGTCGCATCAGCGCGGCATGGAGGGCGTCCCGGGCGGAGATGCCCGCGACCGAGGCCATCAACTCGCGAGCGACCCGGACGTCGGCGACCTGGATCGGGAGCACCTGGTCCGTGATCGCGTCAAGACTGGAAATCGCCGGGGCGATCGCATCAAGACGATTGATGGACACGTCCGGATGCTGCCGACGAGAACCATCCGTGACTCGCGCCCTGATGACCGATAGCATTTGGCTCAAAAGGGGTGGCCTATTTTTATGCGCGACGTGAAGGCATTTTCGGTAGTCGACATCGTCAAGACTACGCTCGCCGTCTACTTCAACAATCTGCCCGCATTCCTCCCGCTGTCCCTGATTGTGCTCGCGCCGACGTTCCTGATCGTGCTGCTCCCCGAATCGAGCAGTTTCAACGATCCCCCGGTCCTTCCGGATCCGGACGCTGATCCGGTTGCCGCATACGAGGCGATGTTCCCCTACTACATTGTCATTGTTCGCGAGGGTCTGGTCGGCATGCTGTGCGGGTTCTTGCTGCATGCTGCCCTCGCATATGGCGTCGTGCGTCATCTGCGGGGCGCACACGCAGGCTTCGTGGCATCGCTCGTCCAGTTCGCTGGCTACGCGGTTGCCGTGCTGGCAGTTGCGGTGATCGTTACGATGGCCACCAGCATCGGTTTCCTTATGCTGATCGTGCCAGGGGTGTGGCTGACCATGGTCCTTTGGGTCGCGTTGCCGGCGTTGGTCGTTGAACGCAGCGGCCTGCGCGCCATTGCCCGAAGCGCCGAACTGACCAGAGGGTTCAGGTTCCCGATCTTCGGCCTGGCCCTGATCCTGGTGGCGGCTCAAGTCGTGGTGGGAGGCGCGGCAGACTGGATTGTGACCGCTGTTCTCAGCGATGCCTTTCTGAGCTGGTGCGCCATGCAGTTCGTGGTCGTCGTGATGAGCGGAATCTACGCGACTGCGGTCGCCGTCACCTACCATGATCTCCGGATCCTGAAGGAGGGGGCGGATACCCGGTCTGTCGCCACGGTACTCGAATGATCCGCCTGCGGGGCGGGGCGTCGCTGCCTATTCGGTGCCCGTCGCTTGCAGCGATGTTGGCGGTCGCCGCCACCGGGTCTGCCACGGAGGTCGTCGAAAATGTGCCGGGGGAGTCCGCCGACCAAGGCGACGACGCCCGTATCGAGACCAGCTTGGACCCGGGCGTCTACTACCTGCTGCTCGGCCGGCACGAACGCCACAAGTACCGAGCGCCCGCATCGGACGACGCCGAGGGGCCATGTCCGTGCGAGGACACCGACGACGAGGGCGAGGACACGGCCGAGAAAGGGGCACCGCTGACCGCCCGGTACTCGGTCACGTTCACCGCCCTGTGGACTGCGGCCGACCACGGCCCGGTGCCAAGCGGAGCCCACTTCACGACACTCGCGGGAGCAGCCGTCAATGCCGACGCGGGCCTCTGGACCCCGGGGGAACTTGCGAGCCCAGGCCTCGAGCGCCTGGCCGAACTCGGCCAGACGTCTACGTTCCTGACAGAAGTCGCCGCCGCCACGGAGGTCGGCGATGCCGGCGAGGGCGTGACGAGCCCGGGCACCGGGGCCGTCGGCACCAGCGTCTTCGAGGTGGCGGTCGGCCGCGACCTGTCGAGCTTCACGTTCGCCAGCATGATCGCCCCGAGCCCGGACTGGTTCGTCGGCTTAAGCGAGTTCTCCCTCCTCGACGACGAAGGGCGTTGGGTGGAGGACACCGGCGACGTGGGACTCTCGGCGTGGGACGCCGGCACGGAGACCGGCAACCGTTTCAGCCTCGACGGTCGCGCCACCGACCCGCCGCAACCCATCCGCCTCCTGACGATAGCGGTCGACAACGGCGTCGAGTTCGACGACGGCACCGTGAACGGGAACTACCTCGCTACCATCCGCTTTCGCCGCATTCCGTGACCTTCGAACTCAGTAGCCCAGATCCAGTCATTCCCATTGCCTATGCTCATTCACCGCGCGGATTGAACGCCAACGGCACCGCATCTACGATCACGGCATCGTCTTGACGGGTGGACAGATGCTTTCGCCAAGAGCAGCGCAGAACTTCGAGCCCGCCGCGGCACGCTTGCACTTGCCCGCCGCCTACGGTGCCCCGAAAGACACCGCCCTGATGTCCTGGACCGCCGCAAACGGACGGTTGGAAGAGGCATCGCACTATTGGCTATGCACGGTCGGTCCGGACGCGACACCGATGGCACGCCCGCTCGACGGCGTCTGGATCGCCAATGCCCTCTATTTCGGGGGCGATCCCGCCACGCGCTGGCGGCGGAACTTGACTGCCAACGCGAACGCCAGCATGCATCTGGACGACGCCAAGAGCCCCGTCATGCTTGAGGGCGAGGTCGTGGTGGACAGCGCATCCGACGAACTGGCGGTCGTCGTTGCCGAGAGGACACACGCGAAATACGGCTGGGGATCGGTCGATCAGTACCGTGCCGAGGTATGTGCGTTCATCCCACATCGGGCGATCGCTTGGACTGGGCTCTTCGAGAACGCGACCCGATTCACGTTTCCTTGAACCGGCAGCACCGACTCGAGCGGCCACTACCGTGCGGGGGCCGCCACTGCCTTGCCGGGCGAGTGCTGGAGGAACAGTCCCAGCGCCAGGATTGCAGCCGCACCTTCGGCGACGGGTAGTGCCGCCACGAACCCATAGTCCGCCAGCAGGTAGTAGCCAAGCACGAGGAATGTCGTCGGAAAGACCAGGCCGCGGCCCAAGGCGACCACACCCGACTGGAATGGCCGATGAATCGCGGTCAAGTACCCCGAGAGCAGCATGTTCACACCGGCAAAAAGGAACAGCGGCCATACGTAGTTCACGAAGTCAGTCGCCATGGCCACCATCGCCGCGCTGTCCGGGCCGTCCACGAACAGCAGGATCATCGGCCTGCTCACCGTCAGCAACAGCCCGATGAAGGCCACGCTCACCAGCGCGATCGTGGCCGCCGCCGTGACGAGGAACGCGCCGATCCGCTGCGCGTTCCGCGCACCGTAGTTCTGCGAGACCATGACGCCGATTGTATCCGCGACCGCGAAGAACACCATGAATCCGAGCAGCATCAGGTAGTTCACGACGGTGATCGCCGCCACGCCGGCGACGCCGACACGCTGGATCAGCATCCAGTTCAGGATGAGCGCGACGATGCCCCCGGACACCTCGTTGATGAACTCCGAGATGCCGTTGTATGCCGCCTGGAAGACCTCCTTCCAGTTGTCCTGACGAAAGCCGAAGCGCAGTCTCCTCCCGGGCTTGACGAAGTAGACCAGCATCACGACGAGCGGCAGCGCCTGCGACAGCCCGGTGGCGAACGCCGCGCCGGCAAGACCCCAGCCGAAAACGCCGATGAACAGGTAATCGAGCGCGATGTTGACCACCGCGCCGACCGTCAGCGCGGTCGCCGCGAGATTCGGGAAGCCGTCCAAGCGGATGAAGAAATACAACGCGATCGCCGCCAGTTGCGCGACGAGGAACGGCATGATGATGCGGTAGTACTCGCGCATCAGCGGGAACAGGTCCTCCGTCGCGCCGAGCGCCGCGAAGAGTTGCTCCTCCAGCACCAACCCTATGACCACCACCCCGACGCCGTACAGCGTCGCAGCCACGAGCGTTTTGCTGAAAACAGCCGATGCAGCGGCCGGGTCGCGTTCCCCGAGGTACTTGCCGCCGCGGACCGAGCCGCCGATGGCCAGCATCAGGCCCACGCCGAAGAGCAGCGTCGTGATCGGGATGATGAGGTTGACCACCGCCAGCGCGGTGACCCCCACGTAGTTGCCGATGAAGACGCCGTCGACCAGCGACGCGGACGTCATGGCGATGAGACCGACCAGGGAGAGTCCGAGGTAACGGAAGAACGTCGGCGCGACCGGCCCGTCGAGGGCGTGGCTATCTGGCGTGGGCACGGACATGCCTACGTTCGCCTACTCGGTGCGCGGGCCTTTGGGCCCGCAGACCGACCTTGAGAGCGTTACGGCTGCGCTGGCGGCGTCAGACGATCTTCCCGGGCCTCGCGTCCGTGTAGCCTTCCGCGCCGTAGACCACCTCGCCGTTGACCAGCACTCTGTCGAAGCCCTCGGCTCTGCGAACGTAGCGCCTCGCTTCGCCGGGGAAGTCGTCGACGAACTCCTCCTTGGTGATGGCCACCCGGTCGGCGTCGAAGATCACGACGTCAGCGGCCCTGCCCACTTCCAGCGTGCCGCGGTCCCGGATGCCCCAGTCGCGGGCAACTTCACCGGTCATGCGATGAATCCCGCGCTCCAGGGTCATGGTTCCGGATTCGCGGACGAAGTGGGACAGGAGATAGGTGGTGTCGCCTGTGCCGCAGAACTGGGTGATGTGGGCACCGGCGTCCGATGCGCCGAAGTGGCAGAGCGGGCTGTCGATCAAACGCGCCACCGCTTCCTGGTCGGCATTCACCACGCCCTCGAGCTTGAACTCGGTGTCGAGATCGTCCTTGAGGGACAGGTCGAGCACGACCTCGCCGATCCGCTTGCCCTCGGCTTCGGCGATCTCGGCGATGGTGCGGCCCTGGTAGCGCTCGTTCTCCGCCGACTTCACGTCGCCAACGCGCATGTTGGCGATGCCGAAGATGCTGCCCTGGCGCGGAACCATCTCCTCGACCAACGCGTCGCGGTTGGCCGGATCGCCGAACTTCGCCGCGCGCTCGCTTGCGGGGAGATTCATGATCTCCTTCCAGGTCGGATAGCCGAAGAGGAGCATGCTGGTCTCCGACAGGCGCATGTTCATGTCGAACGTCCGCGGCATCGTCTGGCCGTAGACCCGCGCGCCCCGCTCGTGCTGCTCCGTCAACGCCCGAACCTGGTCGTCGAGGGCGCGACCACCCGAGCCGAGAACGGGCTGCAGGCTGCACGGGATGTCAGCCGCCAGGCTTATGTCGCCAAGCTCACGAATATTGTCGAGCAACTGTTCCGGGTCGACGATGTACGGCACGACCTGCCAAACGCCCCGGCCACTTGGACCCATTGCCTTGGCCAGCGCCAGTTTCTCGTCGATCTCCGCGAACCGGCTCGGCACCGGCCGACCCTCCTCGTCCATGTCAAGGTAGGAACTCGAGATGCCGAGCGCGCCGGCTGCCATCGCCTCGTAGACGATGGCGCACATGGCGTCGATCTCCTTGGCCGTCGCGGCACGTTCCTGACTCGCCTTGCCCATGACGTAGGCGCGGACGGCCGAATGACCGATCAGCGCACCGACGTTGACGCCGAGCTTGCCGCGGATGAAATCGAGGTACTCGGGGAAAGTCTCCCAGCACCAAGGCACCGCGGCATCGAAGGTCGGTTTCTTGATGTCCTCGATCACCTGGAACATCGAGATGAGCTTCGCCGTCCCCTCCGGCTTGACCGGCGCCAGCGACAGCGAGCAGTTGCCGATCACCACCGTGGTCACGCCGTGCTCTAGAGACGGCGTCGCAAGGCCATCCCAGCACAGTTGCGGGTCGAAGTGGGTGTGGATGTCGATGAAGCCGGGGCTGACCACGCGGCCCGTGGCGTCGATGACACGATCCGGGTTCTCGATGCTGTCGCCGATCTTGCCGTCGCGAATGTAGAGATCGCGCCGGGCCGGAGCGGCGCCTGTGCCGTCTACGACCAAGCCGTTCTTGATTGCGGTGGTTGTCACTTGAACTCTCCCCTCACGAAATGCGCGCCTGAGGAAAGCCTACCACCCCGACGGGACGGCGCGGAGCGAGTTCTCAGGCGATCTGGTCAGGAACCTGGTGGATCGATAGCGACCCTTGCGCCCATCCGCCGGAATCCCGTCAGCGCGTCGCTGATGACCTCGTAGTCGACCAGCATCCCGTCCCTGAGGCGGAAGATGCTCGCAACACGCACCTCAAGGGTCCCGCCGGTCGGCGGAACGGCGTACATGTCCGTCGAGTGCGTCGCGCGCCAGGTCCAGATGCCGACCACTTCGTCATCCAGGCGATCACCCGCTCGACGGTCAGCTCGACGTCCTTGTTGCGCTCCCGGAACCTCGTCACGTGGGCCACCAGCCCAGCCTTGCCGGGGATGGACTGGGTGTGATCCACCATGTCGTCGGCCGCCAACTCGTCGATCACCTCGAGCTTGCCTTGGGCGACCACTTCCGTCAGGTAGCGGCGCATCACTTCTTCGGATCTCTGTCGGGTCATTCCGTTCTCCTCACCCCGCTAGCCGAAAAACCGGAAGTCCTCCGTATTCGGAAAGGGAAACAGTTCCGCGAACGCCGAGTTCTCGAGGCCGAGGTGCCGGCGCAGGGCCAGGTGCACGTGTTTCGGGTAGATGATCGTGCCGCCGGCGTCGTCTCGGCGCAGGGTCGTGGGGTTGATCTTGTGGGCGAAGTGCAACGCGTCGGTCTCGCCCACGGCGCGGTTGGTCCAGGACTGGTTCTTCTCCATGACGACGAAGCTTCCGATGGGCCAGTGGTCCTTGCCGTCTTCCGCGTTGTAGTGGTTGGTGCGGCCGAAGTCGGAACCGATCACGACCACGAGGCGATCCGCCACGCCGTGGGTCTCCGCGTACTCCCACAGGTAGTCGACGCTTTCCGTCAGTGCGCGGAGCAGCCAGTGCTGCTTGGCGTCGTTGCTTCGGTGGGTGTCGAAGCCGCTGAGAAAGAAGTCGGCGCTCACCGCGACGCCCGTGCGGAACGCCAGCACGGTCAACTGCGACTGTCGCTTGAGCCCGTTCCAGAAGTTGTCGCCGTCGTAGGCGTACTGCACATCCCGCTCCAGTTCGTCTTCGCCCGGCAGGGAATCGGCGTAACGTTTCAGTCCTTCGGTGGCGGTGGCGGAGAGCGCCGACGCGTAGTGCCGGCGGTTGCGGGCTTGGCGCGGCAACAGGCCCGGCGCCTCGTTCAGACGGGCCGCCCGCCGAGCGCGGTATTCCTGCAGCACCGACCACTCGTCGGGCCGGAGAATCTCATCGTTGTCCAACTGATTGGTGTAGGCCAAGGCGTGGATCCGGTCCGCGTCCGAGAGGCGCGTGAAGCGAATCACCCCCTCGGTGGCAGCGAAACCGCCGAAGTTCAGGTAGGCCAGCGGCTTGTCGGGCGAATGCTGGACTGCCAGCAAGGCAGTCATGCTCGGGAAGCCTTCGGCGTTCCGGCCGCTCCAGTTGTGAAGGACGCCGGTGGCATGGGAGTTGGTCTGCGCATCGACGCCGTTGATGACCAGCGTGCGGTCGTGGTACTTCCGGAAGAACGCAGCGTTACCGGCAACGGGCGCATAGCGAATGCCGCCGGCCTCCTCGACGTCGGCGCTCTCGGCCCAGTGATTGATGATGGGCTCCCCGGGCGTGTTCGTCTTGGGATCGCAGAAACTCGTGGGATCCCAGGCGCCATCCGCCTGGATGAAGACGAAGAACCTCCCGGCGTAGTCGTCGGCGTACGCCAGCGGCAGACGGAATCCGGCCCACGCGCCGACCGCTCCTCCGGCCAGGCCCTTAAGCGCGTTGCGTCGGTTCATCTGCATCGTCGTCGCCTTCGTGCCAAGTTCACAGGTGGAGGTAACGGTAGTCGGTCATCAGGAGAGCCATCACGACCGCCCACGATTGCGCCACGTGGTAAGGGTCCGTTGTCTCGCCGATGATCTTGTGGGCTCGATCCCAATCCAACCAGCGCCAACCAGCGGCGTTCCCGCGCAAGGGCTGCTCCTCCACGATCCCCTCGAAAAAGCCCTGGTCCACATGAAATAGGCACCTGCCGGTCGGCCAATCGCACAGCCTCGTGTCATCGGCGGCGCGCCTTCGCTCCCAGACGTCGACGAACAGCCCGTAGGCTTCCTCGACATCGGGGGAATCGGTTGAGACGCGCACCCCCAGCAGATCCCAATGCAGGGCGGCCAACCGGGCCTTGATACGCCTGGCGGAGCGCGCGCCGATGGTGTCACCATCGATGGAAACCGACAGTCTCGGCAACTCGTCGCCGAGACGCTCGCCCCAGAGGACGAGGTCCATGCGGTATTCGCCGTCCGCCGCGATCTCAAGCGGGAAGCGCAGGATGGCCCCCTCGCAGCCGTGGAACTGATAGGCGTCTTCCGAGAAATGGCCGCAGTCTCCGGAGTGGCTTTCGGTGTAGTCCGCGAGTTCCTCCAGTTCCACGGTGGCGACTAGATCCCCTGCCGCATCGCGGAGGTCCAGGCGGTCCACCCATAGATGGCGGCCTTGGCGGCGCTCCTCGTCCCAGCGGCCGTTCAGGAATGCCAGGGTCACCGTCTTCGTTCCGCGCCGCATGGATCCGAAGGCGGCGAGCGTCTCCGGCACACCACTCACGCCGCGCACACCGGCGACGCGGTCGATCTCGACCGCTGGCGAGCGCCGCACGTCCACGCCGCGCAGCAGCTTGCGATCGCTGTTCGCAAGCAGGTAGAGCTCCTTCAGTACGACCATGCGGCTGAGTTCCACGGCGTGGCGCTGCGCGACGGACGCCATCAGCGGCGTCATGTCTCGGGCGCGTTCGGTGACGCCACCGGAGTCAATGCCGCCGTAGAGCAGGCGGTACTCCCTTCCGAGGTACCCTTGGCGGAATACGAACTGCTTTTCCGGGTCGGGACGAATTCGCCCCCATTCCACGCCGGTGACGGCGGCGGTCTTGCGGCTAAGCTCCTCCGGCGTGAGCAGACGCTCCACGCCCGCGTCGCGCAGCGCCTCGCGGCGAATCGGGTCGTCGTCCACCGCGGCGCCGACGCGGAACCACCGGGACAGCACCAAGTCCGTCAGCAGGTTCTTCAGCAGGTAGGGCCTCCCGCCATTGATGCCGTCGCGGAGACGTCCGGCAAGCCGCGAGACCTCGCTGGCCTGCGCGTTGGCGGCCAGGAGACGGCCGTCGAAGCCGGTGTCGCTCGGGTCTTCCGGCGCTGTCGCGACCTCGGCCCCCATCACTGCTGGCCACCAGAACTTCACCGTGGACTCGGCGAAACGCGGATCTGCGGTGACTTCGTCCGCCAGCCAGCGCAGGCTCAGGTCGGCATCCGGAACGACTTGGCCGTCGAAACCCGGCAAGCGCATGTCGCGGTACCAGGTATCGCCTTCAACGTAGAGCGAATCCGAACCGTCCGGCGGGGTCTTGTAGAACTCGTCGAGGGAGTCAAGGCCACCGTAGTTCTGGCGGTAGTAGCCCTCGTTGCCGTAGTTCTGGAAGGCGCCCGCCATCGGGTCGAGAACCGCATGGCAGACCGTGCAGGCACCGTTGTGCATGGTGGGATTGTCGGTGTCGGCGAGAGCGACGGGGTCCGTCGTCCGGGGCGCCGATTTCTCCACGTCGAGCCCGAGGAAGTGGTAGTAGGTCCAGCGTGCCCGCGCGCGGTTGCGGTTCGTCGCGGTACTCGGGTAGCGGTGCAGGAAGGCGTTGGTGTTGAGGATGCCGGCGTGGGGGATGTCCATCCTCAGGTTGCCGTTGGCGATGACGCGCAGACCGAACTCCTGGCTGAACCGCAAGACCTTGGAACTGTCCTTGCCGTAGTACGCGTAGATCTCGCTCGGGCGGAACTCCAACGGATCGTCCTTGTTCTCGAACTCCGTTTTGGCCCCGTAAATCTCGGCCGCAAAGGGATTGGCCATGATGTAGTCCGCGTTGAGGATCTCCGTGTAGGGCAGATCCTGCTCCACGACATGGGCGATCAGTTCCAACGGTGCCCGCGCAACGCCGTACTGCACCGCACGGAACCATCGACTGCCATAGAAGGCGTTGCCATAGCGTCTGCGGCCGTCGTACATGATCTGGGCGAGCCGCACGAAATACTCGGCGTTCGGGTCGAGGACGTGGTAGATGTGCTTGTCGGTCAGCAGCCGATCGTTGGCCGCCCGCACCAGGAACTCGTGAAACGCTCGTCCCTGCATCAGGTCGCGGATCGCGCGGCGGATGCCCACCGTGCCGTTGGCGAGCGCGTCAAGCTCTTGCTGGGTCGGGTTCCGGCCGGCGAAGATGATCGCCGCGCGTCGAAACGTGGCCTCGAGAGACGCCATCCGCACGGTGTCGAACAGCGTCTCCGGCGTCACTGTCGCGGCAGCGAGCTCCTCGCCGAGTAGGCCGAGCCATGTGCTCATGTGCTCGAACTCGGCCGAGCCCGCCGCAAGCTGGACACCGCCCCCGTGCGACACCCCCTGGACCTTGTTCAGGAGCAGCTCCGCGCCGTCGTCGACGAGGCTGAGGAAGTCGGCAACAACCCCCTGGTTTCGCTCACGATGGGCGGCGCTTGAGCCTGCCGAGAAGACGATGCGCGTAGTCCCCGACACGCCGCCTTCGACGTGGCAGTTCACGCACTGGTCCTGGACGATGGGGGAAATGTGCTCGTCGAAATAGCTGGTTGCCGACTCCCCCGTCGCGGACGAGAACGCGATGCGAGGAATCACCCGCGCGGGCGTTTTGGGTATTTTCCGCCCATGCCAGACGTGGGGCGGCCGAGGCACGGGGTGCATCGTCGACGCGTCAGGACTACGCAGGTGCGCCGGGTGGAATGCTGCCTTCGCGGCTTGGGCGGCACGCAAAGACTCGGCTGCCTGCTCGACGGCAGCTCGTTCCCCGCGCTGCGCTACATCCTGGGCGTACGCGGCGGGGTAGGTTCCGAAGGCCGTGGCCAGTGCTGCGACAACACAGCGGCGCCACCACCGGGAACGCATGACCGCCCTCCTGACCCCAACGGCGTACGAGCATACGCCCCGTGGCCGCAGGTGCAAGGGTCGCAGGTCGCGTGCAACGCCAGGCGCCGCTTGCCGGTTTCGGGTAGCCCGTAGAATGTGCGAGCATCCCGCGGCGATGGAAACCACCGAAACCACGCAGCAAGCGGAGGTCGCCCTTGATGTGCGACCGTCCGGCGGAGGGGCCCCATGAATCCCGAGGAACGCCGCGCCATCATTGCCGATGCGTCGAAGACGGAACTGCACATCCACGTCGAGGGATCGCTGGAGCCGGAGCTGGCCCTCGACCTCGCGCGCCGGAACGAGGTGGCGTTGCCGTACCGCAACGTACGCGAGGCCCGGACGGCCTATGCGTTCACGGATTTGCAGGACTTCCTGGACATCTACTACGCGGGCATGGGCGTTCTCTACACGCCGCGAGACTTCTACGAGGTGGCGAGTGCTTACTTGCGTCGGGCGCACGCCGACCAAGTGTGGCATGTGGAGATGTTCTTCGATCCGCAGGCGCACACGTCGCGCACCACGTTCGACTCGGTCATGCGCGGCCTCACGGTGGCGGCGGAGGAGGCGCGGGGCTGGGGCATGACGGTGTCGCTGATACTCTGCTTCCTGCGCCATCTCTCGGAGCGGGAGGCATTCGAGATGCTCGAGCAGGCAGACCGGTATCGCGACGAGTTGCTCGGGGTCGGCCTGGATTCGACCGAGGTCGGCAACCCACCGGAGAAGTTCCGCAACGTGTTCGCGGCCGCCCGCGACATGGGCCTGTGCCTCACCGCCCATGCCGGTGAGGAGGGCCCGCCGGAGTACATCTGGCAAGCGCTGGACGTTCTCGGCGTCGACCGCATCGACCACGGCAACCGGGCACTCGAGGATCCCGCCCTGGTGGCGCGGCTTGCGCGCGACCGGATACCGCTCACCGTCTGCCCACTGTCCAACGTCAAGCTCGGCGTTGTCGACGACCTCGTCAACCACCCGCTGCGGCGCATGCTGGATGCCGGGCTCATGGCCACGGTGAACTCGGACGATCCGGCCTATTTCGGTGGCTACATCAACGACAACTTCGTGCAGGTGGCTGACGCGCTCGATCTTTCCGAAGATGAACTTCAGCAGCTCTTCAACAATTCCTTTCTTGCTTCGTTGGGGATACCGATGCCATGAGGCACACGACCCAAGGCCGTCATGCCCGATCCTGAGACCGAGGCCCTCGCCGCGTACTGGCGCTTCTTCGAAGGCGGCAACACCGCCGACTCGCTCCTTTTCACGGAGACCTTGCACTTCCCGCACGTTAGGGTGTCGGGCCGCGGCGGGGCGCACGTCGTTCCGGATGCCGAAACGCATGCACGCAACAACTCCTTTGCGAGCCTGTTCGCCATGGGCTGGGATCACACCGTCGGTGCGGATCCGGAAATCCTGCACGTTGCGTCCGACAAGGTGCACATCCAGGGCGGCTGGACGCGCTATACCAAGGACAACAAGCCGATCATCTCGAATTCGGTGGTCTACATCGCCACTCTGCTCGACGGCCGCTGGGGCATCCAGGCCCGGTTTGGCATCGATGAGAGCCTGGATGGCCCCACGACCAACCCCACGGCGGCCGAGGCAGGCGATGCGGCGCACGAAGGCAATGCGAGGACGGCGCAAGGCCTCGTGTGCTCGGCCCTGGAATCGGGGGGCGAGCCTCCTGGCACCAAAGGGCTTTTCCACTATCCCTATCTGGCGATCCATCCCGGGCGCATCGAGTCGATCGCTGATCAATCGGCCCTTCAACAGTACTGGCAGCAATCAAAGCCCCGCGTCACCGAGGCGAGGTCAGTTCAGGTCGGCGCCACGGGTGTCAGCGTCGCGTTCCGAACAGAGTCCCCTGGGGAACACCTGGCGGGCGTCTTCTTTGTGCGACTCGAGGGCGACGCGTGGGGGATCAAGAGCGGTTCTTCCGTGGCGGCCTAAGGCTCGAATCGGGACACGCGTAGGCAGAGCCCGTGGGTTACTGTGAACGCCCACTCTCACCATCGCTCGGCCGATGATTTGGGCTAAGTTGACCAATTTGCGAACATGCCCTCGGATGGAGTCCGCAGCCACAACGCAGCAAGCCGCCGACGCCCTTCTTTTGGCGGTCAGGCCTCGCCAAGGATGCTGGAGCGAGAACGACTACCTTTGGCTCACGGACCACTGCACTCGACTGGTGGAGCTTGCCGATGGCCGCATCGCGGAGTATTGGATCGTGGATCCAGAACGCGCCACGATCACCGTTCTTTCGCTTCGCGGACACGAATACTCGGAGCACGGACTTTTCGCATCCGGCGAGGTAGCCACATCGCCTTTGCTCGAGGGATTCGGGGTGGACGTGGCGGCGGCATTTGACGACCCGTCTGCGCGCCGCGGCTAACCGGGCTCTGCGCGTTGCTCCACCCACGGAAAACCACTATCAGACGCGGCCAATCCAACGCTGCGGCCCGCGATCGAACGCGAAGTCAAGCCGCACGCAGCCTAGACCCCGCTACAGGCTCGAGTCAGGGCTGCGCGGCCACGAACTGGGTGAAGCGCTGTTCGAGGTATTCCCGGCGCGGCTGGAGCGGCACTTCGGCCGGAACCCGCAAGCTACGGGATGCGAGCGCTTTAAGGCTTTCCAGCAATGGGCCATCCCTGCCCTCGAAGACGCTCTCGGCGACGTGGATGCGCAAGTCCGGGTCCACGCCGATCAGGTGCGTATCGAAGGCGGTGTGATGCAAGGTGGACATGCAGATCCGGTTCGCCACGGTAGAGCGGTTGACGTAGCGTAACGGACGCCGTTACGCTTCCGTCATCGTGATAAAGAGCTTCGCGGACAAGCGCACCGCGGCCGTCTTCGTCGGTAACCGCGTATCAAGCCTGCCCGCGGCCATCCAACCAAGGGCGCGACAGAAGCTGTTGATGATCGATGCCGCCGCGCGGCTTGGCGACCTCAGGGCGCCGCCGTCGAACCGGTTGGAACTGCTTCGCGGTCAGCGCAAGGCGCAACACAGCATCCGCATCAACGACCAGTGGCGGGTGTGCTTCGAGTGGCGGCAAGGCGACGCGCTGGATGTGGAGATCACGGACTACCACAGGTGAATAGGATCGGGGATATGGCAATCAGACGCGACGACGTTGACCAAGGCAAGATCGACTTTTCCGATGTGGCCACGGGTTCACGACTGGCACCAACCCACCCAGGCGAGATACTCCGTAGCGAGTTTCTCGAGCCAATGGACATTTCCGTTTACAAGCTCGCCAAGGCACTGAAGGTCTCGCGACCACGCTTGAACGACCTCGTTCTTGGCAGGCGGTCCGTCACGACCGACACCGCGCTTCGTCTCGGCCGCTATTTCGGCACGTCACCGGAATTCTGGCTTGCGCTTCAAACCCGCTATGAACTCGACGCTGCCGGACCAACGCTGCGGCCCTTGATCGAACGCGAAGTCCAACCGCACGCGGCCTAAACCCGTTACAGCCGCGAGCGGCAAGTCCGCCGATCGCGGCCGCTCGTGTGTCTTTGGCTCCGCCGCCCGCAGTAAACTGCCGACGATCTAGACTCGCCTGCTGTGACGTGCAGGACCGCCGTTCTGCGTGGCGGCCCGGGCACTTCAAGGACGACGACGCAACTTGAGGTCCAACCAAACGCCGGTGTGATCTGAAAGCCGCGTGCCGTCGTGGCCTCGCGCTATCAGTGGCGGAGTCTCACGGTTCGGGAGGCCGCGCGGCTGCAGACTTTTCCAGATGACTATCTGTTCCTCGGGAACCGCACGCAGCAGTACGTGCAGGTAGGGAACAGAGTCCCGCCCTTTCTCGCCCAGCAGATCGCCAAGCTAGTTCGGCAAGCGCTAGTTGCATAGATCGCATTTCTCGCCCTACGTTGGGGTCGAGACGCGTTGTGGAGCCTCAACGCCGCACTCGGCCACGGACGGCTCGCTTGCGTCCGCATAGCGCGGCTGAATCTCATTCCGGCACTGCGAAGGCCACGTACTCCGAGCCCGAGGGCGGCCCCAACCGCCCGCCACCCGAGGCGAGGACCACGAACTGCCGACCGGACGCCCTATAGACAGTCGGGGTGGCGTGGCCGGCGGCCCACAAGTCAGCATCCCACAGGATCGAGCCACTACCGGCGTCAAAAACGCGCATCTTCATATCCGGCGTTGATCCGAGCACAACGAGACCGGACGCCGTCACCACCGGCCCGCCGACGTTCTCGGCGCCAAGGCCGAGGTTCGGGTGCGACAGGTACTCGCCGAGCGGAACCTGCCAGTCGACGGCGCCGGTCGCTAGGTCGAAGGCAGTCAGTGTTCCCCACGGCGGCGAGTTCCCAGGCAAGCCGTCCTGGTCGCGCAGAGTCCTCGGCTCGGCGAAGACATGGCTCGCCTCCGTCGTGCGGTCGTCGACCGTGAAATCATCGCCGGCGGTCAACACGTAACGCACGATCGCAATGCGTTCTAGTTCGCTCAGGTGTTCGAATCCCGGCATTGAGCCGCGGCCGCGGTCGATGGCGGTGCGGATGTCCTTCCTGCTGAGCCGGTCGCCGACGCCGATGAGGCTCGGCCCGCCGGCGCCGTAGCGTTCGGCCCGGTCCTCGAAGAGGCCCTTGCGGTCCGCGCCGTGGCAGCGGGCGCAGTGGGCGAAATAGGCGTTGCGGTCGCTGAAACCGGCGGGAATCTCGAGGAGGCGCAGGACGCTTGCCGTTTCCTGGGTGTTGACGATCAGCCGCCCGGACGCGGGATCGAACGCTGCGCCGCCCCACCCTACGCCGGCGTCGGTGCCTGGGAACATCAGGGAGCCGGACAACGAGGGCGGCGTCCAAGGCGTCTGGTCGAGAGATGCGGCGAGTTCCCCGACGGCCTCGGCAGCCTCTGGTCGCCGACTGCTCGCGGCGATTGATTGGCGTGTGAACGTCCACGCGGATACCGACTGGCCGCCCTGCTCGGTGGTCGGAGACAACCGTTCGCCGGTCTCGCGATCGAGCACGTATAGGTGGCCGCGACGTGTTGCCAGTGCTACGCCATCCACCACGACGCCGTCGCGTTCGAATGTCACCAACGTAGGCGGCGACGCCAAGCGGCCCGGCCAGGACTCGCGCGCGTAGATTGGGCGGAACCAGCGCGACTCCCCGGTCCGGAGATCGAGCGCCAAGAGGCCGCTGGCGTTCAGGTCTCCGTCCGGTGGTTTCGGACCGAACGCCATTGCCATAGCCGCCTCCGTCGGGACGAACAGCAGGGCCTTGTCGACGTCCAAGGCCATGCCTGCGGTAGGGGCGCCACCTGAGACGGGCTCGGTCGGCGTTCGCCAAGCGGCCGCCCCGTCCGCGACGCCAACCGCCATGACCACGCCGTGGGAGCCGCCGTCCGAAACGGCCAGCACGATTTGGTCGCCAAACACGACGCCGGGTCCCTGAACAGTCGCCGGCTCAACGTCCAAGATCGTCGACAAGTCGAGGGCACCGCCTTCGCCGAACCCCGAAAGCGGCTCGCCACCGCTCGGATCCAAGCCGATCAAGTACGACCCCGCGACGTAGAACAGCCGGCTAGCACCGCCCGAGTCAGCATCGCCCGGCCACCACAGCAGGCCGCGCTGGCTGTGCCCGATGCCGACATCGCCGACTTCGTGACGCCAGAGCTCCTCGCCGGTCGCGGCGTTCAGTGCAAATGCATCGAGTGTGGGCGACAAGCCGTAGAGGACGCCGTCGATCACCAGCGGGCTCGTGTCCATGACGGAAATGCCGGGGGCGAGGTCGCCCGAGTCGTAACGCCAAGCGACTTCGAGGGTCCCCACGTTGGACGGGGTGATGTCGGTTAGGGGGCTGTAGTGGGTGCGGGCCTCGTCGCCGAGATAGGTGGGCCAGTCGACGTCCGGCGGCGCCGGGGCGCAGCCAACGAGAGTGATGCCCACAGAGAGCACCGCCAGGGCGCTCAGCCGGGAGCTCGCTGGGCGGTAGAGGATCTGGTTAGGCTGGATTCTCGGCCGCACGGGGTTTCGCAGGCTACCCGGGTGCGGACGAGGACGTCCGCGCACCACTCCTAATAACTGCCGTCGGGTAGTGCGAGCGCTGCCAGTTCGGCCTTCTCGGCCCCTCCGCCGCCCGCGACCGCAATGTACTGGCGACCCTCGTGCCAATACGTGATCGGCGCGCCGTGGAAGCTGCGGTCAACGTAGACCTCGGCGAGGACTGCGCCTGTCATCTTGTCGAGTGCGCGGAGGTGGCCGCCTTGGGCATCCGGGCGTACGGAGATGCCGCTTTCGTCGACTCCAAGGTCGCCCTCTTCCATGCTCGGCAGGAAGTCGATGAGGATCGTCCTCGTGACGAGGATGCCGCCTTCGGCGACGGCGCCGCCCGAGTGGCGGCTGCCCATGTCGGGAAGATTGAGATGGCGGATCGCCGGGTGGTTCTTGGGGCCCGGGCCTTGGGCGACTTGGAAGACGTGCTCGCCGGTGTTCATGTCGATCGCCGTCAGGCGCCGGTATGGCGGTTTCAGAAGCGGCAGACCGCGCGGGCCGGCGACCGGCTGGTGCTTGACCTCGTAGCGGAACTCCGACGTGCCGGGTTCGAGTTGGCTGCGGGTGACGTTGTCGGCGGTGGCCACAACCGAGAGGCCGACCGGCAAGGTGAACGACGGGACGTACAGGACTCCGGTTTCAGGGTCGGCGGATGCGCCGGGGAAGCTGGCGCCGCCGCCCGCGCCGGGTACGACCAGCGTGCCGAGCTTGCCGTCTTCGCCTTCAACGATGAGCGGCTCGAAGATCGGGCCGAGTTTCAACGTGGACGCGATCTTCAGCGCCTCCTCACGCAGGACCGGTGTGAAGTCGATCAGGTCGTCCTCGGTGACGCCTTGGCGGTCGAACGGCGGCGGCTTGGTCGGGAACGGCTGGGTTGGCGAGAGGCGCTCCCCGGGCACGGTGCTGGGCGGCACCGGGCGCTCCTCGATCGGCCAGACCGGCTCGCCCGTGGCGCGGTCGAAGACGTAGGTGAAGGCGGTTTTCGACACCTGCGCCAATGCCTTGATGGGCTTGCCGTCCACCACGATGTCCATGACGTTCGGGGCGGAGCCGATGTCGTAGTCCCAGATGCCGTGGTGGACGGTCTGGAAGTGCCAGACGCGCTCGCCGGTCTCGGCGTCGAGGCAGACGATGCTCTCGGCGTAGACGTTGTCGCCGAGGCGCTCGCCGCCGTAGTAGTCGTTAGTGGGTGTGGACAGCGGGATGTAGACGTAGCCGAGTTCCTCGTCGGCGGCGAGCATGGCCCAGGCGTTGGTGTTGCCCTGCTCGCGCCAGGACTCGTTCTCCCAGGTCTCGGTGAACGGCTCGCCCTCCTGCGGGATGGTGTGGAAGCGCCACTTGAACTCGCCGGTGCGCACGTCGTAGGCGCGGATGTGGCCGGGCGGGTTCCTGTTCTCGGAGACGAAGTCGAAGATCTTCGAGCCGACGATGACCGTGTCGCGGACAACGATCGGCGGTGCGCTGTGGGAGATGTGATCCCAGTTCCGGTCGTCGACGCCGAGGTCGCCGGCAAGGTCGACCATGCCGTTTTCGCCAAAGGCAGGATCCGGCTTGCCGGTGGCCGCGTCGATGGACACGAGCTGCTTGCCGGAGGTTACGACCAGGACGCGCTCCGCCTGGCCGTCGGTCCAGTACTCGATGCCGCGGGTGCGGCGCGGCAGCATGGTCGGCAATCCGCGGGCCCAGCTACGCGGATCGTGGAGCCAGAGCTGCTCGCCGGTGGCCGGATCCAGGGCGGCGACCTGGCCGTGCGAGGTCACGGCGTAGACCTTGCCGCCGACCATGAGGGGTGTCGCGGTGAAGTTGCCGGTGTCGTAGGCGCCCTGCAGTCGACGGTCCGCGGACTCCCAGCGCCAAGCCACTTCCAGTTGGCTGAAGTTCTCGGCGGTTATCTGGTCGAGGGGGGAATACTTGGTCGACGCGAGGTCCTTGCCGTGGTGGGGCCATTCGCCGGCCGCGCCCGGATCAGGCGGGGCGCAGCTCGCTAGAAGCAGGGCGGCGATGGCCAAGGGTAGACGGGCACCACGACGGAGATGCGGACGGGGACGTCCGCGCGCCATGCGACCCGTGGTCATCGCGGTAACGCCAACGCGACGAGTTCGGCGGGCTCCCGTCCACCGCCCCCGGCCACTGCGACGTATTGCCGGCCGTCGTGCCAGTAGGTCATCGGTGCGCCGTGGAAGTGGCGGTCCACCCACACTTCGGCCAGCACTGCGCCCGTGGCCTTATCCAGGGCTCGCAGGTGCCCGCCCGTTTCGGGTTCCTCCGCGGGCTGCTCCTCTCCGTCCTGTGCCGTGGGATCGAAAGGCCGGGCGATCTTGGCCGGCAAGAAGTCGATCAGGATGGTTTTGGTGACGAGAATGCCGCCTTGCGCGACCGCGCCCGAACCCGAGTGGCTGCTGCCGAGGTCGGGGAGATCGAGGTGCCGGATGGCGGGGTGATCCTTGGGACCAGGCCCCTGGGCGACCTGGAAGACGTGCTCGCCGGTGTTCATGTCGATCGCGGTCAGTCGCCGGTACGGCGGTTTCAGGAGCGGCAATCCCTGTGGACCGCCCACGGGCTGGTACTTCAGTTCGTAGCGGTACTCGGACGTGCCCGGTTCCGGCTGGCTCTGCGTGACGTTGTCCGCCGTGCTGACCACGGAAATGCCGGTCGGCCCCGTGAACGAGTCGACGTAGAGGATGCCGGTGTCCGGGTCGATCGACGCGCCGGGGAAGCTGGCGCCGCCACCCGCGCCCGGCACGACGAGCGTGCCGAGCTTGCCGTCCTCGCCTTCCACGATGAGCGGCTCGAAGATCGGGCCGAGCTTCAGCCTGGACGCGATCTTCAGTGCTTCCTCGCGCAGTTCCGGCGTGAAGTCGATGAGGTCGTCCTCGGTCGCGCCCTGGCGGTCGAAGGCCGCCGGCTTCGTCGGGAACGGCTGCGTGGGCGACAAGACCTCGCCGGGTACCCGGCTCGGTGGCACGGGGCGTTCCTCGATCGGCCAGACGGGCTCGCCCGTGGCGCGGTCGAAGACGTAGGCGAACGCGGTCTTCGAGACTTGCGCCAGCGCCTTGATCGGCCTGCCGTCGACGACGATGTCCATGACGTTCGGCGCCGAGCCGATGTCGTAGTCCCAGATGCCGTGGTGGACGGTCTGGAAGTGCCAGACACGTTCGCCGGTCTCGACGTCCAGGCAGACGATGCTCTCCGCGAACAGGTTATCGCCGATGCGCTCGCCGCCGTAGTAGTCGTTGGTGGGCGTGGACAGGGGGATGTAGACGTAGCCGAGTTCCTCGTCGGCGGCGAGCATCGTCCAGGCGTTCGTATTGCCCTGCCAGCGCCAGGACTCGTCTCCCCAGGTTTCTGTGAACGGCTCTCCCTCCTGCGGGATCGTGTGGAAGCGCCACTTCAACTCGCCGGTGCGCACGTCGTAGGCGCGAATGTGGCCTGGCGGGTTGTTTTTGTGCGAGACGTAGTCGTGGATCTTGGAACCGACGACCACGGTGTCGCGGACGACGATCGGCGGCGCACTGTGCGCGAGGTTGGCCGTCACCCAATCGCGGTCACCGAGGTCACCGATCAAGTCCACCACGCCGTTGTTGCCGAACGCCGGGTCGGGCCTGCCCGTGGCGGCGTCGATGGACACGAGCTGCTTGCCGAGGGTTGCAATCAGGATCCGCTCGGCCTCGCCGTCGGTCCAGTACTCGATGCCGCGGGTGCGGCGTGGCAACTGGGTCGGCAACTCACGCGCCCAGCTACGCGGGTCGTAGAGCCAGAGCTGCTCGCCGGTCGCCGGGTCCAAGGCGGCCACCTGGCCATGGGACGTGGCCGCGTACACCTTGCCCCCCACCATCAGCGGTGTGGCCGTGTAACTGCCCGTGTCGTAGGCGCCCTGGAGGCGAGCGTCGGCGGACTCCCAGCGCCACGCGACTTCCAGTTGCGCGAAGTTCTCGGCGTTGATCTGGTCGAGCGCCGAGTACTTGGACGACGCGAGATCCGCGCCGTGGTGCGGCCACTCGCCGGCTGGGCCGGGATCGGTTGGCGCGCATCCCGGCACGAGGCCAAGGACGGCCAAGGCGGCTGGCAAGAGTATGAAGCGTGCTGTTCTCATGGCGTTTTTCTCGTCAATCGTCTACAGCCAGACCCCGCCCTGCATGACGCGCGCAATGCGGCGCGTATTGGCGATGTCGACTGTCGGGTCTGCATCTAGGAGCATTAGATCGGCAATCTTCCCGGGGCGAATCGTCCCGAACTCGGCGTCGTCCCCCTCGAGCACGTAGGCGCCATTGCCGGTACCCGCGGTCAGTGCCTGCAGCGGTGTGAGGCCGGCTTCGACCAGGAGCTTCATCTCGTGGTGCGCGCCCCAGCCGAAGGCGACGTTGCCGGCGCCCGAGTCGGAACCGACGGCGATGGTGACGCCGCCGTCCTGCATCTGTTTGACGAAGCGCTGCATGTGCGCGTAGACCTTGCGGAGTTGCGGGCCCTGCGGATTGGCGAGCATCTCGTCTCGCCGGTCGGGGGTCTTGAACCAGGCGATCCGGGCTTCCCCGAAAGATTTGACGAGTCCGGGGTCCTCGAGCTCGTCGGGATTCTCGGCGAGGTACCAGGAGTCCTGCGCCTTGGAGAGTGCCGGGGCGAAGGTCAATCCTTGTGCCTTCGCCCACCGCGTGAACGCGTCGTCGACCGGCTCGCGGCGAACGGTGTGTACAAAGTGGCGGACGCCGGCGGCGTTGAGCTGGCGGACGTCCTCCTCGTCGAAAATGTGCGCGACCGCCGGTAGTCCGTGGGCTGCGGCTTCTTCGACGACGGCCGTGCGGATCTCCGCGGTGATCTTGGGCAACGGACCCAAGGCGAGCGAACCGTCGAGCGTGCCGTCGACCCACATCTTGACCAGGTGGACGCCCTGGCGGCTGAGCTTCTGCACCATTTCCCGGGCTTCGGCCGTGGACGTCGGCTTGTTGATGAACGGGACGCCGGCCAGCATGCCGTTCGGATGGGAGAAGCCGGTGCCCGCGGTATAGAGCCGCGGCGCCGGCAGTTCCCCTGCATTGGCGGCATGCATGAGGGCGACGTTGGCCTCGTCGTCGGCCCCGAGGCTGCGCGCCGTGGTGACGCCGAACTCGAGCTGCATGGCGAATTGCTGCCGCAGCCCCTTCTCGCCGCCGCCGTAGTGGATGTGCAGATCGACGAGGCCCGGCATCAGGACTTGACCGGATGCGTCCAGGACTCGGGCTCCCGACACATCGACCTCGCCGGTGACGCCGACCGCCTCGATCCGGTCGCCGCGGATCACCACCGTGACGTTCTCGGCGGGCTCGGCGCCCGTGCCGTCGATCAGCTTCGCACCGACGATGGCGGTCACCGCCTCCTCGGCGGCGCCCCATCCGGTCGTGGCAATCAGCGTGAGAGCGGCGGCCAGGAAGAGTCGTCGATCGATCTCCGGCGCCACCACGGGCCTAGCGCTCCGTCGGGTCCGCGCCGTCCCGCGGCGCGCCGGTGCCGCTCGAGCCCATGAACAGGGTCTCGCCGTTGGTGAACGTCATGCGCCGCCCGTTGGCGCGCATCGCGCGGTCCTTGCCCTGGTAGCCGTCGATCACCACCACCGTGCCGATCGGCACCGTGTTGCGCGTGATGCCCCGGCGGTACAGCGTGTTCGGCGTCCCCGCCTCCACCATCCACACCGTCTTGCTGCCGTCGGCGTTGGTGTGCTCGATGTGGAACCACGAGTGCGGGTTCACCCACTCGATGCGCACGATCGGACCCTTCAACTGCACCGGCAGGTTCGGGTCGAACTCCGCGCCGAAGGCGTGGTGCGCCGTCGCCGGCGGCGCGGCCAGCGCCACGGCGGCAAGCAGGATTGCGGCAGTGCAGAGTCTCATTGCTGACCTCCCCTTCTAGCGCGGCAGCGGGTTGCGCCGCAGTTCGCCGTACACCAGCTCCTCCACGAACTCCACGCACTTGAAGTCCAGCAGCATGGCGTTCTCCTCCATCCGCCGGTACAGCGGCATGCGCATCGTCCACGGCTCCGTGAACGTCTCCGGATCGTCGATCGTCGCCTCGTAGAGAAGGTGGTCCGGGCCGGTCGGCGTGAACCGCTCGACCACCGTCATCGCCGCGCTGTGGTGGTTGCCCGCGCGGTCGAACCAGGTCTGGTCGTTCAGCGCCGTCACCTCGATCACCAAGGTGTCGCCCTCCCAGCGCGCAACCGACTGGCCCATCCAGAAGTCCCCCGGCGCCGGGCCCGGGTCCTCCATCAGGATGTTGCGGTTGATGCCCGCGTACTGGTAGACGAACTCAAGGTGGTTCTCGCCCTGGAAGATCTGGAACGGCTGGCCCATGTAGTTGGCGCGCGGGATGCCCGGCAGGTAGCACTTCACCTCCGGGTCGAGCTCGCTCCAGCGCAGCCGGTTCTCGTCGCGCTTCGCGAGCGCCTCCGGCTTGTAGGGCAGCCGGCCGCCGTCGACGACGCCCAGGCCCGGCGGCACCGAGGCCAGCGTGCCCATGCGCAGCGTGGCGATGGACGGCACCGGCCCCATGGGACCGTCGCGCAGCTCCACCGACGAGCGCGCCATGTGCCGCTCGATGTCCCAGTTCGCCTCGTTCAGCGCCTGCCAGACGCCGTTCAGGTCCGGGTTGACGCCGCCCGGGCCGCGCGCGGCCTTCCAGGCTTCGTCGGCCGGCGGTGGTGCCTCGCAGGCGGCGACGAGAAGGGCCAAGACCGCAAGCGGGATCGCTTTCCTCACTCGGCTTCCCCGGCCTGCGGCTCGCCGCGTTCCTCGATCCACTTGGCCTCCAGGAAGCGCGCACCGCTCAGGGTGTTGGCCATCGAGTAGTTGCCTTCGTGGCACGCGTACTCGTAGAGGCGCTTGTCGCTCTTGGTCCACGGGAACTCGCCGGTGTAGGGCGCCTCGTAGTCCGGGTCGTGGACGGTGAAGTTGTAGAGCAGGCTCTCACCGTCGATGGGGCTGAAGCGCTCGACGATGCGCAGCCCCGGGCGCGGTTCGTGCGGGCCCATGTAGTCCTTGAAGTTGGTGGTCTCGACGACGAGCGTGTCGCCGTCCCAGTGGCCGACGGAGTCGCCGCCGTAGGAGATCATGTCCTCCGGCAGATGCTCCGAGTCCATGCGGACGACCCGCGGCCAGTGCATCCATTCCACCATGATCAGCACCTCGTCGTCGGTCTGCACGATGGTCTTCATGTTGTTGTAGGCGGAGGGCGTCGCTGGGATGGTGAGGGACATGTAAAGGCAGCGGTCGCCGATGGACAGGCCTTCCGGGTTGTCGTACGGATCCGTGCCCTCGGCGAGCCACCAAGCCTCGCCAGGGTATTTCGGCTGGTAGTACGGTCTCAATGTCGCGCGACGCGCCTTGCCTGCCTCGGAAACCGGCGGCCGGCGCCCGTTGGGGGGATCGATGATGATCGACGTGCGATACTCGCCGTCGACCTGGTAGTAGTCGCAGTAGATGCCGCCGCAGTCGAACCAGTGCCAGTCGTAGCTGCCCGGCGTGTAGGACCCCGAATTGTCGACGCCGCGGTCCCGAGCCTCCCCTTCAAGCGCCTTCAGGCTCTCCCGGTCCGGGTCCAACGGTTCGACCGCCTCGTCGACGCGGGAGTGCGCGACGCGCTTCATCTCCTCGATCTCTTCGACGGTGTACGTCAACCGCTCGCCCAGCCTCGGGTCGCGCTCCATGCGCGTCAGGCTGGTGATGTCGTAGGTGCCGGAGAAGTCCGGCTTGCCGTCGTCGGTGCGTGGAACCTCGGCCGCTAGTGGCAACGCCGCATAGACGATGCCGGCCCCGAGAAGTGCCGTAACAATTCGAACCTGCATGACCAGCCCTCCCCTGACGGCTGCGCTTCGCGCAGCTTGCCAAACGGTCGCTACCGTGTGGGTAGCGGTCTCCATCGTACACCGGCGCGGCGCGCCGTTGCCAGAAAGCCCGGCTAGCGCTCCGTCGGATCCGCGCCGTCCCGCGGCGCGCCAGTGCCGCTCGAGCCCATGAACAGGGTCTCGCCGTTGGTGAACGTCATGCGCCGCCCGTTGGCGCGCATCGCGCGGTCCTTGCCCTGGTAGCCGTCGATCACCACCACCGTGCCGATCGGCACCGTGTTGCGCGTGATGCCCCGGCGGTACAGCGTGTTCGGCGTCCCCGCCTCCACCATCCACACCGTCTTGCTGCCGTCGGCGTTGGTGTGCTCGATGTGGAACCACGAGTGCGGGTTCACCCACTCGATGCGCACGATCGGACCCTTCAACTGCACCGGCAGGTTCGGGTCGAACTCCGCGCCGAAGGCGTGGTGCGCCGTCGCCGGCGGCGCGGCCAGCGCCACGGCGGCAAGCAGGATTGCGGCAGTGCAGAGTCTCATTGCTGACCTCCCCTTCTAGCGCGGCAGCGGGTTGCGCCGCAGTTCGCCGTACACCAGCTCCTCCACGAACTCCACGCACTTGAAGTCCAGCAGCATGGCGTTCTCCTCCATCCGCCGGTACAGCGGCATGCGCATCGTCCACGGCTCCGTGAACGTCTCCGGATCGTCGATCGTCGCCTCGTAGAGAAGGTGGTCCGGGCCGGTCGGCGTGAACCGCTCGACCACCGTCATCGCCGCGCTGTGGTGGTTGCCCGCGCGGTCGAACCAGGTCTGGTCGTTCAGCGCCGTCACCTCGATCACCAAGGTGTCGCCCTCCCAGCGCGCAACCGACTGGCCCATCCAGAAGTCCCCCGGCGCCGGGCCCGGGTCCTCCATCAGGATGTTGCGGTTGATGCCCGCGTACTGGTAGACGAACTCAAGGTGGTTCTCGCCCTGGAAGATCTGGAACGGCTGGCCCATGTAGTTGGCGCGCGGGATGCCCGGCAGGTAGCACTTCACCTCCGGGTCGAGCTCGCTCCAGCGCAGCCGGTTCTCGTCGCGCTTCGCGAGCGCCTCCGGCTTGTAGGGCAGCCGGCCGCCGTCGACGACGCCCAGGCCCGGCGGCACCGAGGCCAGCGTGCCCATGCGCAGCGTGGCGATGGACGGCACCGGCCCCATGGGACCGTCGCGCAGCTCCACCGACGAGCGCGCCATGTGCCGCTCGATGTCCCAGTTCGCCTCGTTCAGCGCCTGCCAGACGCCGTTCAGGTCCGGGTTGACGCCGCCCGGGCCGCGCGCGGCCTTCCAGGCTTCGTCGGCCGGCGGTGGTGCCTCGCAGGCGGCGACGAGAAGGGCCAAGACCGCAAGCGGGATCGCTTTCCTCACTCGGCTTCCCCGGCCTGCGGCTCGCCGCGTTCCTCGATCCACTTGGCCTCCAGGAAGCGCGCACCGCTCAGGGTGTTGGCCATCGAGTAGTTGCCTTCGTGGCACGCGTACTCGTAGAGGCGCTTGTCGCTCTTGGTCCACGGGAACTCGCCGGTGTAGGGCGCCTCGTAGTCCGGGTCGTGGACGGTGAAGTTGTAGAGCAGGCTGTTCCCGTCGATGGGGCTGAAGCGCTCGACAATGCGCAAGCCAGGGCGCGGGTCGTGCGGCCCCATGAAGTCCTTGAAGTTGGTTGTCTCGACGATAAGCGTGTCGCCCTCCCAGTGGCCGATCGAGTCGCCGCCGTAGGCGATCATGTCCTCCGGCAGGTGCTTCGAGTTAAGCCGGATCGCACGTGCCCAGTGCATCCACTCCACCATGATGAGCACGTGGTCGTCGGTCTGCACGATGGTCTTCATGTTGTTGTAGGCGGACGGCGTTGCCGGCACGGTCAGCGACATGTAGATGCAGCGGTCGCCGATGGACATGTTCTCGGGGTTGTCGTACGGGTCGCCGCCTTCGGCGAGCCACCACGCCTCGCCCGGATACTTCGACTTGTAGTAGGGGTGCAACGTGGCCCGGCGCGCCCTGCCGGCATCCGAGAGGCCCGGCCTGCGTCCGTTCGGCGGATCGACGATGATCGACGTGCGGTACTCGCCGTCGATCTGGTAGTAATCGCAGTATTGGCCACCGCAGTCGAACCAGAACCAGTCGTGGCTGCCCGGCGTGTAGGTCCCCGAACTGTCGACGCCCCGGTCCCGAGCCTGGCCTTCGAGGGGCTTCAAGCCCTCGCGGTCCGGATCCGACGGCGCGGCCGCTTCGTCCACGCGCGAGTGCGCGACGCGCTTCATCTCCTCGATCTCCTCGACGGTGTACGTCAGCCGCTCGCCGAGGTTGGGATCCCGATCCATCCGCGTGAGACTGCTGATGTCGTAGGTGCCGGAGAAGTCCGGCTTGCCGTCGTCCGTGCGCGGAATCTCGGCCGCCAAAGGCAATGCGGCGCAGGCGGTGCCGACGACGCCGAGCATGAACCAAGTTCGAAGCTGCATGACAGCCCTCCCCAGACTTGTCAGACAGTTGCGAGTCAGCCTACACCCGCAGCGACAGGGACTACAAGGAAGCCCCGGGCGGACGGCCAGTGGAGCGCGGGAGGCGACTACAACCACATCGCCGCCTTGGCGGCGTCAGCAAGCCCGACGTTGTGACGCTCGTAACCGGCGATCTCGAAGTCGTCCCTGAAGGACTCCCAGATGAACTCCTCGTACCGATCGTCGAAGAAGTCGGTGAAACCGCCAGGCGGCCTGATCCCCCGCTCGAGCACGTGCGGGAACGAAGCGATCGTAGCCGGGTCCACGAATGGCAACTCGAGAAGGCATTCCGGCAACCTCTCGAAATAGAGCAGAAGCGAGACACCAGCCCCGTCAATGAACTCTCGATAGGTAGCGTGCTGCGCGTCCGTGCGTCGACCACCTTCGATGAGACCGTCGATGTCCCTCGCTGTTGGCGGTTCAATGTCTACGCGCAGATCGACCTGTCGCGGACGATCATCCCAAGGCTTGAAGAAAAAGCCGCTCACCGCCCGGTCGTAGGGATTGCGCACAGTCGTGAAGACCAGGAACGACCGAGCGTCTTCGGGAATCCCCTGGTAGTCGTGATGGCCGCCGTACCACACGCCGCCGTAGTACCGCATCAGCCACTCGTTCATCGACTTCGAGGCCGTGCGCGGGATGCCGATATAGACGAACCTGTGGCTCGGCGAGATGATCACCGCTTCCTCGCGACATGCTCGGCCACGCGCATGAGCGCCTGCTCGAAAGACGCCTGCAGCATCACGCCCGAGTCGTCCAAGGCACCGATCATCATCAGGTTGTCGGCCATCCCGAAGTCCTCGATCAAGAGGCCGTCGATGTCCACGGCCGAGTTGTCGGGACTCTGACCGACCTGCCGGCGCACCCTGTCGGGATACAGGCCTGCAGGCTCAGCTTCGCCGTAGAACGGCTCGGCGTCGTAGTAGGCGAACACAGGCTTGCCCAAGCCCCGCATGTACCCCATCTCGAACGCCGTGCCGCCGTCCATGCCGGGGCCTCGGAAGCGCACCATGTTGGCGACCACCGCATGGGCCCTGTCCATCATGGCGATGTTCGCGCGATAGATCCTGATCCCTGTCTCGCGATCGGGTTGGAAGTCCGGAATCTCGTTGTCGAGGGGGTACAGGCCCACCAGCTTGAACGGCCAGTTCTGACTGGCATTCAGCCGCTCGATCAAGCGCTTCTTGTCCTCGCCGGCTTCCCCAGCGTTGGGCAGGAAGACCTCGGGGCCGGCGAGGTAGACGAAGTAGGCCGGTCGGTCGTCCGCGTGCGCAAAAGCAGCGCACAGCAGGACGCATGCCGCCAACAGGCGGTAGTGCACGAAGCCGCTCCTCAACTGTCGCTTGGCATCAGGAACCGCCAGAGCGGCTCCTTCGCCCCGGACTCGCGCATCGCATCGCGCGCTTGCCTGATGACCTCGCCCGTCTTCGTCTCGTCGCGGAACCAGCGGTAGCCGGCCCAAGCGGCTGGCGTGTGGTCGGCGATCTCCATCGCGGCCATCTCGTAGTAGCCGCGGATGTCCTGGGAGACCCGCGCCGGAATACCGGGAATGCCGGCCTGCTTCCACGGGTGGCCCTCGGCGACCCGGATGAACGACTCGATGGCGGCGGGAATGGAATCGGCGTCGAGCAGGCGCACGGCCCCGGCGCGGTTGCCGTACTTGGCGATCGCGCGGTCGTAGGCGGGACGCAAGCCCTTCGCCTCGTCGATCGCGGGATGCGCGTCCGGATCCATGCGCGGGGGCAGCGGACACGCGAGGGGTTGCGTCTCGCCGTCCTCGATCACGACCTCGTAGTCCTCGACTGCAGGCTCGGTGCGTTCGAGCATGGCGAAGGCGCGCTCGAGGACGCGACGCTGGAACGCCGCGTCGCCCGGCACACCGAGCGGCCGGCCCAGTGGGAAGTCGCAGAAGAGGCCGCGCGGCGGCGCGGTTCCGTAGATCTGGCCGCGGATCGAGCCGATGGCGACCGTCGCCATGCCGGCCGCTTCGAAGATGTGCGCGAGCGTACAGACCGTACGCGTGCAGAGTGGTCAGACAGGGGTGAGCAGGACGACATCCACGCCTTGCTCGGCGAGATACTTGGCGCCAGCCGGGCCGCCGTCCATGCGGATCGCCGCGAGATCGAACTGGTTGCCGGCGAAGGCGAGATGCACGTCCGAGACGCTGCCGATCATGCCGTCGTCCGCCATTTCCTCGAGGCGGTCGATGGGGAAGACGACGTTCAAATCGCCGCTGACGCCGCTGGCGTCGAAGTTCGGGCTCCAGTGGCCGACGACGATATCCCGGCGGTGGCGCTCGAGCACGCGGTAGCCCGTGTCCACAACGGCGAAGTCATCATCGTCCGCATGGTGCAACGATGCCGACGACACGAGCGCCACCTTGGCCTCGGCCAGCGGTTTCGGCGTGGTGAACGCCGGTGCTTCGAAGGTCGGGCACGGGATGCGCGACGACGCCTCCTTGATGGACTGATCGGTCATGGCGGAGCCTTGGCTGGTCTTGCCGGAGAATGCTAGCGCAACCGGCAGCGAATGCGGCGGCGCAGGCGTGTTAGCGTCTGAGCACCGGGAAGGGGGTTCTCAATGCCGTTGCAGGGAAGACTCGGCTTCAACATGAAGCTGTCGTTCGGGGTCGGCCAGGCGGCCGAGGGGCTCTTCGGCGCCGCCTACGGCACGTTCCTGATCTTCTACTACAACCAAGTGCTCGGCATGCCGGGCTCGCTGGCCGGGCTCGCGGTGGGGATCGCCCTCGTGGTGGACGCCTTCACGGATCCCATGGCGGGCTCCCTCTCGGATCACTGGAAGTCGCGCTACGGCCGCCGCCACCCGTTCATGTACGCATCGATCCTGCCACTCGCCGCGTCCTTCTACTTCCTGTTCAACCCGCTGGTGACCAGCCAGCTTGGACTCTTCATCTGGCTCGTCGTCTTCTCGAACGCAACGCGCACGTCGATGTCGCTCTACCACGTACCCCACATCGCGCTCGGCGCCGAAATGAGCGAGGACTACGACGAGCGCTCCAAGCTCGTGGGCTACCGCATGTTCTTTGCCAACGTCGGCGTGTTGTTCGCGTTCGCGGTTGGCTTCCTGTACTTCTTCACGCCGACGGCCGAGTTCGAGAACGGTCAGCTCAACGCCGCGGCATACCCGTGGTTCGCGGCGCTGCTCGCGGTCCTGATGGCCGTCACCATCTTCTGGAGCGGCTGGGGAACACGGGCCGCGATCCCGTTCCTTCCGGTCCCGCCCGACACGCCGCGGCTCGGCCTTGGCCGGATCCTCTGGCGGGTCATCCTCGACATCGTCGCCGCGATGCGCAGCCGCTCGTTCCGCTGGCTGTTCATGGGTGTCCTGATCGTTTTCGTGATGGTGGGAGTCAACGGCGGCCTCGACCTCTACATCTTCACGTACTTCTGGGAACTCGACCGCGCGGCGATTCTGATCGTGATCTGCGCCTATCCCATCGGCGTGATGGTGGGGTCGTTCTTCTGCCCGGCCTTCTTCAGCCGATTCGGCAAGAAAGCCGGCCTCATCTTCGGTGGGCTGTCCTGGCCCTTCTGGCAAACGCTGCCCATCGTTGCGCGGCTCATGGACTGGTTCCCCGAGAACGGCGATCCGATGCTGATCACGCTCCTGATCGCCATCAAGGTCATCCAGGGAGCCTGCACGGTGCAGGCCAACGTCGCGTTCGGCTCGATGGTGGCGGACATCATCGACGAGCACGAGTACGAGACGGGCAAGCGCCAGGAAGGCATCTTCTTCGCGGCCAGTTCGTTCTCGGCCAAGGCCACGTCGGGCATCGGCAACGTCATCGCCGGCTTCGCACTCGACATCATCTCCTGGCCCCGGGGAGCGCACATCAAGACTGCGGCGGACGTGCCGCCCGAGACGCTGGTGAACCTGGGCCTCGTGTACGGGCCGATCGTCGCGGCGTTCGGGTTCGTGTCGATCTGGTGTTATACGCACTACCGGCTCACCCGGGAACAGCACGCCGAGATTCTCGAGGAGCTTGGGCGGCGGCGCGAGGGCGCGGGTCCGACCGTGCAAGCGGCCGGGACGTGATCTGTTGACGCGGATTTTGCGGCTTCCACCCGACCCAATGACAGTATGTAGTCATGTAACTACATCGTGTGCGCGGGTAATGCCATGACCATCACCACCGTAACAGGCCGCGATTTCAACCAAGACATCGGAGGGGCGAAGAGGGCCGCTGCGAAGTCGGGACCCGTGTTTGTCACGAACCGAGGCAAGACCACGCAAGTGCTGCTGAGCATCGAGGATTACCAACGCATCTCGGCGCGAGGCCGCAGTCTGGTGGAGGCCTTGGCCATGCCCGGCCTAGCGGACATCGACTTCGAGCCGCCAAAGATGAAGATCGAGATTCGTCCGGCTGATCTGTCCTGATGTTCCTTCTCGATACGAACGTCATCTCCGAGTTGCGCAAGGTTGGAGACGGCAGGGCCGAGGAAGGCGTCGCGGCTTGGGTGGAAGACGCAGACGCCGCCAGCTTCTACGTCTCCGTATTGACCCTGATGGAACTGGAAATCGGCATTCTGCGGCTCGAAAGGCGCGACGTTCAGCAGGGACAGATGTTGCGGACGTGGATGGACACGCTTGTACTTCCCGAGTTCCGGGAGCGCACTCTACCTGTCGACCCCGCCGTGGCCTTGATGTGCGCGCGGTTGCATGTGCCCGACCCGCGGGCTGAACGCGGTGCGCTGATTGCGGCAACGGCCATCGTCCACAGCATGAGCGTCGTCACGGGGAACGTCGCGGACTTCGAGAAAACGGGGGTCGAGGTCATCGATCCGTGGACTCGGCACTGACGTTTTAAGTTAGACCAGGCTCCCCCGCACCCCCCGAATGCGCTCTCGCACCGCACGCTTGTCGAAGAAGCGCGTCGAGTCGTATAGCCACGGGTAGCGTCCGTCGCGGTCTGCGCCGGCTGCCAAGAGCCTCGCGTTGATCGCAGCGACACCGGGGTATCCGGGCCATTGAACACCGTTCTGGCAATACGAGATGTCGATGAAATAGCGTGGGCAGCCTTCGCCTCCGCGCTTGGCGCGACGTGCGTGGAACAACGCCGAGTGCACGATGACCGCCGAGCCGGTCGTGAGTCGATCCATCGTGACAGACCCGGGCAGATCCTCGGTGCCGAAGATCGCCAGGGCATCGTTCGCGACGACACGACGTTGAGATCCGGGAACCACGAGCAGGTCGCCGATCCGCCCATTCAACCCATCCGGGTAATAGAAGACGTGCACCATCACGTGGGAGCGATTGGTCTGCGGCACCTGCTCGTAGTCCTGGTGCCAGGCGACGCCGCGCAAGCCCGCATCGTGGCGGGCGGCGTGAATGTGGTGCATCGCGAATGCGCGGCCCGCCATCAACTGGCCGACTAGGGCAATCATGCGTGGGTGGGAGGTGAGCAACGCGAGCGCCGGATAGTCGACCACGGCCGGCCGCTCGCCAGCTTCACGGCGAGCAGTCAGAGCATCGACTTCGTCCTCAAGTGGTCGGCACTCGTGCGCGGTCAGGAAGCCTTCGAGGACTAGGAAGCCCCTGGTCTCGAAGTGCGCCTTCTGTACCGCGGTCAATCGCGAATCCGACATCGCCCCAGCCGTGGTCAGGAAGCGACCTCGTAGCCGTTCATGGTCACCACGCACTTCCCCACCACGTCGCGGTTCTCGAGCATCTGCATGGCCTCGACCGCACGCTCCAGTGGGAAGCCGGCGCACACGTAGGGGTCGATAGCACCGCTCTGGGCCAGGTCCCAAAGCGCCGCCTGGTTCTGGCGCCCGAGTTCCGGGTCGCGCCGGCCGATCTCGCCCGCGCGGACGCCGATCACCGAGATGCTCTTGATGAGGATCAGGTTCACCGGCGCGCTCGGCCAGCGCCCGCTGGTGAAGCCGATCGTCAAGATCCGGCCGCGCCAGTTGATGCAGCGCATCGACTCGTCGAAAACGTCCCCACCCACCGGGTCGTAGACCACGTCGGCACCGCCGGCCCCGGTGATCGCCTTCACCTTGTCGCGGAAGCCGCCGAGGGAGCCGTCGGCCAAGGTGTAGTTGATGACCGCGTCAGCGCCGCGCGACTTGACGACGGCCAGCTTGTCGTCCCGACCGCCCGTGCCGATCACGTGGGCACCGAAGTGTTTGCCGAGGTCGACGGCTGCCATGCCCACGCCCCCCGTGGCCCCATGCACGAGCAACCACTCCCCGGCCTTGAGGTCGCCGCGGACCTTGAGGGCGACATAGGCAGTCATGTACGCCGTGCTGTAGGACGCGGCTTTCTCGTAGTTCATCTTGCCGGGAATCGGCTTCACCGACGCGGCCGGTACGTTCACCGCTTCGGTGAAGCCACCGGCGCGCGATCCGAAGCATACCGCGTCACCCTCCTTCAGACCGGTGACGCCTGCACCCAAGGCCACCACATCCCCAGCCGCCTCGCCCCCGGGCGAGAACGGCAGCGGTGGCTTGTGCTGGTACTTGCCCTGGATCATCAGGATGTCCGGGAAGTTCACGGCACACGCCTTGAGGCGCACCTGGACCTCCCCGGGGGCGGGGTCGGGAAGAACCAGTTCGTCGAGCGTGACGGTGGTGATGTCGTCGCTGATGGTGTGGCAGCGAACGGCGCGGATTCGGGTCAAGGGAGTAACCGCTCTTCTCGTGCGAAGCCGCAATGCTATCCCTGTCTATCGGCTCAAGCACACGCGTGAAACAGCGTTTGAACGCGTGACGGCGTCGATCTCCCTGCAACGTCCCTCGGCTGAGGCCGTTTGGGCCCGTCGTCAAACAACCCCCAGCCCCCTATGTGCTAACGTTGGCCCATGAGGATACACATCGCTCTTCCGGACGCGCTTGTCGCGGAACTCGACAGGCGTGCCGGCAGGCGTCGCCGAAGTGCCTTCATCTGCAAGCTGATCGAGCGAGGACTGGACGACGAGCAACGCTGGGACGAGATCGAAGCGGCGCTGGGTACGATTGACGGCGAGGGACATGCCTGGGACGACGATCCGGCCGCGTGGGTCCGCGAGCAACGCCGGAGCGACGAGAGTCGGTCCGGCTGACCGATGCCGCGATTGCTCCTCGACTCGACGGTGCTCATCGACGCGCTGCGCGGCCGCCCCGCCGCAGCGCGCGTGGTTCGACTGCGTCGGCGTGGCATCGAGCCTTGGGTTTGCGCGATCTCCGTAGAGGAGATCTGGCGGGGCTTGCAGTCGAACGAGGAGGGCAGCGCGCGTCGGCTCTTCAATGCGCTTCGTGTGGCCCCCCTCGGCGCTGCCGAGGGGAGGCGAGCCGGCACCTGGCGGCGTTCATTCGCGACACGCGGCGTCACGCTGCATCAGGCTGACTGCCTGATCGCGGCTGCGGCAGCAGGAATCGGTGCCAACCTTGCCACCGCGAACATCGACGACTTCCCGATGCACGGACTCGTCGTCGAGCACTGGCCCGTAGGCGTCTAGGCGGCCAGCAGCGCGGCCGGAGCGGTCGGCCAAACGTGTGCCCGGCTCGTCTCAGCCGAGTCGCGCCACCGCTCGTTTGGTCAACACGCCCACCAAGTGCGCCCGGTACTCCGCCGACGCGTGTATGTCCGCGTTGAAGTCGCTGCTGTCGACGGCGACGCCGTCCACGGCACCCGGCGAGAAATCGGCGGCCAGCGCCTCTTCCAGCGCCGTCGCGCGGAAGGCGTACGGTCCAGCGCCGGTTACGCCGACGCAAACCGCGTCGCCGCAGCGTGCCACCATCACGCCGACCACCGCGTAGCGCGAAGCCGGGTTGGGGAACTTCTCGTAGGCGGCCGCGTCGGGGATGCGGAAGTCCACCGAGGTGACGATCTCGCCCTCCCGCAGCGCGGTTTCGAAGAGCCCCGTGAAGAAGTCGCCACCCGCGATGGGACCGATCGACGTCCGCACCGTGCTGTCGAGCGCCACGATGGCCGCCGGGTAGTCCGCTGCGGGGTCGCTGTTGGCGATGGATCCGCCGAGCGTTCCCCGGTTGCGGACATGGGCGTCGCCGATGCCGCCCGCCAGTTCCGCCAACGCCGGGATGGCGTCGCTGGCGGCGACTTCCGCGTGTCGCGTCATCGCACCGATGGACACGATGTCGCCGTCGATGCTGATGCCGGACATACCGGGCAGGCCGGACAAGTCGATCACGTCCGACGGCGCGGCGAGGCGTTGCTTGAGCGTCGGAATCAGGGTCATGCCGCCCGACAGGTAAGCGCCTTCCTCCGCCTCGACCATCCGGCTGGTCGCCTCGGTGAGTGTCGATGGCTTGTGGTAGTTGAACTGGTACATGCTCGTGCCTCCCTTTAGCCGTTGCCGCCGTTGCGCAATGCGCGCCACACCGTCTCCGATGTCGCCGGCATCGGCACGTCCTTGACACCCAGCGCATCCGTCACCGCGTTCATCACGGCAGCCGTCGAGCCGATCGCCCCCGCTTCGCCGCAGCCTTTCACGCCGAGCGGATTGTGGGTGCAGGGCGTCACCGTGGTGTCCACCGTGAAGCTCGGCAGGTCGTCCGCCCTCGGCATGGTGTAGTCCATGTAGGATCCGGACAGCAGTTGGCCGGTGTCGTCGTAGACGCCATGCTCGAGGAGCGCCTGGCCGATGCCCTGGGCGAGGCCGCCGTGGACCTGGCCCTCGACGATCATCGGATTGATCACGTGGCCGAAGTCGTCCACCGCCACGAACTTCTCGATGGTCACGACGCCCGTATCGGGGTCGACTTCGACCTCGCAGATGTGCGCGCCCGCCGGATAGGTGAAGTTCGGTGGATCGTAGAACGCCTTCTCGGAAAGCCCGGGTTCGAGGTCCTCGAGGGGGTAGTTCGCGGGCACGTAGGCCGAGAAGGCCACCTCGCCGAAGGTGAGCGACTGGTTGGAGTCGGCGACGTTGAAGCTGCCGTCCTCGAACTCGACCTGGTCTTCGTTCGCCTCCAACATGTGGGCGGCGATCTTCTTGCCCTTGGCGATGATCTTGTCCGTCGCCTTGATGATGGCCGAGCCGCCGACCGCCAGCGAGCGCGAACCGTAGGTGCCGAGCGCATAGTCGGAACGGCCGGTGTCGCCGTGCAGCACCGTGACGTTCTCGAACGGCACGCCGAGCTTGTCGGAAATGATCTGCGCGAAGGTCGTCTCGTGGCTCTGACCGTGGCTGTGCGAGCCGGTCACCACCGTCACGGAGCCGGTGACATCCACGCGCACCTCGCCGACCTCGAAGAGGCCGACGCCTGCGCCCAGGGAAATCGCCACTTGCGACGGTGCTAAGCCGCAGGCCTCGATGTAGCACGAGAAGCCGATGCCGCGCTTCTTGCCTGCCTGCTCGGACGCTTCCCGTCGCGCCTGGAATCCCGCGTAGTCGGCATGGTCCAGCGCGCGATTGAGGCTCGCCTCGTAGTCGCCCGTATCGTAGGTCAGCGCGACCGGCGTTTCGTACGGGAAATCGGCCGGCTGGATGAAGTTGCGCCGTCGCAACTCAGCCGGGTCGATGCCCATTTCACGCGCGGCGGTTTCCACCAGCCGTTCCACGATGTAGGTGGCTTCCGGCCTGCCGGCTCCGCGGTAGGCGTCGACGGGAGCGGTGTTGGTGAACAGGGACTGCACTTCGACATAGATCGCCGGCGTCTTGTACTGGCCAGCCATCAACGTGCCGTAGAGGTAGGTCGGGACGCTGGACGCAAATGTCGAGAGATAGGCCCCCATGTTGGCCTTGTTCTGGACCCGAAGACCCAGGAACCGCCCGTCCTGGGCGACCGCCAGTTCCGCGTGGGTCACGTGGTCGCGACCATGGGCGTCGGCGAGGAAGGATTCGGATCGTTCCGCGCGCCACTTCACCGGGCGGCGCAGTTGGCCTGCCGCCCAGATGACCGCCGTCTCTTCCGCGTAGACGAAGATCTTGGAACCGAAGCCGCCGCCGACGTCCGGAGAGATCACGCGCAGTCGTGCTTCCGGGGCGATGTTGACGAACGCCGCAAGCACGAGGCGCTCGAGGTGCGGGTTCTGCGAGGTGGTGTGCAGCGTGTACGTGCCGGATGCCTCGTCGTATTCGCCGAGCGCCGCCCGGGGCTCTATCGCGTTCGGAATCAGGCGGTTGTTGACGATGTCGATGGACGCGACGTGGTGGGCCTGCGCGAACGCGGCGTCCGTCGCCGCCTTGTCGCCCAGTTCCCAGTCGTAGCACTGGTTGTTCGGAACGGACTCGTGGATCTGGTCCGCCCCGGCGGCCGTTGCGAGGTCGACGACCGCTTCGAGTTCCTCGAAATCCGGATCGAGAGCCTCGGCCCCGTTCTTGGCCGCATCCAGGGTTTCGCCGATCACTACCGCGTAGGGCTCGCCGACGTAGTTGACGCTCGATACAGCGAGCGGTGGATGCGGCGGCTGGACCATGTCCGAGCCGTCCTTCGACTTCACCATCCAGCCGCAGGGCAGATCGCCGACTTCGCTGGCTTGGAGATCAGCGCCCGTGAACACCGCGACCACCCCGTCGGTGGCCAGCGCGGCGCTGGTGTCGAGCCCGTTGAGTCGTGCGCGGGCATACGGCGAGCGCGCGAACACCGCGTAGGTTTGCCCGTGCTGGCCGACGTCGTCCGTGTAGCGGCCCGCGCCGGTGATGAAACGCGCGTCTTCCTTGCGCTTGACCGATGCGCCGATGCCGGTTTCTGTAGCCATCGTCAGTTCCTCCCCTCTCTACATTCTGTCCTGGGCCGCCAACACCGCCTTGACGATGTTGTGATAGCCCGTGCAGCGGCAGAGGTTGCCTTCGAGACCGTCGCGAACCGCCGCCTCGTCCAACCGCCCGTCGCTCTTCTGCACCATGTCGATGGCGCTCATGATCATGCCGGGCGTGCAAAAGCCGCACTGCAGGGCATGGTTCTCGCGGAACGCCGCCTGCATCGGGTGCAGGTCGTCGGGCCGGCCGATGCCCTCGATGGTGGTGACTTCGGCGCCGTCCGCCTGACCGGCGAGAACCGTGCAGGACTTCACCGCGGTGCCGTCCAAGTGCACGACGCAGGCGCCGCATTGGCTGGTGTCGCAACCGACGTGCGTGCCGGTGAGGCCGAGCCGTTCGCGCAGCACGTCCACCAGCAGCGTATTGTCCGGCACGTCGAGACTGTGCGCCGTGCCGTTGACCTTGACTTTGATCTCCACTCCCTTTCGCCCTCCCTACAGCGTTCAGGGTTTGTCCGATTACAACGCTACCTAGGCAGCGAAGTCCACCGCGAATCGCTCGAAGAAGCTCGCCGTCATCTTCCGCGCCGCGCTATCCACGAGCCGCGAGCCGATCTGGGCCAGCTTGCCGCCGATTCCTCCGGCGATCTGGTAGGTGAGCAGCGTCTCGTCGGCGGCGACTTCGGCGAGTTCGACCGCGGCGGTGCCCTTGGCGAATCCCGCCACGCCACCTTTCACCTGGACTTCGAGTCGATAGCGCTCGGGCGGATCGACGTCGCGGAGCTTAATCGCCGCCGTGAACGTGGCCTTGACCGGCCCCACCCGCGCAGCGACGACCGCTTCGAACCGGTCGTCGCCGACCGGTGTCATGCTGCGGCAGCCGTCGATGCAGCGCTCGAGAACCGCGGGGTCGTTCAGGGCTTCCCAGACGCGTTCCCGCGAACCCGCGATGCGGTACTCGCCTGACTGTTCCACGCGTATTCCTCGCCCGCGACCTCGGCACTACTCTCGCACAAGAATGCGCTCAAGCCAAAGCCCGACGGGGTTATACGCCCAAGCGCTCGTGCATGATGGGGCTCGTCGTCGTGTACTGCAGATGCACCTTCTCGTCGGGGTTGAGCCTGGCCTTGATGGCGAACGCGGCGAGCGCCGCTTCGTGGAAGCCCGAAAGGATGAGCTTCTTCTTGCCGGGATAGGTGGCGATATCGCCGATCGCATAGATGCCCGGGACGTTCGTCTCGAAGCGCTCCGTGTCCGTGGGGATCTGGCTCTTGGAGAGTTCGAGGCCCCACTCGGCGATGGGCCCGAGTTTCGGGGACAGGCCGAAGAACACCAGCGCGTGGTCGATGTCCACCTTGGTCACCGACTCGTCCGTATGCCGGATGCACAGGCGCTCGAGCGTGCCGTTCGATGCCTCGAAGTCGACACAGTTGCCGACCATGAACCGCACATGACCGGCCGCCTCCAGTTCGCGCATGCGCGCGACGGTGGCGGGCGCCGCGCGGAACCGGTCGCTGCGGTGCACCAGGGTCATCGACTTCGCGTGCGGCGCCAACTCGACGGTCCAGTCGAATGCCGAGTCACCCCCGCCCAGGACCAATAGGTCCTTGCCGCGATGAGCCGACGGATCGCGAACGCGATAGAACACCTGCTCGTCCAGGAACTGCTCGACCCCGGCTACGCGCAACGGCATGGGCTGGAAGGAGCCGACGCCGCCCGCGATGACGACGGCGCCGGCGTCGAACTCTTCACCGCGGCTGGTGGCCACGCGGAAGCGCTCGTCCACGGGGGTGACCTCGGTCACCTGCGAGTCCAGGTGGAAGCCCGCGTCGAACGGTCTGATCTGTTCGAGCAACTGATCCACCAGTTCCTGCGCATCGCAGACCGGGATCGCCGGAATGTCGTAGATGGGCTTGTCCGGATACAACTCCGCGCACTGCCCGCCGGGTGCCGGCAAGGCGTCGACGATGTGCGCCTTGATCCCGAGCAGACCGAGTTCGAAGACCTGGAACAGGCCGCACGGTCCCGCGCCGACGATCACGACGTCTGTCTTGATGGCCAAGGGGTGTCCTCCTTAAGGCGAAAGGTTGGGCCGCGCTTGAGATGCGACCGCTTAGTTTATGAAGTCCTTCCCGCGGAGCAGCTCGATGATGCGCTCCGCGCAGGCGTCGACTCCGAGGCGCTCGGTCTCGAGCGTTAGATCCGGCGCGACGGGCTCATCGAAGTCCTCGGTGACGCCGGGCACGTGAGGCGCCTCGCCGCGCTCGGCGGCAGCATAGAGGCCGTCCTCGTCACGGTCCTTCAGGACCGCCAACGGGGCCGTTAAGTAGACCTCCAGGAATCGGTCCTCGCCAATGGCGCGACGTGCCCGTTCCCGCACCGCCTCCTCGGGCGCGACGAAAGACGTGAGGCAGATCAAGCCCGCGTCGTTAATCAGCCGTGCGGTTTCGGCGGCGCGGCGGATGTTCTCCGAACGCTCCTCGGGGCTGAACCCCAGGTCGCGGCTCATGCCAAGGCGGAAGCTCTGGCCATCGAGAACCGTGGCGAGTCCACCCGCGTCGAACAGCTTGCGCTCCACGGCGTGGGCGATGACCGTCTTGCCGACCTTGGCCAGGCCCGTCAGCAGCACCGTCACCGGATGCTGGCCGAGGCGGGCCGCCCGCTCGTCGGCCGCCACGCGGCTGACGGCGGCGTGCAATTCGCCGTGCGGCGTGCGATCCCAAGCCGCCTGCGCGATCGAACCGCCGGGATCGAAGGCCATGCCCGCACCGACCGTCACGTTGGAGATTCGGTCGATGAAGATCAGGCTGCCCAGGTCGCGGTTCGCGCCGTACGCGTCGAACGCGATGGATTCGGTCAAGGCGACTTCCACCCGGCCGATCTCGTTGAGCTCGAGTTGCGTCGCGGCTTCGTGCTGCAACGTGTTGACGTCCACCCGGTAGCGCAACGTCGCCGCGTGCCCGACGACCTGGCGCGTACCGTGCTTGACGATGTACTGCCGCCCCGGGACCAGGGCATCGTCCGCCATCCAGACCACCATCGCGTCGAGGCGGTCGGCGATATAGGGCAGGCCGCCCGGTGCGGCGAGCACGTCGCCGCGGCTGACGTCGACGTCGTCGGTGAGCGTCAGCGTCACCGCCATGGGTGCGAACGCTTCGTCGAGATCGCCGTCCATCGTGACGATGCGGTCGACGGTCGACCGGCGACCCGAGGGCACGACCACCACCTCGTCGCCGGACCGGACCACGCCACCCGCGACGCTGCCGCTGTAGCCGCGAAACGACGGGTCCGGGCGGTTGACCACTTGAACGGGCAAACGGAAGTGCTCGATGTCCTTGTCGGCGGCGACCTGCACGTTCTCCAGGAGGTGCATCAGCGTCGCACCCTGGTACCAGGGCATGTTCGGCGACTGCTCGACGACGTTGTCGCCGTGCAGCGCGGAGATCGGAATGAAGTGCATCTCGTCGATGCCTAGCTTCGACGTGAACGCGAAGTAGTCGGCGCGGATGGCGTCGAAAACGCCTTCGTCGTAGTCCACGGTGTCCATCTTGTTCACCGCCGCCACGAGGTGCCGGATCCCGAGCAGGCGCGCGATGTACGTGTGGCGGCGGGTCTGCGGGAGGACGCCTCGCCGGGCGTCGATGAGAATGACGGCCAAGTCGCACGTGGATGCGCCGGTTGCCATGTTTCGCGTGTACTGCTCGTGGCCCGGCGTGTCGGCGATGATGAATTTGCGCTTGGTGGTCGAGAAATAGCGGTACGCGACGTCGATGGTGATGCCTTGCTCGCGCTCCGCCTGCAATCCGTCGGTCAGGAGGGCGTAGTCCACACCACCGCGTTGCGTGCCCGTGGTCTTGCTGTCGCGCACGATGGCGTCCAACTGGTCCTCGTAGATCATCTTCGAGTCGTGGAGCAGGCGGCCGATCAGCGTGCTCTTGCCGTCGTCGACGCTGCCGCAGGTGAGGAACTTCAAGATCTCCTTGCGCTCGTGCTGGGCGAGGTAGGCATGGATATCGCTCGCGATCAATTCCTGCGCTGACGTCGCCATCAGAAGTAGCCCTCGCGCTTCTTCTGCTCCATGGAACCGGAGGTGTCGTAGTCGATCACCCGGCCTTGGCGCTCGGAGTGCGTGGCGATCAGCATCTCCTGGATGATCTCCGGCAGCGTGGCAGCTTCGGACTCGATGGCACCCGACAGCGGATAGCAGCCAAGGGTGCGGAAGCGTACGGAACGCATGGTCGGTTCTTCGCCCGGCTCCAACTCCATGCGGTCGTCGTCCACCATGATGAGAGTACCGTCGCGCTCCACGACGGGGCGCTCGGCCGCCAGGTACAGCGGCACGATCTCGATGTTCTCGAGGTAGACGTACTGCCAGACGTCAAGCTCCGTCCAGTTGGACAGCGGGAATACGCGCACCTCCTCGCCGGGGTTGATACGGCCGTTGTACAGGTTCCAGAGTTCCGGGCGCTGGCTCTTCGGATCCCAGCGGTGGTTGCGGTCGCGCACGGAGTACACCCGTTCCTTGGCGCGAGACTTCTCCTCGTCGCGCCGCGCGCCACCGAAGCACGCATCGAACCCGTACTTGTCGAGCGCATCCTTCAAGGCCTGCGTCTTCATGATGTCGGTGTACTTGCGGCTGCCATACGTGAACGGCGTGACGTTGGCGGCACGGCCCTCTTCGTTGGTGTAGACGATCAGGTCGAGATCGAGCTCGCGGGCGATGCGGTCGCGAAAGGCGATCATGTCCCGGAACTTCCAGGTCGTGTCCACGTGGAGGAGCGGGAACGGCAGCCGCCCCGGGTAGAACGCCTTGCGCGCCAAGTGCAGCAGCACGGACGAGTCCTTGCCGATGGAGTAGAGAAGCACCGGTCGTTCGAACTCGGCGGCCACTTCGCGGATGATGTGGATGCTTTCCGCTTCGAGTTGCTTGAGGTGCGTGAGCGTGTAGCCCGGCATGCGCGGACACCTAAGGACAACAACGAAAAGGCGCGCTTTATACGGCGTTACCCGCCGCGCGTCCAAGTCGCTGTGGTTATATGGTTAACTGCCGCCGAACTCAAGCGGCGCGGTCGTGGCCCCGCGGCTACGGCGAACCGAGGTGTTCTCGCAGCAACTCGTTCACCTTGCGCGGGTTCGCCTTCCCCGACGTGGCCTTCATGACCTGCCCGACAAAGAACCCGAGCAGCTTCGCCTGACCGCCGCGATACTGCGCCGCCTGCGCCGGGTTCGCGGCGACGATGTCCGTGACGACCTTGGTCAACGCGTCGTCGTCGCTGACCTGCTTCAAGCCGTGCGCTGCGATCAGATCGTCCACGTCGCCTTCGCCGGACGACCACAGCATCTCGAAGAGCGACTTGGCGATCTTCCCGGAAACCGTCTCGTCCAATGTGCGCTCGATCAGCTTCGCCAACTGCCCGGCGGGGACGGGGATCATCGATGGCGGATGCCCGTCGCGGTTGAGCGCGGCCGCGACGTCGCCCATGAGCCAGTTGGCCGCAGCCTTCGGTTGACCGCCGGCATCGACCGCCGCCTCGAAGTAGGCCGCACGGTCGGGGTCTGCCACCAGCCAGCGGGCGTCGTGGTCGTCGAGGCCAAGGGTGCGCTGGTAGCGTTCCCGCTTCGCGTCGGCCAGCTCAGGCAAGCCTGCACGCACTTCGGCAAGCAGTTCCCGGGTCACCACGACGGGCAACAGATCCGGATCAGGGAAATACCGGTAGTCGTCGGACAGTTCCTTGCCGCGCATGGGTCGCGTCTCGTCCCGCTCGGCGTCGTACAGCAGCGTCTCCCGTTCGACCGTGCCGCCTGACTCCAGGACGTCGATCTGCCGGTCGATCTCGAACACCAGGGCTTTCTCGAGGAATCGGAACGAATTGAGGTTCTTGATCTCGGTGCGCTCGCCGAGCGGCGCGCCCGGCCGGCGCACCGATGCGTTGGCATCGCAGCGCATCGAGCCCTGGCTCAAGTCGCCGTCGCAGATGCCGAGGTAGCGCACGAGCGCATGTAGGGCGCGGAAGTATGCAGCCGCCTCGCCCGGGCTCGTCAACTGCGGCTCGCTGACGACCTCCAGCAGCGGCGTACCGGCCCGGTTGAGGTCGATTCCGGTCAGACCCGCGTAGTCCTCGTGCAGCGACTTGCCGGCGTCCTCTTCCAAGTGGGCACGCGTGAGATCGATGCGTCGAGCGCCATCGTCGGTGTCGATCATCACGTGACCGCCGCGCACGATGGGCTCATCGAGCTGGCTGATCTGGTACCCCTTCGGCAGATCCGGGTAGAAGTAGTTCTTGCGGTCGAAACGGCAGCGCTCGGCGATCTTTCCCTGGACCGCCAGTCCGAACAGCACGGCTTGGCGCACGACCTCGGCGTTCAGCACCGGCAAAACCCCCGGCAGGGCGAGATCGATCGAGCACGCCTGCGTATTGGGCGGCTCGCCGAACGCGGTTCCGGCACCCGAGAAGATCTTCGAGGCGGTGTTGAGTTGAACGTGGACTTCCAGCCCGATAACACTCTCCCAGCGGGCCATCACAACGCCTCCGCCGCGGTTGGCGTTCTGAGGTGCCAATCGGTCTCCCGCTGGTACGCCTCGCCCAGCGCGAGCAGCCGGTCTTCGGCGAAGTACGGACCGATGAGCTGCAAACCCACGGGCAAGCCGTCCGCGAATCCGCACGGGATCGACAACGCGGGAAGGCCAGCTAGGCTCGCCGGCACGGTGTAGACGTCCTGCTTGTACATCACCGTGGGGTCCGCCCCGCCGGTGAGCGCTCCCAACGCGGGAGCCGGCGTCGGCGTCGCCGGTGTGAGAAGCACGTCCACCTGCCCGAACGCATCGAGGAAGTCCTGCCGGATCAATCGTCGAACCCGTTGCGCTTGGCCGTAGTACGCGTCGTAGTAGCCGACCGACAGGGTGTACGTGCCGGTGAGGATCCGTCGCTTCACCTCGACCCCGAAACCCTCGCTGCGCGAGCGCCGGTACAGGTCGTCGAGGTCGGCGGGCTCCGCCGCACGATGGCCATAGCGGACGCCGTCGTAGCGCGACAGGTTGGTCGACGCCTCGGCACTGGCAACCACGTAGTAGACCGGCACGGCGAACGCGGTGTGCGGGAGCGAGACGTCATGGCAGCGGTGGCCGAGCCGGCGCAGCGACACGACGGCTTCCTCGAGCGGACCCGCCACGTCGTCGCCGAGATCCGCCCAGTATTCGCGCGGGATGCCCACGTTCAAGGCGGGTTGCTGAGGCGCATGCGGCGTCGGCCCCGCGTCGGCGCTGGTCGAGTCGCGCGGGTCGTGGCCTTCCATGTGCTGGAGCAGCAGCCGAAGGTCGGCGGCAGTACGCGCCATCGGCCCGCCCTGGTCGAGACTGGAGGCGAACGCCACCATACCGAAACGGGACACGCGCCCATAGGTTGGCTTGAGGCCGCTGATGCCGCAGAACGCCGCCGGCTGGCGGATCGATCCGCCGGTGTCGGTGCCCGTGGCGGCGGGCACAAGGCCGGCCGCGAGCGCCGCCGCGGAACCGCCGGACGAGCCGCCCGGCACGCGACCGACATCCCAGGGATTGGCGACGGGACCGAAATGGCTCGTTTCGTTCGTGGACCCCATCGCGAATTCGTCCATGTTGGTCTTGCCGACCATGACGGCGCCAGCCGCGCGCAGTCTGGCGACCACGGTCGCATCGTAGGGCGAGACGAAGTTCTCGAGCATCCTCGATGCGCAGGTCGTGCGCACCCCATCGGTGCAGAAGATGTCCTTGTGGGCGATCGGCACGCCGAGCAATCCGCGCATGCCGTCCCGGGCTATGGCGCCGTCAGCCCGCGCGGCGCTCGCAAGGGCCTCCTGCTCGCACACCGTGACGAAGGCGTTGAGGTGCCGAGCGGCGTCGATTCGCTTCATGCAGTCACCGACGACCTCAACGCTGCTCACCGCCTTGGCCGCAAGCGCGTCCCGGGTTTCGGTCAGCGTCCCCAAAGTCGTCACGCCAAGCGACTCCCGCAGCCTATTCCACAACCCGGGGCACGAGGTAGAGCCCGTCCCGGGCAAGCGGCGCATTGCGCTGCAGACGATCGCGGTCTACCGACTCGGTGACAGCGTCGGTGCGGAGCGGCTGCGTGCCGTCCAGCGGATGGGCCAATGGCAGCACCCCGTGCGTGTCGACGGACTGCATGGCATCGATCAATCCGACGATCTTGTCGAGGTCGCCTTTGAGCAGTGACCTCTCGTGTGGTTCCAAACTGAGCGCGGAGAGGCGTAAGAGTTTCTCCACGACGTTTCCCGGAAGCGCCACCGGCGTCCCCACTAAGCGACGTTTCTGATAGGCCGCGCAGTGTACGCCAACAGCCGTGGCCAGATGCAGCCGCGCAGCGGCGTTTTGGCGCACGTTTCACGACGCGCGCGGGGGGTAGCGAAGCGTTCTCGATCGTGCCGTCGGCAGGCGATGCGCCTAATCTGATCACGCGCTTACCACGCACTTCTGCCAGCGCGGGGCAGGCCCCTCGCGCTCCCCGGCTGAGGGCTCTCCGCATGCGAGGGGCAGGCCCCTCGCGCTCCCCGGCTGAGGGCTCCTGCAGATTCCCTGCGGTTTGCCTGAATGCTCGGTCCATACGGGACGTGGTAGAGTGCCAAGTTGGAGTCGGGCACGACCGGGAAGTACGGTTTGAAGCTCTTAGGCGGACGTTTCTCGCGCGATCTGGCGATTGACCTCGGCACGGCGAATACGCTGGTCTACTCCCGTGATCAGGGCATCATCCTCGACGAACCTTCGGTCGTGGCCATCCGCAATGATGGCAACCGCCATCACCGCGTGATCGCCGTCGGTCTGGACGCCAAGCGGATGCTCGGCCGCACACCCGCCAACATCCGGGCGATCCGCCCGCTCAAGGACGGCGTTATCGCCGATTTCGCCGTCACCGAGGAAATGCTCAAGCATTTCATCTCGAAGGTGCACCAGGACTCCTGGATCCGGCCCAGCCCGAGGGTCCTCATCAGCGTGCCGTGCAAGTCGACGCCGGTGGAGCGCAAGGCGATACGGGAATCGGCCAAGTCCGCCGGCGCACGCGACGTCCGCCTGATCGAAGAACCCATGGCGGCCGCGCTCGGCGCGGGCTTGCCGGTTCACGAGGCGATCGGCACCATGGTCGTGGACATCGGCGGCGGCACCACCGAAATCGCCATCATCTCGTTGAGCGGTGTCGTGTACTCCGACACCGTCCGCGTCGGCGGCGACCGTTTCGACGAGACCATCATCAACTATGTCCGCCGCACCAAGGGCAGCCTCATCGGCGAGGCCAACTCCGAGCAGATCAAGCAACAGATCGGCGTCGCCTACCAGCAGGCGGAGGACGACGTCCAGGAAATCACGGTTCGTGGCCACAATCTGTCGCTCGGCGTGCCACGGAGCTTCAAGCTCAACAGCAACGATCTCCTGGAAGCCTTGCGCGACCCGCTCGCGATGATCGTCCAAGCCGTCAAGAATGCGCTCGAGGCCACGCCGCCCGAACTGTCGGGGGACATCGCCGAGACCGGCGTCGTCTTGACCGGCGGCGGCGCGTTGCTGAAGGACTTGGACGTGCTCGTTGCCGAAGAGACCGGCTTGCCCGTGATCATCGCCGAGCAGCCCTTGACCTGCGTCGCCCGCGGCGGCGGACGGGCACTCGAGGACTTCGAGGGTTACGCCGACCTGCTCTGGGACGAATAGGCCGCCTCTAGCAAACCAGCCATAGGGGCGCGTCGCTTCTGTCGCGCGATCACCCGTAGGCGTTGCGAAACATTGGCTTAAGTGCAAGGATTCCGCCGCCGCAAGACCAACAGGCAGCCCCATCGTGCTCGGCAGGTCGTCCTTGAGATCCCCACGCCGGCGACGGCAACCGACCGCTGATTCCCTGTTCGCCCGGCAGCGAAGTGGCATCTACGGACTGTCGCTGTTGATCGTGCTGTCCGGGTTGTTGATGGTCGTGGACCAGAACACGCCGTGGCTCGCACCGGTACGGTCGGTAATCGGCACGGTTCTGAATCCGTTCGAGTTCACCGCGCGTGCGCCCTACCTGGCGGCTGGCAAGGTCACCGACATGCTCGCCGACCGCGTCGCGCTGCTGAACCGGGTAACGGCCCTGGAGGAGGAGAACCAGGAACTCAAGGGCGCGCTGCTGCGGTTCGACGCCATCGCGCAGGAAAACGAGACGTTGCGCGAACTGTTCAACTCCCAAGCTCCGCTGGAGCACGAGACCCTGATCGCCGAGCTGATCGGCCTGTCGCAGGAGCCTAAGGAAGTGATCCTGGACAAGGGATGGCTTCACGGCGTCAATGTCGGCCAGCCCGTGATCGATGCGGCCGGCCTGTTCGGTCAGGTTGTCGAGACCACGGCGGTCACGAGCCGCGTGCTTCTGGTCACCGATCCGTCCCATGCGGTACCGGTGTATGTGCTACGCAACGGCGTGCGGGCCATCGCCGTCGGCGACGGTTTGGGCAATCTGACACTCAAATATGCGGCTGCGACACTCGACGTGCGTGTCGGCGATGAGTTGAACTGTTCCGGGCTCGGCGGGCGCTTCCCGTTCGGCTACCCGGTCGGCGTGGTCACCGAAATCAATCAGGATGCAGCCGAGCCTTTCCTCCGCACGACGGTTCAGCCCCGCGCGGCGCTCGATCGGTCCCGCCACTTGCTGGTGCTGACGAGCATCCCAACCGACGAAGCCCGCACCGAGGCGAACCGGAGGAGCCTGCCCCTCGGAGAGAGCCTTCAGCCGGGGAGCGCGAGGGGCCTGCCCCTCGCAAGGGAGAGCCTTCAGCCGGGGAGCGCGAGGGGCCTGCCCCTCGCAGAGGAGAGCCGGGGGTGATGACCAACCGGTACGCGTTGGTCGCAGCGACCGTCCTAGGTGCTCTGCTCCTGACCGCCGCCCGTCTGCCCGTCGACGCGCCGGAATGGCTGCGCTGGCTCCGGCCCGACTGGGCACTGGCCGTGTTGCTGTATTGGACCTTGATCGCCCCCGCGCGCCTGGCCACCGTTTGGGCTTGGCTGATGGGCATCCTCGTCGATGTGCTTTACGGCGATCTGCTCGGCCTGCATGCCATGACCCTCGCACTGGCGGTCTTCGCCACCGCGCGATTCCAGCAGCGCCTGGTGCTTTTCAAGCTGCTACAGCAAGCCGGCTTCGTTGCCGGCGCCGCCCTGGCCACGGAGCTTGCCCGAGCCCTGTTCCGGGCCGCGGCGGTGGGCGCCGATGTTTCGCCATTCCTGCTGGTGCCGCCGCTGGCAACGGCCGCCGTGTTCGTGCTGCTCGTGGTCGCGGTGCCACGGCAGACGAAACGGTTCGTCGAGTGACACCGCAACACATCGTCCTCGCATCGTCGTCCCCACGCCGCGCCGCCCTGCTTCGCCAGGCGCGCATCCCGTTCCGCGTCCAAGCACCCGACGTCGACGAGACGGCCGAAGCGGGCGAGACAGAGCAAGACTACGTCACACGGCTTGCCCGGACGAAGGCGCGCGCGGTTCGCGAACTGTTGCCCGTGCTGGCTGCCGACACGGTGGTCACGATCGATGGGCAACTGCTTGGCAAACCCCGCGACAAGCCGCATTTCACCGCCATGATGCACACGCTCTCGGGCCGAGAGCATCGCGTGCTCACGGCCGTCGCCCTGCGCTGGGGGGCGCGCGAGGCCGTCCGCACAGCCGGCGCGACGGTCACCCTGCGCCACATCGCGCCCGCCGAGATCGATGCCTACTGGGCCACCGGCGAACCACATGACAAGGCCGGCGGCTACGGCATCCAAGGGCTTGGCGGCACATTCGTGCGCGCGGTGCATGGCAGCTATCACGCGATCGTCGGCTTGCCATTGGCTGAGACAGAGGAGTTGCTCGCCGCTTTCGGCATAGACACTTGGCGTTGGCGGGCGAGTTGAGTCGTCAAACGGTGCGGCACCGACGGCGCATTCGACCGGGCCACGGCAAGCCGGCGATGCGTGGGCAAAACGCCGCCGGCGGTGGGAGAATGGCGTAACGACCTCAAGCGGCTTCGCCACTGAAGGGAACCGGGTGTCCGAAGAACTCCTCGTTGACACCAACGCGTTTGAAACGCGCATCGCCCTCTTGCGCGATGGCGAGCCGGTCGAGATTCACCTGCAGCGCCCGGCGCGCGACCCGAAGGCTGAACCGGGAAGCCTGGTCGGCAACATCTACTTGGGTAGGATCGCGCGCGTCGCCCCCGCGATCCAAGCCGCATTCGTAGACATCGGGACGCAAACTCTCGGCGCGCTGTTCAACGAGCCGCACGGAACTGATTTCGACACGGCGGCGATACCACGCGGGACGAGCGGCACTAGGTCTGTCCGGGAAGGCGATCACATCCTGGTCCAGGTCGCCAAGGAGCCCCTAAAAGGTCGCGGCGGAGGCCACGGCAAGGGGCCGAGACTGAGCGCCAATCCCTCACTCGTTGGCCGCTACGTCGTGGCCTTTCCATTGGCAGCGCGCGGTGGTCGCGAAGGGGTCGTCGACGAGGACGGGCCGGGGGAACGGGTTAACCTGTCGCGCCGGCTCGTTGCAGACGACGAACGCAGTCGTCTCGGCGCACTCGCAGCCGACGTCCTCCAAGACCTCGGGCTGCCTTGGGACTGCATCGTGCGGACGGCGGCCGCAGGCGCAACGCGCGCAGAGATCGCGGACGACCTCGCCTACCTATGCCGTCTCTGGCAGCGGATTCGACAGCGGCGGGAACGTGCCCGAGAGGCGCCGACGCTGCTGTTTCAGGAACTTCCCGCGACGCTGCGGACGGTCCGCGACCTGGCGGGGCCGGCGTTGAGCAGAATCCTCGTGAACGACGACGACGCCTGCGCGGCCGTGCGTCGTCACGTCGAGGCGCACTTCCCGGTCTACCGCGACAAGGTCGTGCACTATCGAAGCACGCAACCGCTTTTCGACGCCTTTGGCGTGGAAGCTGCCGTCGAAGCGATTCTCGACCCCCGCGCCGAACTCCCAAGCGGCGGCCAACTCGTGATCGAGCACACCGAGGCCATGACCACCATCGACGTCGACAGCGGTACTGCCTTGGATTCCGCCAGCCGGGCCGACACGGCTCTCGTGACCAATCTCGAGGCCGCCCGGGCCATACCGCGCCAACTGCGCCTGCGCAACATCGGCGGCATCGTGGTGGTGGACTTCATCAGCATGGTCTCAGACGAGCATCGCGACATCGTGCATCGCACACTCCTCGAGGCCGCGAAGGGCGATCCAGCGCGGTTCACCGCGTCCGGATTCTCCGACCTTGGTCTCGTGGAGATCAGTCGGCGGCGGATCCGCGACAGTCTACTCAGCCAGTTGAGCGGCAATTGCCCGGACTGCGTCGGGAGGGGCTACGCCAAGTCGGCGCAGAGCACGTGTTTCGACATATTCCGCACGCTGTTGCGCCGCACGGCCGTCGACGGACCCGGACTCTCGAGCTACGTCTTGCATGCTGCGGAAGCGGTCGTCGACCGCTTGCTCGACGAGGACGCGCACCACCTCGCCGCCCTCGTCAGCCGTACGAGGCGGCCCGTGGAACTCCAAGTGGAGCCGGCCTATCGAAACGATCAGTTCGACCTCATCGGCGTGCCAAGGCCCGGAACCGAAACGGCATGAACGCATTGCTCCGCACGGCGTTTCTCATCGCCACCATTACCGCAATCTGCTTCGCCCTGGTGCAAGTGGTATGCCGGATCGTGTTCTGGCAGTTGCCGCACTTGGAGAGCGCGCTGAACGACTTCCTGGCCGATCAAGGCGTCGCCGTGCAAGGTATCGAAGGCCGCTGGAACGGAATCAACCCGGGCCTCTACGCGGATCGAATCGATTTCCCGGCCGGCCAGGCCAGCGGATTGGATTTCGAACTGGACCTCCTGGAAAGCCTGGGCCGCAACCGATTCGTCGCACGCCGCCTGACCATCGCCGACGGATATGTCGCGTTCGACAAGACACCGATGGGTTGGCGGTTACGCGGTGCCTCAGGTGCGGGCGGTTTCGATCTGCGCGCCCTCTTGACGCACAGCGACGAGGTCTGGCTCCGAGGTCGCATCGGTCTCTTCGGCCCGTCCCTGGCCGGCACCATCCACGTCGAGTCCATGCTCATCAACCAAGGCGGTAACCATCGCTTCCACATCGGCCTGCAAACGCCTGCGAGCTGTCCCGATTGCGGGCTCACCATCGACGGAGACATCACGGCGGACGGTCCGGGCGCCGCGCGCATAGCGGGCGAGTCGGTCGTCGTCGACGGCGACCTCGTCGACTTGGCCGGCCTTGGTCCCCTGTATGCCGGCGCGAACGCGAAGCGTATCGGCGTCGACCTCGGCGTTGACTGGCGTCGCGAGGCGGACGGCGGAGAGCACCTGAGGCTCCATCTGGCGGCCAACGTCGACGGCCTTCCGGGCGCTTCGGCCGAGGTCGGCCTTGAGGCCGAAGCCTGGCGCGACACCGCCGTGCGGTACCGCGGCCGGATCGGATCCCTGTCGCTCAAGAGTGGAGACGCCGAGTTCCGGCTCGACGGCGGTGGCTTCGTCGTCCGGCCGGGTGCCCGCGAGGCCGAGCTTTGGCTGCCGACGCTCGCGCTCGCAAGCCTGGTCGGGCCGGTCGCGCAAGCCTTCGGCCCCGAACACGTGCTCGGTCGCCACATCGGCCGGCTGACCCCGCGCGCCTGGATCAGCGCGGTCGGCGTGCACGTCGACGAAAACGGCGTAGCCTTTCAAGGTCATGCATCCGAAGCCTCAACAACCGGCTTCAAGGGCGTGCCGAAAGTCGCCAACGCCACCTTTTCGTTCGCGGGCGGCCAGTACGCCGCACGCGCAACCCTCGACAGTCGCGATGTCCTTTTGGCGTTTCCCGACTACCTCACGGCTTACGCGACCCACGACGCGGCAACAGGATCGCTGACACTCGTCTACGCCGGCGACCGTGTCGGCCTTCGCGGCACCGACCTACTGGTTCGCAAGGACGCGATGCAGGCCACCGGCAACTTCGCACTCGCACGTCGAGTCGGTGCTTCGCACTCCCACGTCCTCGTAGATGGCCGGGTCAACCAGGTGGATGTCGCTACCGCGCGAGAATACGTGCCGATGACCTTGGCCCCCGAGCTGCGCAAATGGCTCCTCGACAGCGTACGGTCCGGCGAGTTGGCCGGAACCCGCATGGTCTACCAAGGCCGCACCACGACCACTGACGATCTCCCCTGGCGCCGCTTCGAAATGAGCTCGCGCTTTGCCAACGCCACCGTTGCGTACCATGCCGACTGGCCAACGGCCACTGACGCCGAAGGACAGCTCGCCGTCACGTCCCGTCGCACTCGTATGCGCGGTCAAGCCGAGGCTTTCGGGGTCCACCTGCCGAATCTCGACTTGAGCGTTCGCCACGGCGACGGCGACGGTAGCCGCGCGGTCAACGCCGCCGCCGTGGAGTTCAGTTGCGACACGACCGTGTCACGCCTCTTCGACTTCGCCCGCGCCACGCCCGTACGCGACGCGTTGCCTTTCCTGTCGGACACCTGGTCAGGCGACGGGCAAGTCAGCGTCAACGCCGCGTTGAACGTACCGCTTGGCGACCGGCGGCTGAACCCCGGGGACGTACGCGCCGACTTCCAGTTCCGAAACGCCGATCTGGACTTGGCCGACATCGGCCTCGCCTTCGCCGACATCAATGAACGGTTGCACTTCGAGTATCCCGCGAACCTGAGCAGCAACGGGCTCAAGGCGTCGCTGTTCGAAGCGCCGGTGACGATCGGGATCACGTCGGACACCGACAGCGTGCAGTTCAGCGTGGCGGGCAGCGCGACCCCCGAGGACGCCTATCGGCTGATGGACATCGACGACCCCGCGATCGCCGAAGGCCAGTTTCGGTACGACGCGCTGTTCACGGTGTTTCCCAACGTGGACCGCGCCATGGAACTGCAGGTCACCAGCGACCTCGAGGGATTGACGGTTCGCTTGCCGCCGCCGCTCGCGAAATCCGCGGACGACGCTCGGACCATGACCGCCGCAATGCAGTTTCTCGACTCCCATGTCGCCGTTTCCGCACGCTACGGCGAAGCCGACGGATGGCTGCACACTGCCGATGGCAGCATCCGCGCCGGTTCCATCGGCATCGGTGCAAGCGTGCCCATGATCGACGCGGCCGAAGGTCGGGTGGTCCTGGGCGGCGGCGTCCAGGAAATCGACTCTGCGACCATGACCGAGCTGCTCGCGCCCTCCGCCGGTGTCGATCGGCCGTTCGCCTGGGAACTGCGCCGCTTTTCGGTTGGTCGGATGACGCTCGACGAGTTCGCCATTACCGACGCCGTGCTCGACGGCTTCTCGGATGGCGGCGAGGTGAGTTTCGCCATCGACGCCGCTGAACTGAAAGGGACCGTCGCCAAGTCCGGCGACGCCCCGTGGCGCGTGAAGTTGAACGAACTGCGCCTTCCGGCACCGGTCGGCGAGGGCGACCCGCTGACCACGGCGGCGATGGACCGGCTACTACCCGCGGATGTCGAACTCGACCGCGTGATCATTGGCGACGAGGACTACGGCTCGTGGAAGCTCGGCCTACGTCCCGACGCGAACGGCGTAACACTCAGCGACGTCGTCGCCGACGTGCGCGGCTTGCACATCGAGTCCGGCGGGGACGTGTACTGGTCCCGCACCGGCGAGACGGACTTCGACGGCGAGGTCTCCGCCGGGAACCTGCACGATGTGCTGCCGCTTTGGGGTTTCGCACCGAGCGTCGAGTCTGAGGCCTTCCACGCCTCCGGTCATGTGCGCTGGCCGGGATCGCCGCTCAACTTCGACCTGGCCCACCTTTCGGGCGATGCCCAACTGCGCGTGACGAACGGCCGCTTTCTCGACGTCGCCCAAGGCGCGACGCCGATCCTGAGCCTGATCAACTTCTCCACGGTCGCCAAGCGGATGAACCTCGACTTCTCGGATGTGTTTGGCGCAGGCGTCAGTTTCGAGGAGGTTATCGCCGAGCTGACGGTGGACGACGGCTTGGCCCGGTTTACGAAGGCCGCCGAAATCGTAGGCACAGGATCGAGCTTCCGACTCGCCGGGACCGTCGACCTCGACAGCGGCGCGCTCGACAACGAGATGGTGGTGACGCTGCCGGTTCACGCCAGCCTACCTTGGGCCGCGGGGTTCCTTGCACTATCCAACCCAGCCGGTGCTGCGGCGGTGGTTGTGGGCCGACAGGTCTTCAAGGACCAGATCAGGCGCTTGACCAGCGGCAAGTACCGGATAACCGGCACGTACGAGGAGCCGGAGGTGGCGTTCGAAGGCGTTTTCGCCGACCATGCCGACGTCGCAGCCGGAGTGGACGGGTCGGCGGACTCCCCAGCCAACAACGAGGATCCGGCCCAGTCCGTCCCAGCGACACCGGCCGCCGCACCCCCGCCCACCGCGCAGGTGCCACGGGGCGACGGGGTAGAGCCATCAGCGGGGGAGCGCGAGGGGCCTGCCCCTCGCATGAAAGAGCCATCAGCGGGGGAGCGCGAGGGGCAAGCCCTCACCAAAACGGAGCCCGAACAGTGACCGATGCCATTGAAAACGCCACTCGTGCCCTGTGGGACGCCGGCGACATCGTGGAGCGCGACGTGACCGGGTTGCTCGGTCGCCTCAGCAGTCCCGGCATCGATACCGGCGAGTTGTTCTTTCAACTCGGGGAGTCCGAGTCCTGGTCCCTCGAAGACGGCATCGTCAAGAGCGGCTCGTACAGCGTTGACCGTGGCGTCGGCGTACGTGCCATCAGCGGCGAGAAGACCGGGTTCGCCTACGCCGAAGAGGTCGTCCTGCCAGCCCTTGCCAACGCCACGGATGCCGCTCGCGCGATCGCACGCAGCGGGCAAAGCGGTGCGGTGAAAGCACTCAGTCGGAACCGACCGACCGCGCGCTATGCCGATGCGAGCCCGATCGCCTCGGCGGACGACGAATCCAAGGTCGCCTTGCTGCGCGAGATCGACGCCTTCGCACGCTCGCTGGATCCAGCCGTCAAGGAGGTCACGGTGCGCGTCATGCTGAACCACGACATCAACCTCGTGGTCGCGACCGACGGCACGATGAGCGCCGATGTTCGGCCCCTCGCGCGGTTTGATGTCATGGTGATCGCCGAGCGCAAAGGCCGACGGGAACGTGGCTTCGGGGGCGGCGGCGGACGTTTCGATACCGCTTGGCTGTTCGCTACGGACGCCGCGAAGCGGTATGCCCGGGAAGCAGTGCGGACCGCGCTCGTCAATCTCGACGGCATCGAAGCCCCGGCCGGGACAATGCCGGTGGTGCTGGGACCCGGTTGGCCCGGCGTGCTGCTGCACGAGGCCGTCGGACACGGCCTGGAGGGCGACTGCAATCGCAAGGGCACGTCCGCTTTCGCCGGTCGCATCGGCGAAAAGGTGGCCTCGGAACTGTGCACGGTCGTCGACGACGCGACGCTCCCCGACCGGCGCGGCTCCCTCACCGTCGACGACGAAGGGACGCCGGGGCAGCGCACCACGCTCATAGAAGACGGCGTCCTGGTCGGCTATATGCAGGACAAGCACAACGCCCGGCTGATGGGCGCGACGAGCACCGGCAATGCGCGTCGGCAGTCGTACGCGCACCTGCCGATCCCCAGGATGACCAACACGTTCATGCTGCCGGGCACGAGTGATCCGGACGAGATCATCGCCAGCGTCGACAAGGGCATCTACGCTGTCAGTTTCGGCGGCGGCCAAGTCGAGCCAACCTCCGCCAAGTTCACGTTTTCGGCGACCGAGGCTTACCTGATCGAGGGCGGCAAGATCGGGCCGCCGATTCGCGGCGCGACCCTGATCGGCAGCGGCCCCCAGGTGATGGCAGGCATCTCCATGGTCGGCAACGATCTACAACTCGACACCGGCGTTGGCATCTGCGGCAAGGAAGGCCAGGTCGTACCCGTGGGCGTTGGTCAACCGAGCCTGAAGATCGACGAGATCACGGTCGGCGGCACGAATGCCTAGGCAGATCGGTGGCGGGATGCCGACGGCTCCCGATCAGACGGCCCCGAACCTCAAGGGCCTCGTCGGCCAGATCCTGGACGAGGCGCGTCGTCTCGGTGCCACGGCGGCCGAGGTGGCCGTGGGCAACACGACGGGTCTGTCGGTCGGCGTCCGCAAAGGTGAACTGGAAACCGTCGAATTCAACAACGACCGGGGGTTCGGCATCACGGTTTATGTCGGTGACCGAAAAGGCAGTGCCAGCACTTCGGATGCGAGTCCCGGCGCTGTCCAGAACACGGTCCGACAAGCACTGAACATCGCCAAGTACACCGAGGCGGATTCCTGCAACGGGCTCGCAGACGCCGACTTGATGGCGACCACCCTTCCGGACCTCGACATCGACCACCCTTGGGCGGTCGATGTCGAAGACGCGAGCCAACTCGCTCTCACGGCCGAAGCCGCTGCCCTCGGCGTCGACAAGCGCATCGTGAACTCCGAAGGCGCACGCCTTGTGACCCAGCGGGGCTGCCACGTCTATGGCAATTCGCACGGCTTCGTCGAAGCCGCGTGGGGCACTCGACACAGCTTGAGTTGCAGCGTCATCGCTGCCGACAAGGACGGGATGCAGAGCGACTACGCGTTCACTATCGGCCGCGCCGACGGCGACCTCGACGACGCCGCCGCGGTGGGCCGGGAGGCGGGCCGGCGGACCATCGCCCGGTTAGGCCACCGCCCCGTGCAGACCGGGAGGTATCCCGTGTTGTTCGACGCACCGACGGCGAGCGGCTTGTTCGGTCACCTTCTGTCGGCGATCAGCGGCACCAGCCTCTACCGCAAGGAGTCCTACCTACTCGACTCTTTGGGTCGCCAAGCGACCGCGCCCGGCATCACCCTGGCCGAAGACCCCCACCGTCGCAAGGGGTTGGCGAGTGCGGCCCACGATGGCGACGGCGTGGCCACCCGCGCCAAGTCTTTCGTCGACGACGGCGTGGTCACGAGCTACATACTCGGCTCGTACTCGGCACGCCGACTCGGCTTGGCCACGACGGGAAACGCGGGCGGCGTGTTCAATCTCGACGTGGTCACCGACGCTCAACCGGCGGCCGCGCTCATGCAGACCATGGGAAACGGATTGCTCGTCACCAGCCTCATGGGGCAAGGCGTCAACCTGGTCACCGGCGACTACTCGCGGGCCGCCGCGGGGATGTGGATCTCGAACGGCGAACCGGCCTATCCCGTGGATCGGATCACGATCGCGTCGAACCTCGACGCCATGTTCAAGGGCATCGTGGCTTGCGGCGACGACATCGACAAACGGCACAACATCCGCACCGGATCGGTGCTCGTCCGGGATATGACGATCGCGGCCTAGCGTCGACGCCCCCGAACCGACGCATGCCCGCGTCGTGCGGCGTCAACCAGCGGCTTGGTAGAGGTCCACCGGCGCCGCCGCGGGCACGTCGAACATGACGATCTGGTAGCTCGCCTTGTCGGCCAGGAGCTTGCGCAGCAACGCGTTGTTCGTGGTGTGTCCCGAGCGGTGCCCCGCAAACGCGCCGATGATCGGATGCCCGCACAGGTAGAGATCGCCGATCACGTCGAGGATCTTGTGCTTGGCGAACTCGTCGGGGTAGCGCAGGCCGTCCTCGTTGATGATTCCGTCGTCGTCCAGGACCACCGCGTTGTCGAGCCCGCCACCCAACGCCAGTCCAGCCGCTTGCAGCTTAGCCACGTCGGCTAGGAAGCCGAACGTGCGAGCGTGGCTGACATCCCTCTCGAACGTGGCCGTCGCGAAGTCCACGACCGCATACTGGGGCCGGCCGTCGAAGAACGGATGCTCGTATTCCATGGTGTATTCGACACGGAAGCCGTCGTAGGGCTGAAGCCTAGCGACGGCGTCGCCATCGGCGACGGTGACCTCCCGAAGCACCCGCAGGAAGCGCTTTGGCGCCGCGACTTCCCTCACGCCGGCCGCGCGCAAGAGGCGAACGAACGGCGCCGCACTGCCATCCATAACCGGCAACTCTTCTCCGGCCACATCCACGAAAGCATTGTCGACGCCGAGGCCCGCAAAGGCCGCCAGCAGGTGCTCGACCGTCGCTACGCGGGTGTCGCCGAGACCCAACGTGGTTGCCAGTCGCGTATCGACCACATTGGCAACGGTTGCGGCGATCGGCTCGCCAAGACCGTGATCGATCCGACGAAAAACGATGCCGGTACCCGCGCCAGCGGGCCGGACGGTCACGCGGGTGCCGCCTCCGCTGTGCAGCCCCACACCCGCAACGCTGACAGCCCTTTTTGTTGTTCTCTGCCGGAGCAACCGAGCCAGCCTCCCCTTGAACCGGCCGACGCAGTTTGCCCCGTCGAACGTCCTTGGGTCTGTATCATTTTGTATCGGAGCCTTCAGCCGGGGAGCGCGAGGGGCCTGCCCCTCGCACGAAAGAGCCCTCAGCCGGGGAGCGCGAGGGGCCCCGCCCCTCGCATGGAAGAGCCCTCGGCCGGGGAGCGCGAGGGGCCCGCCCCTCGCGAAGAAGGCCCGCGCTCAGCTCGCATTGCGCCGCAGAAACGACGGCAAGTCGAGAATCTCCGAGTCGCCCGCCTCAAGTGGCGGTGCCGCCTCGGCGCCACCGCTACGGGCACGTCCGATCGCCGGCTCGTCGTAGCCCCGGTACTCTCCCGGAGCCACCGCTGCGGCCGCATCCATGTTGCTCACGGCCAGACCTGGCTTGCGGTCTGCGCCCAACCCGGTCGCCACCACGGTCACGCGCATGTCCTCGCCGATCTCCGGGTCGTTGACCGCTCCGACGACCACCGTGGCGTCCTTGGCCGCGAATTCGCGGACCATGGTGCCGACATCCGCGTATTCCCGGATTCCTAAGCTCGGTCCGGTCGTGATGTTGACCAGGATCCCGCGGGCATCGTGCAGGTCGATGTCCTCGAGCAGGGGGCTGTGAACCGCCTTCTCCGTCGCCTCCTGGGCACGGCCCTCGCCGTTCGCCTGACCGGTACCCATAATCGCCACGCCCCGCTCGCGCATCACGGTGCAGACGTCAGCGAAATCGACGTTGATCCGTCCCGGCCGCAGGATAATGTCGGCGATCCCCTGCACGGCCCCGAGCAGCACATCGTTGGACGCCGAGAACGCGTCCTCCATGGTGACCTCCTCGGGGAGCACCGTGAGCAGCTTGTCGTTGGGGATGGCGATCAGCGAGTCGACGTGATGGGTCAACTCGACGATGCCCTGCAAGGCGACCTTGGTCCGGTTCTCCCACGCGAAGGGCTTGGTCACCACGGCGACGGTGAGGATATCCAGGTCCTTGGCGATCTGAGCCACAATGGGCGCGGCGCCTGTGCCCGTGCCGCCGCCCATGCCCGCGGTCACGAACACCATGTCGGCACCGGTTATCGCGTCCTGCAGACGCACCCGGTCCTCCATCGCCGCGGCGCGGCCGATGTCCGGGTTCGCGCCCGCACCCAGGCCCTTGGTCACTTCCGCACCGATCTGCATCGTGATACCCGGGTCGAGTTCTCCAAGCGCCTGCAAGTCCGTATTGGCGGCGATGAACTCCACGCCGGCTACCGACCTCGACACCATGTGTTCGACGGCATTGCCGCCACAGCCGCCGATACCGATCACCTTGATCACGGCCGTTCGAGACGGCGATTCAACCAGCTCAAATGACATGTCTACTCTCCTTAGTCCACGGCGCTAAGCCGCCCTGTCACAGGTTGTTGCTGATCCAGTTCTTCATGCGAGCAAAGACACCCTTGCGCGCGGCGCTCTTGCCACCGTGCTCGAGTTCCTCTCGCCAGCCATACATCAGGAGTCCCACGCCCGTGGCGTAGATGGGGTTCCTGACGATGTCCGTCAGCCCGGCGACACTGCTTGGCACAGCCAGGCACACGGGCATGTGGAAGACCTCCTCGGCGAGTTCCACAACGCCCTCCATCTTGGCAGCGCCGCCAGTCAATACGACGCCCGATGCGATCAACTGTTCGAACCCACTGCGCTGGAGTTCACGTTGCACCAAGCGGAACAACTCCTCGTAACGCGACTCCACCACCTCGGCAAGCGTCTGCCGCGACAACTCCCGCGGCGGTCGATCGCCGACGCCGGGGACGCGGATGGTCTCGGTGGGCTTGGCCAGTTGCGTCAGCGCGCAGGCCCACTTCACCTTGATCTCCTCGGCATGCGGCGTCGGCGTCCGCAAGGTCATGGCGATGTCGTTGGTCACCTGGTCCCCCGCGATCGGGATTACGGACGTGTGCCGGATCGCGCCGTCGGTGAATACCGCGATGTCCGTCGTGCCGCCGCCGATGTCCACCAGGCAGACGCCAAGGTTGCGCTCGTCATCCGAGAGCGTCGCGTAGCTCGACGCAAGCTGCTCGAGGATGATGTCGTCCACAACCAGGCCGCAGCGTTCGATGCACTTCTCGACGTTCTGCACCGCGTTGGCTGCGCAATGCACGAGGTGGACCTTCGCCTCCAACCGCACGCCCGACATGCCAAGCGGTTCCTTCACGCCTTCCTGGCTGTCCACCAGGTATTCCTGCGGCAAGACGTGCAGCAGTTTCTGATCCGCGGGGATCGCCACAGCCTGCGCCGCATCGATGACCCGTTCGATATCTTGGGGATAGACCTCTCGATCGCGCACCGCGACGATGCCGTGCGAGTTCATGCCGCGCACATGACTCCCCGCGATGCCGGCATAGACCGACTCGATCTCGCCGCCGACCATGAGTTCGGCCTCTTCCACCGCGCGCTGAATGGACTGCACGGTGGACTCGATGTTCACCACCACACCTTTTCTCAAGCCATTCGACGGGTGGGAGCCAATCCCGATCACCTCCAGTTCGCCGCCGGGCGACTGTTCGCCGACCACGGCGGCCACCTTGCTGGTGCCGATGTCGAGACCGACGATCCTCCGACTCTGTTCGTTCGTCATGGCCGCCACCTATGGAGCCCTCAGCCCGGGGTGCGCGAGGGGCTTGCCCATCGCAAGTGGAGCCCTCAGCCCGGGGTGCGCGAGGGGCTTGCCCCTCGCAAGTGGAACCCTCAGCCCGGGGTGCGCGAGGGGCCTGCCCATCGCAAGTGCACGCGTTGAGTCCATCCGATCCGCGACTTGCGCCGGGTCACCAGGACCGGCACTCAACCAGCGCACCGCTACGCCGGTTTCGTAGCGGGCATCGACCCGCGCCACGCGCGCGATCTCGGACTCAAGAGCGCGCCGATGGACGATCAGGAAGCGACGAAACCGCTCGCCTAAGGACGAATTGCCCAAAACCACCTCGACCCGCCCGGCCACGGTCGCAATCCAGTTGCCGGCGTCGTCCTGTTCGAGGCGATCCAGGGTCAAGTTGCCCGTGCGGGCGATTTCATCAAGCAATGTGTTGAGACGCATGGCCTCGGCGCTGCTGGCATGCGATGCCTTGAGCACAGGCAGCCGGCGCAGCAACGGATCACGGTCTTCGGGCGGCAGCGCGACGACGTTGCCGCCGGTGGTCAGGTAAAGCTCGTCGTCGTCGCCCCAGCGCGCCGCCAGGGTCTGACGGCTAACCGTGACGTGCAACATGTCCGGCCAAAGCCGCCGGACCTGCACGTCCCGCACCCAGTCGAGATCCTCCACGGTGCGCACCACATCGGACGCACCGTTGAAACCCGGGCGCGCCAGAATCGAAGCGACGGCTGCCTGCACTTCCTGGCCCTCCGCGTGCGTGAGATCCCCCTCGAGGCGCACGGTTTTCACGTCCACCGTGGCGAGCGTGTTCGCAAAGCGCAAGACGCCGAGCGCGGCACCGCCGAGGACCAACATGGTGATCAACGCTCGGATCATCTCATGCGAGGGGCAAGCCCCTCGCGCTCCCCGGCTGAGGGCTCTCCCACGCCGCCCCCGATCGAAGGCACCGCCACCGCACTTGCCAGTTCACCAACATCGCCCGCGCCCTGAATCACAAGCACGTCGTCTGCCGCAGCCCAGTCGGGGAGAGCCGCCATGGCGTCGGCGGGTGTCGCAACCACCGGGACATCCGAGCCGTTGCGCTGCCGAATGGCCGTCGCCAGCGCGCGACTGTCGGCGCCGACGATGGCGTCCTCTCCTGCACCGTAGACTTCGACGAGCAGCAACGCGTCCGCGCGCGCCAGAACCGCCGCGAACTCCGCGAGCAGGTCGCGTGTGCGCGTGAAGCGATGCGGCTGGTACACCATCGCCAGGCGGCGGCCCGGCCACATGTGCCGTACCGTATCGATGACGTGCGCGATTTCGGTCGGATGGTGGCCGTAGTCGTCGACGATCAACACCGGCTTCGAGTCGACGAAGCCCCGGCCAACGCGAAAGCGCCGTTCCACGCCTTGGCATTCGGACAATCCAGCCACGATCGCGTCGTCGGCGACGCCTTCCTCGGTGGCGACGGCGATTGCGGCAAGCGCGTTCAGGGTGTTGTGGTTGCCGGGGAGAGGAATGGACACGCGCAGTGCGTCTCTCGCGGGACGGGTGACATCGAACGTCCACCGGCCCGCTTCGACGCCGACGTTGGAGGCCCGGTAGTGCGCGTCCGGACTAAACCCGTAGTGTCGCGTCGGCCGCGAGATTCGCTCGGCGAGTTCTCGGGCGTGGGGGTCATCCGCGGCGATCAACGCGCACCCGTAAAAGGGCAACTGTTCGGCGAAATCGACGAACGTCGTCTTCAACCGCTCGAAGTCCTGCCCGTAGGTGTCCAAGTGATCGCGATCGACGCCGGTGATCACCGCCAGAACGGGCTTTAGGAACAGCAAGGACGCGTCGCTTTCGTCGGCCTCGGCGATCATGTGGCGGCCGGTACCGAGCCGCCCATTGGCGCCGGCGCTGGTCACCTGACCGCCGATGACATACGTAGGCTCGCATCCGGCCGCCTCGAATACGCTGGCAACCAGGCAGGCGGTGGTCGTCTTGCCATGGCTGCCCGCAACGGCGATGCCGAACCGGCCACGCATCAACTCGGCGAGCATCTCGCCGCGTCCAATCACGGGAACGTGGGCGTTCCGCGCGGCGGCGACTTCGGGGTTGCCCTCACGGATCGCGCTCGATACGACGACCACGTCGACCTCGCCGACGGCCGCGGCCGAGTGGCCACGGCTCACCCGCACGCCGAGCGCGCCCAGTCGCCGTGTGACCGGCGAGTCCTGCAAGTCCGAGCCCGACACCGTGAAACCCTGCGCGAGCAGGATCTCGGCGATCCCGCACATGCCGGCACCGCCGATACCGACGAAGTGCACGGACCGCACGCCGCGCATTCCCAACGGCGGCCTGGTCGCCAACCCTGGGCTCACGTGTGCCCCCCCTGCGTTCTCAAACGCCCCAAAGCCGGCCCGCTTGAGTCGACCGCGGGCCGGTTCTCGTAGTCCACGCGCAATGCCAGGGCCACCGCCGCGGAACACACGAGGAGGCTGTTGCCGCCGAAACTGACGAACGGCAGCGTGAGTCCCTTGGTCGGCAGCACACCCGTGTTCACGCCGACGTTGATGATCGTCTGTATGCCGATCAACAGGCCGGCCCCATAGGCGAGCGACCCCGCGAACACCTGTCCCGCCGCGACCACACGACGCCCGATCCCGAACATCCGTACCGTGAGAAACCCCAGTAGCGCCAAAACGCCCAACGCGCCGACCAAGCCGAGTTCTTCCGCGATCACCGCATAGATGAAGTCGTTGTGGGCTTCCGGCAGATAGAAGAGCTTCTGCACGCCCTCGCCGAGCCCGATGCCGAAGTACTCGCCGCGACCGAACCCGATCAGGGCTTGCGTCAATTGGTACCCCGCGTCGAGTTGGTCCGCCCAAGGATCGACGAACGAGAGTAGCCGCACGACGCGGTACGGTTCGATCACCGCGGCACCGGCCAGCAGCATACCGCCGAAGACGACCAACAGGGCGAAGTCCCGCGGTCGTGCGCCAGCGAGAAACAGCATCCCGCCCATGACCAAGGCAAGCACCACCGTACTGCCGAAGTCCGGTTGCACGAGGATGACCGCCAACAGCCCGCCCATCCAGATCACGGGCTTGAGCAACGCGCTCAGACTCACGCTCACTTGGCCGCCGACGCGGGCGAGGTAGCCCGCCAAGTAGATGATCGCCAGCAGCTTCGCCGCCTCAGCCGGCTGGAATCGCGCGAGGCCGAGGTCGATCCAGCGGTGCGCGCCCTTTGCCGCCGCGGCCAGCCCAGGCAGGAAGACCAGGAGACAGAGGGCGAACGCGAGCACGAGGCAAGGTCTGTGGACCACTTCCCAGGCGCGCAACGGCACGACGGCAAGCAACCCGAATACGCACACGGCCACCGCGACGTAGAGGCCGTGCCGGAACAGGTAGTAGTACGTCCCCTCCGGCTGGCCTGCCGCCGCCGAAGTCACCATCACCAAGCCAACGAGAAGAAGCGCACCCCACGCGAGTACCAGCGCCATGTCCAGGCGTTCGGTCATGACGCCTCATCATGCGAGGGGCTAGCCCCTCGCGCTCCCCCGCTGAGGGCTCCCCGTCCGGCGGATTCCGAACGGTCACGAGCCGCCCATTCCGAGACCGCGGCGGCGAAATCCTCACCGCGCGCCTCGTAGCTGTCGTACATGTCGAAGCTCGCGCACGCCGGCGAGAGCAACACGCTTTGGCCCTCCCGGGCGTGCCGGCCGGCCAACTGCACCGCGTGGCGCATGCCCTCGGCCCGCAGCACGGGCGCGCAGCCCGCGAGTCCGCGTTCGAGCGTTTCGGCATCGCGGCCGATCAACACCAGGTGCGACACGTGCCGCGCCACGGCGGGCCTCAGCGCTTCGAAGGATGCGCCCTTGGCATCGCCACCCGCGATCAGCACGATGTTCCCGTCGCCTGTGCCGAAACCCTCCAATGCGGCTACGACCGCACCGACGTTGGTCGCCTTCGAGTCGTCGATGAAGGCCACCCCACCCACCTCGGCAACGGAAGCGGCGCGATGCGGAAGCCCGCCGGCAAGCGCACGCGTGAGCGCTCGGTGCGTGGTCGCGACAGGCAACTCGGCCAATTGGTGGGCGATGGCAGCCGCCGCCAACGCGTTGAAGTGGTTGTGCCGGCCCTTGAGAGCCATGTCGGCGACCGGAACGCGGGCACCGGCGATGACCAGATCGTCATCGATCCGCCACGACGGATCCTGGTTAAGCGCAATCGTGCGCCCTTGGAAGTCCGCTGGCGGCGCGGTCAACGGATCGTCGGCGTTGTACACCGCACATTTCGCGCCCGCGTAGATCCGCTGCTTGGCGGCCGCGTAGGCCTTGAGGTCCGGATAGCGATCCTGATGATCGGCGGTGACATTGAGGATGGCCGCGACGGTGAGGCTCGGCGCTGCGATCCGCTCGAGCTGGAAGCTCGACAGTTCGAGCACGTAGGCGTCGACCCCGTCCGCCAAGAGGTCCAGGGCCGGCGTGCCGAGGTTGCCGCCAGCGGGTGCAGAGAGACCGCCGGCGGTGAGCAACTCGCTCGCCAACGCGGTCACGGTGCTTTTGCCGTTGGTGCCCGTGATGCCGACGACCGGCGCGCCGGCGGCCTCGAGGAACAACTCGATGTCGCTGGTGAGCGCAAGGCCGGCGACACGCGCCTGGCGCACCAAGCAGTGGTCGAGGGCAACGCCAGGACTCACGATCACCCGACCAGCGGTCCGCAAGGCCCGACCGAAGTCGGCGAGCGAGAGGATCTCGACCTCGGGGAATCGATCGCGCACGGCATCGACGAAAGGCGGCGACGACCGCGTATCCAGGGCGTACACCCGTTCCCCGGTGTCGCCACCGCCGCACAGGTGCTTCACGCAAGAGAATCCCGTCGCCCCTAGGCCGATGACGATGGTGTCGGGGCCGTTCATCTGAGCTTGAGCGTCGACAGGCCCACGAGCACGAGGACCAGGGTGACGATCCACAGCCGCACGATGACGCGAGGCTCCGGCCAGCCCATGAGTTCGAAGTGGTGATGGATGGGCGCCATCCGGAAGACGCGCTTACCCGTGAGTCGAAACGACACCACCTGCATGATGACCGACACCGCCTCCACCACGAACAGTCCGCCCATGATCAGCATCACGATCTCGTGGCGTACCACCACCGCGACGACGCCCAATGCGGCACCGAGCGCCAACGCACCGATGTCGCCCATGAAGACCTGCGCCGGGTAGGCGTTGAACCACAGGAACCCGAGGCCGGCACCGATCAGCGCGCCGCAGAACACGGACAACTCGCCGGCCCCGGGGATGTGGGGAATCTGCAGGTACGCGGCGAACTCCATGTGGCCGGCCAGGTAGGCGATCAGACCGAGCGCAGCGGCCACCATCACCGTTGGCAGGATGGCCAACCCGTCCAGGCCATCCGTGAGGTTGACGGCGTTGCTCATGAAAACGATGACCAGGTAGGTCAGCACCACGAAGCCGATGCCAAGCGGCAGCGCGGCCTCCTTGAAGAACGGCACGATCAGGCTCGTCTCGGCTGGCGTGCTAGCCGCGCTGAAGAGCACGACGGCCGCCAGGAAACCGAACACGGACTGCCAGAGGTATTTCCATCCGGCCGAGAGGCCGCGCGAATTGCGCTCGCTAATCTTGAGGTAGTCGTCGACCCATCCGATGGCGCCGAACGACACCACCACGCCGAGGACGATCCAGATGTAGCGGTTGGCCAGATCGCACCAGAGCAGCGTGGCCACCACGATCGCGACGAGGATCAACGCGCCGCCCATCGTCGGCGTCCCGGCCTTGGCCAGGTGGCTCTTGGGACCGAGTTCACGCACGACCTGGCCGATCTGGTGATGGGACAGCTGGCGGATCATCGTCGGCCCCAAGAGCAGCGAGATCGCAAGCGCCGTCAAGGCGCTCACCATCGTCCGAAACGTCAGGTATTGGAAGACATTGAACCCGCTGATGAACGTCGCCAGGTATTCGGTTAGCCAGAGCAGCATGACTCAAGCCCCCACCAGGTTCTTGACGACCGCCACGTCGCTCAACGGGACACGCTCGCCACCGATTTCCTGGTGGCGTTCGTGCCCCTTGCCCGCGAGCAGGACGACGTCGCCCGTCCGCGCACGGCGCAACGCGGTCGCGATCGCCTGACGGCGGTCCGCGATGCGCACGAGCTGCTGCGGCACCCGGAATCCCGCAGCCACGTCGTCGAGAATCCGCTCGGGTGACTCGGTCCGCGGATTGTCCGAGGTGGCGATCACCAGGTCCGCGCCACGCTCGGCGGCCTGGGCCATGAGCGCACGCTTGCCCCGGTCACGATCACCACCGCAGCCGAATACGAGAATCACGCGGCCCCCGCCGGCGACATGGCTGCGGACCGCCTGAAGCGCCGCGTCGAGCGCGTCGGGCGTGTGGGCATAGTCCACCACGACACGGGGCGATCCGGCCACGAGCTGCATCCTGCCGGGCACGGCATCCAACGTCCTCATGGCGTCGACGACGTCCGCCTGCGGCATGCCGAGCAGACAGCATGCCGCCAAAGTGGCAGCGGCGTTGTAGACGGAAAACGTGCCGTAGAAATGCTGCAGGGAGAACGCGTTTTCGCCCCACGGTGTTCGCCACCGGCCGGAGATGCCGTCGGGCCCGTAGGTGATCCCATCCCAACGCACCTCCGCGTCGACGCCAATGGAGACCGCCCGCGCGCCGCTCGGCAAGTCAGCCAGGATCGACCGGCCAAAGGCGTCGTCGGCGTTGACCACGGCGCCGAGGCTGAGCGACCTCTCAAAGAGTTTCGCCTTCGCGGCACCGTAGCGCGCAACCGAGCCATGGTAGTCGAGATGGTCGCGACCGAGGTTGGTGAACACGCCAACCGCGAAATCCACCGCGTCGACGCGGCCCTGGTCCAAGGCATGGGAACTGACTTCCAAGGCCACCGCGTTCAAGCCCTGGCGTTCGAGCGCGCGCAGCCGCGCGAACAGCGTGATCGGATCCGCCGTCGTCATGTCGGCGGGGCACAGCGCCGACGGCGAGCCCCAACCCAGCGTTCCCATGTAGCCCGCTGTACCCGCCACGCGGGCCACGTTGTATGCCACCGTGGTCTTGCCGTTGGTGCCGGTGACGCCGACAACGTGGAGTTCGCCGCTCGGCGCCTCGAAGAAGCGGCGGGCAAAGTCACCGATCCGCGCTCCGACCCCGTCCATGACCACGTTCGGCACGTCGACGGAGACCGGACGTTCGGAGACGACGGCGACGGCCCCGGCCGCCACAGCATCGGACGCGTATTCGTGGCCGTCGTAGGTGCGCCCGCGGTAGGCGAAGAACACATCCCCGGAGCGGACGCGACGCGAGTCACTGGCCAACCCGCCGATCACCGTCGGCGGTGCGTCCGGACGGCCGAGCAACTCCGCCAAGGTCATCCTCATGCGCGCCGCTCGCCACGTTCGATAGCCGCGAGGCTCGCGGGCGACGAGGTGGCGTCGTCCGGCGGCACGCCAAGCACGCGCAGCGCGCGTTCCGCGACGCGCGCGAAGATCGGTGCGGCCACAGCGCCGCCACCGATCAGGCCGCCGCGCGGTTCGTTGACCACGACGACCAGGACTATGCGGGGCGTCGATGCCGGCGCGAAACCTGCGAAAAAGGCCACGTGGGAGCGTTCGTCGTAGCCCGACGTCCCAACCTTGCGTGCCGTTCCTGTCTTGCCGGCCGCCGTGTAGCCCGTCGGGCGTCCCCTAGGCGCCGTGCCCCCGGGTTCGAGCACACCACGCATCATACTCGTCAAGGCCGCCACGGCCGGTTCCTGGAACACCACGTCCTCGCGGACTACGGCCCCGCGCAGGATCGTCAGGTCGCGGCGGACGCCCCCCGCCGCCAAGGCGAGATAGCCGCGCGCGAGCTGCAATGGCGATACGGTCAACCCGTAGCCGTATGCCAGCGTCGCTCGGCCGATCGGTTTGTCCAGGTCGTCGGTGCGCAACTCGCCGATCGCCTCGCCGGGCAAGCCGCTTCCGGTCAGATCCCCGAAGCCCGCTTGCTGAAGCGCATCGAAAACGGCGTACTCCGGCAGCGACAGGGCGATCTTGGCGATGCCAACCTGACTCGACTTGGCGACGACCGTGGCGACGTCGATCCGACCGCGATTCAGCGGATCCTCGATCAGCTTGCGGCCGACGCGGAAGTACCCGGGCGCGGTGTCGATTTCGGTCTCGGGCTGGTAGACGCCGCTTTGCAGAGCCGCCAGCACGGCAAACGGCTTCACGGTCGAGCCCGGCTCGTAGACGTCGGCAACCGCCCGGTTGCGAACACCGGTGACGCCGCGATTGGACCAGTCGTTCGGGTTGAAAGACGGCAGGTTGGCAAGCGCCAGGATCTCGCCCGAAACCGCGTCGAGCATGACCAGGGAGGCCGACGACGCGCCGTGACGCTCCACGGCGGCCTTGAGTTCCCGGTAGGCGAGAAACTGCAGCCGCAGGTCCAACGACAGGTGCAGGTCTTCGCCGAACTCCGGCATGCGGACGTAGCCGAGGCTCTTGATCAACTGCCGCTTGCGATCCTGCAGGATGCGCTTGACGCCCGGCTCGCCCGCGAGGAAGTCGTTGAACATCAACTCGACGCCCTCCTGGCCCACGTCGTCGACATTCGTACGCCCGACGACGTGGGCCACGGTCTCCCCGGCAGGGTAGAAGCGATGGTATTCCCGTCCGATCCGGACACCCTCGATGGCCAGTGACTCGACCCGGGAGGCGAGGTTCGGCGGTACGCGCCGAGCGAGGTTCGCGTATTGCGGGCTTCCAGCCGCGATACGCGCCGCGAGCCGCGCCGCGTCCAACTCCAGCGCGACCCCGAGACGGCGCAGGTCGAAGTCCGTCAGCCTCGTGCGCGACGGATCGACCCAAATCTTCGCCATGGGCGCACTGACGGCCAACGGTTCGCCGTTGCGGTCGAAGATCATGCCGCGGTGGACGGCAATCGGCACCTCGCGCACCGACCTGGCGTCACCCTGCAGCTTGAGGAAGTCGCGCTCGGTGACCATGAGATAGCCGGCCCGGCCGGTCAGGCCGACCAACGCGACCAGGAACCCGGCCACGACCACATGGTGCCGCACGACCGTCGATTTCGGCTCTCGCCCGACAAGCCTCGCCAGGTCGCGCTTGCGCGTCTTGGCGGCTCGTGCGTTCCTGGAGGTCCGTCTCCTCATCGCCGCACCCTGACCACCTCTTGCGGGAAGCCCATGCCAAGTTGCTCCCGCGCAACCCGTTCCACGTTGAGGTAGCCCGCGAAGGTCGCGCGCTCGAGGAGCAGCAGCCGGTGCCGCGTCAGGTGTTCATCCTGCACGGCCTGGATGTCCGACAGCCGCTGGTTGTACGCGCGCACCTCGTTGGACTGCACCGCTGTCTGCACGCCGGTGACGGCGATCGCGGCGTACGCCGCCAAGCCGAAGGCCACCCACAAGCCTGTCGACGAACGTCCCCTCTGCCCCTTCACCGCACCCACCTAAGGAACGTCGCCCGACGCCGGCTGCGTCTTCTTGCGAGGGACTCGCCCCTCGCGCTCCCCCGCTGATGGCTCCTTCTCTACCGCCTGCAGGAAGGCGCTTCGCGCCCGTGGATTCGCCTCGATCTCCTGGGGCGATGGCCGTTGGCCGTTGCCGACCCCGGGGACGGGTCTCGCCCGCCCCGGTGCGAGGCCGCGAACCGGCAACCGCCTCGGAACGTCCGCGCCGCGAACCCACTGGCGGAACCGCCGGCGCACGAGGCGGTGCTCGAGGCTGTGGAACGTGATCGTCGCGAGCCGGCCCCCGGCAGGCAGCGCATCGAACGCCGCATCGAGACCGCGCGCGAGTTCGTTGAGTTCGTCGTTGACGTGGATGCGGATCGCCTGGAACACCCGGGTCGCGGTGTTCCTCGCGGCGTGGCCCCCGGGCACCGCGGCACGTACGACCGAAGCCAGCTCGGCCGTGGTCTCGAGCGGTCGCTCGGCCACCACGCGGCGGGCGATGCGACGGGCGAACCGCTCCTCGCCGTAGTCGCGGATGACTGCCGCGACCTCGGCCATGGAGGCCGTGTTGAGCCACGTGCTCGCCGTCAAGGCGTCGCGCTGGTCCATGCGCATGTCCAGCGGACCATCGAGAGCGAAGCTGAAGCCACGGCGAGGCTCGTCAAGCTGCGGCGACGAGACGCCGACATCGAACATCACACCACACGGCTCCATGGGCATTCTCTTGCGAGGGGCTCGCCCCTCGCGCTCCCCCGCTGAGGGCTCTCTCTTGCGAGGGGCTCGCCCCTCGCGCTCCCCGGCTGAGGGCTCTCTCCTGCGAGGGGCAAGCCCCTCGCGCTCCCCGGCTGAGGGCTCCACAACGCCTAGATGGTCGGCCAAGTCGCCGAAACGGCCGGGCGAGACGGAGACGCGACTGTCGCGCAACGCAAGGCGCCGAGCGTCGGCAATGGCGTCGGCGTCACGGTCCACGACCAGCAACCGGGCTCGTGGCGACAGCTCGGCGAGCAAGCGCCGCGCATGCCCACCGCGACCGTAGGTCGCGTCCACGTACTGGCCGTCACGATCGGTGGCCACCGCTGCCACCAGTTCTTCCAACATCACGGGCACATGCCCACCGGGCAGATGCCCCCCGGACGGATGTCCGGCGTCGTCGCTCTGAGTCACCGACTACCACCCATGGCGCGGTCATTTCGCCTCCGCAACCCAAGCGGCTGAGATGTCCGGTGCCAATCCCCACATGCCCATTTCGCACCGGCTCTTGGCCGCTAAACTAGCTGTCGATCGACCCTATCGAGCTCCTATGTGACACCGTTGTTGAAGATTCCTCATCGGGCGCGCTAGCCGCCGCCGATGCTCTGGTTGGCATCTTCGCGCCATGCGTTGACATTGGCTTCCCACGTCTGGTCGTTCCAGAGTTCCAGCCGCATCGGTTGGCCCACGACGACGACCTTTTTCTCGAGCTGCGCGTAGTCACGCAGGCGCTGCGGGATCACAACGCGCCCGTTGCCGTCGAGTTCGACGTCCGCTGCGAAACCGATCAGCATGTGTTGCTGGCGACGACTTTCCCGTTCGTCGCCGTCGAGTTCGATCAGGCCTTCTTCCACCGACTGCCAATCGCGCTCGGCATAGACGTGCAGGCAGGGATCGTGGCGCGCGATCGTGATTACCAGGCGACCGCCCGACCGCTCACGGAGCTTCTCGCGATAGCGCGTCGGCATGGCCATCCGGCCGCGCCCGTCGAGACTGATATCGGTGATGCCGCGAAACATCGTGCACTCTTGGTGTCGCCCGAAGCGTCAGATGTGGGGGTGAGGGTCATCCTTGACCCACACACATCCATGTTCGCACCCGCCTAACCCACATAACTCCATTAATTCCCACGTAGAGTAGGACTACCGAATCCACCCGTCAACAGCTTTTTTCGCTCTTTTCGCTCGATGTCCCAGCAGCCGGTTGGCAACCAAACCACGACGCTCGACCGTCGTGTGAGGGTCGCGCTTGCTATGATCGACCCTTTCCCCGGAGCACATCCCAAGGTGTCGACCCAGACCAACGCAATCCGCAAGGCGGCGACGCTGCTGCTGGTCAAGCCCGGCCGTCCGGTTGAGATCTTCATGCTGCAGCGCCCAGGCCGTGGCACGTTCCCCAACCTGCACGTGTTCCCCGGAGGCAAAGTCGACGCGGGCGACGATGGCCTCGAGGCCCGTTGCCGGGGCCTCGACGACGTCGAGGCCTCGCGCACCCTCGGCCTCGAGCGCGGTGGTTTGCGCTACTGGGTCACAGCCATCCGCGAGTGCTTCGAGGAATGCGGCGTGCTGCTGGCATACCGCGCCGACTTGACCCTGTTCGCAGCGGCGGATGCCGTCGAAGCGGCGCGTTTCGACGGCTACCGGAACGCGCTGGCAGACGGCGGCTTGCACCTGCCGACCATGCTTGAACGCGAGGGCCTACACCTCGCAACGGACCGCGTGCGCTACTTCAGCCACTGGATCACGCCGCCGTCCGCGCCGGCACGCTTCGACACCCGTTTCTTCATCACCGAGATGCCCCCCGGCCAAGAGGCCATAGGCCACCGCCACGAGACCGTGTCCGGATCCTGGGTGACGGCATCCCAAGCCCTTGCGCACCACGAGGCCGAGCGCTGGCAGATGATCCATCCGACCTTGACCACCTTGGAGACCGTCGCCCGCTACGCGGACGCGGAGACGCTACTGCACGACGTGGACGAGCGCCGCCACATTCGCGACATCGGGGCAAATCAGTCGGAGCAAGGTATGCAGCGGCCGGCTTTCCTGCGCAGGCCCGAACTCCGATGAAGCATGCGTCAGAGAGCGGCAGCGACCGCCGGCCCGCGGACCTCCCGGCGGCGCAACCTCTGCTAGCCCTCGGGGACTGACCCGTTGGCGGTCTTGACCGTCTCCGGCATCGGTAAGCGGTTCTCCGACGGTCGTCACACCCGTTGGGTGTTGCAGGACGTCGGCTTCACGGTCGAGGCGGGCGAGACAGTCGCGCTATGGGGACCAAGCGGTTCGGGGAAATCCACGCTGCTCAACGTCCTGGCCGGAATCGTCCTGCCGGACGCCGGCTCGGTCAGCTTTTCGGTGCCGGATGGCGCGCCATTCGTCGTCTCCGACGCGGTGGAGCGCGCTCGGGTCCGCTTTCGGCGGCGCCAACTGGGGTTCGTCTTCCAGTTCTTCAACCTGGTGCCGACATTGACCGTTGCCGAGAACGTCCTGCTGCCGCTGGAGTTGAACCGGTTGCCGGAGCGCAAGAGTGCCGCCTTGGCCCGGCTCGACGGACTCGGCGTGGGTCACTGCGCCGAGCGTTTCCCCGACACTCTGTCCGGCGGCGAACAGCAGCGAGTGGCAATCGCCCGGGCGCTGGCGCACACACCGCCAATCGTGCTCGCTGACGAGCCAACCGGCAATCTCGACAGTCGAAGCGCCGCCGCGGTGACCGACGCGCTGTGGCAGGCGACCGCTAGCGCGGCCTCGTCGCTCGTCATAGCCACCCACAACGAACGCATTGCCGCTCGCGCAGACCGCATGATCGACTTGTCTTGAGCATCTGGCGGACACTGATCAAGAGCCACGGCCGCTTCCTGCGCCGCCACCCCGTCGGCGTCCTGGCGACGCTGATTGGCATTACCCTGGCCGTGATGGCGGTTGCGACCGTGCACTTGGTGAGTCAGTCGATCCGCAGCACGTTCGACACGTTGCCGGGCGGGTCGTTCGCCCACACCCACCTGCTGACCGCGCCCTCGCTTAGCGAGCAGGTTTACTTCCGCTTGCGCCAACGCTGGCGCCAAGGGCAGTTCCCGACGGTGGCTGCCATGGCACCGGCGATCGACGATTTCATGGACCTAGCCGGTCAACCGGTCCGGATCATCGGCTTCGACCCCTTGGCAGGCCTCGCGCCGGCGACAACGCCACAGCAGCCTTCCGGGCGTCCAGACGCCAGCTTCCTGACGCAGGACACGGCCCTCGCAACAGCGGCGACCGCCGAGGCGATCCGTCGCGCGGGGCTCGCCGTGGCGGTGGTCGAAGCCACGTCCGAGGCCCCCTACGGTGACGCGCCGGCCGTCCTGCTTGCGGACCTGCCGACGGCGCAGCGCATGCTCGATCGAGAAAGCGAAATCGACGCGGTATGGCTGCGCGTGCACGGCGCCCGGGCTGGTTTCCTCGATGTGCTCGACGCCATCCTGCCCGGGATCACGGCCGCACTGCCGCGTTACGCCGACCCCGTGGTGGACGATTACCGGGTCGTAGCGACCCGCCGCTGGAACCCGGCAAGCCGGTTCGCCGACGCCATGGCATTCAGCCTTGGCGCGCTGGCCATGCTCTCACTGCTGATGGCGGCTCTGGTTGCCGCCCAGGCGAGCTACTCCCATGTCGCGCGACGCCGGCTTGAACAGGAACGCCTGGTCGCGATCGGCGTGTCGCGGCGTGCGCTGCGAGGCTTGGGCCTTTCCGAAGGGCTGGTTCTCGGCGCGGTCGGCACGGCGGCCGGCTTGGCACTAGGCACTGCCGTGGGCAAACAGTTGCTGGCTACGGCCTTCGACGGCACCGTCACGACATCGACGGGGCCGTGGCTGATAGCGAAGGCTGTGCTCTGCGGGGTTGCCGCAGCTACCGTGGGACCGGTCCTCGCAACACGAGGGCCCGAGACCGGCTACAGGGTCCGGCATGTGCTTGGCGGGCTCGGCATCGTGGTCGCGGTGTTCGGCATCGCCCACGGCTCGCTGCTGTCCGCGTTCGCTGCGCTGACCGGGCTCTGCGCCGTGCAAATGGTCTACACCGTGCCCCTGTTCGGCAGCGCCGCCAGCCGGTTCGCCGCCCTCACCCGAGCCATCGGCGCCCGCGCGAACCTGCGGGCCGCCGCTGTCCGGGTCGGAGAACTGCGTCTCGCCCTCGGCGCGCTATCCGTGGCCGTCGCCACCGCGATCGGCATGGGGCTCATGGTTGAAAGCCTGCGCCACGACTTCACGACGATGCTCGAGGAACGCCTTTGGCCCGGCGTCTACGTGAACGCGGACGATCCTGTGACCGCTGCCGACATGGACTGGATCAGGGACCAGCCGGGGGTCCAAGCGGTGCGTCGCTACGCGGACGTGAACGCACGGCTTCTTCGAGGTCCGGCAAGCGTGGGTCTGGCGACGCTAACGGCGGAAGAGACCCGACGCTACGGGTTCGCCGGGCAGTTGACCACGCGCGGCATGGTCAACGAGGTCGGCGCGCGGCTGTTCGGTCTCAGCGCCGGCGACACCGTCACCGTGGTCGCTGACGGCGAGCACGTCGACGTCGAGGTCGGCCATGTGTTCCGCGACTTCGGCGCGCCCACGGCGCGCGTGATCCTGCCGACGTCGCACTACGTATCCCAGTTCCCCGCCGAGGCTGTCCGCTGGCGGCGCCTCGCAGTGCTCGCCGACAGCGATGCGCTCGCCGGGCTGACAGCGTCCCTGGCCGAGCGCTTCGGCACCGCCAACGTACGTAACCAAGGCACCATTCGAGCCGTGGCCATGGACGTGTTCGACCGCACCTTCGTGGTCAGCCGGTCCTTGACAAGCGTGGCGCTCGCAGTCGCCGTTCTCGGGCTGTACGCGGCCTTGACGGCGTTGCAGGCGAGTCGCGAACGCGAGTTCCAGCTACTCGGTGCGATCGGCTACGGGCGGGCGGAAGTCTGGCGCCTGGCCATGGTGCAGTCTGCGATCCTCGGCGTGGTGGCCGCGGTCAGCGCCGTGCCACTCGGCTTCGTCATCGCGTGGCTCCTGTGCAACGTCATCCAGCCCCTGGCGTTCGGCTGGTCCATCGACTTGCGCGTGGATCTCGCGGCGATCGCCTTGCCCGTGCTGCTTGGGATCGTCGGCGCGGCGGCTGCAGGTGTGGTGCCCGCCTACCGGTCGTCGTTCGGTCAGCGCGCGGCCGCGACAGTCTAGGCGCGTCGCTAGCGACGCCGGCGCGTCTTGCGGACGCGATCGAGAACGCTTGCGCGTTCTCCCACGCTCAATGGCGCAACCCGCGCTTGATCCAACGGCAAACATGAACCGCGGTCAGTACCTGCCCGCGCTGACGTAGAGTTCGAGCAGCGCCGCCTTGTCGGCGGCCGAGAGCGTTTCGTACTTCTCCTTCATCTTGTCGGCCATGCGCCGCGCGCCGCTGTCGAAGTCGCGGAACTCCGCAGCCAGGTAGTCGCGCCACTGGCCGGACAGGAGCGCGTGGTCGGCCTCTGCCACGCTGCCTTCCTTGAGGTGGCACTTGGCGCACTTGCGGGCGTGGATGCGCGCGCCGCGGCGGGCCTGCTCGGCATCGAACGCCTGCTCGTGCGGCCGCCAGGGCTGCGCGGCGTAGTAAACGGCTACCGATTCGATGGCCTCTTCGGAGAGCGACTCCACGACCTCAAGCATGTCCTTCTCGGAACCGTCCTCGAGCGTGACCGGGCGCGCTTGACGGAAGCCCAATAGGTAGCTGTCCAAGAGGTCCATGATGGCGAACTCGGAGAAGCCCCCGATAGACGGGATGTCCCGCTGCTCGCTCCGTCCCAGCGGGCCGTGGCAATCGCGGCATTCGCGCGCGGCGATCTCTTCGCCGCTCTCGGCAAAGGCCGTGAGCGCCGCGCCGAGCGCGAGCCCCAGGGCGCCGCTTGCGCAGAACGACCGCCTAGCCGTCGGCGACCTCCTCGGCGAGGAGGTTGAGGAACCGCTCCATGTCCATGAACTCCTGTGAACCGTCGTCGACCTGGAGGCCGCCCCCGTGATTCGCCAACCCGCGAATCTTGTCGAGGATCCAAGTGACGTTGTCGTTGTCTTCATGGTCGTGGCCATCGTGGCCCGCCGCGACAAACGACTCGAACTGTTCGAAGTTCGTCATCTCGTGGTCGGCGTTTGATGACGTGACGAAACGCAGCGCGGGGCTGCCGGTGCCGTCCGCGACGTGGCAATTGACGCACCTGGCCTGAACGATCGGTTGTGAAATCGACGCAACGAACACGTCCCATGCACTCTCTTCCGGCTCATCCTCGCCGTGGCCCTCATCGCCGTGGTCGTCGTGATCGTCAGGCCCATCCGACTCGTACAGTTCCGCGAGAACGGTGAACGAACCGACCGCTGCCGCCGTCACGTGGACGTAGTACGTTCCCGGTTCGACGTGGCGCTCGATCTGGAAGTTGTTCTGGATGGCCCCGTGGTCGCTCATGGTGAGCACTGCGTCGTTGCTGTCGCGCAATTCGCCGGCCGTGTCCGTCGGCCCGCCGGTGGAGACGCGCAATCCCGTTGTCTCCGACACCTCGATGCGAAACGTGTCCGTATCGTCAGCCGGTGCGATCCGTCCCGTGTTGCGGATGCCGAGAGGCAACAACGTGGACGCGCCGGACGTGTCGCCGTGGTCGTCCCCGGCACGCCGGATCCGCGCCGTCATCTTGTAGTCGCCGACGTCCATGTTGCTCGCGACCTCGACGTAGTACACGCCGCCTTCCAGCGTTTGCACGATGCGGAAGTTCAGATCCGTGCCGCCGTCGTCATCCTCGGCGAGCACTTCGCCTTCGCTGTCGAGGAGCCGGCCTTGGGTGTCCAAGGCGCCGCTGCTGCGCATCTCTATCTCCGCCCGCCCCTGCAGGTCGAGTCGGAAAACGTCCCGATCACCCATCGTCTCGAGACGACCGGTCTGGCTGACGCCGTAGTGTTCGATGCGCGTGGAATCCAGTCGGTCGTTTCCGTGGTCGTCGGCCGGTTCCTGCGCGTAGGCCGCACCGTGCAGCAGCCCGACAGTGACGAATCCAACGCCGCCGGCTAGCCGCCACGCTCGGCGGTCCGTGTTAACGCGTCCAAGCATCTCACCTCCCCCTCCCAGTCGACATGGCGAAGAATACTGCGTGTGGCGGTGACAGAAAACGCCCTCGCCGGTCGTGTCGCGGCACTAGAATCGTCGTGTGAGGAAAGGCCACGCCACGACTCGGGTCAGTCCACGCCAAGCTCGGCGACTCGTCCGGGTCGCCGTGTTGACGGGCTCGCTGATGGCGGCGGAAGCCCATGCGGCCGGACCGGCGCACGATGAGCTCGTCGCCAAGTTCGCCGAAGGCGAGTACTCGCGCCGCGGTGCCGATTCGTGCCTTGGCTGCCACGATGAGGATGAGCCGTTTCCGACGCTCGAAGTGTTCCGGACCGTCCACGGCCATCCTGGCGTTCCCGGGTCGCCATTCCAGATGGCCCACGGGGCCGTCCTTCCCGCGGGCATGCAGTGCGAGGCATGCCATGGGCCAGCCGGTGAGCACACGGCGGGCATTCTCGCCGTCGGGGCTTCGCGCGAGCCGATGATCAACTTCGGTCTTCGCGGCAACGCCGACGCGGCCGTGCAGAACGGCCTATGCCTCGCCTGTCACGCCAACTACGAACGCGCGCACTGGGCCGGCAGCGCACACGAGCAAGCGGGGCTCGCCTGCGCCGACTGCCACCTCGTCCATGCCGAGGTCGACGCCGTGCGTACCCGGGAGAGGCAGGCCGAGACCTGCGGTCGCTGCCATCGCCAGGTCGCGGCCGACACGCTCAAGCTGTCGTCGCACCCGATGCGCGACAACCAGTTCCTCTGCCGGGACTGCCACGATCCACACGGCGGCGGCGATGCCCTGGTTAGGCGAGCGACGATCAACGACGCCTGCTTGGCCTGCCACACCGACCTGCGCGGCCCGTTTCTCTGGGAACATGCCCCGGTCGTGGAGGATTGCGGCATCTGCCACGTGCCTCACGGATCGAATCAACCGGCGCTCCTGGTCCGTCGTGCACCCCAGCTCTGCCAAGGCTGTCACTCTTCCGTCGGCCACCGCAGCTTCGCGCAGACACCGGAGGATCTGGCCGCCGGTCGCGCGTCGGCATTCCTGCTCGCGAATGCCTGCCTCAACTGCCACTTCGCCGTGCACGGATCGAACCACCCGTCCGGCAACCTGTTCCGGCGATGACGAAGACGTGCGCCGCGCTGGCCGTCCTCGCCGCGACCACGGTGTCGCCGCTCCATGGCGCCGTGGTGGAACCCAACTACGACAACGTGGACACCTCACGCTGGCGGTGCCGCCTTTGCCCCTTCGACTTGTCTACCGTTCGACAAGGCCATTGGCGCGTGGAGGCGCTTGCCGTCGACGACGCCCACACCCGTTTCGGTCGCGACAACGGGCTCGACCGGGCCGGCGTCCGCGGCAACGGCGACGCGTCCCTCGCCTATGGCAACGCCGAGGGACGCCATCTCGCCATAGACGCCGTGGACCTCGGCTTGGATTCCCGCCAAGCCCGGTTCCGAACCGGATACAACGGCCGCTACGATGTCCTCGTGCAATGGCGCGAGGTGCCACGCATCGTCGCGGCCGACGGCCGCACGCCGTACAGCGGCGACACGATGCTGGAACTGCCGGAGACGTGGGGCGACCGCGAGCCGCAGAACGCCACGGCGGCGTCGGCCCAGTTCCCCTACGCCACTCACCGACGACAGGCACGTGCAAGGCTGTCGTTCGAGCCGGCGCCAGCGGTGCGTTTGCGGGCGTCCTACGCCCGGGAGACGAAGACCGGCACCACGGAGACCTTCGCCGATCGGTTCTACCAGGCGACCGGCCTGCCCAAGCCCATCGATCACGCGAGCGAGGAAATCCGCGGCCAAGCCGTGTTCACCAGCCAGCCGTGGGTGGTGGGGGCGGAACTGCGCCGATCCCGGTTCCGCAACGCCAATGCGGCGCTGGTCTGGGAGAACGCATTCTCGCCGCGCGGCGACCCAACGGGACGGATTGCCCTCGCGCCGGACAATGACGCCGACACAGCGACACTCACTTCCCGCACCGGCTTCGGGCGAACCCGGCTGAGCGCGCGCTTGACCTGGGGACGGCATCGTCAGGACGACGCATTCCTTCCGTACACGACGAACGGCGGGCTCGGTCTCGAGGCTCTGCCCGCCCCCAGCCTGGGCGGCCACGCGCGCACTTTCGCCGGTGCCGTCAGCCTCGCCAGCCGGCTCACCAGGAGGCTCCGACTGAGCCTCACGCATCGCCAGCACGAGCGCGACAACCGATCACCGGTCCTCATGCTCTCGCCTGTGCTGGGCGACCTGATCGTGACGCCGCCACGGCCCAGCCGATCCTACGGCTTACGTCGACAGACCACCGAGGCCCGGTTGCGGCACCGCATAGGACCCCGGCTGAGCGTCGCACTGGGTGGGCGTTCGACCGAGGCCGAGCGCACGCGGCTGGAGATCGCCCGCAACCGCGAGAACGGCGCGTGGGTCGATTTGCTGGCGCACGGCCCCGGCGGACTCGCGCTCTCGCTCAAGGCAAGCCAGGCGTCGCGCGATGCCTCGCCGTTTCGCACCGTGAGTCGCAACAACCCATTGACGAGACGCTACTACCAGGCGGCACGCGACCAGCGCGCCTGGCGCGCTCGCGTCGACTACCGCGTGCCGGCCAGCCAAGTGGCGCTCGGCGCAGAGGCCGAGGTGCGGGCCACCGACTATCCCAGTTCGGAACTCGGGCTCACCCGCGAACGGGACGACGGCTGGGGGGTGGATGTGAGCTATGCGCCCGCGGCGGACATCTACCTGTCGGCATTCCTTGAGTCGCGTGCATCGGATGCCACCACCGCCGGCAGCCAATCCCACCCACCCATCGACTGGTACTACGACACGTTTGATAGGACGCGAGCAACGGGCTTTGTCGCCCGCGCGAACGGTGTCCTGCACCCCGGCTTGGATGTCGAGTTGACCTACAGCCAAGTGGACGGCCGCGGTCGCTACGCGACGGCGTTCGCGGACGCGGTACAGGCCTTCCCCGAACTCGTCTCGGACCATCGGTCGCTGAAGGTGGAAGCAACCTACCGATGGCGCCGTCAAACGCAGGTCGCGGTCCGCTGGTACTGGGAGGACTACGCCAGCGCGGACTGGGCATTCCGCGGCGTTACGCCCGACGCGATCCGCAACGTGCTCACCTTCGGGCGGCGCCCGCCGACCTACACGAACGCGTTTCTCGGCGTCTCCCTGGAGCGAAGGATGTAGTGCGAGTCGCGCTTGCATTTGGCGTCGCCCTATGCTTAGTTCGCCGGTTACACGCGCGGCGGAATGGCGTCGAGAAAGGGCGCCGGAAGATCGGATCGTGGTTGATCGCCCACAGAGGCAAGCCGGCTGCACGGCCTGCGTAGCCATCGCGCTTGCCACCGTTGCTGCCTCTGTGCTCGGGGCGGAGACGGGGGTGGTTGTCGACGTCCCGGACAACGTCGGGAGGCCGACCTTTGCCAGTCCGCATGCCAAACCGATCGTCGTGCACGGCGACTTCGTCTACGCCGTCAACACGCCCGCGGACACCGTCGATGTGATCGACACCGACACCCGGACCGTGGTCAACCGCATCAACGTGGGCATCGATCCCGTAGGCTTGGCCGTCCGCCCCGACGGCAAGGAACTCTGGGTCACCAACCACGTCTCCGACTCCGTGAGCGTCGTCGACACCGACACCGACAGCGACTTCTTCCAACAGGTCATCGCCACCGTCAACGACTTCAGCACCGCAACCCTCGCGACCTATTTCGACGAGCCGGTCGGCGTCGCGTTCGCTGACGATGACAAGGCCTACGTGGCGTTGTCGACGTCGAACAGGATCGCGGTCATCGACGTACCGACACGCACCGTTAGCAACCACCTGCGCATCCCCGCACAAGATCCACGCGCCATTACGGTGCGCGACAACAAGCTCTACGTGATCGCCTTCGAGTCGAACAACCAAACGCAGCTTTCGGGTTGCGAGGCGGAGAGCATCGACGACGACGTGTGCACCTTCGACGCAGTCGAGCACGTGTTCAGGAACAACAACGTGCTGTCTACGAACTACGACGCCGACATCGTCAGGAACACGGAGCTGCCGGACCGCGATCTCTTCATTTTCGACACGACCACGGACAATCGTCTGCGTATCGTGAACGGCGTCGGGACATTGCTCTACGGCCTTGCGGTGGACAGCGATGGCAGCGTATTCGTCGCCCAGACCGATGCCCGCAACGATGCCAACGGCAAGGCCGGCACCGCAGGTGACGGCATGGCGGAGATGGAAAACCGGGCGTTCCTGAACCAGATCACGCAGGTGGACTGTCCCAACGCCTGCTCGAATCCCGAACGCCACGACCTCGAACCGCTGCCGCCTTCGCACCCTGCCGCCGGCATGGCACTCGCCACGCCGTTCGGTATCCAAGTAAGCGACGACGACGCGACGCTGGTGGTATCGGCCGCCGGATCGGACAAGCTGTTCACATTCGACATCGAATCCGGCGGCGTGCTCGGTCGGGTGGCCGTCGGCGCCGCGCCTCGCGGCGTGGCGCTGGTCCCGGACGAAGATGGCGCGCCCAAGTCCGCCTGGGTATTGAACGCAGTTGGCAACACGGTGTCGCTGGTCGATCTGACGAGCCTGGCAAGCCCGAGCGTCACCGCAACCGTCGACCTCGACGATCCGACGCACGCTACTGTCAAGGCTGGGCGGATCGCCTTCAACGACGCGGACGCGTCCACAACCGGCACGTTCTCCTGCGAGAGCTGTCACCCGGATGCCCACACCGACCAGTTGATCTGGGTCTTAAGGACACCGCCGTGCAGTGGCACCGAGGGCTGTATGGATCAGGTCCCGCCCCGGCTGACGATGCCCGTGCGCGGTGCGCGGGACACGCAACCGTACCACTGGGACGGCATACCCGGCGACCCGTACGGTGGCATGAACACCGCCAACATCGGTCCGAACGTGGACTTGGATCCGAACTGTTCCCCCGACGACCCCGTCAGCTGTACGCGGCACCTCGTCGACGGCAGCCTCGCGACGACCATGTGCGAACTCGACGCGGACGACAACTGCGCCCATACCAACGACGAGGACAAGCCCGGCCTGCTCGACGCCGCGGAACGCGATGCGCTCGCGACATTCGTCCTGAGCGTGCCCTACCCGCCTGCCCCCAACCGTTCCTACGACAATGTGCTGACCAGCAGCGCCCGCCGCGGCCACTTCGACTTCAGTTTCGTGCAGGACTCCAGCGAACCGAATACGGGAACGCAGACCTGCGGCGACTGCCACAAGATGCCGTTCCTGGTCAGCACCAATACCCCGGGGAGCGGCATGGACGCCCCGACCTGGCGCGGCGCCTACGACCGCTGGATGCTGCTACCGCAGGGGCGTCTGAACATCATCGACCTGATGCAGATCGTCAACATGCCCATGAACTTCCCGGAACGGGACATGTGGATACTGGCGGGCGCGTCTCCCGACATCTGGAACATGGTGCTGCAAACCAGCACGGGCTTCCCAGGTGCGTTCGCAAGGCAGATCACGCTGAACGCCAGCACCGCGAACGACGACGGAACCATTCCCTTCCTGCGGGCGCTGGAGAACGCCTCGCGCGATGGATCCGTCGTCCTGCAAGGAGAAGGCGTGCGCGTCGTCAGCGACACCGTGACGCGGCCCGTGGCGGTGGAGTTCGACTGGCCGCGCTACGGGAATCGAAGCGGCCGCGGCGCCTATTCGCGTGCACGTCTCCTGTCGCTTGCGAGTGCCGGCGACATGGTCATCACGCTGACCGCCAGGCTCGGTCCCAACGTGACGGTCGACCATCCCCAACCCGCGCTGTGGCCAGTTGGTCCCATCGAAGCACAGACGCAATCGGTGGAGCTCCCCAACCTGAGCGACGACCTCGAACTTCGAATCAACGCCCGCCATGTCCTCCCCGACCCCGTGGTTCTGGTCAACGGTCGCGGCGCCGCCGCGACCGTCACCTGCGAATCCGGGGACATGCCGGCGTGCGACGACGAGATCCTGACCGTCACGCTCGAGCGGAGCCCCACTCCCGGCGGCCTGCACTTCCTGCAGCTTCAGAACGCGGGAGGCCTGATCAGCAACGACATGATGTTCTTCTCGGAGCAGACGGCGCTTCGGGCCCGGCCCGGCAACCTGATCGCCAGCGGGGGCACGTTCACGGTCGACCAGCACCGGTTCAGCAACTACCAGAGCGAGCACCGGCGCACCCTCCGCCACTGGAACTTCGTGCAGATCGCCACCGACGCCATCCGGGCCAGCGGCGGTGCGCTGCACATCGACATGGCGAACGCCTCCGACGACTCCTGGCATGCCCAGATCAGCCACTCCGTGATGGTCATCGGAGGCCAGGAGTACACCCTGTGCTACCGCGCAAGGTCGACGGGCGAGCGAGTCATGACGGCGTACACCGACGCCAATCGGACCACCTACAGCAACACCAGCGGCGGACAGTTCAGCGTTGACCTGACGAGCTCCTGGCAGAACTTCGAACACACGTTCACGATCGCCGAGACCGACCTGCACGGGCGGGTCGCCTTCGACTTCGCGCAGAGTTCCCGCGACGTCTACATCGACAACGTCGGCCTCTACGAAGGGGACAGTTGCGGCAACCCGGCGCCCCGAACGCCCCGGCTCTGAGCCGAATGGCTTTTTCCGCGAGCGCCGGTTAGTCTGCCCGGCTTTTGCGGAGCAACGTGGGCCATGTCCGTTCCAACCAGTCTTTTCGATCTCACCGGCAAGGTGGCGCTCCTGACCGGCGCGTCCAAGGGAATGGGCCTCGCCATGGCCGAGGGGCTTGCCGAGCACGGCGCCAAGGTGGTGGTGTCGAGCCGCAAGCTCGACCAGTGCGAGGCGGCCTGCGCCGAGATCAACGCCACGTGCGGCGACGGGGCGGCAACGCCCATCGCCTGCAACATCGGCTACAAGGACCAGCTCGAGGCCCTGGTCGCCGAGACCCGTGACCGCCTCGGTTCCATCGACATCCTGGTTGCCAACGCGGGCATCAACCCGTTCTACGGCCCCATGTCGGAAATCCCGGACTCGGCCTTCGACAAGATCATGAACTCCAACGTGCGCTCGAACCACTGGCTGGCGCACATGGTGGCACCGGACATGGTGGCCAACGGTGGCGGCTCGATGATGATCACGTCTAGTACGGGCGCCTTCAACGGTTCGCTCACCCTCGGCACCTACAGCATTTCCAAGCTGGCCGACATCGCCCTCGTGCGCAACCTGGCGCTCGAATACGGCCCGCAAGGCGTGCGCGTCAACGCCATCTGTCCGGGTCTCATCAAGACCGACTTCGCGCGCGCCCTGTGGGACAACGACGACGCCAAGCGCAACGCCGAGACCCAAACACCGCTCCGGCGCCTCGGCGAGTCCGACGATCTCAAGGGAATCGCCGTGTTTCTCGCCGCGCCGGCGAGCGCCTACATCACCGGCCAGGCCATCGCGGTATGCGGCGGTACGCACATGTGGCGGTAGGCGGGGAGCACCAGAAGCCCGCCCGCCGGGACAGAAGAGAACCCGTTCGCGGCTTCATCCTTCAGGCCAGCTACCGCATCCACGACGGTGCACCCGTCGTGCACCTCTACGGCGTGCTCGAGGACGGCGGCACGTTTCTCGTGCGCGACCGTCGGCAAACGCCGAGTTTCCACATCCGGCGAAGCGATGCCGCCCTGGCGTGGACACTCGGTGCGACCCGGCAGATCGAGACGGCTCGCACGACCTTCGCGGGCGACCGGGTCCTGCGGGTGGACGTCGGCGTACCGCAGGACGCGCCGCCGCTACGCGATCGGTTGCAGGGACACGGCGTGCCGACCTTCGAAGCGGACGTGCGCTTCGCCGTCCGCTACCTGATCGACCGCGGCATCCGCGGCGGCTGCGAGATCGTGGGTACTCCCACACCCGGCGCCGACGGCGGCATGATCGAGTACATCTTCGACGATCCGCTCCTGCGTCCGGCGGACGTCACGGTCCGTCCCTCCGTGCTGTCGTTCGACATCGAGACCGACCCGACGGCGCGGCGACTGCTCGCCATTGCCTTGTACGGACAGGGCGTCGACGAGGTGCTCATCGTCGATGAGGACGGCCGCGACATGCCCGAACGGGCGCACGCCTATCCCACGGAACGCGAAGCCCTGGCCGCATTCGTCGACCGCGTCCACGCGCTCGACCCCGACGTGCTGACAGGGTGGAACGTGATCGACTTCGACCTCAACGTCCTGTCCCGGATCGCCCGGCGCACGCGAACGCCGCTCCACCTCGGCCGCGACGCCGGGACCGTCCGTGTGCGCCCGGCCCGCGGCTATTTCGGCAGCGGGCAAGCCTCCATACCCGGCCGCCTCGTGCTCGACGGCATGGATCTCCTGCGCGGGGCGTTTCAACGGTTCGACGACTATTCCCTCAACGGCGTGGCCAGCGAGGTGCTCGGCGAAGGCAAGGTGGAACTCGATGCGGGCGGTGAGCGTGCGGGGGGCAATCGCGCAGAGGACATCCTGGCGCGCTACCGCGACGACCTTCCGACGTTCGCCGAGTACGCCCGAACCGACGCCCGCCTGGCACTCGAAATCGTCGAGAAACTCGACCTCGTCACCCTCGCCGTGGCGCGGAGCCGCTTGACGGGCATGACGCCGGACCGGGTGGCGGCGAGCATCGCGTCGTTCGACTTCCTCTACCTGTCGGCACTGCGCGGGCGTCGAGTGGTCGCGCCGACGGTGCGCTCCAGCGACGCCGAGGTGTCGCGCCGCCAAGCCGGAGGCCACGTCTTCGAACCCGTCACCGGGATCCACGAGAACGTCTGGGTTTTCGACTTCAAGAGCCTCTATCCGAGCGTCATCCGCACATTCAACATCGACCCGCTGGGCTTCGTCGATGGGGCCGATGCCGACGACGACACGGTACGGCTCGCAGACGACGCGCGCTTCGCGCGCGCTCCCGCGATCCTGCCGGCGATCCTCGACGAGCTGTTTCCGCAGCGGGAAGCGGCCAAGCGCACCGGCGACGCCATCGCCTCGCAAGCCATCAAGATCCTGATGAATTCGTTCTACGGCGTACTCGGCACCCCGGCGTGCCGATTCCACAACGTCGCGATCGCCAACGCCGTCACCGGGATGGGGCGCCACCTCCTGCAATGGTCGAAGCGCTGGTTCGAAGCGCGCGGCTTCGAGGTCCTCTACGGCGACACCGACAGCGTCTTCGTGCGCTCCGGGTTTTCCGCCACCGAGGCGCGGACCGCGGGGCCCACGTTGGCCGAAGACCTCAACGCTGCCATCGCCGCGTACATCGACGGCGAGTGGCACGTCGAGAGTCGGCTCGAGATGGAGTTCGAGAAGCTCTACCTGCAGCTCTTCCTGCCGTCTGTCCGCCACGGCGGTGCGGGTGCAAGAAAGCGCTACGCGGGCCTGGTCGACGGCCAGGACGTGGTGGAGTTCACGGGCATGGAGGTCGTGCGCCGGGACTGGACGGACCTTGCCAAGGACGTGCAGCGGGAACTCTACGCACGGCTCTTCGCCGGGTCGACTGTCGAGGAGTACCTGGCGACCATTGCCACGAGGCTCCGCCGTGGCGAGCTCGACGACAAGCTGGTCTACCGCAAGGGACTGCGCAAGCGGCCCGCGGACTACACCGCCAACACGCCGCCGCATGTGGCCGCCGCGCGCAAGTCGGCAAGCTCGGACCGCGTCGTGTCCTACGTGATGACCGTCGCCGGCCCGGAACCGCTCGACGCCCTCGTCAACGAACCGGACCGCGAACACTACCTGGACAAGCAGGTCCGACCCGTGGCGGAGCCCGTGTTGGCGGCCTTGGGTCTCGATTTCGACCGGGCCGTGGGAGACGACCGGCAGTTGACCCTGTTCTGACCGCTCTACGCGACTGTGCTAAGTTGCGGTCGCATGGACTTGCCATGAGCAGCGCAACCGCACTGGACGCCTATTGGAGCTTCTTCGCGTCCTTCAACAGCCGTGACGCCGAGACGTTCTCCGGGGCGCTCAACTACCCCCACGTCCGGGTGTCGTCGCGCGGCACGCCGGCCGTCGTGCCAACGCTGGCCGACCACGCGGCCACCGCGACCTGGGACCGTGTCCTGGCGATGGGGTGGGACCACACCAACGGCCACGAGCCCCGCGTCCTCCACGACTCGCCCGACCGCGCCCACATCGTCGGCGGTTGGACGCGCGTCGATGCCGATGACGGCAACGTGCTCATGAACCGGGTCACCTACATCGTCACGAAGACCGAACCCGGTTGGGGAATCCAGTGCCGGTTCGGCACGGACGGTGGCACGGCCACGACCAGCGGCGAGAGCGACGAGCACCACGAGCGTGCCGTCGCCCTGGTGGCGGACTACGTCGACGGCTACAACGACCGCGACTGGGAACGGTGCGCGGCGCTGCTGACAACGCCCCACTTCAAGATCGACGTGGGCATGGTGCGTGAGTGGCATAGCCGCGAAGATCTCGCGTCCGCGTTCCGGGACGGCCCGTGGCATTTCGTGACCGGTATCCGGGCCGAGGCCGTGCAGGGCGGCGCACGCAGCGTGACCGTGGCCTTGGACGGCGTGATCGACGGCGGCGATCGCTCGCTCGCCTGTCTATTCTTCGTGGTCAACAAGGGAGAGGGCTGGGGCATCCAGGCCCGGTCGATTATCGAGACATGATTGCGACACGTAACATCGGCTCTAAAGACATCGAAGTCACCGAACTCAGCTTCGGCGGCGCACCCTTGGGCGCCGTCGGAGACCGGATCAGCGTGGATGCCGCCGCCGCGATCGTCCAACGGGCGCGCCAGGGCGGCATCCGCTACTTCGACACGGCGCCGCTGTACGGCCACGGCCTGAGCGAGAAGCGGCTCGGCGCGACCTTGCGCACCTTGCCGCGTGACGACTTCGTGCTTTCCACCAAGGTCGGCAGGCTGCTGGTGCCGGAATCCGAAGGCGAGCGCTACGCAGGAATGCGGGACGCGGAGCCCGTGGCTATCCGCTACGACTACTCGTACGACGCCGTGCGACGCTCGCTCGAGTCGAGCCTCGAGCGGCTCGGCCTCGACCGCGTGGACATCCTGCTCTGCCACGACATCGACGTGTGGACGCATGGCGACGCCCAGCCCGGCATCTTCGAGGCGGCCCGGAACGGCGCGCTGCCCGCCATGCGCGACCTGCGCGAAGAAGGCGTCGTCCGGGCGATCGGCCTCGGCGTCAACGAGTGGGCGGTGTGCAGTCGCGTGATGGACGAAATGGACGTCGACTGCTTTCTGCTCGCCGGGCGGTTCACCTTGCTGGAGCAAGAGCCCCTCGATGTTTTCCTGCCCAAATGCATCGAGCGCAACGTCTCGATCATCATCGGCGGGCCGTACAACTCCGGCATCCTCGCCACCGACGACCGACGCCGGGCCACCTACGACTACAAGCCCGCTCCGGAGCACCTGTGGCAGAAGGCCCAGGCAATCCGGCGCATGTGCGAATCCCACGGCGTCGATCCGCGTGCGGCGGCCTTGCAGTATCCGTTGCGGCATCCCGCAGTGGCGGCCGTCATTCCCGGCGTCTGGGCCGTCGAGGAGGTCGAAACCAATCTTGGGCTCTTCGGGGCCGAGATTCCGGACGCGCTCTGGCGCGATCTCGCGGCGGCGGACCTCGCCCGCGCGGTCGGCTGATCCGATGCGCTCCGCACTTCTGCTGTTGATCGGCGCCCTCGTCGGTGCGGTGGGCGGTTTCGCGGTGGGAATCGGCGTATTCCCCTATCTCTTCCCGCCGCCCGAAGTCAACGAGCCACTCGTCGCCAGATCGAACAACGACGTGGTCGCCCGAGCGACTTTCATTCATGCCAACCCGGCGGACCCGATCCACTACGGTGAAGGCTCGGCGACGATCTACGCCGACCTCGTGCGCCTGGAGCCGGACTTCAAGGTCGGGCCGGGACCGAAGTTCCACGTCTATCTCGTGCCGGACGCCGACGTCACGCCCGAGACCGAAGTGGAGGCGACGATGTTCGTCGATCTTGGACGCCTGAAGTCGTTCTCCGGCAGCCAGAACTACCCGATACCAGCCGGTCTCGACCCCAGGGCCTTCGGCAGCGTGGTGATCTGGTGCGAGCAGTTCAACGTGCTGATCTCGCCCGCAAGGATCATGGCCGAAGGGAACTGACGGCAGGCGTCAGGGCACGACCACGGCCTTGCCAATCACCTCTCGGTTGACGATCAGCTTAAGCGCTTCCGCGGTCTGTTCGAGCGGTACGCGGTGCGAGATGTAGGGCGTGATCCGACCCGCGCCTAGCCAAGTCATCAACGTGCGGTGGATGCGCGCGGCGCGAGCCGGGTCGCGTTGGCCGAGCGCACCGATGGTGAAGCCGATCGCCTCGGCGTCCTTGATGAGCAGGTGGTTGGTCTTCGCCAGCGCCGGCCGGCCGCCGGTGAAGCCGACGATCAGAATGCGGCCGAACGGCGCGACGCAGCGCATGGACTCGTCGAACACGTCGCCGCCCACGGGGTCGTAGATCACGTCGGCACCGCGCTGTTCCGTCGCCTCCTTGACCGCCTCGCGAAAGCCCTCGCGATAATCGATCAGGTGGTCGGCGCCGAGTTCTCGGGCGACGGCGAGTTTCGCGTCGCTGCCGGCGGTTGCGATCACGGTGGCGCCCATGAGTATGCCGACATCCACGGCAGCCAACCCCACACCGCCTCCGGCGCCGTGCACGAGCAGGGTCTCCCCCGCGCGGAGCCGGCCGCGTTCGAGCCCGTAGAGGGCGGTGGTGTAGTTGGATCGGAACGAGGCGGCGGCTTCGATGTCGACGCCGTCCGGGATACGCGTCGCCCGCGATGCGTCCATCACCGCGTGCTCCACGCATCCGGCGGAGACCAGCACCGCATCGCCGACGGCGAAATCCTCGACGTCGGCACCGACCGCGGTGACGCGGCCCGCGGCCTCGCCGCCGACAACGAAAGGCAGCGGCGGTTTGACCTGGTAGCCGCCGCGCGTCATGAGGACGTCGGCGAAGGAGACGCCGCAGGCGCCGATGGCCACGCGAATCTGATCGTTGCCGGGGTCGCCCGGATCGTCGACGGTGCGGACCACCACCGCGTCCGGCCCGTCAAGGGTTTCGCAAAGTGCAGCTCTCATCGTCACTCCTCACCACGCAGCGTCGCCAACGTCGCAGCCGCGTTCGGCACGTGGTGTGCCACAAGCCCGGCGGCGCTCGCTCCCCGCACGTTGTCAGCGTTGTCGTCCAGGAAGACGATGTCTGCCGGGGCGACCCCTATGTCGTCCGCGACCCGGCGGTAGCTCGCGACGCTCGGCTTCCGGAGGCCAAGCTGCCACGACACGTAAATCCGCCGGAACGGTGTCAGCGCGTCGGCATGGCGCTGCTCCCACGTCGCTTGATGCACGACGTTGGTGTTCGAAAAACAATACAGCGGCACGCGCGCCGCCAACGCGGGCAGTGCGGCGACGACGTCCGCGATGGGCTCGCCTAGCAGAGCGTTCCAGCCGGCACGCCAATCGTCCTCTCCGAGCGAGATGTCGAGTCGGGCCGAGAGGCTCTCGAGATACTCGCCGAAGCCGATCGCACCGATCTCGAATGCCTCGTAGGCTTCGTCCGCGCGCCACCGGACGGCGATGTGTCCCACGTCGACGCCCGACGCCTCGGCCCAGTACGCGAAACAGCGTTGCGGATCGACATCGATGACGACGCCGCCAAGGTCCAGCAGCAGCGCCTTCACGTGTCGCTGCGCTGTGCGGCCACGGCACGCTCACCGAGGTCGGTCAACCGGTAGCCCACCTCGAGGCTTCTGGTCAGGCCCAAGGCCTTCAGCTTGCGGACGTTGGCCTTGAACTTCGGCAACTCCCAACCCATCGTCGGCGCCAGGTCGCCGGCACGTCGGCCGGGATGGGTCGCGATCAGCGTGAGTACGCGACCCGTCCACGGCGACGCGCTGCGCCGATCGGTTGCCGACAGTCGTCCCAGCACGTCCTCGAGGCCGAGGTCGGGGGAACGCCTGATGTCCTGCTCGTCCGCCAGTTCGAAACCGACCCGCGTCACTTGTGCGTCGTGGCCGACCTTCAGGAACGCGGCCAACGCCCCGACATTGTCGAATCCCGCTCGTCGCGCATCGTCGTCCGCGATCGCCGAGATGCGCACCTGACTCACCGCCGTGACCCGGATGGCCCCATGCGGCCGCAGCCGGTAGACGTTGCCGACCCTGGCATGCGGCCGCCGCCAGTTGCGGAAGGTAAGCGTGACCTCCCCGGCGCGGATCGCGTCGCTATTGCGGGTCGTGAACTGCACGACGACCTTAAGGCTTGCAGAAGCCGCAGCGCTTGGTGAAAGAGCCGCGCGGGCGACCGCAGAGCGTGGCCACGTCGGCCAAGGTCTCGCCGCAGTACTTGACGTAGCCGCGCGCCGTGTAGGCCCCTGGCTCGACCATCCGACTCGAGATCGAGCCGCACGTCGCCCGATGCAGGACCACGTAGTCCGGACTGCGCTTGCGACGTGCGTTGACCACGTAACCGTCCGGGTAGACGGCCAACCAGTCGAGGTAGCCGTCGTCGTCGCCATCGAATTCCACGATGCGAACGGCTGCCGGCGCGTCTATGCGCGCCGTGGCGTCAACCCCGCGCATTGCCCGCGTCCCATTCCGCGAACGACCCGCCCTCTTCCGCGAGACGCTTCAGAAGCGGCGCGGGGCGCCAGGCGTCGCCGTACAACTGGTGGAAGGAGACGATGTCCCGGTAGACGGCGTCCAATCCGACCTGGTCGGCATAGTACATGGGGCCGCCACGGTACTTCGGAAAGCCGTAGCCGTAGACGTAGACGACGTCGATGTCGCTGGCGCGCAATGCGACGCCGTCGTCGAGCAGTTGGGCGCCGATGTTCACGAGCGGATAGAGACAACGCTTCAGCACCTCGTCGTCGCCGATTTCGCGTCTCTCGATGCCGAGTTCCGCGGACGTGCTTTCGATGAGCCTGGCCACCTCCGGGTCCGGTTGACCCTGGCGGGAGCCCTCGGCGTAACGGTAGAAGCCCGCGTTGGTCTTCTGGCCGTAGCGCCCGAGGTCGCAGAGTCGGTCCGGCACGACGGCCGTCAACGGCTTGTCCGCGTCGGCAACGCCCGCCATCTTGCGTGCTCGCCAACCGAGGTCGAGGCCGACCAGGTCATTCATCGCGAACGGGCCCATGTTGAAGCCGAACTCCGAGATCACCTTGTCCACCTGCTCCGGCATGGCGCCGTGCAGGATGATCTCGCCGGCTTGCCGCGTGTAGCCGCCGAGCATGCGGTTGCCGATGAACCCGGGGGCGTTGGTCGACATGACCGGTACCTTGCCGATGACCTTGCCGAGCGCCATGGCGGTGGCGAGCGTCTCCGTGTCCGTCTCGGCCCCGCGCACCACTTCAAGCAACTGCATGATGTTCGCTGGACTGAAGAAATGCGTGCCGACGACGTGTTGCGGCCGGTCCGTGGGCGCCGCCATCTGATCGAGATCCAGGCCCGACGTGTTGCTGGCGAGCACGGCACCCGGCTTCATCGCCGCGTCCAGCTTCTCGAAGATCTGCTTTTTGAGGTCGAGGTTCTCGAATACCGCTTCGACCACGACGTCCGCGTCCGCGACCGCCTCGTAGTCGAGCACGCCTTCGATCAACCCGAGGCGTTCGTCGCGCTCGGCTTCGGTGATCCGGCCACTGCGCACCATGCGTCCGTAGTTCGTGGCGATCACGCCAAGGCCCTTGTCGAGTGCTTCCTGGCTGACCTCGAGCACCTTGACCGGAATGCCGGCGTCGGCGAAGCACATGGCGATGCCGCCGCCCATGAGGCCGCCGCCGACGGTGGCCGCGCGCGCGATGGGCTTGGCGGGCGTGTCGCGGGGGACGTCCGGAATCCGCGCCGCCTGCCGTTCCGCGAAGAACACGTGGATCATCGCGGCGCGCTGCTCATGGTCGTGGCAGCGCTGGAAGTTGGCCCGTTCGGCGCGGATGCCGTCGTCGAAATCATCGAGTTCTACGGCCGCTTTCACCGACTCGAACGCCATCCGCCCGTTGAACTGGCCCCGCATGCGCCGCGCCAGGTAGGCCTCGCCAGCCTTGAATACGTCCGGATTGCCGCGGTCGGCGAGAACCTTGTCGCGGCGATTGCGGATCAATGGGTGCGGCGGCGAGGCGGCCTTGTCCTTGGCGAAAGCGATTGCCGCGTCCACGAGATCGCCGCCGGCAATGTCATCGACGATGCCGAGATCGAGGGCTTCCTCGGTGTCGAAGGGATCGCCCGAGAGAATGGCCTGCATGGCTGGTTCGGCGCCGATCAGTCGCGGCAGCCGCTGGGTTCCGCCGCCACCCGGCAACAAGCCGATCTTGATCTCGGGCAAACCCACCGGGGCGCCGGGAGCCGCGATCCGGTAGTGGCAGGTCAACGCGAGTTCCAGGCCACCGCCGAAGGCCGTGCCGTTGATGGCGGCGACCACGGGTTTGACGCTGCCTTCGATCAGTTCGCCCGCGGCCCGTTTCGGTTGCTCGTCGGGGTTGGGTGTCTTGCCGAAATCGCGGATGTCCGCCCCGGCGATGAATGCCCGGCCCTTGCCGGTAATGACGATCGCATCCACGGCATCGTCCGCCAACGCGGTGGCCAAGTGCTCCGACAGGTAGAAGCGCACACCCGAACTCATCGGGTTCACCGGTGGGTTGTCGATGGTCAACAGCGCGACGCCGTCGCGCACCTCGTAATGCACGGTGCCCAGCAAGGCCATCGGGATCGTCCAAGACTCTTGAGCTTCGCTTGCCAGTATAGCAAGCGGCGGTGTGGATACGGTCCCGACAGCCGTGCCGAGGGGGTAGACTGCCCCTTGCAGCAGCCTCCGGATCCCCGCCCATGTCCGAGTCAAAACCCCTTGCGATCACGGCCGCATCGGTCAAGCCGCGGCGCGGCAGCAGCTATCCGCCGCCCTTCGACACACCGTGCGCCGGGCGGGAGAAGCATGCGCTCGGTGATGCGTTCGGCTTGACCGATTACGGGGTCAACCAGGTCACGCTACCGCCCGGGACAGCGTCCTCGCAGCGGCATTGGCATTCGCAAGAGGACGAGTTCGTCTACATCCTTGCCGGGAATCCGACGCTGGTGACCGACAGCGGGCGAACGCCCCTCCGGCCGGGTATGTGCGCCGGGTTCCCCGCCGGTAGCGGCGACGGGCACCACCTGCTCAACGAGACCGACGAGGCGGTGTCCTATTTGGAGGTCGGCAGCAGGCGCGTAGACGACGATGTCGAGTATTCGGACATCGACATGCGCATCATCGGACGCGGTCGGGGCGACGGATACCTGCACAAGGACGGCACACCTTACGCGTGAACGACCAAGGCCCCATCATCTGGGACTGGCCTCTGCGGATATGGCATTGGCTGTTCGCGGGCGCGATCGCTTTCTCGCTCTATTCCGGTCTCAAGGGGGATATCAGCCTGATGGCCTGGCATATGCGCTCCGGGCTCTTGCTGCTGGGCCTCTTGGTGTTCCGTCTTGGCTGGGGCCTGTGGGGCGGGCGCTACGCCCGGTGGGGGAACTACTGGACGACACCGCTGCAATTCGTCAACCACTTCCGCGGCCGCGGAGCCCAGTCGGCTCATACCTCGCCAGGCATCGCCATGGCGGCGATGCTAATCGCAGCCACGACCGTTCAGGTCGGCACGGGCCTATTCGCGACCGACGACATCTTCACGGAGGGACCGCTCTACGACTACGCGTCGGCCGAGTTCGCCCGCATCGCGAACTGGATCCACCACCGCTTGCATTGGCTGATCCTCGGAGGCTTAAGCGTGCATCTTGCAGCGCACGCGATCTACGGCTTCGTGTTGCGCGACCGAACGCCCTTGGCAATGTTCACGGGCCGCAAGCCCGGCCGTGAACACCTGCCGGCGGCGCAGAGCTTCTGGTTTCGGTCGGCCGTGACCCTGATCCTGGCGGTCGGCGTCGTGCTGCTCGTGGGCAACGCCTAAGCGCCCAGGGCCGAGTTCAGCGGGTCCTGCGCCGGCACCTTCCTTGGCGCCAGGCTCATCAACTGGCGCGGTAGTTGTCGTGGCAGCCCTTACACGCCTGGCCCAGTTGCTGCAGCGCCCCGCCGATCTGTCCCATGTCGCCGCTACCAGCAGCCGTCTTGAAGTTCGCCGCAGCCTCCTTGAACGCCGCCAGCTTGGACTGGAAATCCTCGCCGTCCTCCCAGATGGCGGGAAGAGCGTCGCCGCCCTGGGAACTCGCCGGGAACAGCGTCCCCGCGAGGTCGGCCAGGTCCGCGAGTGCTCCGGCGTGAGCCGCCATGTGCTCGGTGTGCGGGACCTTGCCCTGAATGATGTCGACGATGGCCTGCATGTGCCCGCCAACGGCCGACATGGTGTGCTGGCGATAGTCGACCTCACCCTCCGAGGCCACGGCGGCGACACCCAAGATTGCCAATCCGGCGACAAGGCCTTGGCTCCAACGTCCTCTTTTCATCGTTCTCTCCCTTTCAAAGCCGCTACGCGGTATCGATCGTTCGCTGTAGTGTAAGCGGTTTGCCCATCCAAGATGGCGGGTAAGCCGACATGAGCGCCGGACCCCGGGACGAGGCCAACTTCGCGAGCGGCGACATGTCGCGCCACGTGATCCGCCTATCGGGCTACATGATCCTCGGCTTCCTGGCGATGACCGTGTCGCAGTTCATCGAAGCCGTATACCTCGGCATCGTCGGTACCGCCGCGATCGCCGCGGTGACCTTCACCTTTCCCGTGATGATGGCCCTCGGCGCCGCAACGCGGGGGATCGGCATGGGGGCCGGGGCGGTGCTGGCCAGGGCGATGGGCGCCGGCGACCGCGAGCGGGCTGCCTTCCTGACCACGCATGGTCTGCTTCTCGTGCTGGTCTTCAACGTGGCCTGCTCGGTGGCACTGGTCGTCTTCGCGGAACCGCTGTTCCACCTGCTCGGCGCGCGCGGCGAGATCCTCGATCTGGTGGTGGCCTACATCACCATCGCGGCCATCGGGTTCCCACCGTTCGGGCTGTCCATGGTCGGCACGGGACTGATGCGCTCCATCGGCGATCCCGTGTTTCCCGGTGTCGTGATCACCACGGGATCGGTGCTGCAGGTGATCATCGGGCCATTCCTCATCTTCGGCCTTGCCGGCCTGCCCGCGCTCGGCGTCGAAGGCGCGGCGTGGTCGTTTGTCATCGCGCGGTCGATGTCGTTCCTGCTCAGCGTCTACTGGTTCGTCATCCGCGAGCGAATGATCCGAGCGTCGTTCCGGCACTTCGCGAACTCGTGCCGGGCCATCCTGCACGTCGGCATCCCAGCCATGACCAGCAACCTCATCGAACCGCTCGCATCGGCGGTCATCACGCGGCTTCTGGCGTCGTACGGCACTGCCGTGGTCGCCGGCTTCGGCGTTGCGGCACGCATCGAGGCGGTGGTGTTCATGGTCGTGATCGGGATCTCCTCGAGTACCGCACCGCTGGTCGGCCAGAACTGGGGCGCGAGACGCTTCGACCGCGTCGACCGGGCGCGGCAGCTCTGCTACCGCTACTGCCTCGTCTGGAGCGTCATCGCCGCAACCGTGATGTGGCTGGGCGGTCGCTGGTTCGTCTCGCTTATCAACAGCGAGCCGGACGTCGTCGCGACCGCCACGATGTACCTGGCGATCATCCCCATCTCCATCGGCTTCGCGGGGATGGCCAACGTCGCCAACGGCGCATTCAACGCCCTGTCCAAGCCGTTCCCGCCGCTGATCCTGTCGGTGCTACGCATCGGCGTCTTCTACGTGCCCCTAGCGCTGGTCGGCAGCGCGCATTTCGGCCCGACGGGAATCTTCGCAGCGGTGGCAGTGACGAACGTCGTCCTCGGCCTCTGGGGGCGCGCCTGGAATCGGCAGGTCGTGGTGCGCGAACGGCAACGCATCGCCTAGGCGCGTCGCCTATCGGCGGCGGCGCGCCTAAGCGGACGCGAGCAAGAATGCTCCGCATCCTCCAACCGACGTCGGAAACTCGACGCAATCGTCAACACGGCGCCCTCAAGACAATCCGTCGTCGGACACGATGCTTCATTCCGAATTGGACGGCATCCAATTCCGAATCAGACGACGCTTCATTCCGAATTGGACGGAGCTATACTCCGAATCGGACGATACACCTCGGGGACAGGCCATGCTGCAGCAGATGACAGAGCCCTCAGCCGGGGAGCGCGAGGGGGAACCCCTCGCACGGAAAGAGCCCTCAGCCGGGGAGCGCGAGGGGGAACCCCTCGCACGAAAAGAGCCCCTGATACCGCGCCACGCCGAGGCCGAGATTCGTAGGGCGCTGAGTGACACCCGCATCGTCGCCGTCGTCGGGCCGCGGCAATCGGGGAAGACGACCCTCGCGCGAGGGATCGCGCAAACGGACGACCGTGCCTTCGTCACGCTCGACAACGAGCAGGACAGACGCTTCGCCTTGGACGATCCGTTGGGCTTCGTGCGCGGTCACACCGCACTGGTGATCGACGAGATCCAACGGGCGCCGGGTCTCATACTGGCGCTCAAGCAGGCGGTGGACGAAGACCCGCGCCCAGGACGCTTCCTCATCACCGGCTCAGTCGATCTCTTCAAGGGCTCGATCTCCCCCGACTCGCTGGCCGGACGCGTCGAAACCATGGAACTTCTGCCGTTCTCGCAAGCAGAACTAGCCCGTGCTCGCCGGTCGCGATTCATAGACCGCGCGTTCGCCAACGACTTTCCGGCCTTCACGACCACAGGTGCCACGCCGAATCTGATCGACCGCGTACTCGCCGGGGGCTTCCCCGAGGCAGTGTCCCGCGACGCGCCCGACCGTCGCAATGCCTGGTTGCGGGCTTACGCTCGTTCGCTTGCGCAGCGCGACATCGCCGAAATCGCCGTCGTCGGCAAACACGTCGAGATGAGCCGGCTGATCGACCACGCAGCCGTATCCGCCGGCACACTGCTCAACATGACAAATCTCGGGTCGCGCTTGAACGTGGACGGCAAGACGGTAGATCGCTGGCTTACTCTGCTCGAGCAGATGTTCCTTGTACGTCGCGTTCGGGCCTGGCATCGCAGCGACTTGAAGAGGCTCGTGCGAACGCCGAAGCTGCACTTCCTAGACTCCGGCCTGCTAGCCGCATTGCGGCGCAAACGAGCCGTGGACATTGGCACAGATCGCGGGGAGCTCGGAGCGCTACTCGAGTGCTTCGTCCACGCAGAGCTTGCCAAGGTAGCTGCGCTCGCCGATGAACCGACGGCGATCTACCACTATCGCGATAAGGATCGGATCGAGGTCGACTTCGTGCTCGAGCGCATCCCGGGCATGATCGTCGGGATCGAGGTGAAGGCTTCGGCGACCGTACGCCCGGAGGACTTCCGCGGGTTGCGGCGGCTCAAGGACGCAGTCGGCGACCTTTTTGCCTGCGGCATCCTCCTCCACGACGGCGAGCGCATTCAGCGTACGGCCCAAGGGCTGCTCGCGATGCCCGTCAAGGCGCTCTGGGAGGCCTGAAGGCCAGCTGCCACCTCATTCGCTTTGAAGTAGGCAGGTCGTGGTGCGCGAACGGCAGCGCATCGCCTAAACTGCGCCGGTCATTGAAGTCCAGAGCATCGCCGATGCCCAGCAAGATCGCCCTCGCCTATTCCGGCGGGCTCGACACCGCCGTCATGTGCAAATGGCTCGCCGAGACGTATGACGCCGAGATCGTCACGTTCACCGCCGACATCGGCCAAGGCAAGGAGGTCGAGCCGGCGCGGGCCAAGGCCGAGGCCATGGGCGTACGCGAGATCTTCATCGAGGATCTGACCGAGGAATTCGTCGCCGACTACGTCTTCCCGATGTTCCATGCCAACGCGATCTACGAGGGCGAGTACCTTCTGGGGACCAGCATCGCGCGACCGCTGATCGCCAAGCGCCTGGTCGAAGTGGCCGCCGAGACCGGTGCCGACGCCATCGCCCACGGCGCCACCGGCAAGGGCAACGACCAAGTGCGTTTCGAACTCTCGGCCTACGCCATCAACCCCGACATCGACGTGATTGCACCGTGGCGGGAACCGGCCTGGGATCTCCGTTCCCGCGAGGCCTGCATGGCGTATGCGGAGCAGCACCAGATTCCGGTGGAGTTCCAACGCGGGCACGAATCGCCCTACTCGATGGATGCAAACCTGCTGCACATCTCCTACGAGGGCGGCGGTCTCGAGGATCCCGGCGCGGCCGCCGACGAGTCGATGTGGCGCTGGACGGTGTCACCGGAGGACGCGCCCGATCGCGCCGAAGAGGTCGACCTCGCCTACGTGGCCGGCAACGTCGCCGCGGTCGACGGCGTGTCGATGAGTCCGGCGACCGTCCTTAAGCACCTCAACGAGCTCGGCGGTCGCCACGGCGTCGGACGCAGCGACATCGTCGAGAATCGCTACGTTGGCATGAAGTCGCGCGGCTGCTACGAGACGCCTGGGGGCACGATCCTGCTGAAAGGGCATCGCGCCATGGAGTCGATCACGCTCGACCGCGAGATGGCGCATCTGAAGGACGAGTTGATGCCGCGCTACGCGTCCCTCATCTACAACGGCTACTGGTGGTCGCCGGAACGACGCGCGTTGCAGGCGTTGCTGACCGAGTCGCAGAAGCCGGTGAACGGCCACGTGCGCCTGAAGCTCTACAAGGGGTCCGTGTCAGTGGTCGCGCGGTGGTCCGAATCAGACAGCCTCTACGACGAGGGCGTGGTCACGTTCGAAGACGACGCCGGCGCGTACGACCAGGCGGATGCGACCGGGTTCATCCGGTTGAACGCGCTGAGGCTCCGGCTCGGTGCACGGAAAGGGCGGACCAACTAGCGAGCGGGGCTGCGCCCCTAGAGAGTGCGTCAGGCGTCGTCTTTCAGCGCCCAGTTGGAGGCGATGCTGGCGCCGCCTTGCCGGTAGCGAGCACGCCGCTCCGCACTGAACTTGTCGACCTCGTCCTTCGGCACGCCGAACGCGATCCCGCGCTCGACGCCCGGGCGGGCGCGCACGCGCCGGACCCAATCCATCACCCGGGGCTTCCCGGTGATGTCGATCTTGGCCCATTTCCAGGATCGGACCCAGCACCACGTCGCGATGTCCGCGACCGTGAACTCGTCGCCGCAGATGTAGGCATGCTGCGCGAGTTGCCCGTCGAGCACGCCCAGAAGCCGCTGCGACTCCTTGCCGAAACGCGTCAGGGGATGCGCTTTCTGTTCTTCGCTGGCGTCGTTGATGTAGCGGGTATAGCTCAGCTTGTTGCCGAAGATCGGCCCGACGTTCGCCGCCTGCCAATAGAGCCACGGAATGACGTCCCAGCGCCTATCGTCGAGCGGTAGCAGGGGCGACGGGAACGTCTCGCCGAGATACTGGAGGACGGCGCAGCTTTCCATGATCGCCCGCCCGTCGTGCACGATCGCGGGAATCTTCTGGTTCGGACAAATCGCCACGAATTCCGGCGAGAACTGCTCGCCGCCCAAACTCACGGTATGAAGGTTGACCTCGGGCAACTCGACGCCGGCTTCCACGAGTTCCTCGATCATCACGGTGATCTTCCAGCCGTTCGGGGTCGCCGCCGTGTACACGTCTAGGCTCATGCGTTGAGAGCCTGCGCGAAGTCGGCCATCAGATCCTCCTCGTCCTCGATGCCGGTCGAAATGCGTATCAGGGAGTCGGCGATCCCCATGCTGGCCCGCCGCTCCGGTCCCATCTCGTAGTAGATGGTGTGCGCGACGGGAATCGCCAGCGTGCGGTTGTCGCCGAGATTGCTGGATTTGATGACGACCTCGAGACGGTTCAGGAAATCGAACGGCTCGACGTCGGCCGCGAGTTCGAAGCTGAACAGGGCACCCGGGTGCCGGAACAGCGCCTCGGTTCGCCCGTGCTGGGGATGGTCGGGCAGACCCGGGTAGTAGACGCGGCTGACCCGGTCGTGGGCAGCCAGGAAGGTGGTCAGCGCTCGGGCGTTTTCGCACTGCCTTTCCATCCGCAACGCCAGCGTTTCGGCCCCGATGCCGAGGTGGTGGGCAGCCTCCGGGCCGAGGGTCGGCCCGAAGTCGCGCAGTCCCTTCTTGCGAACCTGGGTGAGCGCCCACTTCGCCGCGTCGCCTTTCCGATACGTCTCGTAGATGTTGTCGAATGACCTCCAGTCGAACTTGCCGGTTTCCGTGACGGCCCCACCGAGCGCATTGCCATGTCCGCCGATGTACTTCGTGAGGCTATTGACGACCAGCGATGCCTCCACGTCGACGGGTTGAAACAAGTAGGGCGAGGTCATCGTGTTGTCCACCACGTAGACCAGCCCCTTGTTCCGGCACAGGGCGCCGATTCCGACGAGGTCCGTCACCTGCGTACGTGGATTGGCGATGGTCTCGACGAAAACCAGCTTGGTGTTGGGCTTGACGGCACTGGCGACGGCGTCTGCGGACGTCGCATCGACGAACGTGACGTCAACCCCGTGGGCGGCGAAGCTTAGGAAAAGGCTGTTGGTGTTGCCGAACAGGAAGGAACTCGATACGAAGTGGTCGCCCTGCCTGAGCAGGGCAAACAGCAACGTGCCGATGGCCGCCATGCCCGTTCCGAAACAGACCGTGGCCACGCCCGCCTCCATGCGGTTGATCTTCGTCTCCAAGGCCGAGATTGTCGGGTTGACCTGGCGACCGTACGAATAGCCACCGCTTCTGCCTTGGAAGACGTCGGCGAGGTCCTGGACGTCCTCGTAGCCATACGCCACGGTCGCATGGATGGGTTTGTGCAGCGAACCGTGCTCGACGGGATCGAGGCGGTCCGAGTGCACGATTGACGTCGTGAAACCGCGCATGTCGTCTGATCAGGCTTCGGAGCGCCGCGACTATAGCGCATCCATAATGCGTACCTCCGACGACATCATGCGGCAGGCCGGCGACCAAGCAAACGCCGCGCCGCGGCCAGTACGACCAGGACCAGCGCGTAGGCGAAACACGCTCCAAAGAAGAAGCTCTTGGTCACGGTGAACGCCGACGCGCTCGCCACCTGCCCCTCGGAGACGTCCGGGTACTGCACGAGCATTGCGATGATCTGCGCGTTCTCGCCAAGGTCCAGGACTCCGAGCGCCAAGGGCAACCAGGCCAGCACACGTAAACGCTCGCTGGGTCGGAACCGATAGGTCACCCCCGCGAGGAAGGTCGCATACGCGACCGGCAGCAACGTATCGAGGGTCGCGCTCGCCCAGGCGTACAAGTAGCGTCCCTCCGTTCCATAGCCCGCCAACGCCGCTAAGGCCTCGTCGTACCCATACCCGCGGCGCACGTCGAGCAGTTCGCCGCCGACGGGAATCGCGGGAAAGACCGCAAGCAAGACCACCGTCGCGGCGAAACTGGTTACGAGGACGGCAGGCTTTCCCGCCAACTCGAAGTATCGACCCATGCGTACTCTGTCCGACAGCCTGACCGAGCGCCGACAATATCACTCATGGGTATTCGGCGAGCCAGTCATGGAAACAACGGGAACACCCGAGACAGCGCCGACAGGGCAAGTACATGCCGCAAGCGGCCGTCATGCATGGCCGTGCGGATGCCGTCGAGGTCGAGGAACTCGAGGGCGATGGCTTCGCCCGGCCCCGGCTCCGGTTCGGCCAGTTTCGTCACCCCTTCGGCCAGGAAGTGGTGGCAGAGATGCGGATGGATGGCCGGGTTCGGTTCGACGGCGCCCAGCGACCGCCAGGTGCCGCCGCCGTAGCCCGTCTCCTCGAGCAGTTCACGCTGCGCAGCGGCCAGCGGCGTCTCGCCCGGGTCGACCATTCCGCCGGGTGTTTCCAACGTCCGCGCGCCGATACCGAAACGATACTGGTCCACCATGATCGACCGACCGTCCGGTGTCAGGGCGACGATGTTGATCCAGTCCACGGATTCGAGCACCAGCCGCTTGAGCACGCGTTCGCCGCTCGGGTGGCGCATCCAGTCGAAACGCACGTCGAGAATGCCCAGATCCGGCCCGCGTTCGGAGCGCACCTTGTCCCAGTCCAAGCCGCTCATTGCTCGTACCCCGTCATTTCCAAGTAACCCGATCCGGCGGGTCGACCGTCGCTGTGACGCACGCTGACCACGCCTTCCCAGTATCGCACCGACGTGTCCATGACCTGGTCTTCGAACGCGGCTTCCACCAAGAAGCGCTCGGCGGGGTCGCCGTTCAAGGTCAGTTCCCATCGCACGGGCCAAGCGCGCCAAGTGTCGATGACGGCAAGCGTGAAGTCGCCATCCGCCAAGCTAGTCGCGTCGCCATTCGCCCCGATCAGGGAGCCCGCTCCGTAACGGTCGGGCGCACCGTCGACGCGCCGGAGCCGGAAGACCATCAGGTCCCGCCCATCGTCGAGGTGCAGGGCCAACCAGTCCCAACCGGCGTATTCGACCGCCAGTACGCTGGTGCTCCACTCCCGATCCAGCCACGCCTTGCCGACCACGCGGTGGCGCGTGCCGTCGATCCGCACGTTGCCACGGGCATCGATCCTCGGTATCGAGTAGTAGTACGACGCATTGTCAGGACCCTTGCGCGACAACCCGTGCTCGCCTTGGAGCACGATCGGCTTGGTCCCGGTCAGCGTCAGCGCGACGTCGAACTCCGCCGTGGCGGCAACCAACCTGAGCGGCAGGAAACCGTGGCTCGAGGATTCAAGCCGCCAGTCTTCGAGGTAGGCGGCAAACGGCCTCGCGGTGACGCCGGCCAGGGCCGGATGGCCCCGGGCAATACGCTCGGCATGCACATGCCGCCGCGTCGCTACGTCCGAGACGGCGAAGTGGGCCATGTAGATCTGACCGGTCCGCCAAGCGGCGGCGCCGCTGGGCGGTTCGCCGCCAGGTTCGCGGGGTGCAAGCCCTTGCCGGAAAAGCGTGAACTGGGTGCCGAACGTCCGGCCGCCGGCCGCGGTCAGTACGGCGGTCAGGTACCACCACTCACTGCGGAACCGGGGATGCGGCCCGTGGTCCCGGGGGAACGCGAACTCGACCACCCGGTCCGCGGTCTCGAATCCGCTCTCGTCGCCGGATTCCCCGAGCACGCCGCGCAGACCGGTCGCGCCTCCCAGAGGGGCGTCGTCGCAGCCGATCAGCAGCGCTAGCGCAGCGAGACCGGAGCGCCGCAGACTAGGGCCTCCGGTCAGGGCACCGGCTCGTAGCCGCCCGCGACGCCCTTGGCGAATACGCTGACGGCGTCGTGGGCGTGCAGGCTTTCGTGGTGCTCCACGCGCACGCAGAAGTCGAGCACGTCGGCACGCGCGTCGAGCATGGCTTTTAGCCGGCGACCGGCGTCTTCGCAGAACATCAGGTTGGCGGCGTTGCGGCGCGCAAACTCCTGCTCGTCCTCACGCTTCACCGCTGTCTGGACAGGCGTCTCCAGGGTGGCTTCGACGGCGTCGACCAGCGCCGTGAGCGGGAACCCGGGAACGGTATCGTCCAGGAGCACACGGACTCGCGCGATGCTGCGCTGGGCGTGCGGCGTGCCGGCCATGGCATCCTCCGTGCCAAGCCAGGCCTTGACCTCGGCTGCGCGCACGTTCCCGCGGACACCGAAGTCCTCCTCGAAGCGTTCCTGCGTCAACTGTCGGGCCAGCGCCGCCGAGGCGGGGCATGTGCTCGAGTACCAGACGCCGAGGTCGAGTTCGATGCGCACGTCATCGCCCGCGATGGTGCCGCGGATCGCGACGGGATAGCTGTTCCAGCCCGAGTGTTCGGTGACCAGGGACCGGCGCCGCAGGTAGTAGTCGAACGCGAACTCCACGAACGCATGGCTCGACAGGTCCCGGTGCGACTCGAGGAGCGACTTGAGGAGGAGCTTGAGTCCCGCCGTTGTCAGTGCGCGCGTGGTGGCGTGCTCGTCCAGGATGAGGTACAGGCGGGACATGTGGATGCCCTTGGCTTGGGCATCCGCGAGATTGACGTAGACCTGCACGCGCGCGTCCGCAGCGCGGGTCGAGTCGCCGTCGCGGACCTCGATGGGCTGGCGGATGTCACCCATGCCGACCCAGTCCAGCGTACCTTCCGCGTGCCCGACGGCGCGGCCCGCGACATCGGGCATATGGCTCGTTGTCGCCAGCCGCGGGGCACGCGGCGCCGATTCGCTCATGGTCTGCTCTCCGAGCGCTGCCGCAACGACTCCCGCTCGGCGGGGGTCAGTTCTCGTGCTTGGTCGCTCAACATCACCGGAATCCCATCCTTCACCGCGTAGGCCAGACCGCTGGCCGCGCACCAAAGCTCATCCGTTTCGCGGTTGTAGGTCAGCGAAGCCTTGGTGACCGGGCACACCAGAATATCGAGGAGGCGCGTGTCGATCAAAAGAGTTCCTCCAGGATGATCGTCTCCCCCCGATCCGGACCCGTGGAAATCGCTGCGATTGGTGCGCCCACCGCCTGCTCGATGCGTGCGATGTAGTTCCGCGCCGCCGCGGGAAGATCACCAACGGTGCGTGCACCAGCGGTCGACTCGGTCCACCCTGGCAGATCCTCGTAGACCGGCCGGATTTCCGAGTAGTACTCGCTGTCGAAGCGCGGCCTCACGGGCTTCCCGTTCGCATCCTCGTAACCCACGCAGATGCGAATGCTCGGCAGCCCGTCAAGCACGTCCAACTTCGAGAGGCACAGTCCGGAGAGGCTGTTGATCTGGACAACTTGCTTGATGGCAACCGCGTCGAACCAGCCGCACCGTCTTGCCCGGCCCGTCGTGGCGCCGAACTCGTTGCCGCGTTCTCCGAGCCGGCGTCCAACATCGTCGAACAACTCCGTTGGGAACGGCCCCGATCCGACGCGCGTGGCATAGGCCTTGGTCGTGCCCAGGATGTAGTCCAGGTAGCGCGGCCCGAAGCCGCTGCCGAACGCCGCCCCACCGGCGGTGGTGTTCGACGACGTGACGAACGGATAGGTGCCGAGATCGATGTCCAGCATGCTGCCCTGGGCACCCTCGAACAGGATGTTCTTGCCGGCATCGCGCAGTTCGTGGAGAAGCGGCCCGACGTCGGCGACCATCGGCAGCAACTCGTCAGCGATCTCGCGCATTCCCTCAAGCGTCTCCGAGAAGTCCACCCGCTCGGCACCGTAGTAGTGCTCGAGCATGAAGTTGTGGTAGGCCATGACCTCTGCGAGTTTCGACGAGAACTGCTGCCAATAGAAGAGGTCGCCGAGCCGCACGCCCCGGCGCGCGACCTTGTCCTCGTAGGCTGGCCCGATGCCGCGTCCCGTTGTGCCGATCTTCTGATCGCCCAGCGACTTCTCGCGCGCGGCATCGAGGGCGACGTGGTAGGGCAGGATCAACGGGCACGCCGGAGAGATGCGCAGCCGGTCCCGTACCGGGACGCCCTTGCTCTCCAAGTCGCGGATCTCCTCCAGCATCGGCTGCGGGGCCAGCACCACGCCGTTGCCGATCAGGCACTGCACACCGGGTCGCAGGATCCCCGACGGGATGACGTGCAGCACCGTCTTGACCCCGTCGATCACCAACGTATGTCCCGCGTTGTGTCCGCCCTGGAAGCGCACCACGGCCGCCGCCCGTTCCGTCAGGAGGTCGACGATCTTGCCCTTGCCCTCGTCGCCCCACTGCGTGCCGACAACGACGACACTCCGACCACTCATGACCTTCGGCCCTTAGGCTGCACGAGGTGGCAGCCAGTCGCTGCGTCCCGACTACCGGTCGTGGGACTTGAGATAGCGGAAAAAGTCGCTGTTCGGATCCAGGACGAATTGATCGGCCTTGTTGCTGAACACCTGCGGATACGCGGTGACGCGGCGATAGAACGCGTAGAACTCCGGATCCTTGTTGAAGGCATCGGCATAGACCTTCGCCGCGGCCGCATCGCCCGTACCGCGAATCTCCTCCGCCTCGCGGTAGGCCTCCGCGTTGAGCACCGTGACCTGCCGGTCGGCATCGGCTCGGATGCCGATGGCCTTCTCTTCGCCGGATGCCCGATACTGCTTGGCCTCGATCTCGCGCGCGGAGTTCATGCGCTGGAAGACAGAGTTCTCGACGTCCGTCGGCAGGTCGATCCGCTTGACCCGCACGTCGATGACCTCGACGCCGATCTCGCGCGACATGACCTCGTTCAGGCTCGTCGTCAGTTCGGCCATCAATTGATCGCGCTCCCCCGAGATCACCTCGTGCATGTCGCGGCGGCTGATCTGGTTGCGCAAGCCTTCGTTGACGCGTTCCTGCAGGAGTCTGCGCGCGATCAACTCGTCGCCGGACGTACTGGTGTAGTACCGCGCGACGTCGCCGATCCGCCACTTGGCGAAGGCGTCCACGCGAAGCGGCTTCTGCTCGAGCGTGAAATAACGTTCCTCCGGCGCGTCCACGGTGAGCACGCGGCCGTCGAATCGTTGCACTTGCTCGGCAAAGGGAATCTTCCAGTGCAGACCCGGCTCAAGGTCGAACTCCGTGACCGCGCCGAAGCGGAGCAGGATGGCCCGCTGGGTCTCGTGGACGATGTAGAGGATGTTGGACAGCAGGAGCACGGCCACCAGTCCGCCAACGGCAATGAGTACTGTCTTGAGGTTCACCTCGCTCTCCTTCGGTTAGCGCCTACCGGCCCTGGCGAGGCGCTGGCTGTCGCGAGTCGAACTCGCGGGTCGCTGCCCCAAGCGTGCGCCCCGTCTGATCCGTGGCGAGATCTCCCGAACCGGCGGTTCGCTCGAGCGGCAACATGAGGATGTTGTCCTCGCCGACATCGACGATGGTCTTGGACGACTCGCGAAGAACGGCTTCCATCGAGTCGATGTAGAGCCGATCCCGCGTGACCTCGGGCGCGAGTTGGTACTCGACCAGCAGCTTTTCGAACCGCTCCGCCTCCCCGCTGGCGGCAGCCACCACCTGGTCCCGGTAGGCCTCGGCCTCCTGGACCGCCTTCTCGGCATTGCCGCGCGCTTCGGGGATGACCTGCTCGGCGTAGGCATTGGCTTCGTTGACGGCGCGGACCTCGTCCTCCTTGGCTTTCTGCACGTCGTCGAAGGCGTCCTGCACCTGCCGCGGAGGCGCACTGCGATCGATGTTGACCTTCACCACCGAGATCCCGGTCTGGTAAAGGTCCAAGTAGCGCTGGATCCGATCCTGGACTTCGATGCCGAGCGCGGCTCGACCTTCCGTGATGACCGCGTCCATCGTGGAACTCCCCACCACGTGGCGCAGCGCGCTCTCGGTTGCGTGCTCCAGGCTCTTCAGGGGCTCGCGAACTTCCACCTCGTACTTGATCGGGTCGCCAACCCGATATTGCACGGTAAGGCTCACGTCGACGATGTTCTCGTCCTCCGTCAGCATCAGTTCCGTGTGCTCCCACGAGTCCACGCGCGTGATGTTGACCTTACGCACCTCGTCAATGATCGGCGGATTCCAGCGCAAGCCCTGTTGCTTCAGTTCCGCCTGCACTTCCCCGAAGCGGAACACGACGCCGCGCTCCTGCTCGTTGACCTGGTAGACGCCCCATACGAAATAGCCGACGATCAGCACCACGGCGGCGATGCCGATGATCTTCCAGTTCAGGAAGCCCGGTCCTCCGGATGCGCCACCGCCGCCGGTCCCGAACATGCCCGAAAGCTTGTTCTGGAACTTTCGGAAGGCTTCGTCCAAGTCCGGCGGGCCTTGCGCGCTGCCGCGACTCCAAGGGTCGTCGTTTTGCCCGCCCGGGTCGTTCCAAGACATGTCCTGATCCTCAACGATTGGCCAAGCGTGGCGGGATTCTAACGCAACTTGACCACGCGGCCCGCCCGGCCGTGCGGACCTCGGACAATGGCCGCGGAGTCAAGCGTCAGGCTGCCCGGATCCCTCGGGCCGGCCCCGCTGACGTGCGACGCCCGCCTCCAACATCGCCGACACCTCTTCGGCGTCGAATCCCAGCTCGCGCAGGACCTCTTCGGTGTGCTCGCCGACCTCGGGCGCCGAGCGGGGCTTGCGCTTCTCCACACCGCTGATCCAGACGGGGCTGTTGACCGTGTGGGCATGGAAGTGGCTACCGGGCTCGACCTCCGTCAGAACATCGTTGGCATACATCTGCTCGTCGTTGATGACTTCGGACATCGTGTAGGCAACGGAGTAGGTCACGCCGGCCTCGTCGAGTCGGTGCCGCCAGGCGGCGGCCGTGTCGGTGCGGAACGCCTCCACGAGCAGGCGGTAGAGGTCCTCCCGGTTCTCGAAGCGAGATGCGCGATCGGCAAATCGCGGATCGTCGCGCCACTCCTCATGCCCCAATGCCCGGACGAAGCCGGGCCACTCCTTGTCCTGATTGAGGATGCTGAGCAGGATCGTGCGGTCGTCGCTCGTTTCATAAACGGTGGCCAACGGAATGTTGGCGATGTCCTCCGGGCCGCGGCGGTCGTAGTTGTCGAAGCCGATCAACGCACCTTGGATCATCATGCTGTGCGACCACGCGCCGTTGGCCATCAACGAGGTGTGCACGTGGGCACCCTCGCCTGTGGACTGTCTGCGGTAAAGCGCTGCCATGATGCCCGCGACCAATGACATGCTGGTCGGATGATCGCCCATCCCGGGGGACGACACGGCTGGCGCCTCCGGGGCACGGCGAACATGGTCCATGAGGCCGCTGCGGGCCCACCAGGCCGTGGCGTCGAACCCCGTCCGGTCGGCATCCGGCCCATGCAAGCCGTAGGAATTGACCTGGCCGTAGATCACGCCCGGGTTGAGCCTTTGCACGTCCTCGTAGGTCAGCGCAAGACGCTTCAACAACGCCGGGCGGTAGTTCGTCACGACCACGTCGCTACGTTTGAGCAACCGTTCGAGGGCGTCCCGCCCGGCCGCCGTGCTGAAATCGACCGCGAGACTGCGCTTATTGCGGGAGTCCAGGTCCCAGAAGAAATTCGGGTACTCGGCGAGTACGCCGCCGAGCAACCTGCGGTAGGGGTCGCCGTCCAACGGCTCGACCTTGACCACGTCAGCACCGAAATCCGACAGCACCGTGGCCGCCGCCGGTCCGGCAACGTAGGACCCGAGGTCCAAGACCCGCAAGTCGCTTAGGAGCATGGCATCCCTTGAGGCCAAAGATTGCAGGCCAGCATAGATCGACCCCGCGACTCGTCGCCAGAGGTTGGGATGTTCGGCTGAGGGTGTTCGGTGGTTGCCGGCTCAAGTCCCGGCCGTGCCGAGCGCGCTGCTCAGCAGGGATCTACCCGGCAGTTGGCTCAGTTTGCTGCGGTTCAGGCGGACGGTCACGGTCACCTGTCCATCGGGTTCGACGGTTTCCTGCTCGACCGTCCCGTGCCGGAAGAGCCATGCACGCGACTTGCCGTCGCCCGCCGGCAACCTGACCTCCGTCTTGACCGCGTCCAGCCGGAGTCGCGCGCACACCGCGGTGCGCAGGTTCGACAGACCTTCGCCGGTCAGGGCACTCACGGCGAGGCGCTCGACATCGCCCGCGGCCCGGGCCTCGTCGAGCGCGGCCTGCGCCCCGCCGGCCACCAGATCCACCTTGTTCAGGACCTCGATTACCGGAACGCCGGCCTCGGGCGTCGCACCGATTTCGCCCAGAACGACCTGCACGGCCTCGCGCAGTTCGTCGGCGTCCGGCGCCGAAGCATCGATGACGTGCAGCACCAGATCCGCTTGCGTCACCTCCTCGAGAGTTGCACGGAAGGCATCCACCAGCGTCACCGGCAACGCCCGAATGAATCCGACCGTGTCCGCGAGCACGACGTCGGCGTCGCAGTCGGCCAGTCGATGCATGGTCGGATCGAGGGTTGCGAAAAGACGGTCGCCGGCGAGCACATCACTCCCCGTCAGGGCGTTGAACAAGGTCGACTTCCCCGCGTTGGTGTACCCGCAGAGCGCGACGGTCGGGACGTCCGCACGCGATCGGCGACGTCGGTTCTGCGCGCGTCGGCGATGGACGCCATCCAGTCGCGCCCGGACCTGGCGGACGCGGATCGCCAGCATGCGCTGGTCCAGTTCCAATTGCGTCTCGCCGGCCCCGCGTTGGACGGCGCCGCCGATCCGACCGCTCGCGACGCGGCCGCCCGCACCACCGACCCCGGTCTGGCGATCGAGGTGCGTCCAGCCGCGAACGATCCGCGTTTGCGCATGGGTGAGCTGGGCAAGTTCCACCTGCAGCTTGCCTTCGTGTGTCCGCGCCCGGTCAGCGAATATGTGGAGGATGAGTTCGGTGCGGGTCATGACGCGACACTTGAGGGACTGCTCCAGGTTGCGTTGCTGCGCCGGGGCCAAATCGTGGTTGAACACCACCACGGTGACCTCCAAGCGGCCAATCGCCGCGTTGAGTTCGCGGAGCTTGCCCGTGCCCACGAACCAGCGCGGATGGGGTGTCTCCCGTCTCGCCGTAACGGTCTCAGTGACCACAAGGCCCGCGGAGCGCACGAGTTCCCCGAACTCGTCGCGGTGCGCATCGCCCTGGTCGTGGTACGAGCGCGCGAAACGCACGGATACGAGCAACGCCCGATGGCCCGGGGCCGGACGTTCAAACAGCAGGGTCTTCTGGCCAAGCAGCGGCTCAGCAGCACTCGCGACGCTGTCGACTGGTCGCGCTATTCGTCGTCCCCCGCGTCAACCATCGGAACGCGCACCGCCCGGGACGGTACAACCGTCGAAATGGCGTGCTTGTAGACCATCTGACTCACCGAATTGCGCAACAGCACCACGAACTGATCGAACGCATCGATCTGTCCTTGCAGCTTGATGCCGTTGACGAGGTAAATGGACACCGGGACGCGATCCTTGCGCAGCATGTTCAGATAGGGGTCTTGTAAGGATTGGGCCTTGGCCATCTTCGACTCCTTTACGTGGCAGTCAGTCGAATGCCGGCATATGCCGGGTGGACAATATGGCGATGCGCCGCCTTTTTTGCAAGTTCACCCGGACCCGCTGAGCGCTTCTACCACCTCCCGACCTCAACGTCGGGCGTGTCTGGCAGGGCGTCCGCAAGCAGCCAGCGGGCGAACAGGATGCCCTCCCTGTAACCGGCCGTGCTGATCCAGTTGCGCGGCGCAGCCCGATGGCTCAGATAGATGGCGAAGCTGCCATCCGCTTCGCTGACTGCGGTCGATTTGTTGATGCACACCGGGAAGTCCTGGTAGTTCGTCGACTGCATGAGGTAGTTCCAAGTCTGCAACCCCCAATAGCAGGCATCCGGCGAGCGGAACGTGACCTTGAGGTATTCGTCGTCGTCCAGCAAGCGGAAGCGGCAGAAGCAGTAAACGTTGTCGACAGTTCCCCAGCCGCCCTGTTCGGCGTCGAACTCGAACGGCGGGCAGAACTCGTTGATCGGGAACTCGACGGGAAGCGGGGCCATCCACGTCGTGCACTGGAAGAACATCGCCATGCTGCGTATGCGGCGGGCAAGCTCGGCATCGTCGAGGGGCAGGGCGGCGGGCTGCGGGGATGCGTTGCGGATGCCCAGGACGCTTTCGCGCGCGGCAGCGCGGTCGAAGAAGTACTCCCGGGTGAACAGCGTGACGGAGTCCGGGTCGATCGGGAACTCGTTCGCGCCGTTGGGTTTCGGCGTGAAACGGATCTCGAACGAGCCGTCTTCGGCGAAGTCGATGTCGCGGTGGTTGACGTTCACGGTGACCCGGTCCGCCAGTTCGCCGTTCGGATCGCCACCGTAGAGGCAGAACGACAGGTAGCAGCTATTGAATCTCTGCCCGGTGATGACGTATTCCTGGTCGCCGCGCACTTGCGAGAAGTAGTACACCGCATCGACGTTGTCGCCGTAGAGCTTCCGGCTCTCGTCGGCCAGCGGCATCAGTCGGGGCCGGAGCGGATCGTTGTGCAGGTAGAAGTCGACGGTGACCTGGAGCAGGTGAAAGAGGTGCTGGTAGCCGTCGACCTTGCCCTGAGCGTCCAGCTCCTTCTCTGGATCGAGAAAAGTCTGGTCGGCGTCGCGGACCACGTCGAGAAACTCCTCCAATGCCTGTCGGCTTTGCATGCTTCCTCCTTCCTCCGTTGCTTACCTACTGATCACTTCAGCGACTCAAGGAAGTCGATGTAGTGGGAATACTCGCTGTCGATGTCGTCCGACGAGACACCGAACTGCTCCAGGGAGTACTCGTGGACACCGTGCCTGCCGCGGCGCTCCTGGTCAACGAACGCTTCCATGCGCGCTCTGTCGCCCGGGTCCAGCTTCCACCCGAAACGCGCGTAGATCGAATCGACGACCTGCATCTGGTCGCGGGCGAAGTCGTCGAACAGGACATCGACGATCCGGGACTCCCGGTCGAGTTGGCGGCGGTCGTGCAGGAACCGCGAGTAGTAGTCGGCCCAGATCGTGAACTGCTCGCGACCGGTTCGGATCGTGTCCTCTTGGTCCGAGTACAGCGAGCGCATGGACGAAATCAGGCTCGCGGTCGAGGGCACGATCCGCCCCGGATGTCTGTGGGTCATGATCACGCGCGCGTCCGGGTACACCGTGAACAGCGCGCGCAGGCGCATCAGGTGGACCGGGGACTTCAGGAGCCAACGAGGTCTGCGGACGCCGCCCGACTGCAGGAACTGGAGGAAGCGGCGGTGCCACAGCAGGTTCCGCACCTGGTCGGCGTCTACGAACCAACGGTGATAGTCCGGCATGTAGGCCTGGACGAGGTACTGGAAACTCGTGAAGTTCAGTGCGGTCACCGCGACGCACTCCTGCGGCGAGTCGGCCGTCATGTAGTGCTTCGCGCGGAAGTCGGGCACGAGGCGGAAGATCCGGTCGAATTCCCGTCGCACGGTGTCGATGCGCTGGTTGTCGCCGTAGTCCTCCGGACGCGGCGCCGGGTGCGGAAGCAGGCACTCCCACGACAGCGGTGCCCGGTGGTTCCGATCGAGGTGCAGCAAGGCGTGAAGGATGGTCGTGCCCGTCCTCGGCATGCCGATGATGAAGACCGGCTCGCGGATCGGCTCCTCGCCAATCCCCGGATCCTCGGCGATCGCCCGTTCGACCCCGAAACGAGCGTCGGCGGCTCGCTGCAACGTGTTGCGGACCGCGAAACGACCGAACGTGCTCAAGCCGGCATCGACGAGCGAAGCCACCAGCCGATCCAACCCCTCGCGCAGCATCGCATCGCGCAAAACGAATCCGGTCGCCCGCTCCGCGCGCTCGAGGATCCCGGCGCTGTCGCGTGCGAACGGCACCGGACCGCTTCGTTCGATCAGCGCCCCGATGCCGTTGACCGCCCTCAGCGCGAACGGCCGGCGGATCCGGATCGACGCGTCCGGCACGGTCAGGTCAGCTTCTTGAGCTTCGCGGCTATCGACATGTCGCCCTTGACCTTGATCTTCCCGGACGCGACCGCCATGAACGGTTTGATCTCGTTGCGCTGCAGCTTGCCGTAGGTCTCGATCGACATCCGCACGGTGCAGTCGCTCTCAACATCACGGCCTGAGACGACGCGGACCAGATTGGTCTGTCCGGTGCCGTCGATGAGCATCTGCTCGTCGTCGAGGCTGAATAGAAGCGTCTTGCCGAGCGGCTCGATCTGGCTCGCCTTGCTAGCCATGTCGGCCGCGATCTCGTCGATGGTCATGGGCTTGCTGACTACGGGACTTCGGGACCGGCATCGTAGCAGCCCATACGACTTTGCGGTGCCACCCGCAAGTCTCACGCGGTGCTTTCAGGGCCGCGCAGCCTCGGTCGCGATCAGATTCGCCGCCGCCTCGCCGTCGACGGTCCTCGCCAAGCCGGGCCAACGACGGAGCCACGTCAACTGCCGCTTCGCCAACTGACGCGTGGCCGCGCGGATCCGCTCGACCATCTCTTGGCGGTCGTACTCGCCGTCGAGATGGCGCCAGACCTGCCGGTAGCCGACCGCTCGCATCGACGGCAAGTCCGCCGTGAGCGCGGCGTCGTCGCGCAGCGCGGCGACCTCTGCGACCAAGCCCCGGGCGAGCATGGCATCGACGCGACACGCGATGCTCTCGTGCAGCGTCGCGCGGTCGGGCACCACCGCGACTTCCACCAACTCGCAGTCGAGCCGCTCGGTGGCACACGGTACGGACTCCGACCAAGCCTCCGTGATGGACCGACCCGTGACCTCGAGCACTTCCAGTGCACGCTGGATGCGTTGGCCATTGTTCGGGTCGATGTGCGCCGCCGCCTTCGCGTCGCGCCGGGCAAGACGCGCATGCAATGTCGGCCAGCCGACCTCGGACGCTTGGGCGGCGATGCGGCGGCGTATGGCGCGGTCCGCCGCTGGGAGTGTGCTCAGTCCGTGTTTGAACGCTCTGAAGTAGAGCATCGTTCCGCCCACCAGCAGGGGCGTTCGACCCGCCGCGAAGGCTTGGGCGACTGCCGCATCCGCGTCGGCGACGAACCGCGCTGCCGAATAGCTTTCAGCCGGTTCAATGATGTCGACGAGCGCATGCGGATACTGGGCGAGGATCTCGGGCGACGGTTTCGCCGTCCCGATGTCCATGCGCCGGTAGACCATCGCGGAGTCCACGCTCACGAGGTCGAAACGGCCACGGTCGGCGACGGCAAGCGCGGCGCTCGTTTTGCCGGACGCGGTCGGCCCCATCAGGGCGATTACGCGCTGCACCGCCATGGGCTATTGGCCGCGAAGGAAGAGTCGATCCAGCGCGTCGAGCGGCTGCACGACGTAGGTCGGCCGACCGTGGTTGCACTGGCCCGCGTTCGGCGTCGTTTCCATGTCCCGCAGGAGCGCGTTCATCTCGTCCACGGTCAGCTCGCGATTCGCGCGCACCGAGGCGTGGCATGCGGCCCCGGCGAGCAGCCGCTCCTGGGACTCCCGGACGATGTCCGTTGTGCCGAAGTCGACGAGATCGGCGAGCAGGTCGCGGACAAGCTCGTCGAGGCGCGCCGCGCCGAGCAGGGCCGGCACCTCGCGCACGACGACGCTGGCCGGGCCGGTCCGCTCGACGAGCAGACCCAGCGCCTCGATTACCGCCGTCCGGGAGTCGATGATCTCGGCTTGCGCCACACCCACGTCCACGGCGACCGGCACGAGCAGCCGCTGGCGTTGCACGGCACCCCCGTGCAGTTGCGCCTTGAGGCGTTCGTAGACGATCCGTTCGTGGGCGGCATGCATGTCCACGACGACCAGCCCCTCGGCGTTCTGGGCCAGTACGTAGATGCCGTGCAACTGGGCGATCGCGTAGCCCAGCGACGGCATGCCGGGTTCGCGTTGCCGTTCATCGCCCCGGACTTCGTAGGCACCGGCTTCGTCGAACAACTGCGCCAGGCTCTCGGTGTTCGGCCTCGCGACATCGAAACCGAGCGGCCGTTGCCGCCTACTCGGAGTCGCGTGGGTCGTCGGCGCAGCGCGCGAGCTCACCTCGGCGGGCCTCAAGTCGCGCAGTGTCTTCGCGAGCTTCCCGAAGACGAAGTCGTGGACGTCCCGGGAGTTGCGAAATCTCACCTCGTCCTTGGTGGGATGGACGTTGACATCGACCTCCGCAGGCGGGCACTCGAAGAACAGCACGAACACCGGGTGGCGACCGTGAAAAAGCACATCCCGATAGGCCTGGCGGACGGCATGGCCGGCGAGACGGTCGCGGACGGCCCGCCCGTTGACGTAGAAATGCTGTCGCACGGCGCGGCGGTCCGAGTGTGTGGGCAGTCCGACCCAGCCCCACAGCCGCATTCCCCCGCCGGACTCGTCGACGGCGACGGATTCGGCCATGAACGCCTCCCCGAACAGGGCGCCGACTCGTCCGCCCACCGTGGTGGCCGCGAGCGCCTCGAGAGACCTCGAGCCCGCCGCGAGTTCGAAGCCCACGTCGTGGTTGGCGAGCGCGATCCGTTTGACGGCTTCCTGGATGTGCAGCAACTCGGTCCGTTCCGTCTTGAGGAACTTGCGCCGCGCCGGCGTGTTGAAGAACAGATCTTCGACATCCACCGTGGTGCCAATGGGATGCGCCGCAGGACGCGGGTCGCGCTGCTCCCCACCGGACACGGTGATCTGCCATGCACGGTCCGCGTCGGCGTGGCGCGACGTGATGGTCAGCCGGGCAACAGACGCCGCGCTCGCCAACGCCTCCCCGCGGAAACCCAGGGTTGCGACCCCGCTGAGATCGGCGGCGGAGGCAATCTTGCTCGTCGCATGCCGGGACACGGCCAAAGGCAAGTCGTCGGCGTGGATCCCACCGCCGTCGTCGCGCACGCGGACCCGTCGTACGCCAGCTTCCTCGACTTCGACCCGAACCGACTTCGCACCGGCATCGAGGCTGTTTTCGAGCAGTTCCTTGACGACCGACGCGGGGCGCTCGACGACCTCGCCCGCGGCAATCTGGTCCGCCACGAACTGGCTCAGCGGTCGGATGCGACCGCTCAACTGCCGTCCCCCGTGGCGAGGGGCGAGCCCCTCGCGCTCCCCGGCTGAGGGCTCACTGCGGCTAAGCCGAACGGAATGAGCAGCACGTCGCCGACGAGGATGCGGTCGCCGCCGATGCCGTTGAGCGCCTTCAGGCGTCCCGTTGAGATGCGGTTGCGCTCGGCAATCTCCGAGAGCGTATCGCCGCGCTTGATGACGTAGCGCAGCATGCCGTCCTGACCCGACGAAGCCAGCAACGTATCCGGCGGCGGGTACTTCAGCAGGTATCCGTGGATGCCGGTGGCGATGGCGTCGGCGATACGGCGCTGGAAACCGCTCGACGCCAAGCGCCGCGCCTCCTGCGGATTCGACAGGAATCCGGTCTCGATGAGAACAGCCGGCACGTCGGGCGATTTCAGCACCGCGAATCCCGCCTGCTCGACCCGGTTCTTGTGCAGCTTGGTGACTCCACTCATGCTGCCGAGCACCGCTTCCCCGAGATTGATGCTGGCTTCTCGCTTGTGGTCCATGGAGAGGTCGACAAGAAGCTCGCGAACGGCATCGTCCTTGTCGTCCAACGATACCGAACGGCCGACCCCGCCGATCAGGTCGGAGCGGTTCTCGGCCCTGGCCAACCAGCGGGCCATCTCGCTCGACGCGCCGCGCTCGGAAAGCGCGTAGACCGAAGCCCCGCGCACGCCGCTCAACCGGAACGCATCGGCATGGATGGACACGAACACGTCCGCGCGAACCTCGTCGCGGCGTGCGAGCGCCGTGCGTCTCCTGAGCGGCACGTAGTAGTCGCCGTCACGCGTCAACACGCCGCGAATGCCGTTGACGGCGTCGAGGGTCTCCTTGATCCGGCGCGAGATGGCAAGCACGACGTGCTTCTCGTAGATCCTGCCGACACCAATCGCTCCGGGGTCTTCGCCGCCGTGTCCCGCGTCGATGGCAACGATCACGTCGCGCGCGGTCTGCGGATCCCGCTTGCGCGGCTCCGGCGGTGCCGCGGGGCGATCGACGGGGTACAGGTCGATGACCAACCGATGCCCGTAGGGCGCGATGGGCTGCAGCGTGAACTGTTCGAGGCGCACGTTGCCCTTGAGGTCGAGCACCACCCGGTAGTTGGTGCGATTCCGGTACGCCGAGCGGATGCGCGTGACCACACGGCTGTCCGGAACCGGTGTTCTAAACGCCTTGGAGACCCAGGTGTCGCGCAGGTCGATCACCACGCGATCCGGATTCTCAAGGGCAAAAACCTGGTACGTCGCTACCTCGCGGGTATCGAGGACGACGCGCGTCGAGTCGGGCGCATCGTGCAGGCGCACGCCGACGAGCCGGTTGGCGGCGGCACTCGGCAAAGCCACCAGCACGGCGATCAGCACGGTTCCCGCGCGGGCGCCCCAACACCGGAACGCGCCAAGCGGGCGGCCAGCATGCCCGACTGGCATCGCGCTAGCGATGGTCGACGATGTCTGCACAGCGGTGGGCTCCGGTGACTTTGAGTCGTACCTCGATGTCCGGCTTGGGCAACCGGTCGCCAGCATGGGATGGCCACTCCACCAGCTTGACCGCCGGCGCGCTCACCAACTCGTCGATTCCCATGTATCCAAGCTCCCGGGGATCGACAATGCGATAGAAGTCGAAATGATAGATGTGCAGACCTGTAGACGCATCCGAGGCACTGCGTCGGGGCAGCTCGTAGGTTTCAAGCAGCGTGTAGGTCGGGCTCTTCACAGCACCGTCGTGCCCGAGCGCGCGCAGGAAACCGCGCACCAACGTCGTCTTTCCAGCGCCGAGGTCACCGTGCAGGAACACCAACTCCGACGCCAAGCCGCTACCCGCGAGGCTCGCGCCGAGCGCCAGCGTCGCGTTTTCGTCCTCGAGAAACACGCTAGAGCCCAAGCCCCTAAGCCGACAGGCGCAACGCGGCGACGAAGTCGCTGGCAACCGGCACGGCGTCCGTTGCAGCAGCGGCATCGTCGCCCGCTCGGGCGTGCAGCCAGACGCCCAGGTCCGCCGCTAACGGCGGCGCCAATCCGCGGGCGAGCAGGGCGCCGACGATGCCGGTGAGCACGTCGCCGCTGCCGGCGGTCGCCATGCCCGGGTTGCCATCCACGCAGATGGAGCGAACCGCACCGGCCTGCGCGATCAGCGTTCCCGCCCCCTTCAGAATGGCCACTTTGGCGTCGTCCGCGAGAGCCGCCGCGGCTGCCGGACGGTGCGCCTGGACCCACGCGCTGTCTTGGCCGAGCAGGCGTCCCGCCTCACCCGGGTGCGGTGTGATGACCGTGTTGGGCGGCAACTCGACGTCGCTGTCGGCCACGATGTTGAGGCCATCGGCGTCCACCACCAGCGGTTTGCCGACATTCGCGCAGTACGCGAGCAGTTCGCGCCCCCACTTGCCACGGCCGAGCCCAGGGCCGATCGCAACCGCACTGGCGCGCTCGACCAAGTCGACGATGTCCGCCGCAGAGCGCGTTGCGCGGACCATCAACTCGGGCCGCCGCGCGAGTATCGCCGCCCGGTTCTCTTCCCGCGTGGCGACACTGACGAGGCCTGCGCCGGTGCGCAGCGCGGCCTCGCCGGCGAGCGCCACGGCACCGCCCATGTCGGTCTCGCCGCCGACGATCAACAGCCGTCCGGAGTCCCCCTTGTGGGCACCGCGCCGCCGGTTCAGCGCGTCGACGCCCTCGCCATTCAAAACCGTCACCCCAGGCCGGTCATAGACGGCGCACGGCAGATCCAGGTCGTCGAATACCACCTCTCCCACGTAGTCGACGGCGTCGCCGGTCATAAGACCGAGCTTCGCGGCCACGAAGGTCACGGTGACATCGGCGCGGACGGGATCCGGCGTGAGCAAAGCGCCACTGTCGGCGTCGATACCACTCGGCACGTCCACCGCAAGCACCGGCTTGCCCGTCGCGTTGATCGCCACGATCGCGTCGACGAAGTCGGCCCGCACCTCACCACGCACTCCCGTGCCAAGTAGCGCATCGACAACAACATCGCCCGACGGGCACCACGGCCGAGCTGTACGGCCCAGGTCGGCGCCGAGCCGAGCTTGCGCGAACCGCGCCGCGTCGAGCGCCTCCCCCTTGAGGTTGTCGGGATCGCCGACTTGCAGGATATCGACGCCTAAGCCCGCATCTCGGGCGAGCCCGGCGACGACGTAGCCGTCGCCGGCATTGTTGCCCGCCCCGCACACCACGGTGATCGAGCGCGCCGCTGGCCATCGGTCCCGCAACACTTCGAACGCGGCCCGCCCGGCGCGGTGCATGAGCCGGATTCCCGGAATCTCGAAGACTTCGATTGCGCGGCTGTCGAACGCCCGGCTCTCGGCGCCGGTGAAGACTCGCGTAACGTTCCGTGTTATGCGGCGCATTCCGGGAACTATACGCCCACACGCCGCACGCCACCAACCGGCCGCCGCCCCGCTGCGGCGATCGCGGACGCGTACCGTACACTTGCCGGACCGACCCAATTGACGCGCGCCATGGAGAAAACCGAAACCCGCGCCGCCGTCGACTACAACGCGCTTGCCCGAAACATCGAAGCTTGGGCACTTGAGCTCGGCTTTCAGCAAGTCGGCATCGCCGACACCGACCTGTCCGGAGCCTCTCGGGCCTTCCTCAAGTGGCTCGAAAACCGAATGCACGGCGACATGGGATACCTGGGGCGGAACGTGGGCAAGCGGCTTGACCCGGCCAAACTGCATCCTGGGACGATCCGCATCATCTGCGTGCGCATGGACTACCTCGGCGTGGTGCCGCCGGGGGCCACGGAGTTGCCGGTCAACGACGGGTCGGCGTACGTCGCCCGCTACGCTCTCGGCCGGGACTACCACAAGACCATCCGACGCCGACTCGCGAAGCTCGCCCGCCGGATCGAAGCTGGCGCAGGGGTTACCGAGACCGGTAGCCGGGCGTTCGTCGACTCGGCTCCGGTCCTCGAGAAGCCTCTCGGCGCGAAAGCCGGGCTCGGCTGGCAGGGCAAGAACACGTTGCTACTCAACCAAGACGCGGGCTCATGGTTCTTTCTCGGCGAGATCTACACCAACCTCCCGCTACCGGTGACGCCACCGCGCAAACAGCCGGGTTGCGGCAGCTGCCGGGCATGCCTCTCGGTGTGTCCGACCGAGGCCATCATCGAACCCGGCAAGCTCGATGCCAAGCGCTGCATCTCGTACCTGACCATCGAGAACAAGGGCCCAATCCCGGAGGACATGCGCGCAGCCGTCGGCAACCGCGTTTTCGGCTGCGACGACTGCCAGATCGTGTGTCCGTGGAACCGCTTCGCCCGTCGATCGCCCGAAGCGGAGTTCGCGCCCAGGCACGGTCTCGACGCGGCCGCCATCGCGGACCTCTTGGGGTGGGACGAGGACGAGTTTCTCAACAAGACCGCTGGCATGGCGATACGGCGCGTCAACTATGAGCAGTGGGTCCGCAACCTTGCGGTCGCAGCCGGCAACGCACCGCCGGACGGGAACATTGTCGCGGCGTTACGGGCACGCCGGGCCACTGCGTCAACCATGGTGCGCGAGCACATCGACTGGGCACTCGCACGACAACGCTGCGGCCCCTAAACGATGAAGAACGACTCGCGGTAGTGCTTGAGTTCGGCGACGGACTCCCGGATGTCCGCCATCGCGCGGTGCGAACTGGTCTTCTGAACCCCGGCGACCGACTCCGGTCGCCACCGCCGGGCCAATTCCTTGACGGTGGAGACGTCGATGATTCGATAGTGCAGGTAGTCGTTGAGAGTCGGCATGTAGCGCATCAGGAATCGCCGATCCTGCCAAACCGTGTTGCCGCAAAGCGGGGATGTCTTCGCGGCTACGTGCCTTGCCACGAAAGCGAGCGTCACCGCCTCCGCTTCGACGACGCTGACCTCTGAGGACCGCACCCGTTCCAGCAACCCGGACGCCGTGTGGTGCCGGACGTTCCAGTCGTCCATCCCAGCGAGCACAGAGGCATCGTGGTGGATGGCCAGTTCGGGCCCCTCGGCGACGATTCGCAACGCACTGTCGGTCACGAGCGTCGCGATCTCCAGGATGACATCGGCGTCCGCATCGAGACCGGTCATCTCCAAGTCGATCCAGACGAGCTTGCCGTCCCCATCCGGTTCCTGCATCGGCGAACTCATGCCACTTGCGCGTCCACAGCATAGCCGTGGCTCCGAGCCGCGCCAAGACGTTGAACCGGCTCAGCACTTATGGCACTGAGGGCTAGGCAGCCTCCTAGGCGACAAGGTACTCGTTCGGTGTTCGGTAGGCCAGCGATGCGTGTGGACGCTCGTAGTTGAAGAAGAACTCGTACCTGGCGAGCTGCGGGGCGACGTGCTCGACGGTCAGGGGCCCGTCGTAGAGGCTCCAGAACTCGGCGCGTGCCGACCGGTTGGCCCGCTCCACGCAGCCGTTCCACTGGGGCCTCCGCGGCGGCAGGACGTGCAGCGGGATGCCCAGCTCCTCGCAGGCCTCCTCGAAGTCGGCCATGAACTCGCTGCCGCCGTCGACCTGGACGGACAGCAGCGGGAACGGCAGGGCGCCCGCCAGATTCCGTCAGGAAGCCGTCTTGCGTTCCCCGCGGTGGCCCGCGAGTAGACCCGCGTCACCATGAACTTCGACACCGGACAGACGCCGTCGAACCTTCGGTTTGCATACCCCTTGAGCGTCTGCCCGTCGCCGGCGCAGGTCATGTGGTCGATCACCAGTTCCCCCGGCCGCGCGGGCCTTGCCGCCGTACTTCCAGCGCCTCGCCCATTTCGCGAAGTCGCGCCGCCGCCTGGGCTTGAGGTGCCCTTCGCAGAACGACGCCCGGCGGATCGCGCCGGCCTCGAGCGCGCGCTCGATGATCCGCCCGACGGTGGACACGCTCAGGTGGCGTCCCTTGCGCGCCAGCACGGCCTGAATGCGCGCCTTGCCCATGAACCGGTACTTGCGGCGCACGTCCAGGACCGCCTTGACGTCCCTCGGCCTCCAGGTCCGCCGCCGCACACGGTGCGGACGGGTCGACTTCGGCGCCAGCCCGCGCTGGCCGCTCGCGGCCAGCGCGGACCGCCACCGGTGCAGCGTGCGCCGGCTGATCCCGAGCTGCTCGAGCGCGGCCTCCTCGGCGCAGCCGGCGGCGCGCAGCCTGTCGTAGGCCTTCAGCGTCCGGTAGCGCTCGGCCGCCTCCTCCGGAACGTGCTCGTCCGCCGCGATGCTGCGGTACGATCGTACGCGCATGGACTTGATGTTCATGGTTCGGGTCTCCTTCCAGTGGGTTAGCGTTTACCGGAGGCTACCCGATCCGGCGCCGCGGCCGGCGTTCAACCGCCGCGGCGTCGCACTACCTGGTCACCGCCGCTCCGGTGCCAGATGTGTCTGAGCCAGAACAGACGTCCGGCCACCGCCGCTCGCACGGCCGGCCTTGCCGAGTCGCCGCGGGCAACGCAATATCTCCCGTTGCTTCGCTTGACCTACGTTGCGATGGATCCCGCCCTGATCAGCCCGACGGAGCTTGCCGCACGTCCTTCCGAAAACCTCCTCATCGTCCAGGTGACATCGAGGCCGGTTTACGACGCCGCCCATGTGCCGGGTGCAGTCAACGTCGAGCCGCGAGAACTCGTCTCCGGCGTCCCGCCCGCTACAGGCCGGCTTCCCGACCGGGCACGCCTGACCGCGCTGTTTCGCCGCATCGGGTATACACACGGTGCCGAGGTCGTCACTCTCGACGACGAGGGCGGCGGCTGGGCCGGGCGTTTCGCCTGGACCCTGGATGTCATCGGCAACAACACCTGGCGCTACCTGGACGGCGGACTCCATGCTTGGCACGCGGCGGGGCTGCCGCTCAGCCGCGAGTCTTCGACGAGGCCAGCCACGGACGTCGACATCGAGATCCACACCGGGCCGATTGCCGAAGCCGATGAAATCCTCTCCGCGCTCGACGACCCCGGCTTCCTGGTCTGGGATTGCCGCTCCGCCGAAGAGTTCGCGGGGCGCAAGGTCGCGGCTGCCCGAGCCGGCCATATTCCGGGGGCGGTCAATCTCGATTGGCTGGAACTGATGGACCGTGGTCGGCAGTTGCGACTGATCGAAGGTGTCGAAGCCCTGCTCGACCGACACGGCATCACCCCCGACCGCGACATCGTCACCCATTGCCAGACGCATCATCGGTCCGGTCTGACCTACATGACGGCGCGTTTGCTCGGCTTTCCGAGAATCCGCGCCTATCACGGCTCCTGGTCGGAATGGGGCAATCGGTTCGATACGCCGGTGGAGACGAGCTAGGGCGTGCACCCGTTCGCGACGCTACAGCAACTGCTTCCCCAGCACGGGCTGTCCCGGTTGCTCGGACGCTTCGCGGCATCGCGTAGTCCGGCGCTGAAACGGCTGCTGATCGAGGGCTTCAAGGCGGCCTACGACGTCGACATGACCGAGTTCCACGGCGACGCGGCGGCGGACTTCGCAAGCTTCAACGCGTTCTTTACGCGCCCGCTGTTGCCCGGCACGCGCCCGATGCCCACCCGGGATGATGTGGCCGTCAGTCCGGCTGACGGCGTCGTCAGCCAGGCCGGCACGGCCGTTGGCGGCGAACTACTGCAGGCCAAGGGCAGAACCTACACGGTCGCGGATCTCGTCGGCGACGACGAATTTGCGCAGTCGCTCGCCGGCGGGTCGTTCGCGACGATCTACCTGGCCCCGCACAACTACCACCGCGTGCATGCACCGTGCGCGGCATCGCTGGTTTCCACGCTGGAGATCCCGGGGCGCCTGTTTTCCGTCAACGCCGTGACCGAGGCGCACGTCGCGGGCCTCTTTGCGCGCAATGAACGACTGGTCCTGCGTCTCAAGGCCGCGTTCGGCGAGTACGCGCTTGTCCTGGTCGGCGCCATGATCGTCGCCAGCATCGACGTCACCTGGCCGCAGGGGCCGGTGTCGCCCTACCGCGAGCTAAAGGCCAGTTTCCCAACAGGCGTCGCGTTCGAGCGCGGCGACGGCGTCGCGGCTTTCCAGCTCGGCTCGACCGTGGTCGTGCTGTTCCCCCCGGAAGCCGCCACGTTGACGCCGGGCCTGGCAGCTGGCCGCGCGGTCCAGGTCGGAACGCCGATCGCGACGCTCAGGCGCGATCCCAACTGAATGCCATCACCTCGGCGAGGCTCGTCGCCCCGACCTTAAGCATCAGCAGTCGGTCCAATCCCATGGCCACGCCGGCACAGTCCGGCAAGCCGTGCTGATGCGCTGCAAGCAGGGCCTCGTCGGGAGCGGGCCCGGTCTTGCCGAGCACGCGCCGCCGTTCCACGTCCGCTTCCATGCGGGCGGCCAACTCCGCCGCATCGGTCAGTTCGTGGTAGCCGTTGGCCACCTCGACGCCTTCCACGATCAGCTCGAAGCGTTCCGCACTGCCCTCGTCGCCGACCCTTGCCAGCGCCGCGAGCGCCGCCGGGAATCCGGTCACGAAGACCCGGCTCTCGGCGCGCGAGCTCAAGGCCTCGGCGAGAGCCAGGTCCAGCGCCTCGTCGAGCGTTGGCTCGTCAAGCCCCAGCGTGCTGCCGAGTTCGATGAGCGCCTCCGTGTTGTCGATATCGATGCCGAACCGCTCGCGCAGGAGGTCGGCGCACGCCACGGACCCGTACGGCGCGTGGCCGAGTAGCGAATCCACCAGTGCGGCGACCTCCGCCATGAGGGCCGGTGCGTCGAAGCCGACCCGGTACCACTCGAGTATCGTGAACTCCGGGTTGTGCCAACGTCCCGCCTCGCCGTCACGGAACGCCGGCCCGATCTGGTAGATCGAGGGCGCCCCCGCGGCCAAGAGGCGTTTCATGTGGTACTCGGGCGAGGTCTGCAGGTAGCGGCCGTCGCGTGTCGCGATGCTGTCGAGCGCCGGATCGAGGACCGTGCGTCGGCCCAATGCCGGCGTCTGCACCTCCAGGACGTCCCGTGCCGCGAAGAAGCCCCGAATCTCGGCGAGCAGCCGGCCGCGCTCCCGGAGCGTCGCCACCGGACACGAAGGCCGCCAGTCGGCGGGGGCAAGCCGGGACCGCCCCACGGCTGTCATGCCGCGCGTCAGCTCTTGACGCGGCTGACGTACTCGCCGGAGCGTGTGTCGACCCGGAGCACGTCGCCGATCTCGATGAACAGTGGCACGCGAACCGTCGCTCCCGTGGCCAGTTCGGCCGGCTTGACGCCGCCTTGCGCGGTGTCGCCGCGCAAACCGGGGTCCGTTCGCGCCACCGCCAATTCCACGAAGTTGGGCGGTGTCACGGAAATCGGCTCGTTGTTCCACAGCGTGACACTGCAGGCCTCCTGGGCCAGCAGCCAGTCCTTCGCGTCACCGACGGTCGATGCGCTGGCCGCAACCTGCTCGAAACTGCCGTCCGTCTTCATGAAATGCCAGAACTCGCCGTCGTCGTAGAGGAACTCCATCTCCGTCTCCAAAACGTCGGCCGCCGGCAAGGACTCGCCGCTGCGATACGTGCGGTCCCAGACCCGGCCCGTGATCAGGTTGCGGAGTTTGACCCGGGTGAACGCCTGGCCCTTCCCGGGCTTGACGAACTCACTGTCGAGGATCGAACACGGGTCGCCCTCCAGCATGACCTTCAGTCCGGGTCGGAATTCGTTGGTAGAATAATTCGCCACGCCTTGCTCTCCATCGGGCTTAAGCGGCAAGCGACTCAAGCCCCGACGCGCGCCCCTGCCACGTTCGCCGTCAAGTCGTTCGCCGTAAGGAAGCGCAGATGATACCCGGCCAACCGTACTCGACAAACGCCTACCAGGCTCAACACGCGTCGCCTGACGGCGACGCGAGCGCGCCTTGGCCCGCCGATGCCTGGCAGCGGGAACTCAAGCGATCGATCCGGAGCGATGCCGAACTCCGGCGGTTGCTGGGCTTGGGGGAGGACCGTGGGTGCATCGCCGATCCTGATTTCCCGGTTCGCGTCCCGCGCCCCTATTTCGCCCGCATGCGCCGAGGCGACGCGGACGATCCCCTGCTACGGCAAGTCCTGCCGAGCCCCCTGGAAGCCGAGTCGGCACCCGGCTTCGGCGACGATGCGCTCGCCGAAGCCGAAGCGATGGTCGACACCGGGCTGATGCAGAAGTACGCCGGGCGCGCCTTGCTCATCGCGAGCGGCACTTGCGCCGTGAACTGTCGTTACTGCTTTCGCAGGCACTTCCCCTATGCGGAGCACCGGCAGGCCTCGGCGTTCCCTGCGCTGGCCGCCGTCCGCCAAGACGCGAGCGTCAGGGAGTTGATCCTCTCCGGGGGCGACCCGCTCATGCTCAGCGACAGCCACTTGGCCGGCTTGGTCACGCAGATCGGGGCGATCGAGCACGTCCTGCGCCTGCGCGTACATACGAGAACGCCGGTCGTGATCCCGCAACGCGTGACGGGGGAACTGATCGAGACCTTGCGGAACGCCCGCCAACGCGTCGTCATCGTCCTCCACTTCAATCATCCCCAGGAAATCGACGAAGACTGCCGCCGCGCGATGAGGGCGCTTGCGGAGTTCACGCTGTTGAATCAAAGCGTATTGCTCCAAGGCGTCAACGACGACGCCGACACCTTGGCGGAGCTCTCCGAGCGCCTCTTCGACACAGGCGTCCTGCCCTACTACCTGCACATGCCCGACCGCGTTGCCGGCACGGCGCATTTCCATGTGGACGACGCACCGGCGGTCGCGATCCACCGCGCCTTGGCCGCCAAGCTGCCGGGCTACCTCGTACCCCGACTCGTGCGCGAACGACCTGGCGCGACGGCCAAGGAACTGCTTTGCCCATAGCGCCCGACGGTCCGCACTTCGGCCCCCGAGCGCTCGCGCTGTGCGCCGGTCTCGGCTACGTCGTGGCCCTCGCGGCAACCTTGACCGCATGGCATTTCCTAGCTGCCGAACAAAACGCTCGCGCGATGGGACGTTTCGGATCGCAGATGGCCGACGACCTTGCCTACCTCGCCGTCGAGCCGATGATGCGGCCGGACCGGATCCGCCTGGGCCTGCTGGCCAAGCGCATGGCGGAACGCCCTGAGGTCCGCAGTATCGAGATGTATAGCGTCGACGGGACCGAACTGGTGGTTGAAGGCAATCCTCGGCCCGACGGTCCGACGTACCTGAGCCAAGTCGCGATTCAGGATACGGTTGCCGGCCACGTCCGGGTCATGCTGCACGAAGACCGATTCCGACCGCAGACAGCTGCGCTCCTGGCCCGGTCCTGGTGGCTGTTTGCCGCCGGTTTCGTCGTCGTCGCGGGTGCTGCGTACGGCTACGGACGACTGTCGACTCGCACCAGGCGCACGGCCACGATCGCCGGTCCCGACACCGAATCCGATACGAGCCCTAGTCGGTTCTTCGTGCTCGTGGCCACGATGTTCCCGCACAGCGACGTGGACGACGATGGCCGCGCCGACGTGCTAAGCCGCAGCATGACCCTGGCCGAGCGCGTGGCCAACCTATACGCGGCTGAAGCCGTGCCGTGGCGGAACACGGGGTTGGCGCTGCTGTTCCCGGCTTCCACATCGGACGACCGGGCCTTCGAGGTGGTCTGCGCAGCCTTGCTGGTCCAGCGCCTCCTCGGCGCGCCGCCGCGCGACGAACCCGCCGACGCCGCGCACCCGTCCCCCGATACACCGTCGAGCCCGTTCCGCCTCGGCCTCGACCTCGTGACCGGGGACTGGGTGGATGACCAATCGGCCGTCGTGGACACTGCATCCGCCGAAGGGGTCGCCGTGCTCGCATCCCTGGCACCGAACGGCGCTCTCGTGCTGGGCCGTGCCGCCTTTGCCGCCGTCGGCGACGCCGAGCGGATTCGACTGCAAGCCTTCGAGAATCCCGCGTTCCAGACGCTGTCCGACGTGGCCGTGCCGGAAGGGATCGTGCTCGGTACGGACTCAAGCCACGACGCGCTGATCGCGCAGCAAGCCGACCTCGTCGTCGAGGCGTCGCCCTGACCCCAGTCCCGCCTATGGACGCTAGGCCACGCCGAGGTCGTCGACTTTTTGAAAACCGCGCGGCAGCAGGCGCCCGCGCTGTGCGCGTTGGCCCAAGTAGTTGCCGATGTCCTTGAGGCGCAGCGTCGTATGGCGGGCGCCGGCCTGCACCACGAGCTTGTCGCGGTCGCCCATCGCGGCCGCAGCCACCACGCGCTCGCCGGTCGTCGCGATTGCCTTGGGCGGAATGTTGATCAGTTTCTGGCCCTTGCCGCGAACCAAGGTCGGCACATCGTCCCGCGGTAGCACCAGCAGCCGCCCCGCGCTCGTGGCGGCGGCCACGTAGGTCGCTCCCCCGCCGACCAACACGGGCCGCAACGCCTCGGCGCCTCTTCTTGCGAGGGGTTCCCCCTCGCGCTCCCCGCTGAGGGCTCTCCCGACGTTGAGCACGGCCTTGCCGGCGCGGCCTTTCGAGACCATGTCGCCTAGGCTGGTGATGAAACCGTAGCCGTGGCTGGAGACAACCAGCACCGCCTCGTCGGGATCGCCGAGCACCATGCCGACGAACCGCGCACCTTCGGGCGTCTTCAGCCTGCCGGTCAAAGGTTCGCCTTGGCCGCGTGCCGACGGCAGCGTGTGCGGCGGAACGACGTACGCCCGGCCGGTCGAGTCGAGGAAAACGCACGTGTCGCTGTTCTTGCCCTTGGCCGCGGCAGCAAACGCATCCCCGCTGCGATAGGACAGTTCCCCGGGGTCGATGTCGTGGCCCTTGGCGGCACGCACCCAGCCCTTCTCCGAGAGGATCACCGTGACCGGCTCGGTCGACAGCAAGTCGCGCTCACTGAACGCCTGCGCTTCCGGAACCTGGCGCAGTTCCGTTCTGCGGTCGTCGCCGTAGCGTTCGGCATCGGCTGCGATCTCGCGCTCGATCAGCTCGCGCATTTGCGTATCGGAGGCTAGAGTGGCCTCCAGCGTGGCCGCCTCGTCGGCAAGCGTGTCCTTCTCTTCGTTGAGCTTCGCCTCCTCCAACCGCGCGAGTTGGCGCAGTCGCAGGTCGAGAATCGCCGTGGCCTGTTCGTCCGACAGCGCGAACGTCGCCATGAGCTCAGGCTTAGGTGCGTCCTCCTCGCGAATGATGCGGATCACTTCGTCGAGGTTGCGGTACGCCACCAAGAGTCCGTCGACGACGTGCAGGCGTCGGCGGATGCGTTCGAGCCGGTGTTCCAGCCGTCGCCGCACCGTCGCCGTCCGGAAGCCCAGCCACTCGACGAGGAGATCCTTCAACGGGAACACCCGGGGTCTGCGGTCGCGTCCGATGACGTTGAAGTTCACCCGGTAGCTGCGCTCGAGGTCGGTCGTGGCGAACAGGTGGCTCATCAAGCGGTCCACGTCGACGCGGTTGGAGCGTGGTGCGAGCACCAGGCGGGTCGGATTCTCATGGTCCGACTCGTCGCGAATGTCGCTCAGCATCGGCAGCTTGCGCGCCTGCATCTGGGCGGCGATCTGCTCCAAGACCTTGGCCGGCGAGACCTGGTACGGCAAGCCGGTGATAACAACGTCGGCGGGGGCGCCTGGCACGGAACGTTCCCGGACGTAGCGCGCTCGTGCGCGGATCGTGCCCCGCCCGGTGGCATACGCATCCGCGATTTCCTCGGACGACGTGGTGATCATCGCGTCCGAGGGGAAGTCGGGCCCCGGCAGGCACGCCATCAAGTCGGCGACCGTAGCGTCCGGATTCTTAAGCAGACGTACACAGGCGGCAGCGACTTCGCGGAGATTGTGCGGCGGAATGTCGGTCGCCATCCCCACGGCGATGCCGGTGCTGCCGTTGAGCAACACCATCGGCAGCCGGGCCGGCAGAAGCTGCGGCTCGCTGAACGCGCCGTCGAAATTGAGCACCTCGTCCACCGTGCCGAGCCCGACCTCGTCGAGCAGCAGTTCCGCGACCCGGGCCAGCCGCGCCTCGGTATAGCGCATCGCGGCGAACGACTTCGGATCGTCGGGCGCACCCCAGTTGCCCTGCCCCTCGACCAACGGATAGCGGTACGAGAACGGCTGCGCCATCAGCACCATCGCCTCGTAGCAGGCGGCGTCGCCGTGGGGGTGGAACTTGCCGAGCACTTCGCCCACCGTGCGTGCCGACTTGGCGAACTTCGCCGTCGCCGACAGGCCGAGTTCGGACATCGCGTAGACGATCCGCCTCTGCACCGGTTTCAAGCCGTCGCCGATATGCGGCAGGGCCCGATCGCCGATGACGTACATGGCGTAGTCGAGATACGCGCGCTCGGTGTATTCGTGCAGCGGCAGACGTTCGGCCCCGTTCCCGGGTGGCCGTTGATATTGGCCGTTGGACACCGTGTTCATGGCGCCGACCTCCTTCGTCTACAGGCCGATTTCGTACGCCGGCGCGTGCGAAGGACGCGCCGGCGCGCCTAGGCAGCGCTGGCCAAGTCTCCTTTGCGCGCCAGCCAAGTCCGGCGGTCGGCGGCGCGCTTCTTGTTCAGCATCATGTCCATGACGTCCTCCGAGTCCTTCGGCGAATCGAGGCCGAGTTGCACCAAGCGGCGCGTCTCCAAGGCCATGGTCGTCTCCCGCAACTGGAGCGGGTTCATTTCGCCCAGGCCCTTGAACCGCTGCACCGACACGCGCCCACGCTTGTTCTCCGCCTGGATGATGTCCAGGCGACCGTCGCGTTCCGAGTCGTCCAGGGCGTAGTACACGTCCTTGCCGACATCGATGCGGTACAGGGGCGGCATCGCGACGTAGATGCGGCCGGCCGCAACGAGCGGGCGGAAGTGCTTCAGGAACAAGGCGCAGAGCAATGTCGCGATGTGCGCGCCATCGGAGTCCGCGTCGGCGAGGATGCAGATCTTGCCGTAGCGCAACCTTGATAGGTCGTCCGAGGCCGGGTCCACGCCAACCGCCACGGCGATATCGTGCACTTCCTGGGAGCCGAGCACTTCGGCGGCGTCCACCTCCCAAGTGTTCAGGATCTTGCCGCGCAGAGGCATCACGGCCTGGAACTCGCGATCCCGGGCCGCTTTCGCCGAGCCGCCCGCCGAGTCGCCCTCGACCAGGAACAACTCGCTCCGGTCGGGATCCTGGGTCGCGCAATCGACCAGTTTCCCGGGCAGGGCCGGCCCGGACGTGATCGTCTTGCGGGCCACCTTCTTGCTGGCCTGGATACGACGCTGCGCATTGGCGATCGCCAGTTCCGCCAGTGCCTCGCCATCGCCGGGATGTTCGTTCAGCCAGAGGCTGAAGGCGTCCTTCGCGACGCCGGCCACGAAAACACCCGATTGGCGCGAGGACAGCCGCTCCTTGGTCTGGCCGCTGAACTGGGGCTCGGCCAGCTTCGCGGACAGGACGTAGGCGCACTGTTCCCAGATGTCCTCTCCGTTGATCTTGAGGCCACGCGGGAGCAGGTCGCGGAACTCGCAGAACTCCCGCAGCGCGTCCACGAGACCGCTGCGCAGGCCGGTGACATGCGTGCCGCCTGCAGGCGTAGGAATCAGGTTGACGTAGCTCTCGGCGACCGGCGCGCCGTCGGTCACCCACTGCAAGGCCCACTCGACGGCTTCTTGGTTGCCCGTTGCCTCATGATGGAACGGCATCGCGGGGAGGTGCTCGCCTTCGCCGAGCGCCTCGGCTAAGTACCCGCTCAAACCACCTTCGTAACACCAAACCTCGGTCTCGGATCCGCTCTGCTGCGTTTCTACCGTCAGCGATACGCTAAGGCCGGGGCACAGCACGGCCTTGGCCCGCAGCAGGTGCCGCAGCTTGGCATGGGCAATCCGGACGCTGTCGAAGTACTGGGGGTCGGGCAGGAACCGGATGCACGTCCCGGTATTGCGCTTCCCGACGCTGTCCACCACCTCCAAGGGCGTTGCGGGTTCCCCGCCGAGAAACCGCTGCCGGTGCACGGCGCCATCTCTTTTCACCTCGACCTGCAGCCACGTCGACAGCGCGTTCACCACGGACACGCCGACGCCGTGCAGGCCACCGGCGAAGCCGTAGTTGGCATGATCGAACTTGCCGCCGGCGTGCAGCTTGGTCAGGATCAGCTCGACCCCGGTGAGCTTGTGCTGGGGATGCACGTCGACGGGCATGCCGCGACCGTCGTCGATCACCTCGATGGCACCGTCACGGCACAGCGTCACGTCGATCGCGCTGCCGTAGCCGCTCAGGACTTCGTCCACGCTGTTGTCGACCACCTCCTGCACCAGGTGGTTGGGGCGAGACGTGTCGGTGTACATCCCTGGCCGCCGACGCACCGGATCCAACCCAGACAGTACCTGGATGGACTCGGCGGAATAGGACTTGCTCATCGACGACCTCGGTCCCTGAGGTTGATGTTCAGCGGATAGTCCGCGATCCGGCGAACTTCCGTGGCCACCGTACCATCCTCGGCCAAATGTAGCCAGCGATACCCCGGCTTGGCGTCGTCGATAGCGAACGCGGCCGTGTCCGCCGCGAACTGGAAACAGGTGGATGGCGTGCCCAGGAGCCGCGTCGGCAAGCGCACGTCCGCTTCCTGGTGAATGTGTCCGAAGGCGTAGGCTGGGACCGTCGCCCCCTCCATGACGCGCATCAGCGCCTCGCCGTCCTCGATGCGATGGACGTCGAGCCACGGGGTGCCGATGGCCACCGGGCAGTGGTGGCCTACCACCAAGGTCGGACCCGGGCCGTCAAGCGTGTCCGACAAGCGTGCCAACTCGCTGCGGCCCACCCGACCGCCCACCACGTCGTCGACGTGTGTGTCCACGCCAACCACCCGCCAGTTGCGGAGTTCGAGGTCATCGCAGGGCAAGGCGGCTGCCAACGTCGCCCCGTGATCGTGGTTCCCCGGAACACAAAGCAGGGGTCCGTCGAAGTGCGCACGCACGGTGTCCAAAAACAAGCCGTACGTGGCGGGCGACGCATCCTGCGCGATGTCGCCGGTGGCTAGCAGCGCGTCGGGCCGTCGTTCCCGGCAAGCGGCGCGCAGGACGGCCGACAAGCTGGCCTGCGTTTCCACCCCCAGGAGGGTCGCCCGAGGATCCGGGAACAGATGGCAATCGGTCACCTGCAGGACGTGCGCCGGGCTTAAGTCTGCCGCCATCGGCGACGTCCGTTAGGTCAGCGCCCCAAAGCCGACGGTCTCTTTCGCCGGCGGCGGGACGCCTGCCCGGCGTTCGACCGCACCCTCCGCCGCCACGCCGTGGTGGAGGCAGGCATTCAGGAACTCGGACAGGAATCTGTTCACCTGGGCCTTCTCGTCGGGTTGGCGCATCTCGCGATTGGGATAGGCGTAGGCCGATTCGAAGCGGCGCTTACCTTGGAACTCGACGACCTCGGCCGAGCGGGCATCGTGGTAGAGCCGCACTTTCATGCTCAAGTCAGCGACGCCACGCCCCCCCGACAGTTGGGCTAAGGCCAACGTCGTGGTGTATCGGCTGCATTCCACGACCTCGATGGTGACCGCGGGTGAGGCGCTCCCGACGAGCACCCGGAACGCGCGACGGTCGCCCATGAGTCCGACATCCTCCGCGTGGCGACCGAGATTCGGCATCAGCTTGGTGAGCCGCAGGTAGTTGCCGTCGCAGACCGACAGGTGTCGGCCAAGGTCGATGATGTAGCGCTTCTCTCTCACGCCATGCTGTCCGGTCGATGCGTGCAGCCCTTATGCGACGGATTCTAACCATCGTTCCGTAACGATAGGAAGCGGCGCGTCCGCCTTAGGCGAGTCGCCTTGCGGCGACTCGCGCCGATTTGCGTGCGACCTTGGCTGGGCCGTAGTTAATGGCACCGTTGGCCACCGCGTCACAAGTAGGGCAAGGCGCCGTCCAGTCATTTGTTAGACTCGCCGCCCGCGCTGCATTACGCCCCTACAAGTTAGCTGTCATGCGAGGACTCAACATGAACCGTGCCGTACCTCTCCCGCTACGCCGCATTGCGGGCTGCCGGATGGCGCCGATGATCGCGATCGCTGCGGTTGCGGCCACAAGCGGCGCTCAGGCTGCCGACTTGAGCGAGGTATACGCCACTGCCTTGCAGAACGACCCGGTCCTCGCTGCCGCACGAGCGAGCAGCGAGTCACGCCGGGAAATCGTTGTCCAATCTCGCGCCGCGCTGTTGCCGCGCGTCAGTGCCAGCGCCGGCTCGTCGCAAACGACGGTCACCGTCGACGGCCTTGATCAGACCGGCATGCCCCTTCCGGAACGGGACGTGACGCGGCGCAGCTGGGGTGCGAACGTGAGCCAGACCGTCATCGACGTGCCTCGTTGGTTCAACTACCTCGGCGCCCGCGCAGGCGCAAGGCAGGCGGAATGGGATCTCGAGACCGCTTCCCAGCAACTGATCACTCGCGTTGCCGAAACCTACCTCAACGTACTGCGCGGCCAAGCGGCGCTGGACTCGGCCGTTGCGTCCGAAGAGGCCGTGCGCCGGCAACTGGAACAGGTGCAGCAGCGCTTCGACGTCGGCCTGGTCGCGATCACCGACGTGCTCGACGCGAAGGCGGAGTTCGACAACATCGTCGTCGATCGGATCCAGGCCGAGAGCAACCAGGGGATTTTCTTCGAGGGCTTAAGAACACTGACTGGGCGGCCTTACGAAGAGATAGACCCGCTGGCCGCCAGTCTGCCGATCGTCGATCCGGAGCCCGCCAGCGAAGAGGACTGGGTGGAGACGGCGTTGACGGGCAACTACGGCATCCGCGCCGCCCAAGAGGCTCTCGTGGCCGCCGAACGGGATCTGGAGTCCCGCCTAGCGGGCCATCTACCGACCATCACGGCGTCGGCCAACTACGGCGTTGGCAGCGGCAGCCAGGCGTTCGGCGGCTTCGTGATCCCCGATCAGACCTCCGCGAACATGACCTATTCCCTGAACATCAGCGCCCCGATCTTCAGCGGCCTGGGCACGCAATCGGCCGTCAAGCAGGCCCGGCACGGCCTTGAACAGGCGCGCCAACAGTTGATCGGCCAGGAGTTGGTCGTCGCCCGCGATACGCGCAACCTGTTCCGCGTCGTCGCCACGGAGGTCGTGCGCGTCCAGGCCCGCGCGGAAGCCATCAAGTCCGCGGAGGCCGCCCTCGAGGCCACCCAGACGGGCTACGAAGTCGGCACCCGCAACATCGTCGAAGTGCTGCTCGCACAGCGCCGCCTTTTCGCGTCCCAGTTCGACTACGCGCGCTCGCGCTACGACTACGTCATCAACCTATTGCGCCTCAAGGAGGCCGCCGGGGCCCTCGACGAGCGGGACGTGGCCGAACTCAATACGTTCATGGACGCCGCCAACCCGGTCCGCCGCCTGTAGGGCTACCTAGGCCAACCAATCCGCGAGCTTGCCAACGAGGGCGTCTCGGGCACCGCGATTCGCCGCGATCACAGCTTGGGCGCTCTTGCCCTCTTGCTCGCGCCTCGCCGGATCGTCGAGCAGGGCGCCGACCGCGGCGACGGTGTCGGCCACACCCGTGACCTCGTGCGCGCAGCCCGCGGCCTCGAACCGACCCCAGATCTCTTCGATCTTGAACCGTGCCGGGCCCATGAGGAGCGGCACGGCATGCCACGCCGCCTCGATCGGGTTGTGGCCACCGGTGCGATCCAGGCTGCCGCCGATGAATGCCACGTCCGCGAGTCGGTAGAGATGCGGCAGCGTACCCATGACGTCGGCCACAAGCACGCTGGCATCCGTGTCACCTGAGGACAGCAGGGACGCCGTGACACCCTTGCTCTGCAACAGGCCAAGGACCGTCGGCACGCGCGCCGTATGTCGCGGCGCCAGGACCAGGCGCAGGTCGGGGTAGCGGTACCGGAGCTGGACGTGGGCTTCGACGACGATCTCCTCCTCGCCGGCGTGGGTGCTGCCAGCGATCCAGACGGGCGCGCCGTCGAAGGTCAAGTTGCGGACACCGAAGTGATCCGGCGGCAAGTCCGCATCGAACTTCACGCTGCCGGTCACCTCGACCCTGGTCGCGCCAAGCGCCCGGAACCGGGCGGCGGTGTCTTCGTATTGGCAGACCACGCTGCGCAGTTGTCCGAGCATCGGGCGGACGAGCGAGCCGATGCGCCGATAGCCCGCAAACGAACGCGCCGAGAGCCGGGCGTTGACGAGGTAGACGTCCGCACCGCTCGCCGCAGTCTGTTGTACGACATTCGGCCACAGTTCCGTTTCCATGAGCACCAAGGCGCTTGGCCTCACCCGGCGCAGGAATCGACGCACGGCCCACGGGTAGTCGTACGGTGCATAGCAGTGTCGGGCAACGTCCCCAAGCAGCGCCGTCACCCGCATTGATCCCGCCGGCGTCATCGTGGTCACCAGGAATGGGCGTGTGGGGAAGCGTTCGCGCAAGGCGCGGATCGTAGGCGCCGCCGCGTTCGCCTCGCCCGCAGAGACCGTGTGAAACCAGACGCACCCGGTTGGCAGAGTGCAAGGCGCCGCGCCGAACCGCTCGCTGATCCGCTGCCGATAGCCGGGCTCGCGGCGCGACTTCCAGATGAGCCGGGCGCACACCCAAGGCAACGCCGCCAACAGCAACAGGTTGTAGAGCAGCCTGACCATCTCGAAAACCGGGCTCGACCCGGCGCACGGGTGGCGGACGCTATCCCTCCGCCATCCGGATGCGGTCGACGATGTCTGTGGTCGAGCAGTCGTCGATCAGGCCAAGAACGCGCACGTCGCCGCCGTAGCCGCGAACGAAATCGGCACCGATCACCTCACCGAGGGCGTAGTCGCCGCCCTTGACGAGGATGTCAGGACGGATCTCCGCAAGCAGCGCCTCGGGCGTGTCCTCCGAGAACGGGACAACCCAGTCTACCGACGCCAGACCTTCGAGAACGCGAACGCGGTCCTCCAGCCGGTTAACGGGGCGCCCGTCGCCCTTGAGGCGGCGGACGGAGTCGTCATCGTTCACGGCGACGATCAAGCGGTCGCCTAGTTCCCGAGCCTCGTTGAGGTAACCCACATGGCCGACGTGGAGGATGTCGAAGCAGCCGTTGGTAAACACGATGCGCTCGCCGTGCCGGCGCGACCGCGCCACCGCAGCCGTGAGCTGCCGACGCCGTGGTGCCTGCGCCTGGGCCGAAATCGTCCGCGCCGCCAAGTTCAGTTCCTGCGCGCTCGCCACCGCGGTACCGAACTTCGTGCACACCAGACCACCGGCGACGTTGGCGATGCGCGCCGCCTCGGCGCGCGGCCAACCGAGTGCCGTGCAAACGCCCAAAGTGGCTGCCACGGTATCGCCCGCGCCCGTTTCGTCGTATACGTCCACACTCGCCGCCGGCACGTGCAGACAGTCGCCGGCGGCTTCGAAAACCGTCAAGCCGTCACCACCGCGGGTCAGCGTAATCGCGTGGACGCCACTCTCCCGCGCCAACGTGCATCCGTCCGCCGGCAAATCGCACTCCTCTGGCCAATACCCCAATGCCGCCTCGAACTCCGGACGGTTCGGTTTCAGGATCGTGACGCCGCGATAGGCGGAGAACGGCTTGAACTTCGGATCGGCGATGACGGGCAAGGCATGCCGCGAAGCCGCGGCCATGATGCGCTGGGGATCCGCAATGGCCCCCTTGTCGTAGTCCTCGATGACCAAGGCGTCGGCCGTGGCCATGTGCCGCTCCGCGCGGGCCACAACATCTGCTGCATATGCACTTGGCAAGGACTGCTCGAAGTCCATTCGCACCAGTTGCTGCTGCATGCTGACCAGGCGTTCCTTCAACGTGGTTCGCCAGCCTTCGACGACCACCAGGTCGGCATCGATGCCGGCCGCCTCGAGCATGTGCGTAACGGTTCGCCCGGTTGGATCATCGCCAACCGCACCGACAAGGGTGCATCGCCCGCCGAGGGAAACGACGTTCATGGCGACATTGGCAGCACCGCCGAGGCGATCCTCACTGCCGTCCACCTGCACAACGGGGACCGGTGCTTCGCGGGAGACCCGATCGGTAGTTCCGTGGATGTAGCGGTCTAGCATGATGTCCCCAACGACGAGGACATGGACGTTGGGGGCCGCGGGCAGGAGTCGAGTCATTAAGGGGATGTTAGCACAGGCCATCCGCGCCACCGGGGATGGCCAGTGCCGAACGGTACCGACCGGCGAGCGCTTCGACCGAGAACAACTGCTCGACGCGTGCCCGGCGCGCAAGCCGATCATCCAGACGCCCCTCGGCCGCGTTTTGGAGCGCACGAAGAAGCTCGTCGTCGCTGTCGAAGTAGGTGGCGCAATCACCCAACACGAAACGCGGTCCAGGACGATCCGCACAGATGACCGGCACGTCCGCGGCCAGGGCCTCCAGCAGGGCCAGGCCGAAGGCCTCCCGCTCCGTCGCGCAGGCGAGCAACACGTCGAAAGCGGCGAGGAGCTCCCGACCGTCGGCGCGAAAACCGGCGAACGTCACGCCGGCTCCGGCAGCGCGTTCGAGGTCCTGGCGCAGTTCGCCGTCGCCGACGAAGACCAGGCGGGCGCGCGGATGCGCTTGCCGGAACCGCCCAAAGGCGCGCAGCGCACGCCCCGGGTCCTTCTTCGGATGCAGCCGGCCCACTACACCGGTGACGAAATCCTTCGGGCTCAAGCCCAATTCCGCCCGCGCATCCGTTCGCGAACGGAGGTTCGCGCTCAGGCGATCCGCCGCGAGCGGGTTCGGCAGGACAAGGGGTGCTGCCACACCGCACCGCGCCAGATCCTCCGCCACCGCGTCCGATACGCCCGCGAATCGGCAACCGCCGTCGCCAAGGAGCCGACGCCGCCAGCGCCGCCTGGCGCGGGCGAAGAAGCCGAACTCGTGCGCCACGGCGACGTGCTCGGCAATTCCTAAGCGGCGAGCCAGACGGATGCCCGCCCGATAGCCGCGATAGCGGTGCGTGACCAGCAGGTTAGGCCGTTCAGCGCCGAGCACGTCCGCGACGCCCTCGACTGCGACCACCTCGGAGGACTCTCCCGGCCCAAGGGGGCGTCCGCGACCTTCGGGGGCCGCGCGTCCTACGGACGCCGCGCGTCCTACGGACGCGAAGAAGATCGTGCGGACCCGATAGCCGCAAAGTGCAAGCGCCTGTGCGTGCCCCGCGCAAACATCGGGGAACGGGGGATGGTCGTTCGGACACAACTGGACGGCAAGCATCGGCACTACCCCCGGGGCGGATCAATCGCATCCTTGGACACCAGCAGATCCTCCATCACGAGATAGCGCAGACCGGACCCTAGGAATATCTCGAGCGCGTCGCGCGGGGTGCAGGCGATCGGTTCGCCACGCCGGTTCAATGACGTATTCAGCACCACGGGCGCTCCCGTCCGCTCGCCAAGTCGCTCCAGGAGCGCGTAGTAGCGCGGATTGGCCACCCGGGTGACCACTTGCGCGCGCGCCGTGCCGTCGACGTGGACGACTTCGGGAATCCTCGAACGCCACTCCTCGGCCACGTCGAACGCGATGGTCATGTACGGTGCAGGATGGTCGCTGCCCAGGACGTTGGCGGCGATGTCGTCCGTCATCGACGGGCAAAATGGTCGCCAGCGTTCGCGGTACTTGATCGCGGCGTTGATCTGATCGGCGATGCCGCGGACGCTTGGACAGCCGAGGATGCTGCGCGCGCCGAGCGCCCTAGGACCGAATTCCATGCGGCCCTGGAACCAGGCCACCGGCGACCCGGCCGCAAGAAGATCCGCCGTTCGCGATGCCACGTCGTCGAGTACGGCAACGTGCAGGTGGTCATGTCCTCGCAATGCCCGGCGGCACTCGGCGGTCGAGAATCGCGGACCCAGGAACACGTGCCGCATCGGCGCAACGACATCGCCGCCCGCATTGGCGACGAAGGTGGCCGCACCGAGGGCCGTGCCCGAGTCGCCCGCGGCCGGCTGCACGAACAGTTCGCGGACGTCGTGGCGCGCGAGGATCCGCTGGTTCAGCTTGACGTTGAGCGCACCCCCGCCGGCGAACGCCAGTCGACCCGTCTCGTCGAGCACCGGCGCGAGGTAGCGGTCCAGGAGGGCCAGGCAGGAATCTTCGTACGCGCGCTGTGCGGCCGCCGCGTAGTGGATGTAAGGCTCGTCCACGCCGTCCCCACAGCGTGGTGTGCCGAGGCGTTCGACTAGCCTCGGTCCGAAGTAGTGACCGCGGCCGTTCGCCTTGAACCGACGCAAGCCGACGGTGTTGACCAGCCGGGTGTCGACGCGGACCCGACCGTCCCAGTTTTCCCCCCCGCAGCCGAACAACCTTGCGAAATCGAAGCGTGCGGCGTCGCCGTAGGGGGCCATCCCCATGACCTTGTACTCGCCATCGAGCATTTCGAAGCCGAGGTACTCGGTGATCGCCCCGTAGACCCCGGCAAGCGAATCCGGGTCGTAGAACTCCCGGATGCGCCTGATGCGCCCCTGCTCCCCGACGCCGATGAACGTGGTCGCGTACTCGCCCTTGCCGTCGATGCCGAGAATCGCCGTACGCCCCCGGAAGCCGGACAGGTGATAGGCACTCGAGGCGTGCGCCAGGTGGTGCAGCACCGGTACGAACGACGTTCGCGACCAGTCGATTCCCAAGCCGGGTCCAGCCGACAGGATCCGCGAGCGGTGCCGCCGGAAACGCCGGTTGCCGTTGAAGATCGCGTCCAAGGCTCGGTCCGGCGCGTACCAATGGCGTCGCGCGTAGTGCCAGCGGGCAGTGCCCAGGATCGACACCGGCGCGTATGGAAACGCAACCACGTCGACGTCCGTCGGCGCGACGCCCGACTCGGTCAGGCAATAGCGGGCCGCGTGCAACGGCAATCGGTTCCTGGCGTGCTTGTCGCGCAAGAACCGTTCTTCCTCGGCAGCCGCGACGATCTCGCCGTCGACGAGAAGCGCGGCCGACGCATCGTGGCCGAGGGCACCGGAGAGGCCGAGGACAATCACTTCGGTGCCCGCGCGCCGGCCGCCGCCTCGACGAGTGCTTCCCGAACCGTCGCAGCGACCGCCGGGAAGTTTCGCCGGAACCGCTCGCGATCACGCTGGTGGCGTCGGCGAAACCACCAGGCGTTGCGGTGCCAGACCGCAGCGTCGAGATCCACGACATGGACCTTGCCGTCGGCCAGAATGAGATTCGTCGCCTTCATGTCGCCGTGTGCAACCCGGGCCATCCGCAGGCCCGCGAACAGTTCGCGAACTGCCGAGACCAGGTTGGCCGTCCGCCCCACGGCCAGATCCGCCAGCGACGTTCCGTCCACGTAGTCGAGCACGAGGTAGGCCGAGGCGGAACCCGGGGCGGCGCCCAAACGTTCCAGCAAAGCACGTGGCCGCGCCGTCGGGACACCCAGCAGGCGGAGCCCATGACCGGTCTGCCATGCCTTCCGCGCGCGTGAGGCCCCGACCTTGAGGCGCCACCGATGGGCGCGGCTCTTCACATTGTAGCGTTTGACAACGAGTCCCCCGCAGCGGACGACGGTCGCCGTTCGGCCGCGTTTCAGGGGCTCGCCCGTCGCGATGGCCCGTTCGGGATCGGCAAACACCGCTTCGAGTTCCGGATCCCGGTCATCGCGCGCCGTCGCGGTCAAACCACCGGCGTCGGAATGGACGGCGAACGGCGTACAGTCACGGACGCTCTTGCGCGCCAATCGGACGGCCTCCCGACGCCGCGCAGCCGCGAGCAGGCCATCGACCTGACCGCGTTCGCGTGGACTCAGCGTCCAGCCCCTGACCTTGGCGTACGTGTCGACGGCGTCCGCCACGTCCCATTCGGGCGAGCCGCCAGCGAGCAAGCGCGCGACATCGCGGAAGCAGCCGCGACGACCCATTCGCTGCCGGCGGGCGCCGCCGCCGTCAACGGCGTACACCGCACCGGCCGCGACGACGAAATTGCCGAGATGCAGGTCGCGCTGCCGTACGCCGCCCGCGTGCAGGCGGGCCAGTACCGACACCACCGCAACGAGGTCCGCCATGCCCAGCGCGCGCGCCGCGTTGATTGGCTCGAACGCGAGCACGTGCGCTCCGGCGCCGCGACCAGCACTCCGGAGACGGGGAACGGCAACGCCGGTCGACTCAAGCGCCTGATGGCCGCGACGCTCCCGCCGACAGTCACGTTTGCCACGCCGACCGAAGAACGCCTTGACGATCACGTCGTCGCCAGGCGACGCGCCTAGCCTTGCCCGGGCAACGAGGCGCCGACCGGGCTGCACACGCAACAGATCCGTACACACCACCCGTCGGCCGCCGTCGCCGAAGTCGGCGTCGAATCGGAACGGCAAAGATGGGGCACGGCCGACATCCGACAACTTGCCGATGCTGACCGCCGTCGCGCCGTGAGGGTCAAGCGCGGCCGTGCCGGTCGCCAGCCCTCGGGCCGCCGCACGTGCCCGCAGACGATCGGCGCGCCTCCGGACCGCCGCCCAGAATCGGCGTTGGCCACGCACGGCCCGCGCCGCTGGTTGCCCGGTGTACGTACCGACGAAACGCGCGACATCCGTGCGCACGAGCGGAACGGCCTCGGCCGAGTAGCACAGCGCCGCCAAGTCGCGAACGCGCGCGCCGACACTCGGCGCCCGCTGGCCTGCGACGAGGGCCCGATGCAGATCGATCACCGCCAGTTCCACGTCACCGTCCGCCAGCTTGGCCGCGTTCGCGAGCAGGTGGCAAAGGTAGAAATCCCGATGGAAGACGCCCGCGGCGTGCATCCGCGACGCCAAGTCCGCGACCGCCACCAGGAGACGCCGTTTCACGGCCGTCGGCCTTGGATTCAGCGCCCAGTCGTTGGCGATCTCCTCCAGGCTGACGAAACCATCGAGCGCATCGCACACGACGAGGGACCGCTGCGCCGCTGGACCGTCCCCGGACTCCCCGAACGCCGCCACGCCTGGCGCCAAGACCCCCGCGTCGGCAAGCCTTGAGCATGCCCGATACTCATCCGCGGCACCGATCACCGGGCGCTTGCCCACCGCCCAACTGGTAGCGATCTCGCGCCATCCGACGCCCCCGTGAAGTTTGGCGAAGTACGCTCGACCGGCGATCTCGCAACGCAACGTCCGGCGATGCTGCGTTTGCCGGTAGACCTCGCCCGTCAGGGCGAACAACGCCTCGAAAACCGATGCCGCGACGTCGCCGGCAATGGCGGCACCCGGCGGGACGCTGGCACCGAGCGCGCCCGACCGCGCAGCGGCCTCGATGTCGTCACGCAAGTATAGGTGCACGGGTTCCCCCCACCTCACGGGCTTGCGAGTCCCCGCGGTTCAGACACAACGACTCGATTCGTCGTGCCAACTCGGCCGCCCGCCCGTAACGGGCAGACACAGACCCGTAGGCCGCGCCGTTGCGTTGCCAATCCCGACGCTGATCCGCGTTGCTCACCAATTCGGCCACCGCGCGGTCGCAATCCGCTTGCCGGAACGGCGTCTCCAGAACGATACCCCCGTCGGCCTCGCGGACCAGCGCTGCCTCGGACACCGAGGCATGAGTGAGTACGGCGCGGCCAGCGGTCATGGCATCGAACGCCCAACTGTTCGCGGCGCTGGCGTAGGGGAGGCCGACGACCACATCGCCCGCTTCGATGGCGTCGCGCCAGAACAGGCCGTCCTCGACAACTCGCGTCTGCTCGCCCAGTCCGAGAACGCGCAAGCCAGCCCCGAAACCCGCGGGGAGGCGCCCCAACGCCAGTATGCGGCATCGTCGGCGCAGCCCTTGCGGCAGTCGGCCCACGCCGACGAACAGGCGTTCGATGCCTTGGTCGACGAGATCCCCGCCGAGAATCACGAACACGACATCGTCCGCGGCATAGTCGAAACGCGCACGCAACGCACCGCGCGGTGTCCCCGCAACGATCTCTCCCGCCCCCGTACCAGGCGGCAAGCCCGATGCCAGGTCGGTTTCCGGCAGCGTGTCGGCAACCATTCCCGAGGCTGCGTCGAACCCGATCGCGCAGGCCGCGCCGGTGTCGCCCATAGCCGTGTCGACCCATCGACGGAATCGAGCCTCCCGGCCGGTCATGGTCATCGCCGCCACCGGCACGCGGACGAGATCGACCTCGCGCGGCGGCTCGCCATCCCAAATGCATGTGTAAACCCGCACCGCCATGCCGCGTTCACGACAAGCCAGGGCGACCGGGACCAGATCACGATAGCGGGGATCGCCCGGCGCATAGTGGAAGGCATGAAAGGCCACCGGTCGCAACTCCTGGCCGGCTGCAAGACGCTCCAACACGTCGACCGCTCGAGGCGCCATCGCGTAGAGGCTGTCATCCTTGCCAAGGCGCCGTCCACTACGTGCCCACGCCGGTCGATCTGCCGACGTCAGAAGGCACAGCAAGTCCGCGTTGAAACGTGCCTGATCGTAGGGCTCCGGCGTGACCAACCCGGCTCCGCTCTCGGCGATCCATGGGGCATAGCCACAGTTGGCCGTCGCCAACACCGGCACACCGGCAACCGCAGCTTCAAGGATCACCATCCCCGCGGCTTCGTCCTCCGCCGGCAAGGCGAGGCCGTCAGCCCCTTGGAGCAAGGCGGGGACGTCGTCGCGGCCACCGGCGAAGAAGACCCTTTCCGCAACACCCAGACGCGAGGCCAAGCGCTTGAATCGCGAGGCCTTATCCCTCCCCACCACGACCAAGTGGGTGGTCGTGCGGACCGCGTCCGGCAACGCCGCAAGAGATACCAGCAAACGATCGAGTCCCTTCTTGACAAACCCCGACCCGATGAAGAGCAGCAGGCGCGCAGACGGGCCTACGCCAAACTCGGCCCGGATCAACGCCGCCTGGTCCGAATCGTAAGCCGCGCGGTTGCGCTCGATTCCTGGGGGTAACGCATGGAAGCGAAATGCCGGTGTGCCGTAAACGCTGCGGAAGGCGTCCTCCTGGTGCGGGGCGATGGTCAGAATCCTGGTGCGCGCATCAAGGGTGAACACGGCGCGCTCGAAATCCGCGAAATGGCGGTAGCGCGGCGTCAACCGATACGCCCAAGGCCGCTGCGTGCGCGCCTTCAGTTCGAAGCAGGAGTCCGCAGCGTAGTAAACGTCGAGATGAGGCATCTTGTTCATGCCGATTAGGAGATCGACGCGGTGCTGTTGCCGATGCGCCGCAACGCGCGCAGCGAACCGTCGCTGCCGAACATGACTGCGCAGGCCCCGGGCCGGAAGCAGCACGACCTCCGCCCCCGGCAACGGTGCGTCTTCCCAGACCATCGCGTAGATGCGTACCCTGTGGCCCCGCGCAAGGCAAACCGCAACGAGCTTACGGAGGTCCCTTGGCACACCCCCGTGGGGGAATACCTTGAAGATCGCAAACGCGATGTGCACTCGGTTGGGGCCTTGCGTCAGCGCGCATCCGCGCGCTCGAGAGCCATCAAGCGCCGCAGCGCCGACCAGGCGCGGGTCGGACGCACCGACGCTAAGCACGCCGGTTCCACCGGCTTGCCCTGCCATGTCCTCGCCGCCCCTCCGTAGTGGCAGCGGCGCGACTGGCAAGGCGCGCAACCCAATGACGCCGAGAGATTGCTCGCATAGCGCCCCTGGCAGCCCGTAAGCCGCGAGTCGGTCGGCCCGAACAGCATGACGGTCGGGCGGCCGAAAGCCGCACCCAAATGCGCGATGCCGCTGTCCACGCCGATCACTCCGCGCGCGGTACCCACGAGTTCCAGCACGCCGGCAAGATCCATCGGCGGGCAGACGTGTGCTTGCGGCACCGCCTGCGCAATACGCAGCGCCCGGGGTTTCTCACCATCGATCCAAGGCACGACGGGCGTCAAACCGGCGTCCGCCACGCGTCGCGCCAAATCGATCCAATAGGGCTCCGGCCAAGTCTTCGTCGACCACGTCGTGCCATGCGCCAAGAGCACCTGACTGTCATGGACCGGGCGTCCCGCCAATCCGAACCGTGGCGGTGTCGCGGGCGCTTTGTAGCCTAATGCCGCCGCGAAGAGTTCGCGGTTTCGTGTGATGGCATGCTCCCCCCGGGCCACCGGCACGCGGCGAGAATAGGCCAACGCCGCGGGACGCTCGCGGACACTGCCGAAGTCGAAGCCCACACGCTCGTCCGCCCGCGCAATGGAAGCAACGACCGCACTCTTCACCAGCCCCTGTGCGTCGAGCACGAGGTCGTAGCGGCGCTGGCGTACGCGTCTTCGGAAAGCCAAGGCTTCGCCAGCCCCCGTCAGTGGCCCTCGCCGCCAACGCCGGAACGCGACCGGCAAGACTGCGTCCACGGCCGCAGCCAGCGCGGGCAGCGGTTCGTAATTCTCTTCCACCACCCAATCGAACCGCACACCCCTGCCCGCGGCATCGTCCACGGCCGGCAACGCGTGGACAATGTCACCGAGCGACGACATCTTCACGAGCAGCACGTTCACGGACATCCCGCCGTTGCGTGTGTTTCGTGTGTGCTGCGCGCCGTGAAGCCGCCGAGGTCCGTCACCGTATCGAAAACCTGGTCGACGCCAATTCCCACGAGGCAATCGAGGTGGCCCAGTGGGCACGTCCGTGCGAAGCAGGGCCGGCAATCCAACTGGCGCTCCAATACCCTGGCGCGGCTTGACAGCGGTGGCGTGAAGGTTTGCGAACTCGAGCCGAAAAGCGCAACGAGCGGCACGGCGAGCGCGGCGGCCACGTGCATCAGGCCGGAGTCGTTGACCACCGCGACCGCTGCCGCCGACAGCAAGTCCACCGCATCCGAGAGGCTTGTCCTGCCCGTGAGGTCGACGGCCGGAGCCGCGGCGAGGATTTCCTCGGCCGCCTGTCGCTCCGCGTCGGTGCCGAGAATCCAGACCGATGCCCCCGCCTCCACGCAGCGCGCGGCCAACGCGGCGAAGCGTTCCGCTGGCCATCGCTTGGCTGGGCCGTATTCCGCACCTGGACACAGCGCGACGACCGGCCGGTCCGTGCCCAAGCCGAGCCGGGTCAGCAGGCTCCTTAGCGCCACCGCGTCCGCCTGCAGTCGCGGGTTCGCCGGCACGACATCCGCTAACGCGGCGTAACGGTCCACCAAGCGCGGCATGCGCGCCTCGTCCAGCCGGCGCCGGTCGTTCAATACGCCGAATCGAAACTCGCCGCGGAACCCCGTCCGAACGGGAATACCTGCCCACAACGGCGTCAGCGCGGACTTGAACGAGTTCGGCAGGACGATGGCGCGACCGAAGTGCCGTTCGGCAAGCGAGCGCGACGCGCGACGCCTGGGCCCCCAGCCGAGTTCTCCGTGGCGGGTGAAGACCGTGTGCACTTCCGCGACGTCCGGCATGCGCGACGCCAAGGCGGCGGTGGAGGGCGGTGCGAGAACGTGGATCTCGTGGCCAAGCTCTGCCAGTCCCGGCACGACGGCGTGCGCCATGACCATGTCGCCGACCCAGGCCGGCGCGACCACGAGGACCTTCACGGGTGCGGCTCCCGGACCTTGGGCCCGGCACAAGGTTGGTTGCCGGCCGGGAGGCCCGCGCACCCCATGGGGCGTAGCCTCGCTAGCGAGCGACCGCCGTATGCCATTCCGGATGCGCCTCACGACGACCACGAACTTGATCGAAGTAGAGCGCCTGGAGCCTTCCCGTGAGCGGGCCTCGAGCGCCCTCGCCGATCGTGCGCCCGTCCAGTTCCCGGATCGGCAGCACTTCTGCCGCCGTCCCGGTGAAGAACGCCTCGTCCGCTATGTAGACCTCGTCCCGGGTGATGCGTCGCTCGATCACGGGGATGCCTTGCTCCCGCGCAAAGACCAGGATCGTATCGCGCGTGATGCCCGGGAGGCAGGAGGTCAGCTCGGGAGTGTGGATGACGCCGTCCTTGACCAGGAAGACGTTCTCGCCGGATCCCTCCGCGACATAGCCTTCGTTGTCCAACAGCAGAGCTTCGTCGCAACCCGCATCCTGGGCTTCGCGCAGCGCCAGGACGGAGTTGATGTAGTTGCCGTTGGCTTTGGCCTTGCACATAGTGATGTTCACGTGGTGGCGCGTATAGGACGACGTGCGGACGCTGATGCCGCGATCGCGCGCGGCCGGGTCCATGTAGTCGGGCCACGGCCAGCACGCGACCGCCGCGTTGACGCTCAATCCCTTGGCGCGCAGGCCCATGCTCTCCGAGCCGAGGTAGACGACGGGACGCAGATATCCCTCGTCGAGTTCGTTGGCAGCCAACACCTCGCACTGGGCAGCCCGCATTTCGTCCGCCGTAAACGGCACTTCGATCTGCAGAATGCGCGCCGAGTCGAATAGACGGCGCGTGTGGTCCACGAGGCGGAAAATCGACGGCCCGACCGGCGTGTTGTAGGCGCGCACACCTTCGAACACCCCGACGCCGTAGTGCAAGGTATAGGTCAGCATATGGACACGGGCATCGCGCCAAGGCACGAGTTCGCCATTCACCCAGATCCATCCGTCGCGGTCCGCGAGCGATGCTTCGGCCATCGTGTCTGCTACCTCCCGCAACCGTCCCGTGTTCTTGCCTTGAGTTCAAGCGGCTCTCGCTCGCTCACCGAGTGTAGCCCGTCCCGGCGATGCCCTCGTCGGATGAGCGTACACTCGAAGAAAAGCGCCTGCTCGAAGCCGCCTTGCCCACGATTCTAGTGGTTGGGCGTGGTGGCATAAAGCCGCAGCACACACCGATGGACGTACTCGAACAATTCGACCCGGAAATCCGACGCTGGTTCTCGGACACGTACCGAACGCCAACTGACATCCAGGCCCGGAGTTGGCCGGAGATTGCCACCGGCGCGCATGTGTTGATCACCGCGCCAACCGGCAGCGGCAAGACACTCACGGCGTTTCTCTGGGCAATCAACGCTTTCGCCACCGGCGCCTCGGAAGCCGGCGCGACTCGCGTGGTCTACATATCGCCACTCAAGGCGCTGAACAACGACATCCGCGCGAACCTGGTCGGACCGGTTGCGGAGATCCGCGGCCGGTTTGCGGATGCCGGGCGCAGCTTTCCGCAGCTCCGCGTGCAAACCCGCAGCGGCGACACCGAAGCCAACGACCGCCAGCGCATGCTGCGTCGGCCGCCGGAGCTCTTGATCACGACACCTGAGAGCCTGAACCTGCTGCTCACCACCGTACGCGGGCGCCAGGCGCTTTCGACGGTGGAGGCCGTGATCCTCGACGAGATCCACGCTGTCGTGGAGAACCGTCGCGGCGTGCAGTTGATGACCGGCCTCGAGCGACTGGTCGAGGTCGCGGGCGAATTCCAGCGGATCGCCCTGTCCGCCACCGTCCGGCCGCTCGACTACGTGGCCGAATACGTCGGTGGTTTCAGCAGTCGCGGTGGACGGCGCACCGTCTCCGTCATCGCGTCGCCGACGAAGAAGGCGATCGATTTCCGGGTCCGCTTCCCGGAGGCCGCTCGCACGGCCGCGGACAACGGCGAGAAGGTCTGGGAACCGCTGTCGGACAGTTTCAAGGACGTCATCGAGAGCAACCACTCGACCTTGTTCTTCACCAACTCGCGGCGCATGGCCGAGAAGATCACCCTCAAGCTCAACGACGACGCGGTCGCGCCGCTGGCCTACGCCCACCACGGTTCGTTGGCACGGGAAATCCGCACGGAGGTCGAGGCACGCCTCAAGAACGGGCAACTCAAGGCCATCGTCGCCACCAATTCCCTGGAGCTCGGCATCGACATCGGCGACCTCGACGAAGTTGTGCTCGTCCAGTCGCCGCCGTCCATCGCTTCGGCCCTGCAACGCGTCGGGCGCGCGGGTCACCGGGTTGGCGAAGTCAGCCGCGGTACGCTGTACCCGTCTCACGCCCGGGACTTCCTCGAGGCGGCCGTAGTCGCCAAGGCCATCGCCGAACGCGACCTCGAGCCCTTGCGGCCGATCGCCAATCCGCTGGACGTCCTCGCGCAAGTGCTGGTCTCGTGCACGGCCAGCGAAGAGTGGCAAACGGACGCCCTCTACGCCGTCCTGACGCGGGCCACGCCTTACGCCACGCTCCTGCGTGACCAGTTCGACCTCGTCGTGGAGATGCTGGCCGGCCGCTACGCGGGCACGCGCATACGCGATCTCAAGCCGCGCCTCGGATTCGACCGCATCCGGGGAACCCTCAACGCCCGCCAAGGCGCGGCGTTCGCACTGTATACCTCCGGCGGCACGATTCCCGACCGCGGCTACTTCACTTTGCGCCACGCGGACCACGGCACGGCCATCGGCGAACTCGACGAGGAGTTCGTCTGGGAGAGCAGCGTCGGCAACACCTTCACGCTGGGCACCCAGCACTGGCGCGTCCACCGCATCACCCACAACGACGTGCTGGTGAAACCCGCGCCCCCGCGAAGCGCCGCGCCGCCTTTCTGGCGGGCGGAGAACCTCAACCGGAGCTTCCATTTCTCGTGCCGGATCGGCGAGTTCCTGAAGTTCTCGAACGACGCGCTGAAACGCGACGGAAGCGACGAACTCCTGGACGAACTCAAAGCCCGTGGATTCGACGACATCGCAGCAGACGAGCTGATCGAGTATTTGCGCAGCCAGCTCGATGCGACCCACTGCGACTTGCCGCACGTGGACCACCTTCTCGTCGAGCACGTGAAATCCGGTCCCGGGGGCTATACCGGTCCTGACCGCGAACAGCAGATCATCCTGCACACGACTTGGGGCGGTCGCGTCAATCGCCCGCTGGCGCTCGCCCTCGAAGCCGCTTGGCGGGCGCGATTCCCGGGTGAGGCCGATGTCCACGCGGACAACAACGCCATCGTCGTCCAGGTCAAGGAGGACGTCGATCCGGCCCTGTTCCTGAGCCTGGTGACCCCCGCCAATTTCGAGGCGCTGCTCCGCGAGTCGCTCGAGGGCTCCGACTTCTTCGGCGCGCGATTCCGCGAGTGCGCAGGCCGTGCGCTGCTGTTGACCAAGCGCAGCTTCAAGCGCCGCATGCCCCTGTGGATGACCCGCTTGCAGGCCAAGAAGCTGCTGACGGCAACGAGGCCGCTTGCCGACTTCCCCATCGTGCTCGAGGCGTGGCGGACGTGCCTCAAGGACGAGTTCGACCTCGAAGCTGCCTTCGATGTCCTCGAACGACTCGCCGGCGGCGACCTCGACTGGTCGGTGGCAACCGTCGCGTCGCCAAGTCCTTTCGCAGCCGGCATCGCCTTCAACCAGATCAACCGCTACATGTACGCCGACGACGCGCCCGAACGCGGCGACCGATCCGCGCTGTCGGACGATCTGATTCGTCAAGCCGTCTTCGACCAGTCGCTCCGTCCCGCACTGACCCCGGAGGTGATTGCCGACTTCGAGTCGCGGGCACAGCGCACGCGAGCGGGCTACGTCCCCGATGGGGACGCCGAACTCGGCGAATGGGTCAAGGAGCGCGTGGCGATTCCCGCGTCGGAATGGTTCCCCGACACCGCGGTACCGGCCGGCGTCGACGAGCGCGTCATCGCGGGACGTGCGTTCATCGTCCATCCGGAAGTGGCTCTCGGCGACGATCCAGTTCGCCAAGCCGGCGAGATGCTGCAGTTCTACGGACCAAGGACGGTCGAGGAACTGAAACGCCTGCTGCCCTTCGACGACATCGACCGCGTCTTGAGCGACCTCGTGGACGCCGAGTCGCTGGTCCGCGGCCCCTTGGTCGCCGACGACGAAAGGACCCACCTCTGCGACGCGGACAACCTGGAGACCCTGATCCGCTTTCAGCGCGCCGCGACGCGTCCCGTTTTCGAGGCGCGGCCGGCAACGGACTTCGCGCCGTTCCTTGCCCGCTGGCACGACTTCGGTGCCACCCGCTCGGCGGAGCGGATCGGCGATGCGGTCGATCGCTTGCGCGGCTACGCAGCCCCGGTTGCCTTCTGGCTGGACGACGCGCTCTTGCCCAGGCTGTCGGACGGTGCGCTCGAGGGCCTCGAGGCCGAGGGCGTGCGCTGGCGTGGCACGGACGCGGAGACCGTCATGATTGGCTTCGAGGACGACCTCGAGGCGCTTCCGAGACCAGACGGCGAGAACGGACACGCGCCGGACGGCGACGTTGCCAAGGATCCCACCGCCCTGTTCCGCGATCCGCGTGCACGCTACACGTTCAACCAGTTGCTGGACGAGTCCGGCGAGCCTGCCGAGGCTTTCAATGCCGCGTTCTGGGATGCTGTCTGGCGAGGCCGCATCGCCGCCGACAGTTTCACCGCCCTCGCCGCCGGTCGTGTTCGGAGTTACCGGTTTGAGGACGCCGCCCACCGCCGCTCGACCACAACGAGACAGTCGGGGCAGGCGTACCCGAGCCGCCGCCATCTGCGGACCCGTTTACGTGCCAAGGCGATGGCTGTCTCCAGGGGTTGGCCGGGGACCTGGTATCGTGTGCCGGACACACCCTCGGCGACCGATGCGATCGAACGACTCGAGGAGAACAAGGACCGCAGCCGCGTCCTCCTCGACCGCTACGGCGTCTTAACACGCGAAGCGGCGAATCGCGAGGGTGGCGCGCTGCGGTGGACCGCCCTGTTTCCCGCCTTGAGAGTCATGGAACTCTCCGGGGAAGTGGTGAGCGGTCTCTTCTTCGAGGCGTTCTCAGGACCGCAATTCGCCCTGCCCCAAGCCGTGCGGCAGCTCGAGCGGTTGAACAAGGCACAGGCAACTTTCTGGATCAGCGCACTCGACCCGGTTTCGCCCTGCGGCTTGAGCTCAGGGATTGAGGGTCTGCCACAGCGCCGCCTCGGCAACCACCTCGGCTACTTCGAAGGCGAACTCGCAGTGGTTTCCGAAGCCTTCGCACGGCGCCTGACCATTCACCTCGACGTGGACGACCCGGGGCTCGACGCCCTGCTGCCGAACCTCGCGCGGATCTGTGCCGTGCGCAAACGCCTCGCCACCGAGACCATCAACGGCGAGCCCGCCCGGTCGAGCCCCTACCTCGCCGCGCTGTCCAGACATCTGGCCACCGTCCGCGACCACAAGGGCGTGTACTTGGAGTCGCGACTCTAGGCTTCTAGCGCGCCTTGAGTGCGTGGCTGGTCAGCGTCGCGATCTCCGCGTCGACGTTCTCGATGTCCTCCTGGAACTTGAGGATGACGTTGAGCGTCTCGCGGACCAGTTCCGGGTCCAGGCTCTCCGTATGCAGCAGGAGCAGCGTGCGAGCCCAGTCGATCGTCTCCGAAATGGCCGGCACCTTCTTGAGATCCAGGTCGCGCAGTTCCTGGATGAAGGTCACGAGTTGGCGTCGCAGCTCGGGCGGGATGTCGGGAACGCGGGCGTGGATGATGCGCTGTTCCAAGTCGGCGTCCGGGAACGGGATGTAGAGATGCAGGCACCGACGCTTCAAGGCGTCGGAGATTTCCCGGGTATTGTTGCTCGTGAGGAAGACGATAGGCGGTTCCCGATGCGCCTTGACCGTCCCGATTTCCGGGATCGAGACCTGGAAGTCGGAGAGGATCTCGAGCAGAAGGGACTCGAACTCGTGGTCGGACTTGTCGACCTCGTCGATCAGAAGCACACAGCCGTGTTCTTCGCGCAGTGCCTTCAGCAGGGGCCGAGGTTCCAGGAACTCCTCTGAGAAGAATATGTCGCCAAACTCGTGCAGCCTTGTCACCGACTCGGCGAAACCCTGGGCGCCTTGCAGGACCTCGTCCAAGGTCTCCTTCAACACTTGCGTGTAGAGAAGCTGCTTGCCGTACTTCCACTCGTAGATGGCCTTCGCCTCGTCTAGGCCCTCGTAGCACTGCAGCCGGATGAGCGGCAGGGCGAACATGTCGGCGGTGGTCTTCGCGAGTTCCGTCTTGCCGACACCGGGAGGTCCCTCGATCAGCACGGGCTTGCGCAGGTGGTACGCCAAGTAGACGGCAGTTGCGATCTGGTTGCTGCAGATGTAGCGATGCCCCTCGAAGCTGTCCTTCAGGCTGTCCACCGATGCGGCAAGTTGCTCAATGTCAGTCACGAGTACTCCCTTTGGTCGCTGCCCGCTCTCGTTGTCACTTGAACGCGGAGACGATCTGTTCCTCGAACTGCTGCAGCCGCTCGACGTCGCCGCTCGCCAACCCCCCGAACATGACCTCGGCGATCCCGGCCTCGGCGAACTCGCCGATCCGGTCGATGATGTACTGGCGCGAACCGGCGACCGTGCCCGGCCCGAGTCCACGCACCACGCGTTCGATGAGGTCCTTGTCCTCCGTGAGATAGCACGGCATCAGCAGCGTGCGGCGAATCTCCGCAGGGTCGCGGCCGACGTCCTCGCAGTGCTGTTCAAGGATCCCGGCCTTGTACTTGTAGTAGTCGAGCGCCATGCCGCCGCCGGCCCAGCCGTCGAGGTTCATGACATCGCCGTACTTCGCCAAGGTCCGCAATGTCCGCTTCGGTCCGGTGCCGCCGACCATGATCGGGATCGGCTTGTCGTAGGACCCCGGCGACAGCCGGGCGTTGTCCGCCTGGTAGTAGCTGCCGTGGTAGTCCACCGGTTCCTTGGAGTGGATCAACAGCCTCAGCAGTTCGCAGGCCTCCTCGAAGCGGTCCTGGCGCTCCTTCATGGACGGAAAGGTCCAGCCGTACGCTTCGTGTTCGCGCTTGTACCAGCCGGCGCCGATCGCCAACGTGAAACGCCCTTGGCTCGCCGTGTCGATGGTGCCGGCGATCTTCGCCACCAAGGCGGGATTGCGGTAGGTGTTGCCGAGCACCAGGTTGCCGAGCTTGAGCTTCTTCGTCATGCCGCCGGCAAACGCGATCGCCGACAGGCCTTCGAATGCCGTCAGGGCTTCCTGTTCCCTGTTCGCGCCCGGTGGAATGAAGTGGTCCGCGAACCACACGCTGTCCCAGCTTCCCGCTTCCATGGCGGTGACCGATGCCCGCACGTCGTCCCACGACGTCCGGTAGACGTTGACTTGTACCCCGAAATCCAAGGTTCTCTCCCCTTCGCTTGTCTTCAGTTTCGACGCAGGTTCGGTCGCCCCGAACGCGCGGCAAGCGTGCAACCGTATGTCAAATCGGGTGCCGCCGTCCAATGCGGAACGCGGCCCCGTTGCGCGGCCTCGCCGACAGCGGCGAAAATGTCGCGCCATGACCCGACCCCCCGCACGGCCGCTGGACGGCATCCTGGTCGTCGCGCTCGAACAAGCCGTGGCGGCGCCGCTGGCCTCTTGTCGCCTCGCGGACGCCGGGGCACGCGTCATCAAGCTCGAGCGCGACGGCGGCGACTTCGCGCGTGGGTACGACACCGCGGCCAACGGCCAGTCGGCCTACTTCGCCTGGTTGAACCGCGGCAAGGAGTCGCTTGTCGTCGACATCAAGAAGCCCGCCGACCGCGACCTCGTGCTGCGCGTCCTCACCCGTGCCGACGTATTCATCCAGAACCTTGCCGTCGGGGCCGCGGCCCGGTCGGGACTGGGCTCCGACGACTTGCGCAAGCGATTCCCGCGGCTCATCACCTGCGACATCTCGGGGTACGGCGAGACTGGTCCGTACGCCGACATGAAGGCCTACGACCTGCTTGTGCAGGCCGAGGTCGGTCTCATCTCGATCAACGGCGCGCCGGGCGAATACGGCCGCGTGGGCGTGTCGATCTGCGATTACGCCACCGGCCTTTCGGCCGTCCTCGCGATCAACGAAGCGCTGGTTGAACGAGGGCGTACCGGTCGCGGCACCGCGATCAAGGTGTCCCTCTTCGACGTCCTCGCGGAGCTCATGTCCGTACCGCTGCTGCAGCACGACTACACCGGTGCCGGGCCGGAACGCATCGGCCTCGCGCACCCGTCGATCACGCCTTACGGCGGCTTCGCGACCAGCGACGGGGCAACCCTCGTGATCTCCGTGCAGAACGACCGCGAGTGGGCGGCGCTCGCGACGGAGGTACTCGAACGCCCGGAGTTGGTCGACGACCCGCTCTACGCGACCAATCCGGCACGCATGCAACGCCGCGCGGAGGTGGACGGCCTCGTGCAGGAGTTCTTCTCCCGCCACGACCGCGCTGCCATGGAGGCCAAGCTTCGCGCCGCGCGCATCGCCTATGGTGCGGTCAACGACTTGACGGACCTGTCGGGCCATCCGCACCTGCGCCGCCAACGCGTACTGAGCGAGACCGGCGAGATCGACCTGCCCGCACACCCCAACGCCGCCGTGGCCTGGTCGACGGCGCCGAGCCTGCCGCGCATCGGCGAACACTCCGCCGGGATCCGGCGCGAATTCGCAACATCCATCAAGTAAAGGACGACCATGCCCTCGCGACGCAAGCTCATCGAACTGACGGACGACGAAATCCGCGACTACCTCGACGCCGAGAAGACACTGATCATCGTCAGCAACGGACGCAACGGCTACCCCCATCCCATGCCGATGTGGTTCGAACAGGACCGGGATGGCTGCCTCTATTGCACGACGTTCGGCAAGAGCCAGAAGGTGTTGAATTGGCGTCGCGATCCCAAGGCGACGCTGCTCGTCGAGTCCGGCGAGGAGTATGCGGAGCTAAAGGGCGTCATGATCTACGCCCGCTGCGAAGTCATCGACGACCCCGAGCAAGTGATCGACACGCTCGTCGCCATCAATACCGACGGCGAGCAATCCGACGCGGCCCAGCGCGAACTGCGCGACTCCGTGGCGCGACGGGCCGCGAAACGCGTCCTGTTAAAGTTCGTCCCCGAGCGGTATGTTAGCTGGGACCACGCCAAGCTCGGCGGTCGCTACTGAACCCCAAGGGAGCCATGGTCATGGATATCTCGATCACCTACTGCACTTCCTGAGGCTACAAGCCCGTCGCGGTCAGTTTGGCTGCAAAGATCAAGGATGCGTTCGGCGAGGAGTCGTTTCTCATCGAGGGTGCCGGCGGCATCTTCGACGTGAACGTCGACGGCAAGCTCGTCTACTCGAAGCACGAGACCGGGGAATTCCCCGACGAGGACGCGCTAATCGGCGAGTTGCGAACGCTCTGAGCGACCCGGCGCTCCCTCGCTGCAAGGGACGCGTCAGTACTTGTACGTCTCCGGCTTGAAGGGCCCGGACGAGGCGACGTTGATGTAGTCCGCCTGCGCCCTCGTCAAACGCGTGACGACGCCGCCGAAGCCTTCGACCATGAGTTGCGCCACTTCCTCGTCGAGCTTCTTGGGCAGTACCTCGACCGTCACCGGCGCCCGTTGATCCGGATCCTGGCCCGCCCAGCCTTGCTCGTATAGGTGCATCTGCGCCAAGACCTGGTTGGCGAACGAACCGTCCATCACGCGGGACGGATGGCCCATGGCATTGCCCAGGTTCACCAGACGGCCTTCCGAAAGCAGGATGACGTAGTCGGCGGGATCGTCGCTGCGAAACACCTGGTGCACCTGGTCCTTGACCACCTGCCAGCGCCAGTTCTCGCGCATGAAGGCGGTGTCGATCTCGTTGTCGAAGTGCCCGATGTTGCACACGATCGCCCCGCGCTTGACCGACCGCAGCATGGCCGCGTCGCAGACATTGGTGTTGCCGGTGCAGGTAACGATCAGGTCCGTCTCGCCGAGCAGGCGGTGGTCGATGTCCTCGACCCGGCCCGTGTTGTTGCCCCCCGCATACGCCGAGACCACCTCGTAGCCGTCCATGCACGCCTGCATGGCGCAGATCGGGTCAACCTCGACGATGCGTACGATCATGCCTTCCTGGCGCAGGCTGGCCGATGACCCCTTGCCGACGTCGCCGTAGCCGATGACCATGGCGCGTTTGCCGGCCATGAGCATGTCCGTCGCCCGCTTGATCGCGTCGTTCAGGCTGTGCCGGCATCCGTAGCGGTTGTCGTTCTTCGACTTCGTGACCGAGTCGTTGACGTTGATCGCGGGCACCTTGAGCGAGTGCTCGGCGAGCATCTCTAGCAGTCGGTGCACGCCCGTCGTGGTCTCTTCGCTCAGCCCATGGATCGTCTTGAGCATCCGCGGGTACCGGTCGTGCACCATCTGGGTGAGGTCGCCACCGTCATCGAGTAGCAGGTTCGCATCCCACGGCGCACCGTCCTTCAGGATCGTCTGCTCGATGCACCACTCGTACTCCTCCTCGGTCTCGCCTTTCCATGCATACACCGGGACACCGTCGGCCGCCATCGCCGCCGCGGCATGGTCTTGGGTCGAGAAGATGTTGCACGACGACCAGCGCACCTCCGCGCCGAGTGCAGCGAGCGTCCGAATCAGCACGGCCGTCTGGATGGTCATGTGGATGCAGCCGATGATCCTGGCGCCTGCGAGCGGTTTGGCGACCTCGTATTTGCGTCTGAGCGCCATCAGCGCGGGCATCTCGGCTTCCGCCAACGCGATTTCCCGGCGTCCGAACTCCGCCAGTTCAATGTCGGCCACCTTGTAGTCGAGCATGGAAGGTCCCTATGCGAGCGGATGGCGCACCATACCAGCAGCGCAAGCGATGGCAATGCTCTAGAAATCGAACAGATGTTCGATTAGAGAGGCCACGCCGTCCTCGTCGTTCCTTCCCGTTGTCCACGCAGCAGCCGCCTTCACCGTCGGATCCGCATTGCCCATGGCGACGCCGAATCCCGCGCCCCGGATCATCGGCAAGTCGTTCAGCGCATCCCCAACGGCGCAGATGGTGTTCTCGGCGACACCGATCCGTGCTGCGTAGCGCTTGAGCGCCGTCCACTTGCTGACCCCGCCGACGATCACCTCCAGGTACCAGCCTGGCGTCTTCTTGGATGGCACAAGGACGGTCTCGTGTCGTCCCAAGGCGGCGATGTCGGCCTCCAGTGCCCCGAGCTCTTCGCGGCCGCCGAAGCAGCCGACGACGAGCACGTCCTCGTGCCGGCTCCGGACAATGGACGGATCCGAGCTGCCCACGGGGCCGCCAAATCGCACGTAGGACTCCGTCGGGCCATTCCACGGAACACTCGCATCGACGACGAAGTCCGGCCCACCGAGCGCATGGGCATCCCTTTGCAGGATCAACGCCAAGCCATGCTCCCGGGCGAGTACCAGCAGGTCGTCGATGTGCGCCGGATCGAACGCCACCGCGTCCAGGGTTCTACCGTCGGCCCCCTTGGTCAACGAGCCGCCGAGACAGACCACGGGCAGCGCCAGCCCAAGCGATGACAGCACCGCCCGGGCCGTCCGGTAGCGCCGTCCTGTCGCCAATACCAGGGCCATCCGCCCATGGGCGACCTGCATCGCTGCACGGGTCGGAGGCGTAACAAGGTCACCCTCGCTCACCAACGTACCGTCGATATCAACGGCGAGCAGGCGAATCGCCTTGCCGGGGTCGGTCGCACCCACGTTTGGCTCCACGGGCTATGTGGTACGGTAAACGACATGCTACTCGACGCTCGCGACGGAGCGGCCGGCTTGGGCCGCCATCTGGCATGACCGGCACGGCCACCAAGGGCATCGTGCTTGCCGGCGGCCGCAACCTGCGCCTACATCCGGTGACCGTGAGCGTGTGCAAGCAACTGCTGCCGGTGTACGACAAGCCGATGGTGTACTACCCGCTGACGACGTTGATGCTCGGCGGCGTCCGCGACGTGCTACTCGTGTCCACCCCCCGCGACACGCCACGGCTCGAAGAGCTGCTCGGCGACGGGTCGCAGTGGGGTATGCAGATCCGCTACGCCGTGCAGAACGAACCACGCGGCATCGCGGAGGCCTTCATCGTCGGCCGCAGTTTCATCGGCGAGTCGGCTGTTGCGCTGATCCTCGGCGACAACATTTTCTTCGGCAGCGAACTCTCCCAGAAGGCCCGCGCTGCGATCCACGGCAACCGCGGCGCCACCGTGTTCACCTACCCGGTCCAGGATCCGCGACATTTCGGTGTGCTCCAACTCGATGCGAACGGCCGGCCCCTGGCGATCGAAGAGAAGCCGCCCAAGCCGAAGTCGAACCTGGCCGTGACGGGCCTCTACGTCTACGACAACAACGTCGTCGAAATCGCGGAATCGGTTACCCCTTCGGACCGTGGCGAGCTCGAGATCACCGACGTCAACCGCGTGTACTTGCGCCAGGGTCGGCTCGACGCGGTGCAATTCGGGCGGGGCATGGCCTGGCTCGACACCGGAACACCCGAGTCGCTGCTTCAGGCCAGCCTGTTCGTGCAGACCATCGAGCATCGGCAAGGATTCAAGATCGCCTGCCCAGAGGAAGTCGCCTGGCGCATGGGTTGGATTGGTGACGAGGAGCTTGCGGGACTCGCAAGCAGCTTCAGCGGCCGCCCCTACGGAAGCTACCTCGAGACCCTCCTTGCCGATCCGTCGTCGACGGCTAACGGCTATGCGGATTGACAGGACGCCCCTGCAAGGCGTCTTGATCATCCGCCCGGACGTCTTCCGCGACGAGCGCGGCTTCTTCCTCGAGACCTTCCAGGCCGAACGTTACGGCTTGGCCTACGAGTTCGTCCAGGACAACCATTCCCGTTCGCGACGCGGCGTGCTTCGCGGATTGCACTTCCAGGAACGTTCACCGCAAGGGAAACTGGTTCGCGTCGCACGGGGCCGTGTCTTCGACGTGGCGGTGGACATCGATCCTTCCTCGCCGACATTCCGACAACACGTCGGCCTAGAACTCGACGACGAGACGCATACGCAGCTCTTTATACCCCCCGGCTACGCGCATGGCTTTTGTGTGCTCTCCGAAGTCGCGGACTTCGAGTATAAGTGCACGACCTACTACGATGGCGCCGACGGTCGCGGCGTGCGCTGGGACGACCCGACAATCGGCATTCGATGGCCGGTCGAAAGTCCGACCGTCTCCGCCGCCGATGCGCGGAACCCTTCCCTGGATGGTTATCTCCGCGGCCGGTCGCTCTAAGGAGTGCGGAGGTGAAAGTCCTGGTTACCGGCCGCCGCGGCCAAGTCGGCAGCGAACTCGCCGGCCTCAACGATGCCGAGTACCACGTCACCGCGTTCGACCGAAGCGAGCTCGACGTCACCCGCAGCGGATCGATCGAGCGGCGGATTGACGAAGTAGAGCCGGACCTGATCGTAAACTGTGCCGCCTACACGGCGGTCGACCTAGCGGAAAACGAGCCGCAACTCGCCTACGCCGTGAATGCGGACGCCTTGGATACCCTGGGCCGCATCTGCCGGCGGCGCGGAATCAGCATCGTCCATCTGTCCACCGACTACGTCTTCGATGGACGCAAGGCTGAGCCTTACCACGAGGACGATCCGCCCAACCCACTCGGCGTCTACGGCGCGTCTAAGCTTGCCGGAGAAGAGTTGCTACGCAACGCGATCGATCAGCACATCATCCTCCGCGTAAGCTGGGTTTTCGGCCGGCTCGGGCGGAGTTTCGTCGACACGATCCTGCGACTGGCGAGGGAACGGGACACGCTGTCCGTCGTCGACGACCAGATCGGCGCACCATCGCCCGCTACCGCCATCGCCCAGACGATCCGTAGATTCAGCGTGCTAGCCAGCAACTCCGCCACCCAATGGGGGACATACCACTTCACCACAACACCGGCACTTTCGTGGTGCGCGTTCGCGCGCAGAATCGTGTCGCTCGCAGTACATTACGGAGTGCTGGATCGCCTACCGCAAGTGCGCCCGATCGCGTCCGGCGAGTGGCCGTCAAAGGTCAGGCGACCGCAGAATTCGCGTCTCGATGGACAAAAGGCCGCGGCCGCGTTCCAGTCTCCCGCAGAGTCGTGGGAACCGCATCTGCATGCCTATTTGCGTTCATTGGGCCATCACCGAGGCAAACGATGACAGCCGCCCTCCTCGAGCTGCGCTACTGGCGATATGCCGCCTATCGTGCCTACCTGAACCTAGTTTCTGACGCAGCACGCTATCACCTCGGTTGGCTATGGTGGATTCTCGAGCCCTTGGCCATGACTGGTGTCTTCTACGTCGTGTTCAAGTTCTTGCGTGCGCGGGACGAGGACTTCATCTACTTTCTCATCGTCGGCGTCACGACCTGGCTCTGGTTCTCCAACAGTGTCAGCAACGCGACGCAGAGTCTGAACGCCGCGAAGGGCCTGATTTCGCAAATCAGGATACCGAAGCTCATGTTTCCACTCATCAGCATCATGGCGGGGACGTACAAGCAGGCATTCGTCTTCGCAATCCTGCTGTTTGTTGTTGCCGCACTCGTTGGCGTAGACCCTACGTGGATGTGGTTCCCGCTACTTGTTCTTGTTGAGATCCTCATGATCACTGCGACGGCCACAACGGCAGCACTCGTGTGCGCATGGCTGCCGGACAGTCGTTTCGTGGTGTCATCCGGGTTGCAGCTATTGATGTTCTGCTCCGGAATCTTTTTCGACATCAATAGCTTTGCACCCGAGGCCCAATCGTGGTTTTGGCTGAACCCGATCGCTACATTGCTGGACCAATACCGAGCCGTGTTGCTCCATGGCAACGCCCCGGACCTTACCTGGTGTGCGCTGGTCGCCAGCTCGTGCCTCTTGTGGGTGGCTGTTCTGAGTCACGTCTACAGGCGGTATGACCATAGCCTGACGCGCAGGATCATCGCGTAATGCGACTCTCGGGTGTTTCCATCAACTACCGGGCTCGAACCCCGACTTCCGCCGACGACGTCGTGGCGCTCACCGACGTCTCGCTGACAATCGACCGTGGCGAGCGAGTGGGAGTGATCGGTGCCAATGGCGCCGGCAAGTCTACTCTGTTGGGCGTGATGGCTGGCATCCTTCGTCCCGACTCCGGGGCCGTGGACGAGCAAGGGATGTCAACGTCCCTGCTCTCCCTGACTGCGGGTTTCGACCTCGAACTGTCAGGCGTTCGCAACATCGTCATGCACGGGATGCTGCGGGGCCTCAGCCGTGCCGAGGCAGAGGCGAACGTCCCCGCGGTCACGGCTGCCGCCGGCCTCGGTGAGGCAATCCATCGTCGGGTAGCCACCTACTCACGCGGCATGCGTGCCCGCCTGTGCTTTTGGACTGCCATCGAGTTGAAGGCTGATGTTCTGTTGGTCGACGAGGTGCTGGCCGTCGGCGACCAGGAGTTCCGCCTCAAGTCGCAGCAGGCAATGGCCGAGATCTTGGCAAGCGACCACACCGTCGTGCTCGTCTCCCACAACACCGGCGTTGTCCAACGCTTCTGCGAACGCGCGATTTGGCTGGACCGAGGGCGTATTCGCGCCGACGGCGCAAGCGAAGAGGTGGTTTCCGCATACCGCCTCGCGAGCGCAGATGGCGGGCAAGTGAGCAGGCGAAGCAACCGCAAGGTGCTTGTCTGCGGCGCACCATCGACCGGGGCAACTGGTGTCGCCAAGCTGCTCAATTGCCAACCCGATGCAGCCATCGGTCTCGGGCGCCACCGGCGGTATCTGATGCGCAATCACGAGTACGATCTGGATTCGCTGTTCTCCGAGGAGGTGTTTTTCGGGTGCGATGCTGGCGGTGCGGGGGCGGCGGCGGGCACGGACTCCCTGACCCGCGAGAAGTACGCAACCGCGACTTTGGTCGGCGACACCGTGCCGCCACTTTACCGCCGCCTCGATACGGCACCACTCGGTCGCGACGATGTCGCCGTCCTGTATCTTTTCGGCCATCCCGAAAGTGTGCTTTTCGATCTCCTCCGGCAAGACAAGTGCACCGAGTCCGATCGCGACAAGAGACTCGTCGCGTGGAACAGCGCCATGCAAGCCGCGCGGAACGCCCGGGATCGCCTTGGCGATCGACTCCTGTGCTGCTCCGTCGAGCGTCTGCTCGGTCCGAACGGTGAGACGACGTTTCGAGAGCTACTGCGGCGGCTTGGCCTCGCGACCAAGGTCACCCCCAAGTCGAGTCACCTGCTTGCGCGAACTGCCGAACTCCGGGCTACCCGCCAGTCTCAGCCTTTACCCCCGGAACTCGTTCGCTATGCACACCAACACGCCGATTTCGTGACCTATGCGGAGTTGCTCGCCGACTCTTGCTGACCCGCCAGGCTGCGGTCGACCAAGGCCATGATGTCGTCGACGCGCCTCGACCAGGCGTTTTTTTCCACGACGGCGGCGAGCGCCTCGCGGTCCACGGCACATGGCCCTGCAACCGCAGCATCAACGCAGTCCAAGAAAGCATCATGGTCGCGCGCGACTCCGATGAATGGCTCGAAGTCACCGAGGTTCTCGATCCGAGTGGAGATGATCGGGACGCCCGCCGCCGCGTACACCAGCATCTTCAACGGATGCATCGAACGGGTCTGCTCCGTATCCAAGTGCGGCAGAAGCGCCACATCGAAGTGTCTGACCCATGCCTTGACTTCCGGGTACTTGACCACGCCAAAGAAATGCACGTTCGGGCGCTCGTCCAGACGCAGCATGTCGAGGTTGGTGTGCGTGGATCCGATAAGCACGATCTGATACGCCGGTCGCTCTCGCGCCAGTCGTTCAAGGAGCGGTAGGTCAGTCTTGCCTTCGAGGTTGCCCACCAGACCGAGCACCGGTCGGGGCAGGTCACGGAAACGCAGAAAGGCGGGGCTCTCTGGCTCGTCTGGAGCCGGCTCGGTGTCACACCCGTTCGGAACCAAGGCAACCTCCCGACCAAACGCGGACATGGCCTCACGCACTGTCTCGCAATTCGCCAGGACCACGTCCGCATCCTCCACGACCGCTCGATAGTGGCGCGTCATTTCCGCCCTGTCCTCCTCGGACCGATCCGGCCAAGCTCGCTGGTCGTCCACGACATCGACGACGGTCGCCCGGGGGCGGAAACGTCGGCGGAGCGCGTCGAACTCCTCGAGGACGGGGTAGTACCAGAACACCGCGTTGGCGGGGTCAATCCCAACGGCATCAAGTTCCGCGTCGACGAAATCCGCGAAGTTGGCCCGCGGCGGGTAACGGTCCGGGGCGAGTGCACGGCGCTCGTCGAAGAGAAACACATGGTGGGTCACCTTGTCCTGATCCAGGAGTCCCCAACGCCGGACCAGCTTGTTCTCCGCGACCTCCTGGTGGTGCACCGTAGCATCCCGTACGTGATCTCGCAGGACGTGGTAGACCGAGAACGGCGCGTCGAACACCGCAATGCGCCTTATCTCATCTCGACGTGCGAGTTCCCGTACAAGCATGTCGAATCGCCGCCCATATAGGCCCACGTCGCCCTGCTTCCAGAACATCACGAAGTCCCAACCGTCTCTCCCGTCTGTCTCGGCGGGTGCGTAACGTCGAGCCTGCTCGCCGAGAAAACCGTTGGCATCCTCCGGGAGCGCTTCTGGCGCCGCCAAACATCGCTCGATTTCCCCAAACAAAGTCCGATGGATGGCCTCGTAGCTGTAGTTGCGCAGGAAAGCGCCTCGCGCCCGTTTAGCCTGCGCTGCACGACTCTCGGGTGTCGCATCCAGCCAGGCACCGATCCTCTCGGCCAACGTCTGCGTGGTCACGGGCTCGACCGCGCCGGACTGAATGAGCTCGGCGAGCGGCGGCACATCGGTCGCCAAGACCGGAATGCCCATCGAAACCGCATCGACAACCTTGGCTGGCAGTTGGTAGCGCGCGATTTCAGTCGTCGAATCCTGCAGCAGGCAGACGAGATCCGCAGCGGCAGTCACACTGGCGAGTTGATCAAAGGGCGTGTCCGGCAACATCACCAGTGCGTCGCCGCCCCGCGCCTTCAACGCGTCCCCGAAGGCCTTGTCCGGGGGCGTCCCAACAACGACGAGACGAACGTCGTCCCTCTTCAAAAGATTGACGGCGTCAAGGATTTCGCCAACACCCTTATGCGGACGCGGTGTGCCAACGAAGAGGACGACTCGAAGATCAGCGGCTAGACCGAGCGCACGACGCGACGCTTCCCGATCAAACCGATCCGGATTGAAGACGCGCTCGTCGCGCGCGTGCGGCACGACAACGCCCCCGAACCTGCGTTTCAGCTCCTCGTTCGAGACGAGCAACCCATCGGCCCATCCGAGCAGGTTCTCCGTGTAACGCGTCCATGCTTCCTCGAACGGCTCGGCGAGCGCGCCTGGATCAACCGAGGCCAGGTCAGTCAAGGGATCTCGATTGGCAAAGAACGAGAGTTCGTAGTCGTCGACATCGATCAGCAGAGGCCGATTTCTGAGGGCCTTGAGCATCAATCCTGCCTGCACAGCCGGCAATCGCGCCTTGCAGGCGACGACCACATCCGCGTCAACCCGACGTGTCAGTTTTTCCAATGTGCGTTGGAAATCAGGAAACGGTCCGCCCGGGATTGTCACGGTGTGGAACGGCGCATGGCGCAATGGCTTCCATAGCCTGTCCCCGAATCGGGGGAACTGGAATCCCGCCAGAACCACCGTGTAGCTCCTAGCCAGCGCCTCCGCGAGCAGATACGCACGGCCGAGCGGGTTGTGCCCCACGTCCCAGGAGAGCACCAAGACAGTGATCTGTCTCCTTGCCTTCACTTTTGCAGGTGCCGCGGAGGAGCCGCGTTCGGATGGCGCGGCTGCCAATCGCGTATGCTGCTGCTGAGCGTCCCTTGGTTGTACGCGGGTGTCCTCGCGAAGCTCCCGGAGATGATCCGCGACCGTTCTCGGTCGCGGACGCCCTATCAGCTGATGCGGTAAGGACAAGGCCGCATGCCCAAACCGCCATCGCCGCGACTGGAGAAGCAACTCCACCTGGCCGATTGTCTGGTCCATCAACGCCCGCAGTTCCGCTATACGCGTGCGATCAGCCCTGGCGGCGGACTCGAGCCGACTGCGCTCGCCTCGCAGAGTGCCGATCTCTTCGGTCGCCAGTGTCAGGTCGCGGTCCTTGTTGCTGAGGCTCTGGCGCAACCCTTTCGCGACGAGTTGCGCTTCGAGGGACTCCTGCTCACGCGTTCGCAACGCGTCGTCGAGTTCCCGGTCCTTGGTCCGCAGGCTCTGGCGCAACCCTTTCGCGACGAGTTGCGCTTCGAGGGACTCCTGCTCACGCGTTCGCAACGCGTCGTCGAGTTCCCGGTCCTTGGTCCGCAGGCTCTGGCGCAACCCCTCGTCGGTGCGGCGCAATTCCAGCACCTCCGCTTCGGTCTTGCGCAACGCGTCGGCTGCCAAGACGAGGTCGCGATCCTTGACGTCCGCCGAGGCAATCAACGCGCGATTCTTAGTCCGCGCATCCTCGAGTTCCCGATCCGAATCCCGCAGTGTTTCGGTGGCGGCGAGCAACTCCAAGTCCTTGTGGCGCAGCGCCTTCTCGGTGGCACCGACCTCTCTCGCCAAACGATCGACCTTACCGCGCAGACCGTTCGCTTCGCCGGCTAGCGCCGCCAGTTCTCGCCGATTCGCCGACGCTTCGGCGAGCAGGGCGGCGTTTCGCACCTTCACCCCGTCGAGTTCATCGCGCCACCGACGCGCCTCGGCCATCGTCCGATCCAGGGCTTCGAGCGCATGCTTCACTTCCAGTCGCTTCAGCGCCAACTCCGTCGACGCGTCGACCCGTTGGCCACGGATCAGTGCGGCGTTGGCTTCCGCCGCGCGGCGAACCAGGTTCGGCGACGTCTCCTCGTAACCCTTGAGTCGCCTAACGCTCGCCGGGCTGACGACATACCTGCGTGGACGCTTCCCGCCGCCCTCTTCCGCGCCGCGGAGCGTGTCGAACAAAGCGGTCTGCTTTGCCGACATCAGCTTGCGTTCCTCGCCATCCGAGGCGAAATGCCGCAAGCCGCCATCCAGGAACGCCGACAACTCCGCGTCTTCGGGCTCGCGCAACGCGTAACCCATCTCGCCGAACAACCGCATCATCCGTCCAACCACGAGGTCCGGCGCAGACATGAGCGCCTCATAGGAAACAAACACCCTCGTGACCCCCGCCGACGCGTTCAGCGACGTCACGGTGTACGCTTCCCAAAGAGCCAAGCCGACTTGGGCAGGCATTCCGTTGCGTCGCTCAAGCGATTTCGCGACATCAACCGGGTCGCGGAACACGTAAACGCATACCGGCAACTCAAGACACTCACGCCAGAGCTCGAAAGTGAGGCAACACCGCGGCTCCTTGACGAACCACGGTCGATGCGCGTCCAGGCCAAGCACGATGTCCGCGATCACATCGCGGTACAAGGCTCGCTGGCCGGCGTCTATGCGGTCGATGGCAAAGTCGGAGATGCGATCCCAGTCACAGCCCGCATTCCTCAGGATCGCATCATTGACCTGGCGAACATCCCGTCTTTCCCAGAATCCCTTGGGGTTCTCCTTGTTCGCCTCGATGGCAATTGCCTCGCTGCCGAAATAGCACCCCATGAGATTGAGCACGCGTGCCAGGGCCGACGTCCCTGATCGGTGCATTCCCAATACGAAAACCTGCATTCCTTTTCTCGCTGATGTCGCTCAGTCGAACGACTCTCGACGATAGTAGCCCACCTCAAACATGTACTCGAACCGGGTATAGATGGCTCGCTCCGCTGCCGGTGTCATGTATTCCGAGTAGTGTCCTCGCCGACTCTGATTCAGGTGCGGTAACTCGGCTTCGCGGAAATCGAACTCCAGCGCTAGCAAGGCCAAGTCCTCCCTGAGTGACTCAAACCTAATAAACCTCTGGTTTTCCAAGATTCGACCATTCAACGTCAGCCACCTCTCCGGCGGCGTCTTCGAGATGTCGTTCTTCCAGAATTCCTCGAAGCTCAGTTCCGCCGCCATCTTGAACCTCGGCGACTTGGCATTCTGCACGTACGTCTCACGCATGAAAAAGTAAGTCGAAACCGCCATGTCGTACGGGTTACGAATGCATACGAAGATCGCGCGAAGATCCTCGATTCGGCGGCCCTGCTCTCGCATGATTATGGAAGTTCGGCGTATGTTCTCGTGGCCTCGATCCACTTCCAAGGTGATGCCTGGACGCATGACATCGGCGAGTTCCTGGACCTGCCCCGGGCTGACCCGACCATAAATCGGATCGTCCCAGGCCGCGATGAAATATTTCGTCAGTGACTTTCCGGCAGTCTTTGGGAAATGGATGAAGGCAAAGTCGTCGTTGATGAGCATTGCGTTGAACTACGTGCTCTTTCGGCTAACCAGGACAATCACCTTACGTCTTTCAACATTCGTCGCATCGACAAAGCGGATGGTCGTTGTCATGCCCGAACGATCGAGATGGTCAAGCACATCCTTGCCGAAGTCGGTGTAGACGAGAGATTTCCCACCACCACCATCGCCATGGTAAACAGGTGGCAGGAGGGGACGATCCTCCGCCGTTGATGTGTCCACCCGACTGACTGTATTAGGTCGCATGGGGTATTGGAGCGGGATGGTGAACACATGCCGCCCACCCGGCTTGAGTACGCGCTTGATCTCCTGGAACGCGGCATTCGGAGAACGTACATGCTCAAGAATGTCCGACGTGATTACCAGGTCAAACGATCCCGAGTTGAAAGTCAGCCGCTGCAGATCCTGGTTCGCGAGCCCCTCCACTTCCTCCCCGAATGGCAGATCGGTCCGATAACAGGACTGCCGATACCGCTTCAGGCCCTTCATGCACGACCGATGCCGCCCGCTGGTCCCGGGCTCGTAGATCGCGAGCGAGGAAAATCCAGGATGCTCGCAAAGCTGTGGCAAGCACGTCTCGCCCGTGCCATAGAGGTCGAGCAGAGCCTGCGCCAGCCCGCGCTCTCGCATCGAGCCGCCACAGTCCTCGCAGCGGTAGGATTCCCGCGTCGAACCCCCGAAATGGGCGAATCGCGAGAGGACGCCGCAGATTGCACAAATGCCGGCGTATTGGTCGAGACTAGGCCGTGGAGCATCCGCCTCCGCCGGCCCAGTGGCTGCACGAAGTCTCATCAACCGTCCCCACCGGGGCATTGCCGATGCCGTATCCGGGAGTGGGCGGACTCGGTGGCCGGCGTCACAACCTGGCCTCGCCCTGCCCTGTCGGATCCCTCATTCGGTCGTTCCTCGACTGTGGCTAGTAGTCGCCCATCGCGACATGGCGCGCCATCTTAACGCGGCTCATCGACCATAGGAACACGACGGCATTATGTTGGACAATCCACGGGTGTCCCCCGCCGCGCCAAGTCGCAACGAGCCGAGGTTCGCCTTGCAGCACCACTCCCGGGAGCTGCCCAAGAACGCAGCTATGGCGACGAGCGAAAACACCCGATTCCTCCTCGTGGTTACCCACGGCCATCGGACATTCCCGCTCAGCAACATCGTGATCGGCGACGGCCACCCCGCCTGGACTAGCGCCAATCGGCGCGTTGGCGTGTGGACTTGGCCGGAGAGCCGTGGTGTGCCTGCAGAAGGGCGCCTGCAGTTTCAAATCGGTGGCCACGGACCTCGGAAAGGACACTTCGTCGCCATTGACATCAACTCGCTGGGGCAAGGTTCGATCACGCAGGATGACTTCGGTCTCGCACCGCTCTATGTCGCGACCCGCGGTGGATTCTCTTTCGCCGCCAATCGGCCAGAGCTGATCGCGTCGGCGTGGCACCGCATGACCGGGGGGCAGCCCGAGCGCGACCTCGTCTTCGGTGCCCTGCTTGCGCTCAAGGGGATCCCAATGGGCGATCGAACGGGCTACGCCGGCATCTGCTGCGTACCGTTCCTGGCCTTCCTCAGCGTCACACCCGCCGGAATCAGAACGGTCCATCGATCGGAGCCGCCATGGCTCCCGGGCGAAGGGACGAGGGTCAAGTCGGAGCCCGCCATGCAAGCGGCCGTCGACGAGGTCGAAGCCATCCTGACTGCGGACATGAGGCATGCTGTCTCCGGCCAGCCTACCCGGGTTGGCCGGCCCGCACTTCAACTGACTGGCGGCCGGGACTCCCGATTGGCCGTCGCGCTGGCTCTGCGAAGCGGCGTCATCGACGATGTCGACGTGGTGACACATGGCGACAAGCGGACTCCGGATGCCCGCATCGCTCGACAAGTGGCCCAAGCCGCCAATGCCAGGCATTCGCTGTACCGTTGGTCAAGTACCGAGCGAGATCTGTTTACCCACGTCCGAAACACGAGCGGCGCATTGAACCTCTGGGAGGCCAGCGAGCCCGTGCCGCCCTTTCAGCGGACGATGATCATCTCCGGGCTGCTTGGAGAGACCCTTCGCTCCAACTTTCCGTCGACAGCGCCGCCCAGCACTCGAAGCCACGTGCTCCGGGCTTTCTTCGGCGCACCTAGCCTCGATTTGCTGACGGAGGACGCCTGGTTCGACGCCATGGTGGAGGCGATGCAGTTGCTCATGTCGCCGGCGAGCCGAGGCGCGAGGCCAGAAGACCTTCACGACGCGTTCTACGTGCAACACCGGATCCGGCGTTGGGTCTCGGTCCGACCCGGAGCGTTCCACCGCACTTTCTTTCCTCTTTATTGTCCACGGGCCGTGTGCTTGGCGTTCGCTGCTGGCTGGCAGGCCCGCGCCGAGAACGCGATCCACGATGCCATCATCGCACGCACCGGTAGCGACCTCACCGCCATTCCCTATGCCGACGCGAAGCAGGTACGCCGGCCGAGACCTTCCAGCATCGCCTACCCCGAAGACGGTGTCCCGGTTCTCGACCGCGGCGCGTTGCTGGAAATCGCACGACGTTGGCGTCACAAGCGCCCGAGGTGGCGCGCAGAGCGGACGCGAACCACGCCGTCGCCTCAAACAGCCCGAAGAGTCGCGCTCTACTTGGAGACCATCGGCGCCCGGGGTGACAGCCCGGCGTTCGACGTAATCGACAAGGATCGCCTGGTCGCCGCAATTCGCCATCTGCCAGGGATGAAACTGCACCTCGCAAAACAGGTGCACGGGGCCATGGCCACGGTGATCTGGCTCGGCGGCCTAGAGACCTCTACTCCACGCCTAGGCCGGCACTCATGGAAGCCCGAAGTTCGCCACCACGTAGGAGACCGCTAGCGCCAAACTCGCGCCGACGTCCTTCTTGCCCGTCGGGATCACCAGGTCGGGTGACGACGGAATCTCGTAGGGTGCCGACACGCCCGTGAAATCCGGGATCTTTCCGGCTCGAGCTTTGCGGTATAGCCCCTTCGGATCCCGCTGTTCGCACGTCTCTACGTCCGCGTCTAGGTACACTTCGTGGAACCGACCTTTCGCGGCGCTCCGGGCGACATCGCGATCCGCGTGGTACGGGGAGATGAAGGCGGAAATGCACACAAAGCCAGCGTCCGCAAACAAGGCTGCGACCTCGCCAACCCGTCGTATGTTCTCCGTTCGGTCCTTTTGCGTGAACCCGAGATCAGCGTTCAAGCCGTGGCGTATGTTGTCGCCGTCGAGAACGTAGACCTGGTAGCCTCGTGCGAAGAGCTCGGCTTCCAGTGCGAATGCCAAGGTCGACTTGCCGGAGCCTGACAGACCCGTCAACCAGAGAACGCCGCCCAGATGGCCGTTCTGACGTTCGCGCTCCGTGGTCGCCACACTGTGGGCGACGCGTGTCAGGTGGGGCGCCGGACCTCTTTGCGGGACGCGAGTCACGACGCCTACGACGGTCGAAGCTCGCCGTCGAGGTCGTGATCGTCACAAAAATAGAAAAAGCTGTCGCGCAGCTCGACAATCCTGACTTCCGGCGGCACTTCGACTTCCATGACCAATGAGAAGATCGGCGTTCCGGTGTGCGCCGCGCGCTCGGTAACCGTGTCCAAGTTGTAGATGTTGATCCCCTGCGACGAGAAAAACTCCGCCACGCGGTGCACGATCCCGGGGTGGTCCATCGCCGTGACGCTAACCGTGTAAGGCACGCGGCCCTCGACATTCTCCCGGCCTTGCGTCCGCCGGAAAAGGAACGCCAGTTCCATGCCCTCGGCGAGCTTGCTGAGCTTGGTTTCCAGTCGCTGTAGTGGCAACGCGCCGCCCGCGACCGAAACGAGCATGGCGAACTCGCCACCAAGGACCGTCATCCGGCTGTCCTCGATGGACAGGTTGAGATCGTGGACGAGGGCGGAGATCTCGCTGACGATGCCCGGCCGGTCCTTGCCGATTGCCGATATGACCGCGCGCGTCATGACAGCCGGTCCTGGAGAAGGTCGCCCAGCCCGCCGACGCCGACGCGGTCCTGCGCCATCGTGTCGCGGTCGCGAACCGTGACGGTGTCGTCGTCCAAGGTCTCGAAGTCCACGGTGACGCACACGGGTGTCCCGGTCTCGTCGTTGCGCCGATACCCCTTGCCGACGTTGCCCGTGTTCTCGAAGACGATGCGACCAAGGCCGAGCTTCATGAGCATGCGTTTGACGGCGCCCGCCTTTTCGACGAGCCCCTCGTGATTGCGCTTGAGCGGCAGCACCGCCGCCTTGACCGGTGCCAGATGGGGCTTGAGTGCCAGCACGGTCCTTTCACTGCCGTTCTCCAGCCGCTCCACCGCATAGGCTTCGTTGAGAACCGCGAGAACGCCCCTGTCGACGCCGGCCGACGGCTCGATAACGTACGGCACCGTCCAGCGTTTCGCCACCTGGTCCTGCACGGCCAAGCGCGCGTTGGCGTCGTCGTTGGGCTCGACCGCCGCGGCGATGTCCATTTCGTCTTGATTCTTCGTGTGTGATCCGAGGTCGAAGTCCGTGCGGTTGGCAATGCCCTCGAGTTCCTCGATGCCGTGCGGGAAGCGATACATCACGTCCACGGTGGCTTTCGAGTAGTGCGCCAATTCGCGTGCCGGGACGTGCAGCAACTCGAGGTTGTTGCCGTTGATGCCCTGCTCCTGCCACCAGCGCAGCCGCTCGTCCACCCAACGCTCGTGCCATTGCTCGTCCTCTCCCGGCGGGACGAAGAACTCGAGCTCCATCTGCTCGAATTCGCGCATCCGGAATACGAAGTTGCGCGGCGTGATCTCGTTGCGGAACGCCTTGCCGATCTGCGCGATACCGAACGGCAGTTTGCGCGAGGTGGCGTCGAGCACGTTCTTGAAATTCGTGAAAATGGACTGTGCGGTCTCCGGCCTCAGATAGGCAAACGACGAGCCGTCTTCGACCGGCCCGACGTTGGTCTTGAACATCAGGTTGAACGGCCTCGGCTCCGTCAAGTCCTGCGAACCGCAGCGTGGGCAGCCGGCGCCGTTGAGATGATCCGCGCGCCATCTCGCCTTGCAGCTCCGGCAGTCCACCAGCGGGTCGGCGAAGGTGTCTTCATGCCCCGAATAGTGCAGAACCTTGGGGTTGGTCAGGATCGCCGAGTCGAGCCCCTCGACGTCGTCGCGTTCGTAGACCATGGACCGCCACCACGCCGCCTTCAGGTTGTTCTTCAGCTCGACACCGAGCGGACCGTAGTCGTAGATGCCCTGCAGGCCGCCGTAGATCTCGCCCGCCTGGAATACGAAACCACGGCGCTTGCAGAGCGCAACCAACTCTTCCATGGAACGGGCGGGCATGGGGTTTTGGGGCCGGGGCGTGACGGCGGCGCACTATACCGCAAAGTCGGCGCCGGACTCCATTTCGCGGCGGTCTGTTCGGAGCTTCCGGGCAGATTTCCTACGCCGATCCGAGACATCGGCCATTCCGACGACGACCGCCGGAGCCCAACATATGGTCACCGTTGCCGACGTGCCACTCCATGGACCGCGCATCCGCCGCAGGACGCCTTCCCCGGCACCGTTGTCCAATGAGATTGTGAGGGTGAAACGGGTCGATCCGTGAAGCGACCGGCGTTGGATGTCCATCTGGCGATGGCGAGGATGTTCG
>JAPOYV010000109.1 GCA_026706385.1 Gammaproteobacteria bacterium
TGGTGAAGGCGGCCACGGGCGAGGAAGTGGACGCCGAGAGCCTCGGTGGCGGCGACGTCCACTCGCGCCGTTCCGGCGTCACCGACTACCTGGCCGTCAACGACGAGCATGCGCTCGCGCTTGCCCGCGAGATCATCGCCGCCACGCCCATCCGCTACGCGGAAAACGTCGCCAGGCGCGCACCGGCCGCGCCACGCTATCCCGCGGAGGACCTCTACGGCGTGCTACCGCCCGACACCCGTACCCCCTACGACGTCCGCGAGATCATCGCCCGGCTGGTGGACGAGTCCGACTTCCACGAGTTCAAGGCGCTCTACGGCGACACCCTGGTGTGCGGCTTCGCGCACATCGAAGGCACCCCCGTAGCGATCCTCGCCAACAACGGCATCCTGTTCTCGGAGTCGGCCTTGAAGGGTGCGCACTTCATACAGCTCGCCGACCGGCGCGGCGTGCCGCTGCTCTTCCTGCAGAACATCACCGGCTTCATGGTGGGCCGCAAGGCCGAGAACCTCGGCATCGCGAAGGACGGCGCCAAGATGGTCACGGCGGTGGCCTGCGCCGGGGTGCCGAAGTTCACCGTGGTGATCGGCGGTTCGTTCGGCGCCGGCAACTACGCCATGTGCGGACGCGCCTACGGCGCCCGCATGCTGTGGACTTGGCCCAATGCGCGGGTCTCGGTCATGGGTGGCGAGCAGGCCGCGCACGTTCTGGCAACCGTCCGCCGGGACGGCCTCGCGGCGCGCGGGCAGACCTGGCCGGAGGCCGAACAGGATGCCTTCATGGCCGACATCCGCACGCAGTACGACCACGAGGGTCATCCGTATTTCGCCAGCGCGCGCCTGTGGGACGACGGCGTGATCGATCCCGTCGACACGCGCCGCGTGCTCGGGCTGGCACTCGCCGTTGCCGCGCGCGAGCCGGCTTCGGGTGCCGAAAACCGGTTCGGCATTTTCCGGATGTAGGCACGCCACGATGTTCAAGACGCTCCTCGTCGCGAATCGCGGCGAAATCGCCTGCCGCGTAATCCGTACGGCTCGCCGACTCGGCATCCGCACGGTTGCCGTCTACTCCGATGCCGACGCGCAAGCCTTGCACGTCGAACAGGCCGATGACGCCGTTCGAATCGGACCGGCGCCCGCGCCGCAGAGCTACCTCGACCAGGACGCCATCGTTCTGGCCATCGCCGCGAGCGGAGCCGACGCAGTACATCCCGGGTATGGCTTCCTGTCGGAGAACGCCGACTTCGCCCAAGCCGTGTCGGCAACCGGTGCGACCTTCGTCGGACCCTCGGCGGACGCGATCCGCGCCATGGGTTCCAAGATCGGTGCGAAGGCCCTAGTCGCCGAAGCGGGCACGCCGGTGGTACCCGGCTACGATGGAGCCGACCAGGATCCGCAAGCCCTCGCCGCCCAAGCCGCCGAGATCGGATTCCCCGTCCTCATCAAGGCATCTATGGGCGGTGGCGGCAAGGGCATGCGACAAGTCGACCGCGCCGAGGATTTCGCGGCAGCACTGGCCGGCGCGAAGCGCGAGTCGAGCGCCGCCTTCGGCGACGACACCGTGCTGCTCGAGCGCTACCTGACAGCGCCGAAGCACATCGAGATCCAGATCCTGGCGGACACCTTCGGCAAGACGCTGTCGCTCCTCGAGCGCGACTGCTCCGTCCAGCGTCGCCACCAGAAGGTGATCGAGGAAGCACCGGCGCCCACCGTGGATCCCGCATTGCGGTCGCGCATGAGCGATGCGGCGATCCGGGCGGCTCGCGCGGTCGGCTATGTCGGCGCGGGAACCGTGGAGTTCATCGCCGAGGGCGGCGACTTCTACTTCATGGAGATGAATACGCGCCTGCAGGTCGAGCACCCCGTCACCGAAGCGATCCTCGGCCTGGACCTGGTCGAGTGGCAACTCAAGATCGCTGCCGGTGAGCGGATTGCCTTCGACCAGGACGACGTGGCCATCGACGGTCACGCCGTGGAGGCCCGGCTGTACGCCGAAAATACGCGCGGCAAGAGGTTCCTGCCGTCGACCGGCACCTTGCAGCGCGTCGTGTTCGGCGAGGCCCGCGTCGATGCGGCGATCCGCGACGGCACCGAGGTGACGGTCCACTACGACCCCATGCTCGCGAAGGTCATCGCCCACGGCGCCACCCGCACCCAGGCCGTGGCGCGCCTGGACGCCGCCTTGCGCGCGACCGAGATTGCCGGTGTCGAACACAACATCGCCTGGCTCCGGAACGTACTTGGCCACCCGCAGTTCGCGAGCGGCACCTATACGACCCTCATGGCGGAGCAGCACGCCGACGAACTCACGCCGGCGGAGAACTGGCGCTTGAGCGCCGCCGGATTGCTCGGCCATGTGCTAGGGCAGACGGGAGGCGACCCCTGGTCGCGCAACGACGCCTTCCAGATCAACCGGGCCCACGAACTGACCATCCGCGTCCGGAGCAACCGCAGGACCCACGACATCTCCGTCGTTGCACAACCTGACCACTACGAGGTGGCCACGCCGGCCGGAGCGTTGCGGTTCGAGGACGTGGATCTCGAACACGGTCAGCTCTCGGCCCGCGTCGACAGCGAACGGTTGCGCGTGCGCCTCGTGTGCGTGGGGCAGGACGTATTCGTCATGGCGAACGGCGCCACGGAGCGCCTGACCATCGTCGAGCCCGATGCCGGGGCGTTCGGTCGTGCGAGCGAGCGCGGCGGTCGCGTCACCGCCCCGATGCCCGGGCGCATCGTCTCGGTGGCCGTCGCCGCCGGCGAACGCGTGCGGGCCGACGCGGTGCTGGTCGTCCTCGAGGCCATGAAAATGGAACACAGCATCCGGGCGCCCGCCGACGCGGCCGTCGCAGCGGTGCACTGCGCGGTAGGCGACCGGGTGGACGAAGGCGTCGAACTCGTCAGCCTCGAGTCGGACTGACGGCGGTCGGCGCCTCGCTACCGCCGGCGACCACGATGCGGTCGCGTCGCGTATGTATAATGCGCCGCCGTCCCATGGCCCCCCCGGGTGAGTCGTTGATGTCCAACGCCAAGCACAAGCTGTGCCTCCTCATCGCCGCCTTCGTCGCCGTATTGGCCTTCGGGCAAACCCTGGACCCCGGCACCGTTGCCGACATCGCCGAACGCACGGCACCGTTCGGCAAGCTATGCCTTGAAGGCCAGGACTGCGCCGGCCCCCAGTCCGACGAGGCCGCCACGCCGGTTGCGGCGTTGAGTGGCAGCGACGTCTACGGGACATTCTGCCGCACGTGCCACGACGCCGGGCTCAACGACGCGCCCAAGGTCGGCGACGCCGAGGCCTGGGCACCGCGCCTCGCGAAAGGCAACGAGGTTCTGCTGCAGAACACGAAGGATGGATTCGCCGACGGGTTGATGCCAGCCATGGGACTCTGCATGGCGTGCTCGGACGCCGAGCTTCAGGCCGCGATCGACTTCATGACGGGTGACGCCGAAGCCATCTGAGCCGTGCACGCGGGCCAGCGCGGTCACGCATCGAGGTCTCGGCCACCTTCCATCGCCCGGTAGCCCAGGGCTTCGCCGACGTGAAGGGTGCCAACCGACTCCGCGCGCGCCAGATCGGCGATCGTCCGCGCGACCTTGCGCACCCGGTGAATCGCACGCGCCGATAGCCCGAGCCGCTGACCGGCGCGGCGCAGCAGGCTCTGGGCCTTGGGCTCCAGCGTGCAGTACTCGTCCACGGCCGCCGCCGCCAGCGTCGCGTTCAGGCACCCGGCTCGATGCCACTGTCGGTCGCGCGCCTCCGCAACGTCGCCACGCAATGCGCCGTCGTCGAGTGTCGGCGCGCGCTCCGCCCACAGGTCGTCGTCGGCGACCGGTCCGACTTCGATGCGCACGTCGATCCGGTCGAGCAGCGGCCCCGACACGCGACTCCGGTACTTCGCGACCTGCTGCGGGGCGCAGCGGCATCGCGCTTGGTCGCAGACGAAACCGGCAGGACATGGGTTCATCGCGGCGACAAGCTGGAACCGGGCCGGGAAGCGTACCGTCTGGTTGACGCGGGCGATGGCGACATCGTCGCTCTCGAGCGGCTCGCGCAGGGCCTCGAGGACGTCGCGGTGGAACTCCGGCAACTCGTCGAGGAACAGGACGCCGCAGTGCGCGAGCGTGACTTCCCCGGGCACGATCGGATTTCCGCCGCCGATCATCGCCGCAGCCGACGCGCTGTGGTGCGGATCGCAGAAGGGGCGCTCGGCGAAGCCGGGGGCGCGGCGAGCCGAAACCGAGTAGACGGTTGCCACTTCGACGGCCTCGCTCGGCTCGAGTGGCGGCAGCAAGCCCGAGAGGCGGCGCGCCAACATCGTCTTGCCCGTTCCTGGCGGGCCGACCATCAACAGGTGGTGGCCACCCGCCGCCGCGACCACCAACGCGCGCTTGGCATGCGCCTGGCCGCGCACGTCGTTCACCGATGGCGATCGGTTCGCCACCGGGAGGGGTCTGGCGAGCGTGACTGCGCCCGGAAGCACATCCGCGGCGAGCAGTCCCACCACATCAAGCAGCGAGTCCACGGGGTAGACGGCGAGGTCGGTGTCAGCGAGCGGCCCGAGCTCGTCGCGTTGCGCGCTGGGGATCACCAGCCCGGCCCCGGTTCCCGCCACCTTCGCCGCCGCGCAGAACGCGCCCGCCACGGGACGAAGTTCGCCGTAGAGGGAGAGTTCCCCCAGGAACTCGAGCCTCGCCAAGTGGCGATCGGGGACCTGCCGGGTGGCCGTGAGGATGGCAACGGCGATGGCGAGATCGAATCGGCCGCCGTGTTTGGCCAGATCCGCCGGAGCCAGATTGACGACCAAGCGGCCCAGCGGAAAGTCGAGACCTGCACTGCGGATCGCGCTGCGAACCCTGTCGCGTGCCTCACGCACCGCCTTCTGCGGCATACCCACCAACGTGAAGGAGGATGCACCCGGCTGATAGTGCGCCTCGACGAGCACCTTCGGCGCTTCGAGGCCGTACTGGGCGCGGGTGTTGACGGGCACGGCCATCTGTGGACTGTAGAAGCTACGCCCACGGCACGGAAAGGGACAAACGCCTCCGGCGCTTGTAGGAAATCGACCCGTCGTGGTGCTCGCGGAGCCATCGCCGGGACGCGCCTTCGCTTGACGTGCCCGCGCGGACCGCAGCCGAATAGGTGCACCAATCTGGTGCCCTAACGACATTTTCGGGCACTACATGGAGGCATGTCGCAGGTCCACCACCGTAACCCATTGAGACCAAATAGGTTTGTTTCTGGCACGCCATATGCAGTTTTGCGCATCATATACGCGGTCGCTCGGTGGCCGAAACGGTGCGCCGAGCCATACGCAAACTCAACAAGGGGAATCTGAAATGAAGAAACTACCCATGCTCCTCGCCGCCGGGTTGCTGGCCACGCCTATGGCCTTCGCTCAGGACGGCCCCACGATCGAGGGCAACGTGACCCTCGCTTCCGACTACTCCTTCCGCGGATGGTCGCAGACACAGCGCGACCCGGCGATCCAAGGTGGGTTCGACCTCGCGTTCTCGTCCGGCTTCTACGTCGGCACATGGGGCTCGAACGTCAATTTCGGCGCCGACGACGACGGCAACGTCGCCTCGATGGAGTGGGACCTCTACCTGGGCTGGTCTGGTGAGGTGGCTGACGGGGTCGGCCTCGACGTGTCGTTCATCAACTTCGAGTATCCCGGCAACCGCGAGGCGCTCAACTACCAGGAACTGGCGGCTTCGCTTTCGTTCGCGGACTTCACTCTGGGCGTCAACTACTCCCCGGAGTACCTCGCCGTCAGTGACGTCACGTTCATGTACCCGTATGCCGATTACAGCTATGCCCTGGGCGAGTTCGTCACCTTGGATCTGCATCTTGGCTTCAACATGGCGGACTCCCCCGGCGGCGATTTCTTCGGCACGGAGCAGGGCGACGAGTACATCGACTACAGCGCCGCCGTATCGTTCGAGCTGCTCGGCGCATCCGTCTCGCTGGGCCTCTACGGAACCGACATTGACGACGATGGCAGTTGCGGCCGCGACTGCGAACTCCGCCCGATTCTTTCGCTAAGCCTGTAATCAAGGCACAATCCTTGGCGGCATCGATCTTCCACGAGACATGCACCAAGGAGACTAAACACGCGCTCAAGAGTTCGCGCCCGCCAACTGGGCGGGTGCGAACCGCACGCGCATTGACAGGGGGAACCCATGAAACTCATCACGGCAATCATCAAACCGTTCAAGCTCGACGACGTCCGGGAGTCGCTTTCCGAGATCGGCGTCCAGGGCATGACGGTGACGGAAGTGAAGGGGTTCGGTCGGCAGAAGGGGCACACCGAACTGTATCGCGGCGCCGAGTACGTCGTTGACTTTCTACCGAAAGTCAAGGTCGAGGTCGCTATCGACGACGGTCTCTTGGACCAATGTCTCGACGCGATCGGCAAGGCGGCGAATACCGGCAAGGTCGGGGACGGCAAGATCTTCGTCACCTCGCTCGAAGAGGCAGTTCGCATCAGGACGGGCGAAACCGGCACCGACGCGGTTTAGGTACCGGCGCGTCGCCTAGCGGCGCGGCCGCGTAGCCCGACTCAAAACCTTAGGAGAGAATCGTGGAAGATCTTATCCAGACCAACTATGCCCTAGACACCTTCTACTTCCTGTTGATGGGTGTGCTGGTGATGTTCATGGCATGCGGCTTCTCGATGCTCGAGGCGGGGATGATCCGGGCGAAGAACACGTCCGAGATCCTCACCAAGAACGTCGCGCTGTATTCCATCTCGTGCATCATGTACCTCTTGATCGGGTACAACATCATGTACATGGATGCCCCCGGGGGTGGCATCTTTCCCAGCTTCGGCTTCCTGATCGGCGAGGAGAACACAGCCGAGCAGATCCTCAACGGCACCGCCGGTGGCGTTGCGACCGACCACTCGGAGCGCTCGGACTACTTCTTCCAAGTCGTCTTCGTGGCCACCGCCATGTCTATCGTGTCGGGCGCGGTCGCCGAACGCATGAAGCTGTGGGCTTTCCTCGGTTTCGCGGTCATCATGACCGGGATCATCTACCCCGTTCAGGGGATGTGGACCTGGGGCGGCGGCTGGCTGTCGGAGTTCGGCTACAGCGACTTCGCCGGCTCCGGCATCGTCCACCTCTGCGGCGCGGCCGCAGCCCTCGCAGGCGTCCTGCTGCTGGGACCGCGGAGCGGCAAGTACGGACCAGGTGGAGAAGTGCACGCCATTCCCGGCTGCAACATGCCGCTCGCGACGCTCGGCATGTTCGTCCTCTGGTTCGGCTGGTTCGGCTTCAACGGCGGCTCGGAGCTCAAGATCTCCAACGTCGACGAGGCCAACGCCGTGGCGCAGGTCTTCGTCAACACGAACATCGCCGCCTGCGGCGGATTGGTCGCCGCACTGCTGCTCGCGCGGGTTTGGTTCGGCAAGGCCGACCTCACCATGGCGCTTAACGGCGCCTTGGCAGGCCTCGTCGCCATCACCGCCGAGCCGCTGGCCGGTTCCCCGTTCCTGTCGATGATCATTGGCGCCGTCGGCGGCCTGATCGTGGTGTGCTCGATCGTGCTACTCGACAAGCTCAAGATCGACGATCCGGTCGGTGCCATCAGCGTGCACGGGACCTGCGGCATATGGGGCGTGATCGCCGTGGCCTTCCATGGCGACGCGTCGATCGGCGCCCAGATCGTCGGCATCCTGGGAATCTTCGGCTGGGTGTTCATCGCCTCGCTCGTCATCTGGTACGCCTTGAAGGCGACGGTCGGCATCCGGGTTTCCGAGGAAGAGGAGTTCTCGGGCGTCGACATCTCCGAGACCGGCATCGAGGCCTACCCGGAGTTCCAGCAAGCGGCTTGACCACCGTCTCAAGACCAACGCGAAGAAGGGCGCCGAACGGCGCCCTTTTTTCGGGAATTGTGTAGCAAAATACACGAAAACCCTTGCACCACGCCACCCGACAACATAGAATAATCCACGAGTTCTAGGGAGAAACGACCAATGGCAGTGATCGAGTACGACGCGAACGGCAACCCGCACAACGAGTCCGGGAAGCGGATCGCGGAGACGATGAGCGTTGTCGAACTGTTCCGGCTGTTTCCCGACGCCGACGCCTGCTACGCATGGCTTGAGGAAGCCCGCTGGCACGGCCAGCCCGTCTGCCCGCACTGCGGCGGCATGGACAACATCCGCCCGCGCAAGAACCGCCCGCACTACTACAACCACAAGGACTGCCGTAAGGACTTCTCGGTTACGACCAAGACGTGTATGCACGCTACCAAGCGACCGTTGCAGGATTGGATCTACGTGATCTATACGGTCGTCACATCGCGCAAGGGCGTAAGCGCGTTGCAGATGAGCAAGGAGCTTGGCGTTCAGTACCGCACCGCGTGGCACATGCTCCACCGGGTGCGCGAGGCTTGCGGGCGCGGCGACTTCACTCTTGGAGGCACCGTCGAGGTTGACGAGACGTACATCGGCGGCAAAGAGGGCAACAAGCACGAGGTCAAGAAGCTCCATGCTGGCCGGGGCGCGGTCGGCAAGACGGCGGTGGCCGGTGTCCGCGAACGGGGCGGCAAGGTCAAGGCGCAGCCCGTCAAGCGCACCGACGCACACACGCTGATCGGCTTTGTCGAGGACGCGGTTGAACCCGGCAGCGTGGTCTACACCGACGACGCTGCGGCCTACGGGGCGTTGCCGTCCATCATCAACCAGTACCAGCACGAGACGGTCGCGCACGGCAGAGGCGAGTACGTTCGCGGAGACGCGCACATCAACAGCATCGAAGCTGTGTGGGCCGTCCTCAAGCGGAGCATCCACGGCACTTGGCACCACGTCTCGCCCAAGCACCTTGGCCGGTACGTCAACGAGGCGTCTTTCAGGCTCAACGAGGGCAACTGCGAGATTGACACCATCGACCGGATGGCGGAGTTCGCCGCCGGGATCGGTGGCAAGAAGCTTCGCTACGTTGACCTCATCGCACCAACAGGAGAATCGGCTACCCCCGTACCCGTCCATCCCGGGGGCTAGCCCGTGGGTGCGCCCAACTGGCAGAACCGGACGCTGTTCCGGGGAGACAACCTCACGTTTCTGCGGGCCATGAACTCCGAATCGGTGGACCTCATCGCCACTGATCCGCCGTTCAAGAAGGGACGCGACTTCCACGCCACGCCCGACAGTCTCGCCGAGGGTGCCAAGTTTCAGGATCGGTGGTCGTGGGAGCGCGACGTGCACAACGAGTGGGTTGACCAGATCACCGACGACTTCCCGCGCTTGATGGAAGCAATCGAAGCGGCCCGCTACGCCCACAGCGACGGCATGGGTGCGTACATCTGCTTCATGGCCGTTCGGTTGTTGGAAATGCGGCGCGTTCTCAAGCCGACCGGGACGCTGTATCTGCATTGCGACCCGACCGCCAGCCACTACCTCAAGGCCATACTTGACGCGATCTTTGGCCAACGGAACTTCCGAAACGAGATTGCGTGGTGCTACGCGGGGGGGGGGGATACCCAAGCGCGACTTTCCCCGCAAGCACGACCTCATCCTGCGCTACTCGAAGTCGAACAAGTGGGTGTACCAGCCCGTCTATCGACCGTACACCGAGGGCACGCAAAAGCGCGGCCGCACGAAAGTCAAAGGCAAGTATTTCGACGCCGGGTTGAACAAGAAGGGTACGCCGGTCAACGACTGGTGGCCGGACGTGAAGAAGATCACAAGCCCCACCGATCCCGAAAAGACGGGCTGGCCTACGCAGAAGTCGTTGGAACTCTACGGGCGCATCATCACCGTATCGAGCAACAAGGGGGACGTTGTGCTTGACCCGTTCGCGGGATGCGCCACTACCTGCGTGGCGGCCGAGCAACTGCAACGCCAGTGGGTAGGCATCGACCTGTGGGACAAGGCCAGCGAAGTCGTCGAGGACAGGATGGCCAACGAAGTCGGCTTGTTCGGTCGCGTCAACGCTGTGGACGAAGTGCCGCAGCGCACTGACGAGGGCGAAACGGGAGCGCCGTTCCTGCGCGTGAAGGTCAGGGTCAAAGAACCCTCCGGGCCGCGTTGGAGCCGAAGGGAGATGTACGAATACCTGCTTGGACAGCACGGGGCGAAGTGCCAAGGTTGCGACCGGACGTTTGATGACCCGCGATACCTGGAACTCGACCACAACACGCCGCGTTCGGACGGCGGGATCAATCACATATCCAACCGCATCCTGCTGTGCGGGCCGTGCAACCGGCTTAAGAGCAACACGTACACGCTCACAGGACTTCGACGGCAGAACAAGAAGCTGGGCCACATGGCCAACAGCGGAGTCGAGAATCCGACGCTGAAACGCATACGCGAGGAACGGACACGACAGCCGGGGTTGTTTGAGTGACACCGATTGAGGGAGACGAGGGATGAACCGCAAACAGTTCGACAAGACAGAGCGCCGCCCGGTGAGCAAGGCCAACTTCCTAGACGCGCTGCGGCAGATACTCACGACCGACCAGCCGGAGCCGCGCAAGTCGGAAAACCGGGAGCCGACGACCGAGGAATTGAATAAGCGTTGGCGGCTTGACCGGCGCGACGGGAAGCCCGTTGGGTAGGGCGGCTCGTGTATTTTGCTACACAATTCCCCTTTTTTCGTGTGGCATGATGGATGTTCCGTCCCAACAGAGGGTCAGGCGCATGGGAGCGCGCACCGCAATAACGTGCGGATTGGCGACCTTCGCCATCGCCATACCAGCCGCAACAGGAGCCGCCGACATGTTCGACCGCGTTGAGCACCGCTACACCAGCAACGATGACGTCCGTCTGCACTACGCGGTGGCCGGACCCGAGGACGCGCCCCTCGTGGTGTTCATCCACGGCTTCCCGGATTTCTGGTACTCGTGGCGCGAACAGATGGCCGCGCTCGAGGATTCCTTCCGCGTCGCCGCGCTGGACATGCGTGGCTACAACTTGAGCGACAAGCCTCAAGGCGTGGACAGCTACGCCATGCCGCACCTGGTCGCCGACGTCGCGGCGGTGATCGCGGCGGAGTCAGCCGAAAGCGCCGTGGTGGTCGGTCACGACTGGGGCGGCGCCGTGGCGTGGAACATCGCCATGACGCGGCCGGACGTGGTCCACCTGCTCGTCATCCTCAACCTGCCGCATCCGCGCGGGCTGATGCGCGAGATCGCCAACAACCCCGACCAGCGGCGCAACAGCCAGTACGCGTTCGACTTCCAGCAACCGGACGCGCACAAGGCCTTGCGCGCCGACCGGCTCGCCGGCTGGGTGCGCGACGAAGCGGCACGCAAGCGCTACGTCGAGGCCTTCGAGCAGTCCGACTTCGAGGCCATGCTGAACTACTACAAGGCCAACTACCCGCGCCCGGATGCCGAGACGGCGACCATCGCCCCCGAAGCGCCCAACGTGACGATGCCCGTGCTGATGTTCCACGGTCTCGAAGACACCGCCCTGCTGCCGGGTGCGTTGAATGGCACCTGGAACTGGGTCGATGCCGATCTCACCCTCGTCACGGTCCCCGGCGCAAGCCACTTCGTGCAGCAGGACGCCGCGGGCCTCGTGTCCACGACGATGCGCGATTGGCTGCTGCGGCGTTCGGACTGACCGCCCCAGGGCCTGACCCGCGCCTCGCTGCGCTGTGCGCGGGTCAAACGTCGATCAGCACGCCCGGATTGAGGATGCCGTTCGGGTCCACGCGCCGCTTCGCCGCCCGGAGCATCTCCGCGAACAACTGCGGCCGCTGCTCGTCGTAACCGTCTCGATGCATCCGGCCAACCGCGTGGTGATGGGTCACCGTCCCGCCCGCGGCCACCACGGCCGCACTGGCCGCTGCCTTGACCGCCTGCCATCGTTCCTCCTCGGCACCGCGCGGCACGACGCCGCTGAAGCTGTAGTAGGGAGCCGGGCCGTCCGGGTAGACGTGGGTGAAGCGGCACGAGAGCCGGGCCTTCTCCCCGATCGCCTCGCGCAAGGCCGCGCCGACCCGCGCGCGTACCTCGGCGTCGAAGTCGGGCCACCTGTCCCAGGTGACGGCGGTCTCGAAGGTGTCCGAAAGCAGTCCAAGACCCGCGGTCAGGCCGGCGTTGACGCCAATGAAGGCGTTGCGCCACGCGCCCACCGCGCCGCCCCGACCGGTCGGTTTGCCGGTCCCGTCGTCGATGAGGATCTCGTCGTCGTCGATGAGTCCACCTAAGTCTCGGGCGATGGCCACCGCGGCCCGGGCGTTGTCCCCTTGCGGGATTTCGCTCGATTCGAACCCGATGATCAGGAGTGCGTGATTGCCGTCCAAGCCCGCCGAGAATGCCGCCTCGCCGGGATCGAGGATCCGCAGGTTGGCGGGCATGAGCTTGGCCTGGGCGATCGCGCGCACGGCATCCGTCCCCTGGCGCCACGAAGCGAAAAGGACACCGGCGGTGGCACGGAACGTCGGCCGCTTCTGCAGCCGCAGCCAGCATTCCGTGACGACACCCAAGATGCCTTCCGAACCGAGCACGAGGCGGTCAGGGCTCGGTCCCGCGCCACTGCCCGGCAGTCGCCTCGACTCGATCCAGCCTTGCGGAGTGAGCATGCGCGTCGACTCCACGAAATCGTCGATGTGCGTGTGATTGGTCGCGTAGTGGCCCCCCGAGCGCGTCGCGACCCAGCCGCCCACGGTGGACCAGGGGAAGCTCTGCGGGAAGTGCCTCAGGGTGAGCCCGAGTGGCTTGAGCGCGGCTTCCAGGTCCGGCCCCAGCATCCCGCCCTGCACGCGTGCGGCGCGCGAGACCTCGTCGACCTCGAGCACGGTGTTCAGGTTGTCGAGGTCGATGGTGACCGCGCTCGGCGCGTCTTCGGGCACGGTGACGCCCCAGACCACCGAGGTTCCGCCACCGTAGGGGATCGCGACATGACCGTCGCGATCGCACCAGGCCAGGGTCGCCTCGAGCTCGTCCTCCGTACGGGGATGGGCCACGGCGTCGGGTGGACTGTCGAACCGCCCATGCAAGCCCTTCAGCAGTTCCAGGGAGTGACCGCCGTGTGTGTGGGTGACCCGCTCCTCGGCCGAGGTGGCGACGAAGTCGGCCAACGCCGCGGGGACATCGAGTCGTGCCGGTCGCAGCGCGATCGCTTCGATCGCCGGCACGGCCGGTGGTTCGACCACGTGACCGAGCCGCTCGGCGAGGTGCCGTGCTGCATCCTTGCGCGCGGCCTCCGAAGGCTCGTCGGAGACGTAGCCCCAAGTCCAGAAGCTGCGCCGTTCCGCTCTTGCTGCCATCCCTCGGCCCCGTCGGTTGCGATCGGTGAGCTTACCGAATTCGGGGCGACGCGCCCCTCGCATCGACGCCACGGAGTCAGTCCAACCGTGGTGATATTCTCGCGGTCGCAAAGCAGCTAGAGACCCGCCCTGGAAGAGCAACTCGTACGCCAAATCGCCGAGGCCCGGGCGCGTGGTCGCGACGATGCGCGACCGGGGATCGTCGAACGCGCCCATCGTGGCGGGCGCCTGACGGCACGGGAACGCTTAACGACCCTGTTCGACGCCGCGAGTTTCATCGAATACGGCGCGCTCGCCGGGGCTACGACCCAGCCAGACGACGACGCATTCGCCGACGGCCTGGTGGGCGGGGTCGGCCTGGTGCACGGACAGCCCGTCGCCGCTGCCAGCTACGACCTCAGCGTGCGCGGCGGCACGCAGAGCGACCGCAACCAGCGCAAGATGGCGAAGCTGCTCTACCTGGCCGTGGAACATCGCTGGCCGTTCGTCTGCTTCGTCGACGGGGGCGGCGCCCGGCCCGACGATCCGGCGCCGCCCCCACCCATCGCCGTAACGCCCAGGGGCCGCTTCGAGCTTTACGACGGTCTCGCCGAGCTCAACGGCTGGGCGCCGACGGTCGCGATCGCAAGCGGGCGGAGCATCGATGGGCACGCGGGGATCGCGATGCTCTCGGATCTGGTGATCGCGACACGGACCGCGGAATTCGGGACGCAGGAGGGCCACTTTCGGGGCGCGACCGAGTACGCGAAAAGCGGGGACGTCGACGTCCTGGTCGATGGCGAGGCGGATGCCATCGCAGCCGCGCGCAGCTACCTCGCGCTGTTCGTCGCCAACGATGTGCCCGGGGCACCTGCCGTTGGCGCGGACACCATCGCGGACCTGATCCCGGAGAACCGCAGGCGGCCTTACGACATGCGCCGCGTCATCGAAGCCTTCGCCGACGCGGACACTGTCTTCGAACTCGGCGCAGCCTGGGGCCGGTCGATGCTGACGGCGGTGGCCCGTCTCGAGGGACGCACCATCGGCATCTTCGCCAACCAGCCGAAGTCTCCGCTCGCCGGCGCCATCGACGCCGCGGCCGCGGACAAGGCGTCGCGCTTCGTCGAACTCTGCGACGCCTACGACTACCCGCTCGTGAGCTTCGTCGACAACCCCGGCTACATGGTCGGACCGCAAGCCGAGCGCGAGGGCATCGCCCGCCACCATGCCCGCCCGCTAGCGGCACTGCACCACCGCACCGTGCCGCTGTGTTCCGTGCAGATCCGCAAGGCCTACGGTCTCGGTCCCTACGCGATGTCCGGTTGGGGCGCGGCGCGCCGGGTCCCGGAACTGCGCCTCGCCTGGCCATCCGTGGAGTCGGGCGGCATGTCGCTGGAGGGCGCCGCGTACCTCGTCAAGCGCAAGGAGATCCTTGCCGCGGCAACGCGGGAGGAAGCCATGGCCATCCGCAACGGGTACGCTGAACGCATGCGCGATGCGGCCTCCGGGCTCCGCGCCGGTCGAAGCTACCAATTCGACGACATCATCATGCCTGCGGACACGCGCGCCAGGATCAGCACCATGCTGCGGCGGGTTCCGCGGCGGCGCTCGCCCACCAAGAAACACCCCATCGATCCGCGCTGATGCGACGCGACGACATCAAGGCGCTCGAAGACGCGCGCAGCGAACTCAAGGATGCCGCGCGCCCGGAGATCGTGACCAAGGTCGGCAAGACCGGGAAGCTCACGGCCCGCGAGCGGATTCGGTTCCTGCTCGACCCAGGCTCCGCGGTCGAATACGGCAGCATCGCCGCGAAGAGCGGCGCGGGCGATTGGGTTGCCGAAGCCGGGGGCGTCGACTTCGTCGGCACGGTGGCGGGTCGGCCCATCGTCGCTTCCTCCACGGACTACACCGACCACGGCGGCGGCTACGGGGCTGGGAGATTGGGGCGGCTGTTTGGCCTCGCCTACGAACAGCGCTGGCCGGTCGTGCTGTTCGTCGACGGCGGCGGCAGCCGCGCGCGACATCCCCGCGCGGGACTGGGCCACATCGAGACGAGCGGGCCCATCGGGCGGTTCTCGTTCCTCGACGGCGTACCCGAACTGTCCGGCTGGGCACCGGTGGTGGCGATCGTGTCCGGCCCTTCGTTCGCGGGTCATGCGAGCTTGGCGGGGTTCTCCGATTTCCTCATCAGCACGCCGGGGTCGTCCATCGGCATGGGCGGGCCGCCCATGGTGGAAGCCGCCCTTGGGCAGCGCATGAAGCCGAATGAGCTCGCGGGTTCCGAGATGCACGAGCTCTGCGGCGGCATCGACTTGCTGGTGGAGGACGAGCAGGCCGCAATTGCGGCCGCAAAACGCTACCTGTCGTTCTACGACAACGACTTCGCGACGGGGCAGCCAACGGACGTCGACCTAGACGCGTTGGCACCGGATGCCGAGGCGCCTTGCGACATGCGCGCGATCATCGATGGGGTCTGCGACGCCGAGAGCGTGTTCGAACTACGACCTCGCTTCGCCCCGGCGCTGCTGACCTGCCTGGCTCGAATCGACGGGCGCACGGTCGGCGTCCTCGGCAACCAGCCCCTCGTCGGCGATGGGGCCATCGATCGCGATGCCGCCACCAAGATCGCCCGTTTCGTCGAAGTCTGCAATACCTACGAATACCCGATCCTGGCGCTGATCGACACGCCGGGGTGTGTTGCAGGCTGGCGCCCCAAAGGGCAGCCGGAGACCGTCGAACCCGGGCTCACCCGTTGGCACGCACGGGCGATGATCGCTCACCAGCAGCGCACGGTACCGCTCATGAGCGTGCAGATCCGCCGCGCTAGGGGCTTGGGCGCCGCGCTGATGACGGGCGTGTCGACGACGCGCGGCGTGCCGGCGCTGCGCCTGGGCTGGCCGGGCGTAGAGATCGGCCGCCGGGACGGGTTCTCGGCGGTCGTGGACCACAATGCCTTCGACGACGTGATCCCGCCGCGCGAGACGCGTGAACGGGTGGCGCGCGTCCTGGCGCTGTTGGGCAAGACGCCGCCGAGTTCGGCGAAGAAGCACCCCATCGACACCTGGTAGTCCCCGCCGCCGTCAGCCAGGGATCGTCGACGCCTCGATCTTGTGGCCGTCTGGATCGTAGACGAAGCACCCGTAGAAATCGGGGCCGTACTCGGGGCGCGGGCCGGGCGCGCCGGCGTCCGTTGCACCGGCCGTAAGCGCCGCGGCATGGAAGGCATGAACGGCTTCCCGGTCCGGCGCAATGAAACTGAAGTGAACGCCGTTGGCAGTGCCCGCCGCGTTGCCATCCAGGGGCTTCTGCACCCAGTACTCCGGGAAGAACTTGCCGTAGGCCACGGCGACCTCGGGCACCTCGTGCTGCCGTCGCCCGCCCACGGTGGCGAGCACCGCATCGTAGAACTTAAGCGCACGCGGCAGGTCGTTGGTGCCGATGGAGACGTGACTCATGATGCTAGGAATGTCGGTGGCCATGGACTGCTCCCGGTGCAATGCCGATAAGCTAACATCCGCCGCTTTACGCGGTAAGTGGGCTCCATGGCCGTCCAAGCCAGCAACGTCCAGCGCATCGCCAGCGAGAACTTCGCAGCACTCCTCGGCGCCCGCTTGGTCGACAGCGCCCGCGACCGCGCGGTGGTCGAACTCCCGTATACGCCGAAGCTCGGCGTCGGCCGGATCCACGGCGGCGCCATCAGCGCCCTGGTGGACATTGCAGCAACCGCAGCGTTCTGGTCCAGCCCCGACGTCACGCCGGCCTCGCGCGGCGCCACGGTCGGCTTCACCATCAACTTCCTGAACCTCGCCGTGGCGACCGATCTCACCGCGACAGCCACCGTAAGGCGACGCGGCGGTACGTTGTGCACTGGGGACGTGAGCGTCTCCGATGCCGACGGTCGCGAAATCGCCGCCGCGATCGTCACCTACAAGCTAACGGGCTACCGCCGGACGCACTGAGCGGGGCGGGCGGGCATCCGGCATCATCTGCTTGCGGCCCCAACGGTCGCCGAATCCCAACAGCCGCGCGAATTCCGGCGGATTGCGCTCGAGCACGCTCGGGTCGATGTCCGCATAGGATTCGATGGGCCGCACGTTGTGCCGGTTGCAGGTCAGGTGCAGGACGACGCGTTCTCCGGCCAAGGTGCGCGGGCAGTTGCCGTGCCACACCGCGCCGTCCCAGAGGATGATCGAGCCGGCCGGCGCTTCAGCCGGCTGCGCCTCGGTCTCGCCCTCGTCGCCGACGGGGTGGCGCCGCAAATGGTGTGAGCCGGCAACGAAACGGGTGCACCCGCCGGCCTCGGTGAACTCGTCGCAGCAAAAGATCGCCGTGGCGATTGCCGCATGCCCGGGAAATGGTTGGTCGTAGCCGTTCATGTCGGCATGGATTGCGAAAGCCTTGGGCGTCGGGCGTTTCACCGATGCAGACACTTGGCTGACGATGAAGCCAGGACCCAAGAGGTGTTCATACAGGGTGTTGAGCTTCTCGACCTGCACGGCTTGCTCGAAGACACGACCTTCAAGCAGAAGGTTGGTCGGGAAGCGGCGGAAGTGCCGGACCCGTTGCGCCACGGTCGTCACGGCCGTGCGCAAATCCTCAAAGAACGCTTCTGAGGCCGCGTCCCGAATGACCGTATAGCCGTCGATGGCCAAGTCGGCCACGTTCGCGGCGAGGCCAAGCTCTTCGACCCGCCGCTTGAGCCCGGTCGTGCGGGCCGCGATTTCCGATGCCGCTGTCATCGTTGCTCCCTCTGGGTAGGCATGTACTCAGGCGCCGGCTCGTGTCACGTCCGCCGCCAGCAGGTCGTCGATCTCCGGGGCGGAGAAGCCGATTTCCCCGAGCAGTTCGCGCGTCTCCGAAGCAAACGGCCGGGTGGCTTCCCGCGACCGGAAGCCGTCCCCGTCCATCGACACCGGCGGCGAAAGCACCGTGAAGTCGCCCGCCTCGGGGTGTTCGAGCAGATGGAACATCCCGTTGGCACGCGCGTGCTCGTCTTCGAACAACTCGACCGGAAACTTGACGGCAGCCACCGGCACGCCGGCGGCGTTGAGCGCCCGGGTCCACTCGTCGCTGGTCCGCGTGCGCATCACCGCTTCGACGCATTCGGTCAACCGGTCGTAGTAGTCGTGCTTGTCCTCGCTGTCCGCGGCATCCAGGGCCTCGTCGACAAGTCCCACGGCCGCCATGAACTTGACGCGCAGTGAGCGGCTGCCGCAGGCGATCGCGATCGGCGCATCCGCCGTGTCGTAGGTGCGCAGGTAGATGCGCACCATGGGCAGAGCCCGCGCCGTCGTCATCGCCCTGCCCTGTTCGGTGAAAGGCACGCCCGCGCTGCGCTGTTCCGCCAAGCGCGCCAGGATCTCCTCGTGCCGCGGCGTGTCCTCGACCTCCGAGCGGATCAGCTGGTTGTTCGCGAGTGTCATGGCCGCCTGCATCAAGGAGACGTCGACTGCGCCGCCCACGCCGGTGCGTTCCCGTCGGAGCAGCGCCGCGGACACGCCGAAGGCCAGGCTCATCGCACACATGTAGTCCGCGCTCACCGGATCGCCCGGGGCGGGCCGGCCGTCGATCACGCGGCCGTTGGCGGCCATTAACCCGGTGCGTGCCTGCACCACGGTGTCCATGCCGGCGAGCGAAGCCTCCGGACCCCGCTTGCCGAACGCCGTCACCGCGCCGGCGATCAATCGCGGAAACCGTGCCTTGAGCGTCTCGGCATCCAGCCCGAGTTCAACATCGAGCCCCGGCCGGAAGTTCATCAGGGCGACATCCGCCCAGGCGAGCAGCCTGTCGATCACTGGCCGCGCCGCGGGGTCGCGCAGCGCAAGCGGCAACGACCGCTTGCCGCGGTTGCGAGACACGAATGTACGCGTTTCCAGCGCCGAGACCTGACGCAGGAGGCGGGTGGGATCGCCGGCAAGCGCCTCCACCTTGATCACTTCGGCGCCGCCCTCGGCCAGCAATTGGGCGCAAAACGGCACCGACACGAACTGGCCGAACTCGACGACGCGGATTCCGGCAAACGGCTGCTGCATGTCCATGCCCGACGATGATAGCGAACGCATCGCCGCAAGAGCGCATAATCGCGTTCGCGGCCGCCGGAGGAACCATGCCCACGCAAGAAACGAACGAGAAGCCGACGCCGGCCAAACCCCGCGGGACGCGCCGCTGATGTCCAGCTTCACCCTCGAACTCACCGAGACGCTGCACGACTACCTGCTCGAGCACGGCACCCGGGAGTCCCGGGTCGCCGCCGAGTTGCGCGCCGAGACGCGCGCAGCCACCCGCTGGCACCCGATGCAGATCTCGCCGGAACAGGGCGCTTTCATGCAGTGGCTGGTCCGCCTCATCGGCGCTAAACGCACGATCGAGGTGGGGACGTTCACCGGCTACAGCGCGCTCGTGGTCGCCGAAGCCCTGCCCAGCGACGGCCGGGTGATCGCATGCGACATCTCGAGCGAGTGGACGGCGATCGGGCGGCCGTTCTGGGAGCGTGCGGGCGTTGCGGACAAGATCGACCTGCGCCTGCGACCCGCCGTCGAGACCCTCGACGAACTCATCGCCGACGGCGGTGCCGGCGAGTTCGACTTCGCCTTCATCGACGCCGACAAGGCCAACTACGACGCGTACTACGAGCGTTGCCTCACGCTGCTTCGGCGGGGCGGCGTGATCGGCATCGACAACGTGCTCTGGGGCGGGCGCGTGGCCGACGAGGACGTGGGCGACGAGGACACCCGCGCGATTCGCGCGCTGAACCGCAAGGTCCACGCCGACGAGCGCGTCCACGTCTCGATGCTGCCGGTCGGCGACGGGCTGACCCTGGCCGTCAAGAACTGAAACTCACAAACGAGGATACGCATGCAATTCGGTGCACAACTGGTCAACTACTTCTGCGAGTGGGACGACACGCTAGCGACCATCAAGGCGGTACAGAACGGCCGCTGGAACAGCCTGTGGTGGTCCGACCACTTCCTGCCGCCGGTCGGCCGACGGGACCTCGAGGGTGGCGGCGCGCTCGAAGGCTGGTCCCTGCTCACGGCCGCAGCGGCCATCACCGAGCGGCTCGAGCTTGGGCTCCTGGTCACCGGCAACACGTACCGCAATCCTGCGCTGCTAGCCAAGATGGCGGCCACGATCGACCAGATCTCGCACGGGCGGCTGATCCTCGGCATCGGCGCAGCCTGGTTCAAGCGCGAGCATGAAGCCTACGGCTGGTCATTTCCGGGCTTGAAGGAACGCTGCGACCGCCTCGAAGAGGCCCTCGAGGTGATCAAGCTCCTGTTCACCGAAGGCAACGGCGGCTTCGCCGACTACCAGGGCAAGTACTACCAACTCGACCACTGCCCGCTGTCGCCGCCCTGCGCGCAGTCCCCGCACGTACCGATCCTGGTCGGCGGCAACGGCGAAAAGCGCACGTTGAAGACCTGCGCCAAGTACGCCGACATCTGCAATATCGACTTCAACAACCCGGGTGGCGCCGACGTGTTCAAGCACAAGATCGATGTCCTCGAACGACATTGCGAAGACTTAGGCCGCGACCCGAGCGAGATCAAGCGCACCGTGCTGATCCCGATGCGCTTGGAGGACGACGAGAAGAAGGCGGCACAACTGCGCGAGCAACGCGGCGGCTGGGTCCTTTACGGCCCGCCGTCGTACGTGATCGACGTGATCGGCGGCTACGTCGACGCGGGTTGCGAGGAGATGATGTTCTCCGCCGTGCCCACGAAGCCCGAGCACTTCGAGCGGATCGACGCCGACGTGCTGTCGGCATTTGCATCGTAAGCTCGCCGGGAAGGATTCTCAGCGGATTTCCGGCGGCAGCCACCAGTCGGAACCGGCGGCGAACGGTCTCGCGGGAAGGCGCCCGGCGGCCATCGCTTCGAGCAGGTGCGCCGCGTCCGGATGCGTCGAATCCGCGGTCGCGAGCGCCTTCGCCCGGTCGACACGACCCGCTGCGGCATCCGCGAATGCCTGCGTGATGCGCGTATTGGCATCGTCCCTCGCGCCACGCAAGGTCTTGGCACGGGCGAGGGCGCGGTCCGCGAAGCCGCACAGCGCGTCGGCCCGCGCCAGCGCAATGTGCGCCTCGCCCCAGTCCGGCCGTAGACGCAGCGCTTCGTCGAACCCCTGCCGGGCTCGGCAATCCTCGGCGCCGAGCCGCGCCATGGAGAGCCAGTAGTGCCCGTAGGCATCGGCGGGCCGCAGCGCCACCAGCGCCTCGTAGTGGCGAACCGCGTCACCGAACCGTTCGCCGCGCATGGCGAAAGCGCCGGCAAGAGCGCGACTGCGCGCGTCGTCGATGATCGTGAGCGCACGCCCGACGGCATCCTCAGCGACCTGTGTGTCCGCCGCCTTTCCCCCACTTCGCAATAGCCACGCCAGCCGGTACCAAGCCGCGCTCGAGTCCTCGTCCAACACTAAGGCGCGTCGCACCTGTGCCACGGCTTCGTCCCGGCGGCCCACGTCCCCCATCACGGCTGCCAGCTTGAGGGCGAGGGCGGAGTCGTCCGGCGACAGGGCGGCTGCGCTCTCCAAGGCTTGGATCGCCGCATCAAGGTCGCCCCGGCCGAGTGCCCAGTCGGCGGCGATCTCGTAGAACCGCGCCGAACGGCTCATCTGCGCGACCTCAAGCAACACCGGATCGTCGATCTTCGGTGCCAGACGGTTCTCGGGGCTGCGCGCGAGCCACGCCGTCGCGCGCTCGACGTCGCCCAACGCCCGATGCGTCATCGCCAGCTTGTAGGCCAGTTGCCCCGCTTCCGGCTCCAGTTCGACCGCTCGGGTCAAGAGGCCGAGCGCCGCGCGATGGTCTCCGCGCGCACCGGCCACGTCCGCCAGCGCCGCCAACACCAGCGCGGAGTCGTCGTCGAGTTCCCGGGCCCGGTCCAGGGCCGTCTGCGCACCTGCCAATTCGCCGCCGAGCAGGAGGGAAACCCCGAGGCGGTACCAGGCGGGCATGTTGTCGGGCGTTGCCCTGGTCACCAAGCGGAAGTCGTGAGCGGCGCGTTCGATCTCGCCGAGCTCTGCCTGGGCGATGCCGTGCAGATAGCGCCAGCGTACGGTCCCCGCTTCAGCGAGCGCGGCGGCATACGCATCGCGCGCCAGGAACCGCAGCCGGTGCGCATGGTAGAGCATCCCGAGGTTCCCCCAAGCGGCGGCCCGGGCCGAGGCGTCCGTCGAGGTCGACGCCAGGCGTTCCGCCTCGCCCCGCGCCTCGCGCATGGTCGCCGCCAAGGCAGGCGGCAGGTCGGCCAACTGGCGCGACTCCGTCATGCCAACCGCCAGTACGGACACGGCCAAGGCGACCGTCACGGCCGCGTGGTGGCATGCACGGCGCGTTTGAGCGAGCATAGTGCGTTGCTCTCGTCACCCAACGGAAAAGACACTGAATATGACCGACCCCAAGTACAAAGTCATGGTGCAGGCCCAACGCGGCGTCTCCTACGACCTCGCCGACTCGCGCTACGAGATCGAGCGCGAGGCACTCGACCCGATCGGTGCCGAAATCATCGAGGTCCCCGCCAAGAACGAGCAGGAGTTCATCGACGCCGTCAAGACCGACGCCGACGCGCTGATCGCCCGCGGCCGCCGCATCAGTCGCGAGATCATCGCGAGCCTCGAGAACTGCTCGGTCATCGGTCTCGGCAGCGTAGGCGCCGATACCGTGGACGTCGACGCCGCGACCGACCACGGCATCGTCGTCACCAACGTGCCCGACGTCTTCATCGACGAAGTCGCCGATCACACCATGATGATGTTCCTCGCCGCGCACCGCCGGCTGCTCCTGATGCACAAGATGACCCAGGAGGGCCGCTGGTCCGAGGGACGCCCGTACCACTCCGACATCCCGCGTCTGTGGGGGCTCACCATCGGCCTTATCTCGTTCGGCAACGTGGCGAAGGCCGTCGCCCGGCGCTGCCACGCCTTTGGTTTGCGCGTCATCGCATTCGATCCCTACGTGGCGGAACTGGAGATGACCGCAGCCAACGTCGAACCCGTCACCAGCCTCTTCGAACTGCTCGAGCGGTCGGATTACGTGTCCATGCACGCCCCGCTCAACGCCGAAACCCACCACATGCTGTCGGACGCGCACTTCGAGCGCATGAAGACCTCGGCCCTCTTCATCAACAACGGCCGCGGTCCGACGGTCGACGAGGCCGCGCTGATACGCGCCCTGGAGTCCGGCGGCATCGCGGGCGCGGCCCTGGACGTTTTCGAAGAGGAACCGGTGTCCACCAACAACCCGCTGCTGCACATGGACAACGTGGTCTGCACGCCGCATATCGCCTCGGCGACTGCGCGCATGGCGCCCGAGACGCGCCGGCGGCTGGGCCGCGAACTGGCTACCGTGCTGCAGGGCATGTGGCCGCGGAGCGCCGTCAACCCCGCGGTACTGCCGCACACCAGGCTGCGCCGGTGGCAGCCGTACCCGCAAACGCGCGGACCGAACCGGTAGGCCGCCCTACGCTCCCGGCGCAGTTCGTGGTATTGCGCCGGTGAGGCGACCCGGATTCCGATGCGCCGGCTGACGGACACCAACTTGGTTTTCCGGGCGCTCGTCATCCTGGGCCTCATCGGTTTCGGCTTCTACTTGGCGAACGAGCGCGGGCTGATCCGCATCGCGTTCGACGCCGACCGAAGCTACATATCGACCGTCATCCTCGCGGTCTATCTGCTCGCGAGCGCGCACTGGCTGTACCTAGCCAAGGCCTTGAGCGGCGAACGCGTCCGTCTCGCCGCGCTCGAACAACGGGTGGCCCAGGGGCACGCGTCCGCCGAGGAAGCCGGTCTGGTCGGCAGCTTCCTTGTGAACCTCCGCGCGCGAGAATCCATGGACGAACCCGCCGGCCTCGTGGCCGCCTTCGGCGACGCCCTGATGAACCGCCACGCCTTCGGCCACTTCGTCAGCGATGCGCTGATCAAGCTCGGCCTGCTCGGTACGATCGTCGGCTTCATCCTCATGCTGCTGCCGGTGAGCGAGATCGAAGCGTTCGAACCGGCGTTGATGCAGCAACTGCTGGCCGGCATGAGCGAAGGGATGGCGGTCGCGCTCTACACCACGCTGGCCGGGCTGGTGACCAGCACCTTGCTGAAGCTGCAATACCACGTCCTAGACGCCTCCGCGGCGGATTTGGCGACCCGGCTGGGCGTCCTCGCCGACGTGCACGCGGCGGCTCTGCGGCGGACCGACGACCACGATGCGCCATAGGTCCGCGGACAGCGAAGGCAGCGGGAGCGCGTTTACGGATCTCCTGTTCAACGCCCTGCTCGGCTTCGCGTTCATGTTCGTCGCCGCGTTCAGCCTGATCGCCGAGCCGGGCACCCGCGGCAACACGGAACGCAAGGCCGAGGTGCTCGTCACCGTGAACTGGCCCGACGACTACGATGACGACGTGGACGTCCTCGTCGAAGATCCGCGCGGCGAGTTGGTGTGGTTTCGCAACCCGGACTCCGGACTCATGCACCTCGAACGCGACGATCGCGGCAACGCCCTCGACCGGGCGGTCCTCGGCGGCACCGTGGTCGGCAGTGCCATCAACCAGGAGACGGTGAGCATCCGCGCTCTCGCCGCGGGCGAATACGTCGTCAACGTGCTGCACTACCGGGCCGGGAACGACGGGCCCGTACCAGTGAACATCAAGGTCGAGAGGCTGAACCCGAGAGTGAACCTGATCTATTACGGGAAGCGCACCCTCGACGGGATCGGCGACGAACAGACCGCCGTGCGGTTCACCGTCGGCGGCGACGGCGCGATCGTGGCCCGCAACGAATTGCCGAAGGCCCTGCTCGACCGGAGGGCGCGATGACCGGCTACGAACCGGGCGTGTGGCTCCTGACGGTGGCGTACGTCGCGGTCGCCGCCCTGCTGCTCAACCTGAACCTGGCCACACCACGCCGTGCCGCCATCAAGGTGGCGGCCATCGCGCTCGTCACGGCCTTGTACGTCGGCGCCTGGCACGGCCACAAAGAGTTGCTCGGCTGGCCCAGCGACGACGCCCTGCCGGAACGCTTTCGCCTGCACTACGCGACCGTCGAAGATCCGGACAAGGCCTCTCGAACGCCGGGCACCATCTACCTGTGGGTCTCGTCGCTCGATGGGCCCGCGGCGCGGCGCGAACCGCGGGCCTACCGGATCACATGGGACGCGGAAACGGCACGGGCGGTGCTCGATGCGCTCGCCGAGGTCGAACGCGGGGTGGCAATGGAGGGCAGTGCCACCGCCTTGAGTGAAACCGGTCGCGTGCGCGCGGTCGAGCCGGCCGAGCGCGTTCAAGTCGGCGACGGCGCGGGAGAGCCGCCCAGTAAGATCGGCTTTCGGCCCGTGCCAACACCGGTTCTACCGCCGAAATTCTAGCGGGACTTGAGAGTCCCCGGCTTACTCCGCGCGTTCATCGAGCAAATAGAACATCCGGCCGACGGCTTGCGCGTTCGTGCCCACCGGGCGACCGAAGTTCTCCGTGTGGGCGCTCAAGTCGACCGCTGCGGCCGTCTCCCCGATGTTCTTTCCTTCCGCCCGCAACGCGACCACCTGGCTCCACAAGTCGCGGTAGAACGCCTGCACATGGTCGATCAGTTGCAGATCAGTGATGCCCGGGCCGTGCCCCGGCAGGATCAGTTCGATGTCGAGGGCCTTCAAGTTCTCAAGGGTTTCCGGCCACTCGTCCACGTGACCATCGCCGAGGAAGGACGGCCCGCCGAGCATCATGTCGCCGGTGAATGCGATCTTGTCGGCGGGCAGGTAGATCACCACGTCGCCGCCGGTATGCGCCCGACCGCAGAAGATCACCTGGATCTCGCGATCCCCGCGGACGAGCGTGATGCGCTCGTTGAACGTCGTATTCGGGGGTGTGGGCACCACCTCCGCGTTCGCGGCGATCTGACCTTTGAGGGACTCGATGCGCGCTTCGATCTCCGCGCGGCCCACATCATCCTCCGCTTCGCCAAGCGCGGCCTCGAGGCGTTCGAGCCCGTTGCGCTGGCCAGCCGTGTAGCTCGCCCAGGTGGGTTCCTCGTGCGGCGTGCCCGCCATCCGCATGCGCGTGTGCTCGTGGCCGACGATCTGGATGGGACCGAAGACCTGGTTGCCATGGGCGTGGTCGTAGTGGAAGTGGGTGTTGACGACGGTCGTGATCGGCTTGTCGGTGACCTGGCGGATCGAGGCGATCAACTGCCGGCCCGTGGCGGGCGTGATGTGCGAATCGACCACCAGCACGTCGTCTTCATTGATGACCACCATGGAGTTGCTGTTGAACATCGGCACGGTGTAGGTCACGAAGTAGACGCCGTCGGCGACTTCCTCGAACCTGTGCGTATCGGTCTCGAAGTCGCCCGCGATCGGGGTCGCTGCGGCGGGCGTCAGTTCGGCAGCCGCGACGGTGGCCTCTTCGGCGGCGTCGGGTGCTTCGGCGGACTCGGGCGGTGCACACGCGGTCAGCATGAACAGCGCCGCGACCAGCATGAAAACGAGCGTTGCAGGACGTCGAATGGTTGACATGACAAGGCTCCCCTCAACTGCGCCGTCGACGCCATCGCGAGCGTGTCGTGTGGCGACTGCTGGCGCGAACGAGTACGATACTAGCGGTTTTCACCGTCAAGCGGTTCCGGAGGGGACATGAGACTTCGCATCCAGCCAACCGTGGCAGCGCTGGCCGTCGCCGGTGCGGTCGTGACCGGGTCGAGCACCTTGGCGCACCACGCCTTCTCGGCGGAATTCGATGCCAACCTGCCGATCCGCGTGCAGGGCGAAATCGTCCAGGTCGACTGGATCAACCCGCACGCCTGGGTGCACGTGGCGCACGTCAAGGAAGACGGCTCGAAACAGGTCTGGCAGCTCGAGGCCGGCACGCCGAACACGCTGCTGCGCCGCGGCATGACCCGAACCCTCCTGCAGCCGGGTACCGAGGTCGTGGTGCGCGGCTACCAGAGCAAGGACCAGATCTGCGAGCCGATCTGTTCGGGCAGCGGCCGGGACATCCAGTTCCCGGACGGGCGCAAGTTCTTCATGGGTTCATCCGGCACGGGTGCGCCGCGCGACGGGGCTGATCCCCGCGAGCCGCCCCGGACGGAAGAGACGAACCTTCCAGAGGACGAAGCCGACTAGACTGTACACTGGCGCGAATCGCTGCTAGGCGTACGGGAGAACACGAAGCGTTCTCCAACGAATCGCCGCCAGGCGATTCGCCGCCGCTTAGGCGATTCGCCTACTCTTCGCCCTCCCCGCTCTGCTTCAGTAGTTCCTCCTTCCTCGGCAAGCCCCGGTACCAGGACGGCAACCAGCCTTCCGCGTCGGGCTTACCGTCGCGCTCTTCCTTGCGCGCCCCGGCGAGCATGAGATGCATCGCCCGATTGCCCTCGTGGCAAGCGTACTCGTAGATCTCATCATCGGTCCTGCGCATGTCCTGCACCGTCGACCACTTGCCCTCGAACGACTCCGGATCGTCCACGGTGTACTCGTAACGCAAGGCGTCAGCGTCGATCCGCGTGAAGCGCTCGGTCAGGATCATGTTCGGGCCGGAACCGGAGAAGCTGGTCTCGGGGCGGAAGTTCCTGGTCTCCACGACCAGCGTGTCCCCCTCCCAGCGGCCACGGGAGTCGCCCTTCCACAGTCGGACGTTGTCGGGGACGTGTTCGCTGCCATCGGTCGGGATGACCCGGTGGTCGTTGACCATCTCGTTGAGGATGGCCACGTATCCCGGCGACTGCACCACGCGCATCATGTTGTTGTAGGCGCCTGAACTCATCGGCGGCCCGGAGTTGAAACCCACCAGGCAGCGCGTCGCGGGCGGTCGGTCGCGGGCGGTGATCGGCCGCTTTTCCCAGACCGCGCGGTTCTCGGCCTGGCGCATTCTCGCGAACATCGTGAGTGCCGGTCGTCGCCCATTCGGCGGATCGACGATCAAAGACGTCCGCCGCGTGCCCGTGACCTTCGTACCCACGTCGATGAAGATGAAGTCGTAGCCGACATCGACGTCGCCCTGGCTCGGTTCGTCCGACGCCTCACGGGCCAGCGCCGCTTCGTGGCCCTTGCGCGTGTTTTCCTCCAGTTCGGCGACCTCCTCTTCGGTGAGGAACTCCTTGTCCTTGAACCGTTCCGGGCGGTTCATCGGCGTCATGGTGCGGAAGTCCCAGGTGCCTTGCAGATCGGGAACGCCCCAAGACGTCTTCATCGACGCCGGCTCGGCGTCCTCGCTTGCCAGAATCGGCACTGCGGCGACTGCCAACGCTGCAACCGCGCCACGGATAATCGTTGAGATGGCCATGTCGTTAACCTCCCTTTCGATGGCGACCGTCGCCGGCCGCCTATTGCACGCCTTCGGGGTACGAGTGCCCGAAGGTCGCATACTCCGCGAACTCGATGCACTTGTACTCTAGGATCTGCGCACCGGGTTCAAGCCGCCGGTACAACGGCATGCTGATCGTCCAAGGTGCCGTGAAGATGCTCGGATCCTCGATCGTCGCTTCGTACTGCAAGGTGTCCGGACCCGTGCGCGTGTACCGCTCGGTCACCTTGAGATCAGCGGTGTGGTAGTTGCCCGAGGCGTCGAACCAGGTGTCGGCGACCTGCGCCGTCACGTCGACAACCAGGGTGTCCCCTTCGAAGCGCCCCAGCGAGTAGCCCATCCACGCCGGCAACTCCGCCTCCGTGCCCGGGCGGTCCAAGTGGATGATGCGCGTGGAACTGGTGAATTCGTAGGCCGCAAAAATGGCGTCCTTCGACTGCACGAACTGGAACGGGAACGGCATGTAGGTTGCGCGGGGGATGCCAGGCATATAGCACTTCACGGCCGGGTCACGCCGCACCCAGTCGGCGCGGTTCTCGTCACGTAAGGCGAGCGCCTCCGGGGTGTAGGGAATCGTGCCGCCGACAACCACGCTGCGACCGGCCGGAATGGCGCCCAAGGCACCCATCAGCGGCGCCGGGCCCTGCCGCGCCGCGTGGTCCTCGAGGTCCCAGTGAGCCGCGCCCAGCGCTTGCCAAATACCGTTGAAGTCCGGGTCGCCGTCCGGCGTCTTCGGCACCACGTAGCCGCCGGCCTCGGGTTCGGCCGGGGGAGGAGGAGCACAACCTGCTGCCAAGGCCAGCGCGAACACCACGCCGGATACCGAGTAGAACAGTCGGCCCATAACCTCCCCCAGTCGTGCAACCGTCCATCGAGCCTACTACAAACCCACATGCGCTGCTCAGCAGGGGCCGCGGTGTGGCGGTGTAAACTCCGCGCTTTTCTTAGAGGCTGCCATGTCCGAACTCGCAACCTACGAACTGCTCGACCACGTCGCCGTGGTGACCTTGGACGACGGCAAGGCCAATGCCTTCAGCCCGGACATGATCGCGACAGTGAACGGTCTGCTCGACCGGGCCGAGGGCGAGGCCAAGGCTGTCGTCCTCACCGGTCGGCCAGGGCTCTTCTCGGGCGGCTTCGACCTGCGCGTCATTCGCGGCGACGATCCGGAAGCGGCGCGCAATATGAGCCTGGGCGGCGCCCGGCTGATGATGCGGCTCTACGGCTTGCCGCTGCCTCTCGTGATCGCGGCCAGCGGCCATGCGATCGCCTTGGGTGCGTTCTGTCTGCTGACCGCCGACTACCGCATCGGCACCGCTGGCGACTTCCGCATCGGCCTGAACGAAACCGCCATCGGTATGAGTCTGCCGCCGTTCGGGCTGATGCTCGCCGGCGAGCGGCTCTCCAAGCGCTACCTGACGCGCGCGGCGATCGCGGCGACCATGTTCTCGCCCGAGGAAGCCAAGGATGCGGGCTTCCTCGACGAGGTGGTGGCGGCAGACGAGTTGAAGGATGCGGCCCTGGCCGCGGCTCGCGGGTTCCTGGCGCTCGACGGCAGCGCCTATGCCGCGGTCAAGCAAGGCCTTCGCGGCGACTCCATCGACGCGGTCCTCGCCGGACTGGAGGGCTAACGGGGTTCGCCGTCCCTCAGTAGAAGGCGAACAGCCGCATTTCGCAGCTATGTCGCGGTGCCGCTTCCGGCCGCGGCTCAGGTAACTCGAACGCGGTGTGCAGCGTATAGCGCGCACGCCCGTCGGTCGCGGAGTCGTAGACTTTGAAGAACAGCACCTCGTCCGGGGCCATGAACGGGTAGTAGAAGAACTGGTGGCGCGGGCTGTAGAGCGCTCGCCAAGTCTCGCCCACCCGGCCCGGGGCGGTACGCGGCACCGGCACCAGGTCCTCCGCCGTCACGGTGCGCGCGTCGGCGATGGCAATCGGGTCGGACTCGATGGGCCGTCCGATCGGCCGCCAAGCCTGGATGATCGCGAAGCGTCGCTCGAGTAGCTCGTCCGCCTCGTCGGGCAGCAAGTCGCGCACGCGTTTGCGCGCAGACCAGTGCGTATAGTCGTTGTGCACGCCGCGCGCTGGTGGCTTCAGGCCGGTACTTCGACGCACGTCCGGGTCGCCGTGCCGAACGGTGTGATCAAAGATGTGGATCCGGCTCGCGCCGGTGCAACGCTCGGCCAGATCGGCCATAACCGGGTAGTACAGTCGCGTGACGCTTGCGGCGTCGAGGAAGTCGATCGGCGGCAACGGGCTGTGCCGAAGCTCGAAGCCGTGGACGTCCAGTGAAATCGGCTCGGGCCACGCGCGGCCATCGAACACCGTCATCTCGTGCTTGGCCGACCCGCCGCCGCGGTTTCGGCCTTCAGATCCGGGGGTGGCCAGCTCGTAGTAGTACTTGTCACCCCCGGTCGCCGCGTAGGCAAGCGATGCGCGGATGTTCGATGGCTCCAACGTCGTTGCGGGTTCGGACATGATCATCCCCTTGGCGATCGAGGCGCTGCGATTATAGGCGGAACGTCGGCGGGCTTAACGCTAGGCAAGCCGACGGCGCTAGGCCGGACGGTAGATCTTGCCGCGTTGCTTCACTGGCTCGAGCAGCGACCAGTCGCCCTGTTCCACCTCGAATCCTTGCGGGAAGGGTGGACGGGGCTCCATCTCCAAGGACTGCATGACGCGGTCGTCGCGGTAGTAACACTGGAGGATGATGCTGATCAACGTGCGTTGGCCCGCGATGGCGCCCGGGTCGAATTCCCACTCGATGTCATCGAAGCCGCCGTACGTGTTGCTGCGCTCGACGAAATCGGCGCGGTCCGCGGCTGACAACTCGGCGAACGGCGCCCCGTACGCCGCCGTGGCCACGGTGTCCTGGAAACCGAGCCCGGCACGCACCGCTTCGTAGTGCGGCCGTGCCGTCGCGAGGATGTCGGCGACGATTTCCGCGTCGTCGGCACCCGGCACGCCGTACTCGACGCTCGCGGGGATGACCGCACCGGCGAGCGCCGCAAGCGTGTCCTGCTCCGCCGCCGAAAACGGGTTGTCGCTCGCAATCGTCGTCACTTGAAGATCCTCAGTCGAACAGGTTAGCCAGGCGTCGCTTCATCGAGTCGGCGACGTACAGCGCCAGCGCCTGGATGGTGCGGGTCGGGTTCACGCCGGCGCTGGTCACGAAGATGCTGCCGTCGACGATGAACAGGTTCTTCACGTCGTGCGCACGTCCCCATTCGTTGACCACGGACCGCTCGGGATCGGTGCCCATGCGGGCCGTCCCCATCAGGTGCCAGCCGCCGACGCCGATGGGTGCTTCGGTGATCACGTCGACAGCGCCTGCGGCCGTCAGCACCTCCGTCGCTTTCGCGACCGCGTGGTCGAGCATGCGCCGGCTGTTCTCGGACAGGGTGTAGTCGATCTTCGGTGCCGGGATGCCGTGGCCGTCGGTGAGTTCGGGGTCCAGCGTGACGGTGTTGTGCTCCTCCGGCAGGTCCTCGCAGATGCCGACCATGCCGGCGATCCGATTGAACAACTCCCGGTAGCGCTCGTGATGGCCCGCACCCCAGGGGATGCGCCCCGAGAACATGCCGGTCGCGGCGGTTGCGACCGGACCGCGGCCGCGGTTGATCTCGTAGGTGTAGCCGCGGACGAACCCGCGGTCGAGGTCGGTCTCGTAGAACTCCTGGCTCCAGATGCACACACCCGGGCCGCGGTAACCGTCCAGGGGCTCATCGAAGATGCCCTGGATCGAGGCGTACGGGTGGAACATCAGGTTCTTGCCCACCAGGCCGCTGGAATTCGCCAAACCGTTCGGGAATGCGCCGGACGTTGAGTTCAACAGCAGGCGCGGTGTGCCGACGCCGTTGCAGGCGACGATGACCACCTCCGCGGCCTGGAATTGTTCGACGCCGTCGCGGTCGTAGTAGACGACGCCGGACGCCATGCCGTCGGCGTTGACCGTGATCTCGCGTACGCGACAGCGCGTCCTGACCTCGACCCCGGCGCGAACCGCGTGCGGCCAGTACGTGATGTCCGTGCTCGCCTTGGCCCCTTGCGCGCAACCGCTGCTGCAAGCGCCCAGGTTGATGCACTGGTCGCGGCCGTCGTATTGCGCCGTTGCGATCGCGGTGTCCGACGGCCACCAGTGCCAGCCCATCTTGTTAAAGCCTCGGGCGATGGTTGCGCCCGACTTGCCGAGCGGCACGGGCGGCATGACGGCCTGCTTCGGCGGATACGCCGGATCGCCGCCGAGGCCGGATACGCCCATCATGCGGTCGTTCTCGGCGTAGAACGGCTCCAGCCTGTCGTAGTCGATGGGCCAGTCGTCGGCGACACCGTCCAAGGTCTTGACGCGGAAATCCGACGGGTGGAACCGCGGGAAATGACCGGCGTAGAGGATGGTGCTGCCCCCGACGGCGTTGAAATTCGCCACCGAGATCGGCGAGTTGGCGTCGTTGACCGGGTAGTCCGTCTCGCGCTTGCGCCGGTTCGGACTGATGCTCATGTCGCTGAAGGCCCGCGATTCCCAGTCGCGCCCGCTGCTCGGGTACTCGGCCGGATTCATCCAGTCGCCCTGCTCCAAACAGACGATGCGCATACGGGTCTCGGCCAGGCTCCAGGCCACCGCAGCCCCCGACGCGCCGGCGCCGACGATCAGCACATCCACGGATTCGGTCACTCGTTCCCCCAGCCCCCGACTTGAAGCGTCTCAGTATGCACCGAAAAGTCGGACCGGAGAGTCACCTTGAGACCGCCCGCTCCTTGTGCGGTGAGCGCAGCCCTCAAGCGTGCGCCACTCAAGCCGCCTTGAAGCGTCTCCTGACGAGTGCCCAGTTCTCGGGGTGGCGGTCGGCGATTCGGTCGACCAGCGCCTGGTTCGGCGCGTACCCAACGCGGTCGGCCTGGCCGCGCCAATACCGGGCCATGGCCGCGACGCGGCGCTTCTCCGATTCGGCGAGGTCGTGTTGTTCCGTGCGATCGTCGTCGATGTTGTAGAGCTCCCATCGATGGGGATGCCGGTTGACGAGCTTCCAGGGTCCGTCACGTACCGCGCGGTTTCCTTCGTGCTCGAACCAGATCGGCTTGCCGCGTTGCCAGCGGCTGTCCCGAAACGATGGCTTCAAGCTCGACCCCTCCATCGGCTGGATCGCATGATCGCCCACGCTCTCCGGATACGGGGCCCCGGCCACCTCCACGCACGTCGGCATGATGTCGGTGATGTGGATCGGGGTGTGAACGATCGCGGGGGCGGCGATGCCGCCGGGCCAGTGCACGATGAACGGTGTCGAGATGCCGCCCTCGTGCACCCACGACTTGTAGCGGCGAAACGGGGTGTTGGATGCATTCGCCCACGGCAGGTCGTAGGACATGAAGGTGTCGGTCGGCCCTGGCTCGAGGTGCGGCAGGTTGCCGACGCGCATCGGCCGGCCGTCGACGGTCGGCATGTTGTAGCGATGCGGTGCCGGCGCGTCCGTGTCCTCCTTCAGGAATTCGGCACAGCCGCCGTTGTCGGACAGGAAGAAGATCAGCGTGTTGTCGAGAGCTTTGCGCCGGGAAAGCGTTGCGACGATGCCGCCGATCGCCTGGTCCATGCGGTCGATCTGGGCGGCATAGACGGCCATCCGCAGCGCCTCCCAGTCCGGATAGCGGCTCTGGTCAAAGGGCCACGATTCGGAGTCGCGCGGACTGATCGGCCAGCGACGGTCGACGAGTCCTGCATCGCGCTGGGTTTCGTGCCTGGCCGTGCGGATGGCGTCCCAGCCGCAGCGGTACACGTCGGCGTAGCGGGCGATGTCCTCCTCACGAGCGTGCAAGGGCCAATGCGGCGCCGTGAACGCCACGTAGCCGAAGAACGGCGTCCCGGCATCGAGCGCGGCTTCGATCCGCGCGGCCGCGTTCTCGCCGATGGCGTCGGTGTAGTAGAAGTCCGGCGAATCGGGACGGATGAAGGACTCGCCGTCCATCAGCGAGTGCGGATTCCAGAACGAACCGGCGCCGTCCAGCGTGCCGTAGAAGTCGTCGAAGCCGCGCTGCGTCGGCGTCGGCCAACCCGGCTCGCCCGCTCGCCACGTGTCGGGGCGCTGGGCGTCGTAGGCGTTGCCGACATGCCACTTGCCCGATAGGAACGTCCGGTAGCCCGCGCCCTTGAGAACCTCGGCGATGGTGACGCAGCGCTCGTTCAGGTAGCCCTGGTAGGCATCGGTGGAACCGCTGAGCGTGGTGGTCATCCAGCCAACGCCGGCCTGGTGCGGATTGAGGCCCGTCAACAGGGCCGCACGCGATGGGCAGCAGCGCGCCGAGTTGTACATCTGCGTATAGCGCAGACCGTTCGTCCCGAGCGTATCGAGGGTGGGCGTGCGGATCTCCGAGCCGAAGCAGCCGATGTCGGAGAAGCCCATGTCGTCCGCGAGGATGAGCAGTATGTTCGGCTTGGTCATCGCAGGGCTAGCCGAGGAGTTCGAGCGCGCGGTCGATAAGCGGCGGCATCGACAGCGCCGTCACCTCCCACGATGGATCCACGCGCTTGCCGCGTCGATGCAGGCTCAGGTTGAAGCCGGTGATGATGGCGAACTTGTACGCCGCCAGCGCCCGGAACCAGTTCAGATCCGGCAGCGGGTCGCCGTAGGCTTCGACATACAGCGCCATGAGCGTCTCGGGGTCGAGGAACATGGGGCGCTCGCCCGTGCCTTTCGCCCACGCTTCGCGGTCGCTGAACGTGCAGATCCAGCCCACGTCGTTCAGCGTCGCGCCGATCCCGGTCAGCTCCCAGTCGATGACAGCGAGCAGCTTGGGCGTGCCCGTGGCAGCGGCATCGAAGAACAGGTTGGAGGTCTGGAAGTCGCCGTGGAAGATGCCGACCGGCGCATCGGTGGGCAGCGTGTCCAGGAGCCGCCGGCGGCAATCCGGGGCCCGACCGAGCAGTTCGGCATCCGCGGCGCGTTCGTAGAATCGGTCCCAGCGCTCCACGTCCTCGGCGAACGGTACCGCCTCGCCGAGGTAGGGCGCTTGGGTTGCGTCCACCTTGTGGATGCCGGCCAACGCCGTCATCACCTGCCGCCCCATGTCCGCGCACTGCTCTTCGGAAAGCGCGGCCGCCCACTCGCCGGGACCTAGCCGGATGACGTCGCCGTCGAGCTTGGGCACCACGAAATACGGGCAACCGAACCAGTCCAGGTCCTTCCCAGACCAGCGCACCGAGCAGTGCGGCACTTCGGTTCCGTCAAGGGCATTCAGGGCCTCGACCTGGCGCAACACGTCGGCCGTGCCGCGCCAGTTGACGTTCGGCGGCGGCAGGCGGATGAACCACGACTCGACACTTGAGCCCAAGTCCACGCTGAAACCGTACGAAAACCCCGCGTGGCCCGGCATCGTGTGCACATCGAAAACGCGCGCCGTGCGGCCGTACTTGGCCGCACAAAACGGGCCGAGGCGGGACTCCAGTTCGGCCAGGTCCACGGCGGTCAGACCGGCGCCGGCCCCGGGAACTGGTCGCGCAGGACGCGCTTCAGGATCTTGCCACTCGGGTTGCGCGGCAGCGCGTCGACGAACGCCGCCCCTTTCGGCTGCTTGAACCCGGCAAGCTTGCCGCGGCAGAAGTTGAGGACGTCCGCCTCGGTGAGCGCGTCGTCGCCCTTGACGACGACGGCGAAGGGTGATTCGCCCCACTTCTCGCTCGGTTGGCCGATGACGCCCGCCTCGACGATGTCGGGATGCGTCTGCAGCACCTTCTCGATCTCGGCCGGGTAGACGTTCTCGCCGCCCGAGATGACCATGTCCTTGATGCGGTCCTCGATGGTGATGAACCCGTCCGCATCCATGCGCGCCACGTCACCGGTGTGCAGCCAGCCGTCGACGATGGTCTCCGCGGTGGCCTCGGGCCGATTCCAGTACTCGCGCATGATGTGGGGGCCGGCGACCAGCACTTCGCCAGGCACATCAGGCGGGCAGTCCGTGCCGTCGGGGGCGACGATGCGCACGTCGGTGTGGAAGAACGCCTTGCCGGTGGAGCCGATACGCTTGAGCGCATTCTCCGGATCGATGAGCGCCGCCGGACCGCAGGACTCCGTCAGGCCGTAGATCTGGTGTACCTCGATGCCGATCTCCGCACACGCCTCGATCAGCGACTCCGGCACAGGCGCGGCACCGGACATGCACCAACGCCACTGCGAGAAGTCGTAGCGTTCGAGGTTGGGGACCTGCAGCATGAAGGTGAGCATGGCCGGCACCGCAAGGCCGATGGTGATCTTCTCCTGGTCGATCAGTTCCCAAACCCGCACCGGATCGAAGCTGCGCATCACGACGCTCGTGACGCCCCGGTAGACATTGAGCGTGATCGGCGTCAGCGCGCCGACGTGGAACATCGGCAGCGGCGACAGGAACCGGTCGTTCTCGCGGTAGTAGGTGCTGGCGGCGATGGTGATGCAACCCCAGATGCACGTGTTGTGGGTGTGCACCACGCCTTTCGGCAGCCCCGTGGTGCCGGACGTGTACATGATGTAGACCATGTCGTCGTCGGATGCGCCGATTTCCGGCTCGGCATCGCTCGCGGCGTCGCGGAATGCGCGGTAGTCCTCGCCGAAGTAGGCGACCTCGCCGCCCGCGACCTGCAGCCAGTCGTGAACATCCGTCTTGTCGCCTCGGCCGTGCAGTTCGGCCACGGTGTCGACGAAGTCGTCGTCGAAGACGAGGCGCGTGGCGCCGCTGTCCTTCAGGATGAACTCCAGTTCGTCCGCCACCAGGCGCCAGTTCAGGGGCACGACCACGGCGCCGATCTTGCCGAGGGCGAAGAACAACTCCACGAACTCGGGGCTATTCATCAGCAGGAGAGCGACCCGCTCGCCCTTCTCGATGCCCGCTGCGCGGAACGCGTTGGCCGTCCGATTGGCACGCGCGTTGAGTTCGACGAAGGTCAAGCGTTCGCCGCCATCCCCGTCGACATAGGCCTCCAGTTCCGGCATCAGGAAAGCGCGCTTGGTGAGCCACCAGCCGATGTTGTTTTCCACGCTTCCTCCGTTGACGGTGATCCGAACCGACATTGTATGCCGTGTCATGGACCCCGTTAGCGGCTAGCCGGAACGCGGGTTCGTGGATGATCGCGATATGTGCGCTTATCGCCAGCCAGCCCTGTCGAAGACCCGCACAGCCAACGCTTGGTTCGCCCCGAGCACCGACGCGTTGACGGCATCCTCCTTGAACGTACCGAGCTCGGCGATGGGCCCGGTTGCGGCACCCACGACCGGATACTCGTTGTTGCCTTCCGCGAACAAGCGCTGCGCGAAGTCCCCCGTCAGGTACTCGAGGAACCGGACGGCGTTGGTCCGATTGGGCGCATGCCGGGTGACACCCGCCCCGCTGATGTTGACGTGCGCGCCCCGGCCTTCCTGGTTGGGGAACAGCACACCGATCGCATCCGTCACGGCCGTGTCCGCTTCGTCAGCCGACCCCATCAGGCGGCCGATGTAGTAGCTGTTGGCAATGCTGACCCCACATTCGCCCGCCGCAACCGCTCGCAACTGTGCGGTGTCGTTGCCCTGCGGCGCGCGCTTGAAGTTGGCAACCACGCCAGTCGCCCAGCCGAGTGCCGACTCCTCGCCGTAGTGCTCAATCAAGGACCCTAGCAACGACAGGTTGTAGATGTTGCCCGACGAGCGCATGCAGACCTGCCCGCGCAACGCATCGCCCGCCAGGTCCTCGTAACGGCTGACGCCCTCGGGAAGCCCGTTGGCCTTGTTGTAGACGATCACGCGGGCGCGTTTCGAGAGACCGAACCACAACCCCGCGGGATCGCGCAGGTATTCGGGAACGCGCTCGTCGAGCACCGCGGACTCGATGGGCTGGAAGACGCCCGCCTCGGCCGCCCGCCAAAGGCGACCGGCATCCACGGTGATGAGCATATCGGCCGGGCTGAACTCGGCTTCGTTGACGATCCTCTCGATCAGGCCGTCGCTCGAGCCTTCGATGAGATTCACCTTGATACCCGTGGTCTCCGTGAAGCGCTCGTACAGCGCCAGGTCGGTGTCGTAGTGCCGCGCCGAGTAGACGTTGACCACCGCTTCTGAAGTGGGGCTGGCCTGCGCGATGCCGCCGATCGCGAAAACACAGGCGAGCGTCGCGGGGACCAGCCGGGACAGATTATGCATATTGAGAACCATTTGCATTTACGAACGGTTTGCGATTGTAGTGCATTGGTCGACGCGGGCGGAAGTCCGTGCGCGGGAACGCCGCCCCGCCATAATGTCCACGGGAGGCTTTTAGGCACACCCCGACCATGGTCAGTTGCGTTCGCACAACGGCAATCCTTCTCATCGCTGCGGCCGCCGGCGCCGAGCCCGCCGACGATCACGGCGACACCCGCCTCACGGCGACGCTCGTCGGACACTACGGCGTCAGCGTAGCCGGAACACTCGGCTCGTCGAGCGATGTGGACGTTTTCCGACTCGACCTCCAAGGGCGCGCCGAAGTCGAGATGCGCAGCAGCGGCGAACTCGACGCACGCGGCACGCTCTACGACAGCGACGGCGCCGTCATTGCGGAAGACGACGACGCCGGGACGGACATGAACTTCCGGATCGTCACGACGCTGCCCGGCGGCGTCTACTACGTCGCCGTGGCGAGCGACGTGGACACGGGCAGCTACAAGATGACGGCGCGGATTCGCCGGGCGGGGGACGACCACGGCGGCACCTCGGGCGCCTCGACGTTCCTGCCTTTGGGCATCCGCACGACGGGGCGGATCTCCCCTGCCGGCGACACCGATGCGTTTCGCCTGGAGGTCCCAAACGCAGGCGGGCTGCGCGTCGGCAGTTCCGGGCCGGCCGACACCGTGGGCGAGTTGCGCGACAGCGCCGGCGCAGTGCTCGCCGTACGCGACGACGGCGGCCACGGCCACAACTTCCGTATCGAAAGGCACGTCGAACCCGGGATCTACTATGTCCACGTGAGCGCCGCGACCCCCGGATCGTTCACGTTGCTCGCCGACGTGCATCCCGCCGAAGATCCCCAAGCGGTCGCCCGGGAGGTCTTCAACCAGACCATTTACCCCACCATCGTGCAAGCCAAGTGCATCAAGTGCCACGTCAGTGGCGGCGAGGCGGACGCCACGCGGCTCGTTTTCGAGACGTCCGCGAATAGCGATCACCGGGCGACGAACTTCGAACGCATGAGAGCCTTCGTCGCTGGCGCCGACGACCGCACGATGCTCGTCCTCGACAAGGTTCGCGGTCTGGCCGGCCACGGTGGCGGCGAGCAGATCGCCGGCGGTTCGCCCGAGTACGCTGACTTGGAACGCTTCCTGACCTTGCTGGCGGCGAACGGCGCGCCGATCCCTGATCAGACTCTCATGGCCGGCTCGACGTTGGAGCTCACGGTTCCCTTGGCCGCCAGCGGCGACCGGGCGCTGGACGTCACCTCAAGCGCCCCCTGCGTCGTCACGGCCGAAGTCGCGGGAACGACCCTGACGCTCACCGGCGTGGTGGCCGGTACCGCGACCGTCACCGTGACAGCGAGCGACGGCGGCTTCATGACGTTCACCGCAACCGTCCAACCGCCGAGGCGACCCGCTTGGACGTTGCCACGCACCATTCCGGGTGATGCCGGCATCGCGGCCTGCACGGTGAAGGGCGTGCTCGATCACGTGTTCACGGACCGCGCCGTGCAATCCGCCCTACTGGTCGCCGACGGGACGGTGATCGCCGAACGCTACGCAGCCGGCTACGACGTCGCCAGTCTCGGCACCAGTTGGTCCGTCGCGAAGAGCTTCTACAGCGCCGCGATTGGTGTGGCCATCGATCAGGGGCACATCGCCTCGCTCGACCAACGGGCCAGCGACTTCTTCACCGAATGGGCCGGCACGAACAAGGCGTCAATCACGGTCCGGGACCTTCTGGAGATGCGTGCCGGGCTACCCGACCCCAATATCTTCGTGCAATACGATCAAACGGCATTCTCGCTCGCCCAGGAACCCGTCCGCGCCCGCGGCACGACGTTCCAATACTCCAACATCACCTCGCAACTCTTCGAACCGCTCATCAGGCGGGCCACAGGCATGGACGCCCACGATTGGCTGGCGGAGACGATCCTCGAACCGATCGGCATCGATCGCGGCGCGATCGGCATGTGGCTGGACCCCACCGGCACGCAGCCGCTGACCTACTGCTGCCTCGACATGCGACCGGACGACTTCGCGCGCTTCGGCGTGCTCTTCGCCAGCGGCGGCGACTGGGAAGGCGAGCGGCTGATCACCGAGGACTACGTGCAGACGAGCCTGTCGGCGCAAAGCCCCTTCTACGGGCTGCAGTGGTGGGTGATGAATGGGAGCTACTTCGAAGGCGTCGAGCCACCCATCGCGGTGAGCGCCGCGCACGGGCTCGAGGGACAGCACATCTACGTGTGGCCGGACGGCAACATCGTACTCGTGGTGTTGACGCGCTACGAACATGACCGAAGCCAAGGCTACGTCTTGAGCCTCGAGAACTACCCGAGCACATGCGCAGGGCGCAATTCGTGCCCCGGAGCGCAGGGCACCGAGGTTCCCTCCTACAGCGAACGCACGCTGCTCGAGCGGCTCGCGGCGTTGCGCTGACGGTGCCAGTCGTCAGGCGGCCTATTCCCTGGCATACACGAACACGCCCGCCAAATCGAACCTGGCCGAGACCCGGTCACCGACGGCTATCTCGTTCACGGTCGGGACGCGGGCGCGCAGTATCCGACCGCCCGCCGCGACGAGAACGCGGTAGCCGTCGCTCAAGAAGCGCACGTCGTCCACCGTGCCGGTTCCGTCGGCATCGCTGGCGACCGGGCTCAGCGACACGGCCGTCGGCCGCACCAGCACGTCCACCTCGTCGCCCTCGGCGGCGTCGGCGCACGCAACCGGCAACCGACCGAACGGGGTCGTGACGCCGCCCGGCGCCACCGTTCCGGGCACGTGCTGCGCTTCGCCGAACAGGGTCGCGACCGCACGCTCCGCGGGTCGTCGCCAGATCTCGGCCGGGGTGTCGACCTGGACGATCCGGCCACGCTCCATGACGGCGATTCGGTCAGCGAGTTCGAGCGCCTCCTCCGGGTCGTGCGTTACGATCACCGCGATGCTCCCGGACTGGCGCAGGGCGTGACGGGCGTCTTCCCGCAAAGCCCGGCGTAGCGTCGCATCGACGCTTGCGAAAGGTTCATCGAGCAGAACGACGCGCGGGGCTGGCGCCAGCGAACGAGCGAGCGCCACCCGCTGCTGCTGACCACCCGAGAGCGTATCCGGATAGCGATCCGCAAAGGCGTCGAGGCCCACGGCCGCCAAGCTGGCGTGCGCTACCGCGCGGCGCTGCTGCGGCTCCATTCGGCGCAGTCCGAAGGCCACGTTGTCGAGCACCGTCTTGTGCGGAAAGAGGACGTGCTCCTGGAACACGAGGCCGACCGGACGCCGCTCCGGCGGCGGGTGTTGGCCCGGCGTGCACAGTACGGCGCCGTCGAGCCGGATCTCCCCGGCCTGAAGGTGCAAAAGCCCGGCCGCCAGCCGCAGCAACGTGCTCTTGCCGCTGCCGGAAGCCCCGAGCAGACAGGTGACCGCGCCCGGTTCGGCCGCCAAGGACACGTCGAGGAGGACTTGCTCGCGCCCGAAGCGATGCGAGACGTGGTGAAACTCCAGGCTCATGGACCGAGTATAAGCACGGGCCATGCGCCGAACGGCCGTAAGAAAAGAACAACGGTAGAATCGTCGCACACCGTGATTGGGCCGCCCTCGCCGAAGCCGTGAATCGCGTCTGGACATTCGGCTCGTGGCTGATTGCCGCCGTCGTCGCGGCTCCGATCGTGGTCGTGCTCTTGGCCCTAGTCGGTCAACAGAGCCCCACCTGGTCGCACCTTCGCGAAACGGTGTTGACCGGCTATGTCGTCAATACCGCCGTGCTCGCGGTCGCCGTGGGGGGCTTGAGCGCCGTGATCGGCATCGCCTGCGCGTGGACCGTGGCCACGCGCGACTTCCCAGGCAAGCGGTTCCTGTCCTGGGCGCTGGTGCTGCCGCTCGCAACGCCGGCCTACGTCGTTGCCTACGTCTATACCGACCTCCTCGAATTCGCGGGCCCGGTGCAGTCGGCGCTGCGCGCGGTCACCGGCTGGGAGGCGGGCGACTACGCGTTCCCGCCGATCCGCTCGCTGGGCGGTGCCGCGTTGATGCTGAGCCTCGTGCTCTACCCCTACGTCTACCTGCTCGCCCGCACCGCCTTCGAAACCCAGGCCGCGTCCCTCGTCGACGCCGCCCGCGTGCTCGGGGCGGGTTCAACCAGGGCCTTCTACACCATCGCATTGCCGGCCTCGCGACCCGTTGTCGCTGGCGGCGTGGCGCTGGCCATGATGGAGACGGTCGCCGACTACGGCGTGGTCGACTACTTCGGCGTCTCGACGTTCACCACCGGCATCCTGCGCACCTGGTTCGCGCTCGGCGACCGCGCGGGGGCGTTGCAGCTTGCCGGCTGGCTGTTCATCGTCGTTGCCGCGCTGATCGTAGCCGAGCAGGTCGCGCGGCGCGGCGGTCACGCCAACCCCGTCGCAGGGACGGCGGCCATCACACCAGCGCCGCTCAAGGGGCTCCGCGCGTGGCTCGCAACCGCCGTCTGCGCGCTGCCCCTTCTGCTCGGCCTCGTCGTCCCGATGGTCGTGCTCGCCCGCTATGCCGTGCTCACCGGAGATCCCCTCCTTGGGCGCGGATTCGGTGACTTCGTCACCACGACTTTCGGTGTGGCCGGCACCGCCGCCGTCGTCGCGACCGCGCTCGCCCTCGTGCTCGCCTACAGCGCGCGCCTGGACCCGCGACCCGCCAACCGCCTGGCCCTGCGCACGGCAACGCTCGGCTATGCGCTCCCCGGGGCCGTGCTGGCCGTTGGGGTATTGGCGCCGCTGACCGTTCTCGACAAGTCCGTGGCCAGGTTCCTGAACTCCCAGTTCGACCTCGGCGTCGGGCTGGTGCTCACAGGTACCGCTGCCGCGCTCGTATACGCCTATCTCGCGCGCTTCCTGACGGTCGCCTACAACGCTTGCCAAGGCGGCCTGGACAAAGTGCATCGCCGCCTGGACGATGCCGCGCGGACCCTGGGCGCCGGACCCAGGCGGGTGCTCCGCGAGGTTCACGTTCCGCTCATGCGCGGCGCGGTGGCGAGTGCGGTCCTGCTGGTCTTCATCGACGTCACCAAGGAGTTGCCCGCGACCCTGATCCTCCGCCCGTTCAACTTCGAGACCCTGGCGACCCGCGTCTACCGGCTGGCTTCCGACGAGCGACTGGCCGAGGCCTCGACGGCGGCGCTCGCCATCATCGCTCTCGGCCTCCTGCCTGCGCTTGTGCTCGGCCTATCCTCGACCCGCCTGCGAGGATCTCGCGCCGCTGAGCAAGTCGACTCCGGTAAGATGCCCGGATGATCGTCCCGTCAACACCTCCCGCATCCGTTGAAGCCGACCTCGCGGCATTGACCTTCGACAATCGATTCGTCGCGGAACTCCCGGCCGATCCGGAGGCAGGAAACTTCCGCCGCCAAGTCGCCGCGTGCTACTCGCACGTGGAGCCGACACCCGTGGCGGGGCCGCGGCTGATCGGCTGGTCGCCCGAGGCCGCCGCACTCCTCGACCTGCCCGCCGACGCGGACGATGGCACGGCACTCGCGCAAGTCTTCGTCGGCAACCGGCTGCTGCCCGGCATGCAGCCCATCGCCACCTGCTACGGCGGACACCAGTTCGGCAACTGGGCGGGACAGCTCGGCGACGGGCGCGCCATCAACCTGGGCGAGATCGTCAACAAGAAGGGCGAGCGCTGGACGCTGCAGCTCAAAGGCGCCGGTCCGACGCCGTATTCGCGCACGGCCGACGGCCTCGCCGTGCTGCGGTCGTCGCTGCGCGAGTTCCTGTGCAGCGAGGCGATGTTCCACCTCGGCGTGCCCACAACGCGCGCGCTGTCGCTGACGCTGACCGGCGAGGACGTGATCCGGGACATACTCTACGACGGCCACCCCGCCCCGGAGCCCGGCGCGGTGGTTTGCCGGGTCGCGCCTTCGTTCACCCGCTTCGGGCACTTCGAGATTCTCGCGGCCCGGCGCGATGTCGAGCTCCTGCGACAGTTGCTCGATTTCACGATCGCAACCGACTTCCCGCATCTCACCGCCGCCGACGCCAAGACGCGTTATCTCGACTGGTTCGACGACGTCACGCAGCGGACGGCGGACATGATCGTGCACTGGATGCGCGTGGGTTTCGTCCACGGGGTGATGAATACCGACAACATGTCCGTTCTCGGGCTCACCATCGACTACGGTCCCTACGGGTGGCTCGAGGACTACGACCCGAACTGGACGCCGAACACCACCGACGCCGCGACCCGCCGCTACCGTTTCGGCCAGCAGCCCGCAGTCGCGCAGTGGAACCTCCTGCAGTTGGCGAACGCCATCTACCCGCTGATCGGCGACGCCGAGCCCCTGAACGCGATCCTCGGCGGATACGCCGAGCGCTACACGGAGGGCTCACAAACGATGACGGCGGACAAACTCGGCCTAGGCGCTTACGACGGCGAAGCGGACGAAGAACTCACGACGGAACTCTTCGGCCTGCTCGGCGAAGTCGAGACCGACATGACGCTGTTCTTTCGCAACCTTGCCCTAGTCGATCCACGCGCGCCCTCAGCCGCGCCATTGGAGGAGGCGTACTACCAGCCTTCGCAGTTGACGCCCGCCTACCGCGAGCGACTGACCGCCTGGCTCGGCAACTACGCCAAGCGCGTTCAGAGCGACGGCCGGGCCGACGCCGCCCGGATTGCCCAGATGAACCGCGCCAATCCGCGCTACGTGTTGCGCAACTACCTGGCGCAACTGGCGATCGACAAGGCGGAAGCCGGCGACTACACGATGGTAGGCGAACTGCTCGACGTCATGCGGCATCCGTACGACGAACAGCCCGGTCGCGAACAGTACGCCGCCAAACGCCCCGACTGGGCCCGGCAGCGGCCGGGTTGCTCCATGCTGTCCTGCAGCTCCTAAGGTCGCACCGTTGCGCTCGCCCGGCTGGACACTCGTCACCGCGCTGGCCATGGTCGCCACCGCAACGGCCGCGCAACCGAATGACACCGACCTCACGCCCATGGATAGGATGATCATCGAGATCCAGGCCGACGCAAAACGGACGGCCTTGTACACCGGGCGCGACCGGATCAGTGCACCGGTCATCGACGCGCTGCGCGACACCCCCCGCGAGGACTTCGTGCCGGCGCGCACGCGCCCGCTCGCCTACGCCAACCACCCGTTGCCGATCGGCCACGGCCAGACCATCTCGCAACCGTTCATCGTCGCCATCATGACGGACGTGCTGGACGTCAAGTCCAGCCACCGCGTCCTGGAGATCGGTACCGGGTCCGGGTACCAGGCCGCGGTCCTGTCGCACCTGGCCGCCGAGGTCTACAGCATCGAAATCGTGCCGGAGTTGGGCATCGAGGCACGGGAGCGGCTTCGGACGCTCGGCTACGCCAACGTCGACGTCCGCATCGGCGACGGCTGGTACGGGTGGCCCGAGCACGCGCCCTTCGACGCGGTCATCGTGACGGCCGTCGCGGACGAGATTCCGCCGGCGTTGGTCGAACAACTGACCGACGACGGTCGCCTGGTCATGCCGTTGGGCGACACGGACGGGTTCCAGGAGCTGATCGTCTACGACAAGCGCGGCGGCGAATACACGACGCTCTTCCCCGTGCGCTTCGTGCCGTTGACCGGGGACCGCTGAGCCGTTAGGCACACACCCGCCAGGCCCCCCTACGGGTGCTCTCCCATCGTCTCCCGAACCATGCGGTCGAGATCGCGCTGCCGCTCGACCGCGTCCGGATCGAGATCCGACTGGGCCGGAATGTCCTTGCCGAAGTGCCCGTAGTCGTCGACGCCGCAGACCAGCAACGCCGTGTCGCGTTCGTGCTGCGTCTGGCGCATATGCGGGGCGAGGTACTGCGTATTGAAGCCGACGCGGCGCTCGTCGCTTACGTTCGGCAGCGACGAGTGCAGGGTCCAGCCGTGATGGAACGAGGCCTGCCCCGGATCGAGTTCGCAAGCGACGGCCGTTGACTCGTCGACGCGCTCGACGGTCTGGCCTTGATACAGCACGTTGTCGTCGTCGTGCGTCGTCCGATGCCCGCGGCGCCCGGACCGATGACTGCCCGGGACCATGCGCATGCAGCCGTGCTCGGTCCTCGCCGGCGACAACGCCAGCCACATGGACACCTGGTCGTCGCCGTCCAGGCCCCAGTAGGCGAGATCCTGATGCCAACTCACGAACGCGGGTGTATGCGGTTCCTTGACGATGTACGTTGCGTTCCACAACAGCACGTTGGGTCCGATCAACGCCTTGACCACGTCCACCACGCGCGGGTGCGTCGCCAATTCGAGCGGCGAGCGCAGGATCGTGTAGACCTTCGCCTGGTAGTGCAGAGGACCGAACGAAGCTTCGGCGGCTACCATCCGGGCCCTGTGCGCCGCGACCTCGCGGCCATCGAGGATCGGTACGCCCGCCAAGAACCCGTCGCGCCTGAATTGCGCAACGTCGGCGGCATGCGCCTCACGCGCCATCGCCGTTCCCCACGAGATACTTCAACGCCGGCCAATCGTGCCAAATGTCGAGCATGGACGCGACCCGGTGGCTGTCGAGATTCCGCACGGACAGGCGGAAGAAGCACATGTAGCGGATGTCTCCCGACAGATTCGGGGAGGCGGTGTGCGCCACCTGGTAGTGGGCGAGGACGATGTCGCCCGCCTGGCCCAGGACGTGGACAGGCTTGGGCATGCGCAGGCCGAGTCCGCTGACCGCGCCACCCTGCAGGCTGTTGACACCGCGATCGCGGAAGTACCGTTGCATCCCGTAGTGCGTCCCCGGCCAGACGGTGAAGTTGCCGCTGAACGGCTCGCGCACATCGCTCAGCAAGACCCCGAGCAGCAGCGTGAAGTTGCGCACCACACCATCGTCCGGCACGCCGTTGTGGGGCGTGTGATAGCCGTCGACGTGGGCGCCGGCGACTCTGCGCGGCGTGCCTTCCGGGAGCGGGAAGCGCAGCGCGATCTGGCACCGCTGCGGCCTCACGGTGCGGCGGTCGCCGAGCAGTGCGCGGACACGCGACCAGACCGAGGGCGTGATGGCAAGCTGCAGCAGACGCGGGTCGCCCACGAGCTCGGTACAGAAGGACTGGTTGCTGAACCGAATCAGGTCGTCGCGGTCCATTCCGGATCCGATGGAGTGGTTGATCGCCCGACGCGCACGCTTGACCAAGCGTGGCGGCACCGCGCCTGGCACATGCACGAAGCCGTCGCGAACGAAGCTGCGCTTCTGCTCCTCGGTCAAGGGCTTCACTCGTCCTCCTCGCGCGCGTAGCGGTGCCACCATAGCGCAACGGCGCGCCATTCCGTAAGCTTCGCGTTCGTTGAAACGACCTCGTAATCTGCGGAGGACGCGATGAGACACATCGCCGTAGTTTTTTCCCTCGCCTCTTATCTCGTCTTGGCCGGCTGCGGCACCGGCGAAGCGCCGACCACGGACGACGCCACCGGCGACGAGACCGTGGAAGTCGACGGCGTCTCCGGCACCGAAGTGGTGTTCGGCACACACAGCGACCTCACCGGTCCCATCGCCATCTGGGGCACCGGCATCGTCAACGGATTGCGCATGCGCTTCGACGAAGCGAACGCCGCCGGGGGCGTGCACGGCCGCCAGATCCGGCTGATTGTCGAGGACACCCAATACCAGGTTCCGAAGGCCATCTCCGCCGCCAACAAGCTGATCAACCGCGACAAGGTCTTCGCCTTCATCATGGCGGTCGGCACCCAGACCAACATCGCGGCGATGAAACAGCAATTGCCTGCGGGCGTGCCGAACCTGTTCCCCGGATCCGGGGCGCGCGCGATGGTGGAGCCGTTCCAGGAGCTGGTCGTGAGCCAGATGGGCGTCTACTACGAGGAGATCCGCGCCGGGGTCAAGTACTTCATCGAAGAGAAAGGCAGGACTACACCCTGCGCCATCTACCACGACAGCGACTACGGCATCGAGATTCTCGACGGCGCCCGGGACCAGGCCGAGGCGATGGGGCTCACCCTGGCCGCGACATCCGCGCACAAGCCGACGGACGTGGAGTTCACCGCCGCCGTGCTGAGGATGCGCGAGGCGGGTTGCGACCTGGTGATGGTGGGACTCGTGCATCGCGACACGATCCTCGCCCTCGAGGCGGCGCGCAAGATGGGCTGGGAAGACGTCGACTGGGTCGGCAACGAAGCCGCCTACGGCCAGGTGATCGCCGACCAGAAGAGCGGTTCCGGCGAAGGCTACTACGCCTTCGTCCCGATCCCGTTGGTGTACGAAGACGACGAGAACCTGGCACCGGAAGTGCGCGACTGGCTCGTCGCCTACCGGGAGCGCTTCGGCGTGCCTCCGAACTTGCCGGCCATGGTGGGCTATCGCGGCGCGGATCTCGCGGTCCGGGGATTGGAACTCGCTGGGCGAGATTTGACGCGCGCGGGCATGATCGCGGCGCTGGAGTCCATGAGCGAGTACACGGACCTCTTCGGCAACAGGCTCACTTTCGGGCCGGACGACCACAAGGGTGTGGACTCGTCCTCGCTGTCGCAGATCCAGAACGGCCGCTGGGTGACGCTTGACACCTCGATCACCTACTAGCGTGGAAAATCCGGCGACCCACGGATCCCTCGCCGAGGCCTACCGGGAACTGCTGGCAGGAATCGGCGAGGACGCCAACCGGGAAGGCCTGCGGGACACGCCGCGACGAGCCGCCAACGCCTTGGCGTTCCTGACCCGTGGCTACCAGCAGAGCCTTGAGGACGTCGTCAACAACGCGCTCTTCGAGACCGAACTCGACGAGATCGTCCTCGTCAAGGACATCGAACTGTATTCCCTTTGCGAGCACCACCTGCTGCCTTTCGTCGGCAAGTGCCACGTCGGCTATCTGCCGCAAGGACGGGTTCTGGGCTTATCGAAGGTGGCCCGCATCGTCGACATGTTCGCGCGCCGGCTGCAGATCCAGGAAACTCTGACCCAGCAAATCGCCAAGACCATCATGGACGTCACCAGCGCCGCCGGCGTCGGCGTCATCATCGAGGCACAGCACATGTGCATGTCGATGCGCGGGGTCGCGAAGCAGCACTCGAGCATGAAGACCTCGGTGATGCTCGGTCGTTTCCGCGACAGTCCACCGACACGCAGCGAGTTCCTGCAGCTCGTGGGTGACCGCTAGGGCGCCTCGCTTGCCTGCTGGCTACCGCATCGCTGTCATTCCTGGAGACGGGATCGGCAAGGAGACCGTGCCGGAAGGCATCCGCGTACTCGATGCGGTCGGCGCTCGATTCGGCATCGACTTCCAGTGGGATCACCTCGACTGGAGTTGCGAACGCTACGCCAAGACCGGCGCGATGATGCCCGACGACGGGCTCGATGCGATCGGCGGCCACGATGCCATATTCCTCGGCGCGGTCGGGTTCCCAGGCGTTCCCGATCACATTTCGCTTTGGGGTCTGTTGATCCCCATCCGGCGCCAGTTCCGGCAGTACGTGAACCTGCGCCCGGTCCGCCTCCTGAACGGTGTCGAGTCGCCACTGCGCGGCCGCACGGCGGACGACATCGACTTCCTCGTCGTGCGCGAGAACAACGAGGGCGAATACTCCGAGATCGGCGGTCGACTGTTCGCGGGCACTGACGACGAGACGGTTATGCAGGAGAGCGTCTTCACCCGGCGCGGCACGGACCGGATCATGCGCTATGCCTTTGAACTGGCTCGCACGCGACCCGCAAAGCACGTCACCTCGGCGACCAAGTCCAACGGCATCACCTACACGATGCCGTTCTGGGACGAGCGTTTCGAGGCGGTGGCGGCGGACTACCCCGACATCGAGACTGCGAAGTTCCACGTCGACATCCTGGCCGCGCAGTTCGTCCTGCATCCCGACTGGTTCGACGTGGTCGTCGGCAGCAACCTCTTCGGCGACATCCTGTCGGACCTGGGCCCGGCGATCGCCGGAACCATCGGCATCGCGCCCTCGGCGAACATCAACCCGGAACGGGAGTTCCCGTCCATGTTCGAGCCGGTCCACGGCTCGGCGCCGGACATCGCGGGTCAGGGGATCTGCAACCCCATTGGGCAGATCTGGTCGGGGGCGATGATGCTCGACCACTTGGGCCACGGGGAGGCCGCGCAAGCGGTGGAACTTGCCGTCGAGTCCGCGCTCGCCAACCCGCGCGTCCTGACCCCCGACATGGGCGGCGCGGGAGATACGAAGACGCTCGGGGAAGCGATCGCCCTCGCGGTCGCTTGACGCGGGTCGCGACAGCGGCCACTCTCCAAGTCCGTAGGTGGGTAGGGGAAGCGTTTTGCACCAGCCTGCGCGACCCCGATCGTTCGTGGAGGCGGCAGCGTCGTTCGGCTGTGCGTTCGCTGCGATCGCAGCACTTGCCAACGCCCCCGATGGCGAGCCGCCGTGGCCCAGGGAGTGGTTCGAGCCGCCGGCGAAGGCGAGCGAGGTCGGCCTCACCCGCTTCGCGCAGAGCCCCTACCTCGACG
>JAPOYV010000126.1 GCA_026706385.1 Gammaproteobacteria bacterium
CGCTTGCCTGTGTTCCGAGGACGACGTTTCCCTTGCACGAGGCGTCACCGTGGTGTCCTGCATTCGGGGAACAGACTACTCCGAAATACTGTATATGTCAACAGTATTTTGGACATTGCCGCGAGATCGACCCTTCCCCCGCCACCAGAACATCGCCCTTTTCATGCCGGCCATCCGGTCAACGCCCCACCGGCGAACGGCCCGGTCGGGCCTACGCTGCATGGCACTGCTGCGCCGAACTTGAAAAGGGCGATGTTCTGTTTGCTGCCGGGCCGCAACCTCCCTCGGTGCGCCGCAGCGTGCAACGTCTGGCGCCACCAGCTTCGGCGAGCCTTCTCCGGCCACCGCCGAACTACCACGACGACGCCGGCGGGGTTGTCCACGCTATGTCCATCGCGCCGGTCCTGCGCAACCTGACGCGGTGGGCAAAGGGTGGGCAACCCCACACCGGCGTTGAAAAGGGCGATGTTCCGTACCCGGTCAGTACCGTTGCCTATCCCTCTCACGGAGCCGTTTCCCCGCAGTCTGCGCTAGACGAAGTGGCTTTGACCGGCAGCGCCCGTGCCGCCGCGCTCTGTGGCCCGGCTACCGCACGGTGTCGTGCGTGGCCCAAACGACGTTCCCAGGCTGAAGACCACGCGCGGGGCCGTGTGCCGAAGCGTAGCTGCCGTCGGTGCGTACCTGGCGGGGTCCGATCCCGGGCTGTCGAGACATGCTCGAGCGTCTCAGCGAGGAGATCCGCTGCCGCACGCGCGTTGTGCGCATCCTCCCGACGAACTGCCCGCCTGATCCGCGGCCTCGCGGTCGAGACGCTACAAGGACTGGCTACTCGGCGAAGCGAGCCGGTGCGCGGGAGTTCTCCGCGCGGGTCTTGACGTCGATGAGCACCGTCTTGCCTTCGGCGTTGAGGCGCATCGCCGCGGCGAGCGCGGGTGCCATCTCGGCGGCCTGGGTCACGTGGATGCCTTCCGCACCCATGGCCTTAGCGAGGCCCGCGTAGTCGCCTTGCATGTGCGAGACGCCGAACTGCTCGCGAGCCGTGGGGAAACCGCCCGGATAGGTCGCCATGATCCCGTTGTTGAGTACGATCGTCGTGATCGGGATCCCGGCGCGGGCGGAGGTCTCGATGTCGAGGCCGGACATCCCGAAGGCACCGTCGCCCATCAGGTTCACGCACATGCGCTCCGGTGCCGCCATCTTCGCGCCGATCATCAGCGGGATCGAGAAGCCCAGGTGCGTGGTCTTGCCCCAGCCAACGTAGCTGTGCGGTGTCGTGGCGCGATAGAACGGCACGATCTGGTCCCGCGGTGCACCCGCGTCGTGGGTGACGACGCTGTTCTCGTTGTCGAGGACTTCGTTCATTTCGTGGATGACCCGATACGGCGACAGCGGCCCGTCGTCGTTGGTCAGGTATGGACGCCAGCGGGCGAGCCAGGTGTCGCGCGCCTCCTTGACGCGCGCCTGGACGCCCGTGTCCCGACCGTCTTCGCCGACGAGGCCCTTGACCGCGTCGATCAACGCCGCGAGTGTGAGCTTGGCATCGCCCACGAGGCCGATGTCCGCCGCGGTGTCCTTGTTGACCTCCTCGTCGGCTATGACCGCGTGGATGAGGAACTTGTCGCGCGAGAAGCGCTGGCCGTACGGGGTCGAGGTCAGCGACGTACCCACGGCGAGCAGGACGTCGCAGTCGTCGAGCCACTGCCGGGCCGGGCCGGCCACCGTCGATCCTCCCGCGCCGACCGACAGCGGATGCCGCTCGTCGAACGCCGACTTGCCGGGCATCGACGTGTAGACCGGGACGTCGAGCAGTTCCGCGAGCGTGCGCAACTCCTCGCAGGCGTCCGCCGACATCACGCCCGCACCGGCCCAGATCAGTGGCTCCTTCGCATCGACCAGGTGCCTTGCGGCGTCGACCACCGCACTCGCCGAAGGCGCGTACTCCGCCGGCGCCGGCGAGGCATAAGCTGGGGCGTTGTCAGGAATCGGCGCCGCACAGACGTCCCCCGGCATCTCCACCAGGACGGGGCCCGGACGGCCGGTGCGCAGGGCGTGGAAGGCGCGGCGCATGACGTTGCCCGTCTGATCGGGCCGGGTAATGACCTCGACGCGTTTCAGGACCGGCTCCCAAGTCTTGCCGGCGAAGAAATTCGGCCGCACGAACAGCATGTCCAGCGAATTGCCCCCCGGTAGCGCCAGGATCGGCACGTTGTCCGCGTTCGCCTGCGCCAGGCCGCCGAGGGAGTTCTCCGCCCCGGCCTGCGACTGCACGGCGACGACGCCGAAGCGCTTGCGGTCCGAGAGCCGGGAGTAGCCGTCCGCAGCCATCACGGCACCGCGCTCGTGGCGGAACGCCACCGGGCGGATCCCCTCTTTGGCGACCGCTTCGATGAGCGGGTTGGACGGGTAGCACGACATCCACGTCACGCCCTCGTCTTTGAGGATGCGGGCGACGTATTCAACGCTGTTCATCTATGCGGCTCCGGTCAGGGCACAAAGCGCCGAATGGTACTCGATCCGTTGGCGGCCTCGTTCATCTCCTCGCCCGCGCACCGAGTACCATGACGCGATGCTCGACGACGAGGCTTGGCTATCGCTGCGCAAGGCCCGAGAGCGGCGCGATCTGCGCACGCTCGAGTTGGTACTGAGCGCACGCGGGATCGAGAGCCGGGTCACCTACGACGCCGGCGTCTGGCACCTGCTCGTGGCGGCCGACGACCTGCTCGACGCCAATCGCGAGCTCGTCGCCTACGACCGCGAGAACGTCCCGGCGCCGCCGGTTGCCATGCCGGCGGTGATCGACAACGGCTACGTCGGCGTGGCCGCCTACCTCGCGGCCATCTGGCTGGTGATGTTCTGCGACGCGAATGCCGCCTTCGGCTGGGATTGGCACGGGAACGGTCGACTGCAGGCAGGCGCGGTCGCGTCCGGCGAGTTCTGGCGCCTGGCGACCGCGTTGACGCTGCACGCAGACATCGGCCACATCGCCGCCAACTCCCTGTTCGGCGGTCTGTTCGGCGTCCTCGTCGGCCGCTACTTCGGCTCTGGCCTCGGCTGGCTGTGCATCCTCCTCGGCGGCATCCTCGGCAACGCGCTCAACGTCATCGTCCGCCACGAGGACTTCAGTTCCATCGGGGCGTCCACGGCGACCTTCGCAGCCGTCGGTCTCGCCGCCGCCTTCGCTTGGCGCACGGGCTACTTCCGACGACTGACGTGGCAGCGCGGGTTCGCACCGGTGTTCGCCGCCATCGCGTTCTTCGCCTACACGGGCATCGGCGGTGAACGCACGGACGTCGTCGCCCACATCGCCGGACTCGTCGCCGGCTTCGGCATCGGACTCGGCGTTGCGAAGACGCGGCTGCAACTCGCCGGCGCCCGCGCGCAGCGCTTCTTCGCGGCCACCGCCGTAGCGCTTGTCGTCCTCGCTTGGCTATCCGCGAACTGAGCTAAGTAGCGCGCCAGCGATCCAGGATCACCGCCAGGATGATCACCGCGCCCGTCGTCACCCGCTTCGTGGGTTCGGTGATCCCAATCTGGGCGAGACCGATCTGCAGCACGGAGACGATCAGGACGCCGACGAACGCGCCCATGACCGACCCTCGCCCGCCCATCAGGCTGGTGCCGCCAATCACCGCCGCCGCGATCGCCGAGAGTTCCAGGCCGACGCCGGCGTTTGGATCCGCGGAGCCCAGGTAGGACGAACTCATGAGCCCGCCGAGGCCGGCGAGCGCTCCGGAGATGACCAGTACCGTGCAGCGGACCTGCCTCGGGTCGATTCCCGACACCGCGGCGGCGCTCTCGTTGCTGCCCACGGCGACGATCTGGCGGCCGAAGACCGTCGACTTCAGCAGGAATTCGAACGCGATCACCAACACCAACGCGGTCATGAACGACGCCGACATGCCAAGGCCGTCGATCGGCAGCGCGAAGCCTTGGATCTGCCCGCCCATGTACACAGTCTGCGAATCCGTCACCAGATACGCGAGGCCGCGCGCGACCTCCAACATGCCGAGGGTGACGATGAAGATCGGCAACCGCAGGTACGCGCCCAGCGACCCGTTGGCGAGGCCGGCGAGCGCCCCCGTCATGATGCCCGCGAGGGCGGCGAGGGGCACCGGCAATCCGAACAACACGACGCAGGCGCCGATGACCCCGGCGCTGAGCGCAAGCACGGAGCCGACAGAGAGATCGATGGCGCCCGAGATCAGCACCAGGGTCATGCCGATGGCCACCACGGTCAGCGCAGGCAGTTGGTTGAGCAGTGTCGAGAGCGTCGTGACGGAGAAGAACCGCTCGGACGCGAAGCCGAAGAAGGCGACGATCGCCACCAGGGACAACAGGATCAGGTTCTCGCCGAAGAAGCGGTATACACGCGCCGATCTAGCCACGGTAGTCCCTCACGCGCGGCTCGGCGTCGCTGCCGAGGAGTACTCGCTGAACGCCGCCGCCAGGATGTCCTCCTGACGCCACGTGCTGCGGTGGAACTCGGCGACGAGCTTGCGGTTCGACAACACCAACATCCGGTCGCAGAGGCTGCACAACTCTTCCAATTCGCTGGAGACGGCGACGATGGCGACCCCGGAGTCACGCAGTCTGACCAGTTCCTCGTGGATGGCGAGCTTGGCGGCGACATCGACGCCACGGGTCGGCTCGTCGAGCAGCAGCAGCCGCGACTCGCAGTGCAGCCAGCGGGCCAACATCAGCCGTTGCTGATTTCCACCGCTGAGCTCCCGAATCCTCTGTCCGATGCCCGTGCTCGTCACGCGCAGGTCTTCAATCAGCTTGGATACCGCCGGCGTCTCCCGCCCGCGCACCACGCGCCCCGCCCGGTCCGCTACGCGCCGAAGCCCCGCGATGGTCACATTGAACGCAAGGTCGCGGTCCCGGAAGATCCCGTCCCTGGCCCGGTCCTCGGCCACGTAGCCGACGCCGCAGCGGATTGCCTGGCGCGCATTTCGGATCTCCGTCGCCTCGCCAGGCCCCAAGACGGTGACCGAGCCGCCGAGTCGCCGATCGATGCCGAAGACCGCGTTCAGCAATTCCGTCCTGCCCGACCCGGCGAGGCCGGCGACGCCGAGTATCTCGCCCTGCCGGCAGTCGAAGCTGATCGGATGGCGGAGCGCGACTGAACGCAGGTCCTCGACGCGCAAAAGTACGGGGCGCGTGTCCTCGATCGACCGCGGCCGGGCGTCGAAGTCCGCATCCGCACCGGCCATCTCGCGGATCAGCGTCTGCTCATGCAGCGCGTGGCTGTTCTCCGTCAGGCGGACCTCGCCGTCGCGCAGCACGGACACGCGGTCGCACACGGCCAGGACATCGCGCAGACGGTGCGAGATGTAAATCACCGCCACGCCGCGTTGCGCCTCCTCGCGCAGGATTGCGTGCAACCGATCCGACTGCGGTGCCGTCAAGGCCGAGGTCGGTTCGTCCAGGATCAGCAGTTTCGGATCGGTTGCCAGCGCCCTCGCCACCTCGACAAGCTGTTTTTCCGCAAGGCTTAAGCGCCCTACGCGCACGTCCGGGCTCGCATCGAGACCCACGGTCCGAAGGACACGGGCCGCCTGCTCGTGCGCGGCTTTCCGCCTTATGCGCGCCAGACCTGAGGTCGCCGTGTGCAGCAGGATGTTCTCCGCGATGGACAGGTCGCCGACGAGACTGAGTTCCTGGGCGCAGATGGCAACACCGGCCGCGAGGGACTCCGCCGGTGTGCGCGGCTGGTACGGTCGGCCGTCCAGCAACAGGTCTCCGGAGTCCGCGTGCTCCAGCCCGACGATGATCTTCGCGAGCGTCGACTTGCCGGCGCCGTTCTCGCCCACCAAGCCGTGGATGCACCCAGTGGGAATCTCGAGGTCGACGTCTCGCAGGACGGGGGTCGCGAACGACTTGCCGATCCTTCTCGCGGCAATCCTCGGCGTCACTTAACCCGCCGGGGATTCGCTCTCGGCTGGAACGTCGGCCCGGGTAATCACAACGGTCGGCGTCTCCCGGTCCGCGACAACGGCGTCGCCCGCGATCATGTCGAGGGCCAACTCGATCCCGTTGACCGCGAAACGGTCGCCGTACTGCTCGACCGTGGCGAGTATCCGCCCGTCCTCAAGCAACGGGTGGACCGCGGAGATGTTGTCGAAGCCGACGATGGTGACCTCGTGGTCGAGTTCCGCGAAGGACACCGCGGACGCCGCGCCCAAGGCCATGTTGTCGTTCGCCGCGAGGATGACCTGCGCCTCCGGGTGACGAACGAGAACCGCCGCAGTCACTTCCGCCGCCTTGGTCTGGTCCCATTGCGCGCTTTGCATGGTGAGCAAGGTGGCGCCGGTGTCGGCGATCGCCTCGGTGAACCCGAGCCTACGCTCGATCGCGTTGTGGGCGCTCGTGACACCCTCGAGAACGACAACGTTCGCGCCCTCCGGATACCGTTCCAGCGCGACCATGGCCGCCGCCTTGGCACCCTTGCGGTTGTCCGGGCCGATGAAGGGAATGGCCAAGTCGAACTCGGCAAGCACATCACGATCGAGCTGGTTGTCGATATTCACCACCTGGATGCCGTTGGTCCGGGCTCGGGCGAGCGCCGGCACCAGCGCTTTTGAGTCCGCGGGCGCGATGACGATGGCATCAACATCCAAGGCGATCATCTGGTCCACCAGCGCAACCTGCTGCGCCAGGTCGCTCTCGTTCTTGATGCCGTTGACGACGAGCTCGTAGGCGTCCGGCCGTTCCTCCTGGTGGCGCTCGGCCGCCGCGGCCATCGTCACGAAGAACTCGTTGGCGAGCGACTTCATGATGAGGGCCACCGTGGGTTTGGCGGGCTCCTCGGTGGCCGGGCCGCAGGCCGCGAGGGCGACCAGGCTCGATAGGAGCGCGGCGACACCAAGGCGCCTTGCGCAACGGAGGTTCATGGCGCGGCCCCGGGAATGACCCACCCGTCGCTACCGACCTCGCCGCCGATCTCGTCCGCGACGACCCGGTCGACGATCGCGATCCCGGTCGCCGCCATGGCTTCGAAGTTGTCAACGCCATTGGAAACGGGGAAACCCCGCCGCGTGCGATGGATGTTGTAGCGGTCCGAGAACTGCTGGCCGAACGCCTCTTCGATGCCCGCCTTGCCGTCCATGAAGCCAAGCAGGCCACCCCAGGTCGCCGCCGGGTTGTCGGAGTCCCAGCCGGCGAGCACGGCAATCTTGACCGTCTCCTGGTAGTCGCCCTCGCCGTAGAGCAGGCTGACGATGCTAGCGGCGAAGTTGATGCCGGACGCGAAGCAACCGTTGCAGAAGACGTTGCGCGACGTCATGTCGTAGCCGTCGGCCTGGTCTACCTGGTAGCGCTGGTACACCTCGTCGCGGGCCTGCTCCCAGGGCACGTCCGCCTCGTAGCGGCCCTTGACGAAGTCGTACATCTTCGCGCTCGTCGATTCATCGGGCAGATGCGCCCTCGCCGCGGCAGCCATCGACTGGACCTGCGCCTTGCGCGACTTCGCCGGATCAGCGCTTGCGGCGAGGGCATACATCACCACGTAGAACTCCGATGCCAGGGCGGCTTCGCCGCTCGCGGTCGTCGCGATCGGCAGCTTCGCCATCGCGAGCGCGATATCCGGCCGGCCCGGCGCGTAGAGCCCGAAGATCTCCGTGGTCAATTGGGCATCGATCATCTCGTAGAACTCGTTGTTGTCCGGGTCGCTCGTCGCCGGCGGGACCATGCCTTCGAGCATCAGGTCGTGGGCGCGCTGGTTGGACACCCAAAGGAAGTTCTCGCGTTCGTTCTCGTCGTAGATGTGTGCGAGCCAGCCGTCCCTGATCTGCTCGCCCGTCAACCGCGTGGTCGCGTTCGTAGCGAGCAGGTGCTGGTACATGTACTCGATGTCCGTGTCGTCGTCGGCACCCCAGATCTCGTTCGGTGCGCGACGAATCCAGTCGATGTTGCGCGACAGATTCGACCGGCCGCCCCAGGCGTTCGGTTGATCCTCCCCGCCCCAATCCTCTCGGGTGTAGAACACGCCGGCGTCGCCTTCGCCGCCGATCTTGTCCATCTCCGTGATGATGCCCGTCCAGTTGGCGATGCACTGACCCAGCCAGAAGCCGTGCAGCTTTTCCGCGTACTCCGACTTGGAAAGGGTCAGGTCGTCCGCCTGGGCCATCGACGCGCAGAGCGCCACGAACGCGAGAGAGTAGAGGGGCCGTCGCATGGAGGCATACCTGCTTTGAGGGCGATCCAGCATTATGGCGTAGCGCTTTCACGACCCGCAATGCGCTGCGCCTTGCTCTCGTCCCACCACCAAGCGTCCGGAAAGCCCGTGCGGAACGGCGGATCTTCTTCCGGCCTGCCGAACTTGTCCCAGTAGACGACCCGCGGACCCGAGATGCCGACCAGCGGGATGTAGTAGTAGTTCCACAGCAGCACGCGATCCAGCGCACGCGCCGCCGCGATCAGTTCGTCCATCGAGCGCGCACCGAGGGTCTTCTCGAGCATCTTGTCGACGGCGGGATGGTCGATCCCGGCCCAGTTCGTCAGCGCCGACGATGCTGACGAGGAATGCACGCGACCCCGCAAGCCGGACTCGGGCGTGATGCCAGCGCCGAAGTTGCCGAAAACCACGTCGAACTCCCCTTCGGTCAGGATATTCACGAACTGGGCGGTCTCGACCATTCGAATGGTCGAGCGTATGCCGAGGCGCGCCAGGTGGTTGACGTAAGGCAGCAGCGTGCGGCGCTCATTCGCCGTCCGGATCACGAAGCGCAAGGAGAATGGCCGGCCGCTTTCGTCGCGCAGTTCGCCCTCGTGCGTGCGCCAACCCGCCTCGCCGAAGAGGTTCGAGGCGTCGATCAAGGCTCCTCGGTTGTCACCGAAGCCGCTCGATCGCGGCAACTCGAACGCCTCGGTGAAGAGCGCCGCCGGCAGCGACCCGCGGAACGGCTCCAGGAGGCGATGCTCCGCCGCCGAGGGCGGACCCCGCGCCGCAAGATAGGAGCCGGGAAAGTAACTCATGGGCCTGTCGTAGAGGCCGTGATTCAACGCGCGGTTGCCCCACTCGTAGTCGAATGCCATGGAGAGCGCTTGCCGAACACGCCGGTCGGCGAGCTTCTCCTGGCGGGTATTGAACGCGATGCCACTGCGAAAGCCTACGTACGACATGTAGTTGTGACGGCGCATGACCAGCCACCCCTTGTCCTTGGCCGGAATGTCGTAGCCGGTCGCCCAGTAGCGCGGCTCGGCTTCGACGCGGTAGTCCACGAGGCCCTTGCGCAACGCTTCGCGCTCGACGGTGGCATCGTGGTACACCTCGTAGCGGACAGCGTCGAAGTTGTGCCGGCCGCGGTGGATTCCGAGGTGTCGCCCCCAGTAGTCGGGTACCCGCTCGTAGCGGATGTAGCGGCCGGGCTGGAAGTCGGCGATCCGGTACGGGCCACTACCGAGCGGCGGTTCCAGGGTTGTTTGCGTCAGGTCCCGATCGCGCCAATAGTGCTCGGGGACGATGGGCCACTTGCCCATGACCATCACGTTGTTGGGGCCTAAGCCGCTCACATCGCGGAAGCGGAAGCGGATCTCGCGCTCGCCAAGGATCTCGATCGTGTCGATGAACCCGAAGGCCTGCTTGACGCCGCCCATGCCGTGCTCGGCGATCCAATCGAAGGTGAACTTGACGTCCCGGGCCGTGACGGGCACGCCGTCGTGCCAACGCGCTTCCGGACGTAGGCGGAAGACCGTCCAACTGTAGTCCTCGGCGAGCGCGACGCTTTCCACGAGGTTGCCGTAGAAGCTGCCCGGTTCGTCGTCGGACGGCCAGAACAACGGGTCGTAGACCATCGCCAGTTCGATCACGTGCAGCCCGGGCGGGTTGATCCCCTTGCCGATGTTCGGCGTGAAGCTGTTGAACTTACTAGCCGTGGCGAGCACCAGCGTGCCGCCCTTGGGGGCGTCGGGGTTCACGTAGTCGAAGTGCGCGAAGCCTTGGCGGTACTTCAACGCCGCGAAGTTCGACACGCCGTGGCGGAACTGCGGCTCGGCGTACCCACACGCCGCGATCAGGAGCGCCCCCGCAAAGGCAATCAACGCGGGCACTGCGCCCAAGGACTTATGCGCGCCGCAGCCCTATAGCTTCGCGGCGGCAGCGGCGTACATGAACTTCTTCATGTCCACATCGTTCTTCGGCGTCGCGGTGTGGAAGAAGAGCTCCGCACCCAGAAGCTGCCGCATACCCTCCGGCGCGCTCGCCATGTAGGCCTCGTCCTTCAAAAGGTATGTGAAGTCGTCGATGGGCTGCGTGTAGAGACGCTGATAGGTGGCGTGCAGCACTGTGCGTGTGCCGGGAATCCTGCGTGGCAAGGAACCGTGCCAGACCGCGCCGTCCCAGACGGCGACGTCGCCCTTCTGTGTCTCGATGGCCACGGGCTCGGCGGTCTCGAGGTCCTTCGCCGTGGGCGGCCGGCGCAATCGGTGCGAGCCGGGCACGACGCAGGTCGCGCCGCCGGCATGGGTCATCCCCTCGCAGGCGAAACAGAAGGTCATCACCAGGTTGTGTTCGGGGAACGGCACCGGCATCCAGTTCTGGTCCGCGTGCAGGCCCAAGGCGCCGTCGCCCTCGCCTGTGAACTGGTGCTTGATGCTGCCGACGAAGCGGCCGCCGCGCATCGCCTTTCCGCAACTGAACTCCGCGATCGCCATCACCTTCGGCAAGGTCGCAATGCGGTCCACCGCGGGGTGCCGACCCAGTAGGAGCGGCGCCGAGCCCACGATGCCCGTGGCGCTCGCATCCTCGGTGGGCGTGGACAGCGTATGAATGGCCTCGCGCAGGTCATCCCAAAGCGCCGGCGGCCCGGCTTGCCGGATCACGCCGTAGCCGTGCTCTCGGAGGCTGGCGATGACGTCCCAGAGCTCGAATTCGTCGATGCGCGGGCGCAATTCGTCCGACACTTCGAACGGTCCGACCGGCTTCGCTTCCTCCGGTCGCTCAAGAGTCTCGGCTTCGGCCATCGTGGTATCCCCTCACGGTGAGCTTGAGGATACTAGCACCCCGTTTGGTGTGCGGCCGTGGACGCCCGCACCAGCACCTAGGCCGTGATGAGCGCCATCTTGTTGTGCAACTCGACCAGCCACGCCGGAAAGATGCTCGTATCGCCCTGGACGTCCGGGGGTGGCCGGGAGGACAGTTCGGCGACGATCTCCGGCGTATAGACCGTGCGCGCCCCTGGCAGCGCGGTCTCGTAGTCCGCACGGATCTTGACATCCGTGTCGTCCACTTCGCCGGTGCCGACCGTGACGCTCCTGCCGTTGATGAAGAAGTACCAGGCGGCCGTGCCCGATGGTGCGACCTTCGCCGGCACGTCCGTGAAGACCTCGCATACGCTGAGCCTGGTGTCGTCGTCGCAATGCTCGGCCACGAGTTCCTCGAGAACGCCCCGGGCCGCGTCGACCCACGCCGCGCCTGCAAAGTCAACCTTGGCGGTCTCCGCTTGTTCGCTCATTTCGTTCCCTTTGATTGCAGCCATTTGATTCTAACGGGGATTCCCGTGCGCCCCGCAAGGCCGTGGCGGACGCGGGCTTCCTCGGCGCGAGCCTTCGGAAACCGCGTCAATTGTGTCAAGATGTGTCCAGTTCGTTAAAGGCTAGGGACTTAGCATGAACCCATTCAGCGACGTGCGCATTGTGCGCAGTTCCCTCGTCGTTCCGGCCCTTCTTCTCGTCCTTCCGACGTCCTTCGCCCGGGCCCAGTCGATGGCCGAGGACGCAGAGCCGATGATCGAGGAAGTGATCGTGACCGCCACATACCGCGAAACCGACCTGATGGACACGGCACAGTCCATCAGTGCTGTCACCGACAGCCTGGTAGAGGATCTGGGCGGTCAAAGCATGGGCGACATCTTCACCATGGTGCCGGGCTTAAGCATGCAGGGGGGCTACAACGGCGAAAACCGCTACACCGTTCGCGGCGTGACGTCGCAGACCGGCAGCACCGGCTACTTCCTGACCGGCGCCACCATCGGCGTCTACCTGGACGGCACGCCGGTCACGGCGGCGCTCGGCCCGGACAACCAGGTCAGCGGCACGCTGTTCGACATCGAGCGCGTCGAGGTCCTCAAAGGGCCCCAGGGGACGCTATTCGGGGAAGGCTCCCAAGGCGGGACGATCCGCTACCTTTACAAGCAGCCGGACCCCACCGAGTTCGACGCGGCCGTCAACGCGAGCTACTCGAACATGGGCTATTCCAGTAAGAACTCCAGGCGCATCGACGGCATGGTCAACATTCCGTTCGGCGACGGCTTCGCGCTGCGCCTCACCGGGTGGGAGGCCGAGACGGCGGGCTACATCGATGAACTCGGGACCGACGGCGTGCTGGCCGCGGAGGACACCAACTCGGCGGGCCGCGAAGGCTTCCGCGCGGCTCTGCGCTACGAGGCCGATCGATTCTCGATCGCGGGCACGGTATACAGCAGCACGCAGGAGACCGACGGCACCCTGAGGACGGTGCGCGCATACGAGGCCCCCCCCACGCCCAGTGTGGAAGGCTACGCAAACATCTCCACGGACGAGATCGACATCTACAGCCTCGTCGTGGAAGTCGATTTCGACTGGGCGAACTTCCAGTCGATGACGTCCTTCACGGACCGGAAGATCCCGTCGGTCATCAACGTGGAATACACGGGCTTCTGGGGATTGGACTTCGTCTACGGCGGATCGACGTTGGCCGCAGACCACCCGGGCTGCACGCCCGCATTCTCCTTCGGGTTCTGTCCAGGGTGGCCTGGATTCTTCAATCTTGCCGTGCCGGGATCCGTCATCCCGGACGGCAGGAACATCGCGGCATTCGTGGCCCTGGGCAACAACTACAGCGAACGCATGGTTCAAGAGTTCCGCCTGGTCTCGCCCGGCGATCAGCGGCTGCGCTGGACGGCCGGTGCGTTCTGGAAGGACAGCGAGGATCACAGCCAGAACCAGCAGATCAGCTTGTACAACCCAGGACGCGAGGGCTTCGGCACATTCTTCGACCCGCTGCTGATGGTTCCCGCCAACACCCACACCGACTTGCTCGAAGAGTACGCGGCGTTCGGCGAGGTCAGCTACGACCTCACCGACCAACTCGAGGTCACGGCGGGCTTAAGGGTCTCCGACCTCCAGCAGTACTTCTCGAACACGGACTCGGGCACCGACGACACTCCCGTGTCGCCGAAGTTCGTGGTGTCGTGGCGGCCGCTGGATGAGATGCTGCTGTATTTCAACTACGCCACCGGGTTCCGGCCGGGCAACGTCAACAACCACATGGAGTTCAACGTCCGCCAGCTCGGAATCCAGATCGAGCAGGCGATGGCGGCCGGGAACACGGAGGGAGTGCCCCTGCTGCGCCAGGGCCAGGAACTCTCCCGAGCGCACCGATTCTTCGATGGCGACCATGTGTCCAGCTTTGAGGTCGGTTTCAAGAGCACGCTTCTGGACGGTCGAATGGCCGTGCTTGCCTCGGCCTACTATGTCGACTGGGCCGAGATGATCCTGGTCGAGGACGTCCCTGCGCTTCGCGCACTGACTCCCGGAACGAGCGTCTACAACACGAACAGCGGCGGCGCCGAAATCCAGGGCTTCGAGATGGAACTGACCGCATTCGTGACCGAGCGCTTGGCGGTTCGCCTCGCCGGTGACGTCGTGGATACGGAAGTGACGAAGGGGCCGGCGCAGTCTACGGACAGTCCCGAAGGCGCCGAGCTGCTCTACGCGCCGGACAAGAGCGGCTCGTTGGCCGTGGACTACACCATTCCACTGAATGACGGCTGGAACATGGTGCTCCACGCCGACCGAGCGTACGTGGCCGAGCAGTTCGCCAATACCGAGAACACGCTCGTCATTCCGAGCTACCAGAAGTCGAACGCTCGAGTCACCCTGCGCAGTGCCGACGACAAGTGGCGCATCGCCGCTTACGCGACCAACCTCAGCAACAACGCGATCCTGAGCGGTCGATCCCAGCAGCCGATCTTCTACTGGTACCCGCCACGCCAGGTGGGCATCGAGGTGGGCTACAACGGCAACTTCCGCGACTGATCCGAGGAGGATCCCATGGAAGCAGCCACTGCCAACGTGAAGCGCCTAGACGAACTCGCGCGACTCAAGATCGAGCGCAATGCGCTGGAGCTGGAGGCGAACGGCTACACCGTGGTCGAGGATGCCCTCGATCCGGATCTCACCGCGCGCGGCCTCGAAGCCGCCTTGACGAGCATCGACGAGCGCACGGGCAAACGCCCGAAGATCGAGTCGGACGCGGGCTACGGCGGCTACTGGGTGTGGCGATACATGCTCCTGAAGGATCCGGCCTTCGAAGAGATCGTGATGGCGGAGAAGGTGCTGGCGCTGGTCGACTACCTCGTCGGCGATGACTGCATCCTCAGCACGCTGACCTGCCACATCCGGGGCGAGGGCCGCAGCAAGGACTTACCAACCGGCTACCTGCCGTTGCACGGCGACGATCCGCATCCACACGCGGGGTTCAACAACTCCGTCACCGTGAACATCTGCCTGACCGACGTGACCGAGGAGTCCGGATGCCTGGCGTTCGTCCCCGGCAGCCACAAATTGGCGCGGCAGCCGGCCCCGAAGGAGCGCGTGCTTGCCGGGGACGGTGCCAACGACGAGGCCGTGCCGCTCGTCGCGCCGGCCGGTTCGGCGATCATCTGGCCCTCCCACACTTGGCATGGCTCCTGGGAGTCGCCGTCACCGGGGTTGCGCGTCACCTTGGCGGTGCTCTATGCGCGACCCCATCTTCAGCCCTACGAGCTCTACCGGGAGACCGTGCCGGACGAAGTGCTCGAGCGGAACTCGCCGCGCTTCGCGACGCTCATGGGCATGGACACGATGAGCGGCTGGAACGACAACCAGGACGACTGGCACAAGAAATGGCGCGACCGGGACCGGTCCCGGTATGCACCGCGGGTCGTGGCGGCGAGCGCGGCGGGTTCGCAGAGCGTCGAGCACTGATCCACGTGATGTATATTCCACCGAGTTCCTAGGGAGGGTCGCCATGAGCGAACAAGCGGAGACCGCCGTGGAAGAAAACCCGAGAATGGCCTTGCTGGGCGAACGGGCCAAGGTACTCCAGCCGCTTATGAACAGCGTGCAGAAGAGCAACGGCCTGCTCGGGCCCTACGACGTCGCGGACCACCTGCAAGCCAGGATCGACGAGCTCGATCTCGCCGATTCCATCGCGCACTTCCGCGAGCACGGCTACGCGGCGATCCCCGACGTCGCTCCGCCCGAGGAGATGGACGAGCTACGCGAGGCGATTCACAGCCTGTCCGGCGAGATTGTCGTCGGCACGCCCACCCGCGGCGCGTCGTATCTGCTCGGCCGCCATCCCGCCATCGACCGGATCGCGACCAATCCCAAGATACTCGCCTTCGCGGAGGTCAGCGTTGGCAACGGGCTGCGCGCTAGCCAGTTCGCGGCGTCCATCATGGGCAAGGTTGAAAAGCCCTTTGCCGGCGGCATACACGCTGACCAGAACTGGCTGCCGGCACCGTTCCCGGAACACAACTGCGTCATCACCTTCTGCATCCCCTGCGACGGCATGACGGACGAAGAAGGTGCAACGCGCGTCGTCCCGGGGTCGCACCTCAAGCGCCGGCACCCGACGCCCGACGAGGCCAAGTCGGAGACGGTCCCCATCGAGGTCGAGAAAGGCGGCGTCGCCGTCTGGGACGGATCCGTCTGGCACGGCACCGGTTGGCGACGCGTCGACGGCGTGCGCACCGTGCTCCACGCCACCTATCAGCGGCTCTACACCCAGCCCATCGACGACTACACCTACCTGTTGAAGGATGAGGACTACATGGCATCCGCGCCCGAAGCCATGCGCGGACTGCTCGGCGAGCGGCTGTTCTTCGGCACCGCCCACGCCGGCAGCATGGTCGACATGGGCAAGTTCACGGAAGCAACGATCCGTTCCAAGCTGTAGAGGCCGACCGGTCGTTCGCTCCAACCACCCGTCACTGCGAGTCCTGGTCGAGGTTCAGCATCCGGCCGGGCCTTCAACGCCCCAGTGTCCGGAATCCGACAGACCCAGTCGGGCTCGACCAGTCGTGTAACCAGTTCGAATCGAGAGGAAGGCAGCATGGATGTGTTCGAAGCGATGATGACGCAGAAGAGCATTCGCCGTTACAGCGACGAGCCCGTGTCCGACGACGAGATTCGGCAATGTCTGAAGGCGGCGGTGCAGGCGCCGAACGGCGGCAACAGCCAGCCGTGGCAGTGGCTGGTGGTGCGCGACGCCGACAAGAAACGCCAAATCGGCGAGTGCTATCGCAGGGCGTTCCACGAGCGCTATTGGCCGGCCATCACCCGACTGTCGGCCAACGCCGCCCGCGATGTGTCCGACGAGGCGCGCAAGGCGGGAGAACGCACTGCGGCCTCCGCAATCCACCTCGCCGATCACCTCGGCGAGGCCCAGGCACTGGTCATGCTGATCGGCACCCGTGCCGAGCGCGACTGGGAGCTTCACGACGACCAAGGCCTGATCGACATCGGTCGAACCTACTACACGTCGCTCATTCCCGCGCTGCAGAACTTCATGCTCGCCGCCCGTGGGCTCGGCATCGGCACCTGCCTGACCACCCTTTTCCGCGTACACCAGCCTGAGATACGCGAGATCTGCGGTATCCCGGACGACCGTGAGATTGAGGCGCTGGTACCCATGGGGCGACCGCGAGGCCATTTCGGGGTCGCGCCCCGCATCCCGGCGGCGCAACGTACCTCCTGGGACACCTGGGGCGAGCACCGCGACTGAGCCCGCAACTGGTCTGTCCGCACCCACATACACCCTAGGGGTCCATGTGCAGACGCGCGCGAGCGCTGCACTTGGGCTACATTTGCTCAAACAGTCCGAAGGAGGTGCTTCGAATGGCCGAGCTGCGAACGTTGACCCTGGATGAGAAGCGAACGCTGTACCGAGACGGCTACATCGTGCTCAAGAAGGCCGTGTCCGACGATCTGGTCGATGCCGCCAGAGCCCGCATCAAGTCCGCGAAGAAGGGCGAAAGGCTCGGTGGCGAGCAGGTCATGATCGATCTCGTCAATGCGTCGAGCATCACGCCGATCCTGCATGACGTGATGGGGCAATTCGATCCCCCGACCGCGTGCCAGGTGGGCGTGATCAAGCCCAGTCAGCCAAGCGACCGGTTCAACAACGTCGGCTACCGGGACCGCGACATGCCCTACTACGGCGCGCAGACCCACATGGACGGCAGCATCACGATCGCCGCGCCCCAGGAGGTCCAGGAAGGCACGCCCGACGAGATCTACCGGCGCCACTTCGCCTCCGGTCCGAAGGGCGACCTCGGCCGCAGCCCAGAGGTGATGGGACACAACATGGTGCCGCTGTTCGAGGATCCGGCAATGACGCTGGGGCTGGGCAGTTTCACCGCGTTCGTGTTCGTGTGTCTCAACGACCAGACCGAGGAAGGCTGCGGCCAGACCGCGCTATTGCGCGGTGCCCATCACGACATGGAGAGTTTCTTCCAGTGGCAATACGCCACCAACGGCCGTCTCGGTCCCGAGGGGCCCGGCTGGCCCCGGCTGAACTACGCGGCCCCGAACCGCTGCGGGATGGTGTACATGCCGCCTTCCGTCCAGGACAAGTTCGTCGACGACACCTCCGACTCCACGCCCGACGGCAAGAAGTGGCCGCGGCCGACGCAGATCCTCATGGAACCCGGCGACGCGTGCATCACGTCCTACCACATCCCGCACTCGGGCACGCGCAACGAGAACGGGACGGAGTCCCGCAAGAACATCATCTTCCGGATCCGCAACAAGAAGCGGCAGCCGAACGTCGTGGTGAGCGGCGTCACCGACCACCCCGACCGGGGCCAGATGGGCGAGTGGCTCGACTTCGAGGAGGGCAACGACCCGTGGGAGCGGTCCAAGTACGCCATGTGCAACATGTGGCACGAGTGGGACGGCATGGGCGACGTGGTCGCCGAGGAGCGCGCATAGCGGATTTCGCTCGCGGCTCCACCCATGCCATTGGGCGGCGGAACCTGTTCACGGCCCCCCGGGTCGTGCCACTCGCACGATTACTGGCTCCCGATACGCCTCGATCCGGCATCGGCGAAATTCGCCAAGTTGACCAGGCAGTGCGCCACTATGCCCGGGCGGACGCTACCGGTGTGGAGGGTCGTGTAGATGAGGGGAAGGAGTCCCAGCGTGCGGACTGGAATCATCCAGGGGGCGTCGAAGTGGTACACGGAGAAAAGCAGGCTGTGTACCGCGGGCCTCAGCCGCCCGAACTGACTGGGCATTCTCGGCAAGAGATATCCGCGAAAATAGAGCTCCTCGGTTATGGGAACGAGGATGCCGGTCAGTAGGATGTGTGCAACGAGGACGATTCCTACGGCCTCCGGGCCCGCTGTCACCTGGTACTTCGCGAGGACGCTGACACCAACGAGGGTGGTTTCAAGCCAATGGGTTATCGGTTCAAGGGCCACGAAAATGATGGCGGTCGGCACCAGGATCACGGGAACCCATATGAAATAGCGGGGCCAAGAGACTGGTCGGTCGTACACGACGACGCCTTCAAGCGACCACCCCCGGTTGCGCCGCTTCTTGGCCACGTAGTAGAGCCAGCCTAGCTGCACGGGAATCAGCACGAGGATATTCGCGAATACGCCGAAAAAGAGCTCCGGCGGCAAAGACGGGTTCCAAAGAGTCGCCAATCCCAGCAGGGTCGCTGCTATGTTCGCGACGCCGGGAGCCAAGTGTAGGAATAGACACTTCGCAAGGGAATGAGGCTCAACTGCCGAACCGATCGGAGGACTAGCCGGGGTGGGACCCCCAGTCTTCAAGAGGAACCCCTATAAAACAATGGTTTAAACGCGATCTAGGGGACTTGAACAGAGGCGTCCAGACGAGGCTTGCGCCATCCTTCTCAATCCGCCTCGTCGCCAGGCGCCCCCTTGCGGAACCTGAGCGTCATGCGGTCGGATTCGCCGATGGCTCGGTAGCGGGCCTCGCAGGCCACACGCTCGTCCGCGTCCGCCGCCTCGCCGCACAGCGCGAACGAGGGCGGCAGCGTCCAGACCCCCGCCTCGTGGTCGTGCGTATCCTGCGGATTGGCATTGATCTGCGATGACGCTTCGAGCACGAGTCCGGCCGCCTCCGCCATCTCGATCACGAGCGCCTCGGCAACGTAACCCGTCCGCCCGGCATCGGCCGCGGTCCAACCCGGCGGGGCGCGGTGCGTCACCAGGCCGAGCACGCCGCCCGGGCGCAGAGCGCGGGCCATCACGCGAAACATCGCGGGTGCGTAGTCGCCACGGATCCAGTTGTGCACGTTGCGGAACGTCACCACGAAATCCAAGGACCCCGGCGGCGCGATCGTCGTCCGCTCCGGTACGCTCAGCTCCGTCGTGACCACCGCGTCGTATAGTTCCGGCTGCGCCTCGAGCTTTTCGGCGAACCGCTTCTGCACACTCTTGCGCCACGCGGGCGTGCGGTCGGCGGTCATGGCGAAGCCCGCCGCGTAGTAGACCCCTTCGTCGCGTAAGGCAGGCGCGAGGATCTCCGTCCACCAGCCGTCGCTCGGCCAGATCTCGGCGACGCTCGAGTCCGGCGTGAGCCCGAAGAAGGCGAGGACCTCGCGGGGATGCCGGTGCTGATCGCGGGCGCGTTTCGCCGGATCCCGATGTTCGCCGGCAACCGCCGCCTCAAGCCAGTTCCGAGTGGCCGGATCGAGTTCGTCGGCCCCGGCGGCGACTCCGCACGGCAGCGCGAGCACGATCGCAAGTGCGGTGATGTGCAGTTTCATCGGGCCTTCCTCGCCGCGAGGACACGCGCCCTATCGTAGCCTCCACCGAGGATCGTCGGAACCGCGGTCATCTTGTGAGGCTGCACTCGGATCCGCCCTCACCGTGCCTACTCGCGCGTCATGCTATGTTCGTACACCACTCTAGGCTGCACCCGAACAGGGGTAGGAGCATGCCGTGGACATCAGCGAATACGGGGTTTCCCCCAACGCGGATCCCATCGTCCGAGACCTCGTCAAGTACGACCTCCTGAAACACGCAGTGGAGCTTCAGGCCTACGGCATGACCGTCGTGCCGAAGGAGAAGATGGGCGTTGACGACGACTTCGTCGAGCGTCTGCGCGGCGCCATTCTCCGTGCGTGCGAGAAGCGCAACGGCGTCGATCAACGACCACACCGCCGACGAACCCGATCCCAAGCAGATCGGCAAGAACTCGTGGTACCTCCTGCAGGAGGACGAGGCATTCGTCGAGGCCGCCACCAACCCGCGCGCGCTGGCGTTGGTGCGTTGGCTATGCGGCCAGAGCGTCTGCCTCACGGCGCAAACCTGGATTATCAAGCCGCCCACGCAGGAAAAGGTCGACCCCGCCGCCAGCGTCGGGCTGCACAGCGATGCCCACGGCATCCCGCCGGGCGGCGGCCACATCGCCCACATGTGCAACGCGTCGTGGCTGTGCACCGACTACGAGGGCGCCGAGGATGGTCCTACCGTCTTCGTGCCCGGAAGCCACCACTACGGCCGGGCGACGCTGCCGCATGAGTCGTCCATGGGGTTAAGCGACGACTCCCCGTTCAAGGTGTTCCCGCTTATCGGCGAGGCCGGTTCCCTCGCGCTTTGGCACGGAGCCACCTGGCACGGCACCACGCCGCGCACGAATCCCGGCCTGCGGGTCACCCTGGTGCAGGTCTTCATGCGCATGCACATGCGCCCGATCCACATTTGGGACGACGTCTCGCCGCAACTCGTCGAGAAGTTTCCCGAACTCAAGCGCGTCCTCGGCGAGCATACGTATCCGTTCCGGGAGAACGTCGACCGGCCCGAGACGATCGCGCCGTTCATGGCCACGGGGACGGACCCGTACGCGTGAGACGCAGTGCCGAGGCCCCACACTATGGGGTGGCTGCACAACCCCCATAACGTATTGAAAACAAAGGGCGTTTGGCGGAGCGGACGCCCGCCGATCCGGGGTTGTCCGCCGCCTCTTTAAAGTGCTAGAATTCACCCTAACCTACTGATTTATTTATCATTTTGAAATCTTTCGGTACCGCGAGGTTTCGCCAGTTCTTCCCAAAAAAGTGATACCTGAAGTGATACCGAGAACCTCATGAAACGACCTGCCCGACTCTCCGCCACCTTCGTCAAGACCGTCAACGTCCCCGGCCGCTACGGCGACGGCCGCGGCGGCCACGGCCTCAGCCTCCTCGTCAAGCCCGCGTCGGCGGGCGGCTTCTCGAAGGCCTGGGCCCAGAGGATACGTCCGCACGGCGAGCCCGCCAACATCGGACTCGGCGCCTATCCGGTGGTGTCCCTGGCAACGGCCCGCGGCAAGGCCCTCGCCAACGCCAAGGCGATCGCCGAGGGCCGGGACCCGCGCGCAGCCACGAGCCGCATCCCGACCTTCGAGCAGGCCGTCGAGACCGTCATCGCCATCCACGCCGCCAACTGGAAGAGCGGCGGCAAGTCCGCGGACCAATGGCGCGCCAGCCTGCGCGACTACGCCCTCCCGGTCCTGGGCAGCAAGCGCGTCAGCGCCATCACCACCGCCGACGTCATGCGCGTCCTGCTGCCGATCTGGTCCGCCAAGCGCGAGACCGCCACCCGCGTCCGGCAGCGCATCGGCGCCGTCTGCAAGTGGGCGATCGCCCAGGGCTACCGCGAGGACAACCCCGCCGGCGACGCCATCTCCGCCGCGCTGCCGAAGAACTCCGTGCGCCGACAGCACCAGCGCGCCCTCCCGCACGCCGAGGTCGGCCGCGCGCTCGCCACCATCCGCGCGTCGCGCGCCCACCGCGGCACGATCCTGGCGTTCGAATTCCTCGTTCTCACCGCCTCCCGCTCGGGCGAGGTGCGCGGGGCCCTCTGGACCGAGGTCGACCGGGACGCCGCCGCCTGGACGATCCCCGCCGGCCGCATGAAGGCAAGGCTCGAGCACCGCGTGCCTCTGCCGGCAAGGGCGCTCGAGATCCTCGACGAGGCGCTGCCGCTCGCGGACGAGAGCGGCCTGGTCTTCCCCTCGCCCACCGGCCGCATGCTGAGCGATGCCACCATGTCCAAGCTGCTGCGCGAGCAAGGCATCGCCGCCGTGCCCCACGGCTTCCGGTCGAGCTTCCGGGACTGGGCTGCCGAGTGCTCCGACGCCCCGCGGGAGGTGTGCGAGATCGCCCTCGCCCACGTCAACAGCGACCGGGTCGAGGCGGCCTACCGGCGCACCGACCTCTTCGAGCGCCGCCGCCAGCTCATGGAGGAATGGGCCGCCTACATCGCGTGACACCGCCGTCCGGACGAGCAGACGGCCGAAGCCACCATCCCCGCGCTCCGCCTTCGCGCCAGTTCCTCGATCCCTATCGCGGGCCGCTCGAGATCCAGGCTGCGGATCTCGGCGACGAGCTCCGAGTAGGGGATCAGCCGCCGGCGGGCCTCCACGGCCATCGTCGCCGCTCGCGCCTCCGCCTTCGCGGCCTGCCACGCTGCCTCCGGGTAGCCCTGATCGACGTTGTCCCGTTTCATGTCGCTCCCGTCCTCAAGCCCGGTGTGCCCTTCCACACGCGCTTCCGGGGATTGGGGGCGATCCCTTCGGGCCGGGCTCTCGTGCGAAGCACCGAGCCCCGGCAAGCCGGGTCTCGGCCCTGGCGGGCTTCGATCCCTATCGCGGGCGCGCCGGGCGGCCGCGCGCCGCCTGCCGGTCGCTCAGTGCAGCGTCACCGGCCGATCGGCGTCGTCCCGACCCCGCCCAAGGAGGAGGTCGCACTGTCCGCCACCCGCTAGTCCACCGGCGCGTCGCCCGCGAGCCGTTCCAGGCGCACCAGACGCGCCGCGGCGTGCACCGACTCCACACGCCAGCCGGCGCTCGCGCACGCGTGCGATCCCGGCCACGCTTGCCACCCGTCCGGGTCGGTCCACCATGCCGACGACGCCGCGGCCTCCGGCAGTACACGGCCGGTCAACTCCCGCATCCGCTCGAAGGGCAGCGCGCACGTGCCGCCGACGAGCCCGTCCAGGTAGTCGCTCAGCTTCTTGAGTCCGTCGTGTTCCATGCGACCTCGGCCGCCAACCCGTGTCCGTCGGGGGCATGATCGACGCATCGGGCGTGGTGTTCAAACCGACGCGGACCCGCCCCCGCCACCGAACTCGCGCAGCGCCAGACCTTCACCCCCCTCAGCGCCGACGTGATCGCGAGATCTCCCGCCTCGCGAACGACCTGCACTGGTTGCGCCGGAGTCTTCAACTGCGCGCGGCCCGGTCATCATCCAACTCCGGAAGCCGGCTCTAGGTCCGCCGCCGATCCGCGCCGCCTGGCGAGCTCGCCTAGGTGGGATCGACGTCGAACCCCAGGTAACGAAGGGCTTTTGCCATGCGTCCATTCATCGGCGGGCACTCCGCGGGATTCACGGTTCCATAGAGTTCCAGCGCGCAGAAACGCCCGAACTTGCTCAACTTCATCGAAGGATCATAAGGCACGTCATGCAGCCGCCGAATGAAGTCACCGGGCCCATGGATCAGATGCGCCAACGTGTTCTTGACCCGCGACACGTCGTTGCCATTCAGTTTCCAGAACTCGTCAGGCAATCTGTCGTAGCCGCCTTTGACGAATCGAAACTGCTCGGTGAACGCGTGAATGGACATCAATCCCTCGGTGATCGCGTCCTTGCCCGCCGCATCGAACGCGCTGCGCGTCGCGAAGACCCGGGCAACGGTCGCGAGACGGGCCGAGTAGTCCTCGGGCACTCTGTTGTCGGCGGCCTCCACCCATTCCCGCCCGAAGCGCTCGATCTCCGGGCGGCGCTCGACCCTGTTCCGCTGCTTCGCGTTTTGCCATGCAGCGTCGCCCTGGGCGTGGGTCAAGCGGACGTAGTTCAGGAACCGGTTCGTTTCAATGGCGTCACCGACGCCGGCCAGGTCGCTGCGGCGTAGTCCGTTCTCGTCCAGAATCGCGGTGACTTCGTCGAACGCGGGACCATACTCCTCGTAGACCTGCTGTCGCAGCCCCTCCAGGAACGTCCTCTCGCCCGTGATCCTGCGGCTCTCGACGTTGACGTTCGGCGGCTCCGCCCGGCCGACCGCAGCCTCGATGGTGGCGTCCAGATCGGATGGTTCGTCCGCCAGCGTCTCCTTGGCTCGTTCGAACGTCTCCAGCTTTTCGTTCGTCAGAACGCGGCCCGCCTCCCAGAGTTCGAAAAACAGCGCCTTGAGCTCATCGATGGCCTCCCCATCCTCCGGCCGATCAAGGCAGATCACCGCTTCGCGATTGGAAAGGAAACCCGCTCGCGTAAGGTTGGATGAGCCAACCAGAGCCGCACGGTCGAACACGTAGATCTTGGCGTGGAAGCGGTGGGTCAGGTAGCGAATCGCGATCTCGGGCCGCCCGTGAACCGCCTTCAGCGCATCGGCGTCCGTCGCCGCGTTCAACCCGACCAGCAGCTGTACCGGCTTTCCCTTCTCGGCCTCCACCAGCAGCGGTTCAGCATGCGTGAAGTACGGAGCGGCAAGATAAAGGCGTTGCGAGCCGGCGGCCAATTCGTTGAAAGGATTGACAACAAAATCACCGAGACCGCCATTGGAGAAGATTCTGTTCACAAGCCTAGCTCCCAACTCAACCAAGCGAAGGCGTAGCCACTCCGTTCACTCACCACGCGAAGGCACCGGAAATTGCAGCGCGAAAACCGCGTGCCGCTCAGCCTCCGGGCAGTAGACCCCCTCGCCGAAGCGGCCGGATCCCGTCTTCCCCCTCCGCCCGGGCCCGACCAGTACTCATGACGAGCATCGCCGCATCCTTCGCGCGCGCGCCTCCGAAAAACAAGGCTCCCCGGGCGCCGCAATCAGTCCAGATGTCGTCGGTCCAAGAAGGGTTGTCCATGAGCGGATTGCGATTGCCTGGCGGCTCCATCACCCGGTCATTCCTACGTACCTCGAACGCCGTCGGAGGATACGTCCGATTCCATTCAAGAAGTGGACAAAGATGTCCGATCCACGGTTCCTGACCCTGCACAGGCCAACACCGGAGCGAGGGCTACGGCCGCTTGCGTCCTCCGATCAACCCATCCGCCACTCCTCCACCAGCGCGAGGCTCTCGTCGCGGTTGGTGACGGACCTGCGCCGGCCTCCGTATCGGTTCCGCCGCGTAGTGCCGTCATGCCAGTTCCTCATCGACCGACCGGCGGCGCCGTCCGAAACGTCCCACGCGCGATCGCAACCAGCTCGCCGCCATCGCCGTTCACGTCGACGTCGACCACGCCGACGCTCCGACCCAGGCGCCGTACGGTCGCGGTCGCCCGCAGCCGCTTCGCCACGGCCGGACGCAGATAGTCGACGCGCAGGTCCACCGTCGGCACCGCGCTCGCCAACACACCCACCAGAACGAAACAGCCCGCCGTGTCGGCCAATCCGGCCACCGCGCCGCCGTGAAACTGACCGCCACCCGCGACCCGTTCGCATCGCGCGTCCAACGGCATCTCCAGCACTAGCCGCCCGATGCCGTCGAACTCCACGACCCGCATCCGCCCGTCCCGCACGTAGGGCGACGAATCCATCGCCCGTTGCAGGTCCGCTGCTCCCAGCGGGACCGGCGCAGCCCCCGTCCCGCTCATCCGCCGAGACGCTCGCCGCTGCGCAGCACGAGCTGGCCGTTCGGCGTGTCCAGCACGGCCTCGATGCCGTGCGCGGGACCCGCCGCCACCGGCACGTCGATGGCGAGCCCCTCGTGGATCCGCGCCAGCGACTCCACCTCGGGCGTGACCGCTCGCAGGCTCCGCAGCGTGCAGCCGACCGGACTCGTGGTCCCCGGATGCGGCGTCGCCCCCCAGTCGATGAAATGCGGAACCACCGCCCCGAAATCGTGTCCGGCCACCACGCCGATGCGCCAGGAGAGCGCCTCGCCTGCCGGCGTGCGCCGCCCCATCGTGAAGTCGGGGTCGATGGCCAGCCCCAGACGGGCCGCCGCCAGGACCACGCGGTCCATGTCGTTCGTCGCGACCAGGTAGTTGGCCAGCATCGGCGCCGACAGCTTCGCCAGGCGTGCGCCGAGGGACTCCGCCGGCTGCCCCTCGGGATCCGGGTACATGATCTCGAGAAAACAGCGCCGCCCCAGCGACAGCAGCGCGTTGGCGGTTCCGTTCACGGTGTGACGACCGCCGGGCGCCGCCCGCACATCCGTCAACGCCTCGAACGCCTCCATCCCCGCCTCACTCGACGGCGCCACGACCGTCAGATGGTCTACCGCCGCCATCACGTCCTCCCGATCCCGCAACCACCCGGGACGACCGGCACGGCCCGCCGCGATCTAGCCGTCACGTCCGTCCGCCTCCGCCAACCCCCTGAGCTTCGCCCGGTCGACCTTGTCGACCCCGGTAAGCGGCAGCGCATCCAAAAAGTGCACCCGGCGCGGGTACTGGTACGGCGGACCGTGCTCGAGCGCGTACGCCTGCACGGCGTCCACGTCGAGCCCGCCGCCGGCCCGCCGCACGACGAACGCGACCGGCACGGCGCCGCGCACGTGGTCGGCCAAGGGCACCACGGCGCAATCGAGTATCTCGGGGTGTCCCGCCAGCAGCTTCTCGACCTCGCCGGGGTACACGTTCTCGCCCGAGCAGACGAACATGTCGTCCTCGCGCCCGACGAAGTAGAAGAAGCCCGCTGCGTCCCGGCGGACCACGTCGCCGGTGTCGTACCAGCCGTCCACGATCCGCTCGCGCGTTCGCTTCGCGAGATTGTGATAACCCTTCGTCAACGCCGGACTGCGCAGCACGAGCACGCCCTCGTCCGAGTGCGGGCCTCGCAGCAGACGGATCTCCACCTCGGGCAGCGGATAGCCGAGGGCCAGCTCCGGCTTCGCGATCCCCTCCGGATGCGGTCCGAACACCGCCGGACCCGCCTCGGTCGTGCCGTACCCGTTCGACACCGTCGCGTTCGGGAACAGCAACGCCACCTCGTCCGCCACGGCCCGCGTCAGCGGGGCCGAACCGAGTCCCACCACACGGACGTCCGGAAAGCGCCGCCCGGCCACGTCCGCATTCGCCGCCATGCGCGCGAACATCGTCGGCACGCCGGACACGTAGTCGATGCGGTGGCGCTCGATCGCATCGGCGAACGTCCGCGCCTCGAAGCGCGGCAGCAGCACCAGCGTCGCGTTCGCCGCGAACGCGAACTGCGCAGTGAACAAGGCGTTCATGTGGTACAGCGGCGCCGCCGTCAGCAGCCGCATCGACGCGATGGCGTCCCGCGCCCCGTCGTACGCCGTGCTCGCCCAGTACTGGCCATCGTGGGTCAACAACACCCCCTTGGGCCGACCCGTCGACCCCGACGTGTACAGCACCAGCGCCGTGTCGCCATCCTCCACCGGCACCGGATCGAACGTCCCCGGCGCCAGGAAGCGGCCGTAGTCGGCGCCGTCGAACGACACCACGGGCACGCCCATGCCCGCCGCCGCGCCCGCCCGGGCCGCGTCGCAGAACACCATCCGCGGTCCGCTGTCCGCCACGATCAGGCGCAACGTCGCCTCCGGCAGGCGGAAGTTGACCGGCACCGGCACCACGCCGGCCCGCAGGCAGCCGAACAAAGCCGCGAGCATCTCCTGCCGATTCGCCGACAGGATCACGACGCGTTCGCCGCGGCCGACGCCGGCCGCGACGAGCCCGCGCGCGAACGCGTCCGCCGCCGCCACGAGGCCGCCGTACGTGTACGTCCGAGTCCCTTCGTGGAGGTCCACCAACGCCGTCCGCCCGAGCGCGTTCCCCGGCTCCAGGTCGTGCCTCTCCAGCAGCGTTCCGAGGTTTCTGGCCATCGACGGGTCTCCTCCAAGTTCAGGTCGCGGGCGTCTCGGCCCGGGGCGGCAGCAGGACGGACTTGCCGACCACGCGGCGGGCGGCGAGCTCGGCGATAGACTCGGCGGCGCGCCGCATCGGCCGCACCGCGTGGATCAGGGGCTTCAGACCGCCGTCGGCCACCAGCGCCAGCACGCGCCGCTGGTCCTCGGGCAGCCAGCCGTTCGAGCCGCGGATCTCGAGCTCGAACGACCAGACGTAGCGCAGGTCGGTGCGCGGATCGTGCCCCGCCGACGCGCCGCACGTCACGACCCGCCCGCCGCGGCGTACCGTGCGCAGCGCGGGCGCCCACGTCTCGCCGCCCACGTAGTTCACCACCACATCCACGCCGCCCCCGCCCAGGAACCGCGGACGACCGGCGATCCGCCGTGCCGCCGCGACGAAATCCTCCCGCGACGTGTCGACGACGTGGTCCGCGCCGATCGCCGCCAGCGACGCCGCCTTGCCGGCTCCCGTCGCGCAGGCGATCACCTCGGCGCCGATGCGCTTGGCCAACTGCACGCAGCACGTGCCGACGCCGCCGGCCGCGCCAAGCACCAGGACCCGCTCGCCGGGCTCGACCTCGGCGCGCGTGTGCATCAGCCGGTACGCCGTGCCGTAGGCGATCGGCAGGGCCGCGGCGTCGACGAACGACACCGCCGCCGGCACGGGCAGCAGATTCGCCGCCGGCACCGCGAAGTACTCGCGGCAAGTCCCCGGGACCACCTCGCCCATCATCCCCCGGCCCGCCACGAACGGGTACAGGCTCACCCGGTCGCCACGCCCAAGCGGTTCCAGCCCGTGCCGTTCGCGCAGCGCGTTCGCGCCCGGTCCGAGCTCCGCCACGCGCCCCGAAGCATCCCCGCACGGCACCATCGGCAACGGCGTCTTCAGCGCCGTCGTGCCGAGCGCCATCATCGGGTCAAAGCCGTTCAGGGCAACCGCCTCGACGCCGACCAGACACTCGTCGTCGCCGCAATCCGGAACCGGCACGTCCGCGTAGCGCAGATTCCCGATGTCCCCCTGCTCCTCGTAGAACACGGCTTTCATCGTCCGTCCGCCAACCGCCATCGTCGTTGCCATGCTACCGCGCATTCGGGCATTCTACTCCCCAGTAGCCTCGATGCGCGAGCGCCCGCCAGGAGTCCGACCCATGCCCGATCGCCGCAGCCCCGAGTTCCGCGCCTTCATGCAGGCGGTCCGCGCCAGCGCCGCCGAGCGCGCCGCAGCCTCGCGCACGCTCGCCGGCATTCGCGCGACCATCGACTCCTTCGCCGGTTCCTACCCCCTGCCCGACGACGTCCGCGTGACCCCCGTCGACTGCGATGGCGTGCCCGCCGAGTGGGTCGAGGCCGCCGCCGCCGACCGGGTCGTCCTCTACGCGCACGGCGGCTGCTACGTCTCCGGATCCCCGGCGGTCGTGCGCGAGTTCTGCGCGCGCCTGGCGACCGCGAGCGGCTGCCGGGTCCTCAGCGTCGACTACCGCCTCGCCCCCGAGCACCCGTTCCCGGCCGCCCTCGACGACGTCCTCGCCGCCTACCGGTGGCTCGTCGGCCGCGGCGTTCCGCCCACCCGCATCGCCGTGGCCGGCGAGTCCGCGGGGGGCGGCCTCGTGTTCGCCGCGCTCATCGCCTGCCGCGACCGCGGCTTGGCGCCCCCCGCCTGCGGCGTCGCCCTGTCCCCCTGGGTCGACCTCGAGGTCTCGTACGGCGCCTCGCTCGTGACCAACGCCGACCGCGACATGGCCACGGCCGACCCCCTCGTCCTCGGCGCGCGCGCCTATGCGGGCGCCGACCCGCGCAACCCCCTCGCCTCCCCCCTGCACGCCGACCTCGCCGGCTTGCCGCCCCTGCTCGTGCAGGTCGGCACGGCCGAGCTGCTGCGCGACGAAGGGCTCGAGATCGCCGCACGCGCGCGGCGCGCGGGCTGCGACGTCACCGTCGAGCCGTGGGAAGACATGGTCCACGTCTGGCACTGGTTCGGGTCCGTGTTCCCCGAGGCCCGCGCGGCCATCGAGTCCGTGGGCGCGTACCTGCGCGCCCACCTGGCCTAGCTTCCCGCTCGCGCGACACCAGGCAGCCGGCCGCGAACCCGTGCCCGGCGAACATCCCGACGCCTTCCTGCTGGACGTGTCCCTGCGCTGCCCCGACGCGGCGGCCGCCGACCGCGTCCTCGACGGGCTGTCGCGCTGCGCGGCGGCCACGCGCCGGGCCGGACCTGGCGTCCCGGTCTACCTGTTCCACCGCATGCCCGTCGGGCCGGCCGGCCCCCCGACGGTCGATCTCGAGTACTGCGAGCTCTACCTCGGCGCCGCGGCGTTCTGGCGCCATGCGGAGTCGTCCGAGTTCCTGGCCTTCTACCGAATCGCCACCCGCGCCGCCGACCGGCTCGCGGTACGGATCGGGTTCGCCGGCGCACCGTCGATCGACGTCGTGTCGCGTTCTCTCGTCCCGCAGCTGCGCGCCCGACCGCTCGCCGTGCACGTCGCCACGCTGTTCGACACGCGGCGCGCGCGCGACGCCCCGGGCGCCGAGTACCTGTCGCTGTGTTTCTCGCGCCCCGCGCCGCCGGCGCCGGGCGCCGTCGATCTCTTCGGCCAGCTGCTCGCGGCGGGCCCGTGGGTCAGCGTCGTTGTGTTCGACGATCCGTCGCAACCGGACCGGCTGCGCCTCAAGGGCGTGCGCGCCGCGCTGCCGCCGGACCCGCGCGAGCGCGCCCTGTGGTACGCCCTCGCAGCGCGGGCCGATGTAGCCGGCATCCGCATCGGCGACGCCGGCGCCCCCCTCGCCGGCCTGCTGGACGACGCCCCGGGCTTCGCCGTCACCGCCCCCGCCCGCCACGTCGGCTATGTCCTCCATCCCTGCGCCGGGGCTGTCCTCTAGCGCGTTCCGGCGGACCCAGCACCCGCGCCGCCGCCGGCGCCGGGCCTCGCACCCGCGGACCCGTCGAACCGCGCGAAGCCGTCCGCAATCGCCAGGCCGCCCTCAGCGTTGCGGACCTCGAACCCGACCTCCAGCACGCCCGCGGCCGTCCCGCGCACCGCGCCCGACACCTGCAGCGGCGTTCCGGCCACCACCGGCGCGCGGAACCGCCCGCGCAGCCGGCGCAGCGCCGTCAGCGACAGTGCGCGCAGCTCCGCCACGTGGTCGCGGATTTCGCGCGCCGCGATCGCCCAGCTGGCCACCCCCTGCAGGATCGGCTGCGCGAGTCCGGCGCGGCGCGCCGCCGACATCTCCGTGTGTATCGGGTGCCACACACCGCCGCACTCCGCGTACACATGGGCCGCGCCGGCGGGGAGCGCGAACCCGAACGCGAATGCGCGGCCCGTCTTCCACCACCGGCGCCGGCCACGCCGCGACGCCGGCCGTGCCGGTCGCCGCCGCGCCTCGCAACAAGATGCCGGCGAGCGACTCGTACACCGCGGCGCAATCCGCCGCGCGCACCGCGCGAAACCGATAGCTCGCGAGGCAGCCCGCGCGGGTCGGCGTCACGCCGTGCACCTCGGCGTCGATACGCAGCGGTTCCCGAACCGGGATCGGACCCCTGAACCGCGAGTCCTGGTACGCGTGGAACCCCACCAGGCCGGCGCCGCGGGCGACGCCAAGCGCAGCGAGCGCCTCGCCCGACTCCACGAAGCGGAACTCCTGCGCGACGCACTGCGTCGGCAAGGCGCCGAACCCCGGCCGGGTGTCGTCCAGGAACTCGGCGCGCCCCTCGCCGCAGGCGGCGGCGTACGCAAGCGCCTCGCGCGTCGTCGTCGTGATCGTCCGCGCCGGCAGTCGCCGCCCGACGGCGCCCGCGTCGACCTGCGCCCCGCGCATCCCGCCCCGCCCGCAGCCGCCCGTCACGCCCGCGCGGCCAGACGCGCGACCGCCCGCCCATGCTCTTCGCGCGTGATGCGGTAGCCGGCGAGAAACACGCACAGCAGCGTGTAGAGCACGATCAGCACCGGCACCATCGCCGCCGCCAGCATGCGCGGCTGCGCGGGATCCACCTCCGCCCCGGCCGTCGGGAACGCGATCACGTCGAGCACCACCCCGGCCAGAAACCCGCCGATCCCGGACGACGCCTTCGCGATGAACGTCAGCACCGAGAAGAACACCCCCTGCAGCCGCCGGCCCGTCGCCAGTTCCGTCACGTCGGCCGCGTCGGCGATCATCGACACCAGCAGGATCTGCACCGCGATCACCACCGTGGTGAGCACCAGGGTGTGCGCCAGCACCACCGCCAGCAGCGCCGGCCCGCCCGCCGCCGGCATCGCGCCGAGCAGCCACGCGGCGATCGGCAACGGGCCGATGGCGGTCGCCAGCATCGACAGCCACAGCGCGCCGCGGCGCTTGCCGAAGCGCCGCCCGAGCGGTCCCGCGAGCGCCGTGCCCAGCGCCACCGCCCCGATCAGCGCGAACAGCAGCAGTCCCAGCTGACCGGTCGAGAAGCGCCACACGAAGGTGTTCACGTAGAGGCCCGTCGCGCCGGTGAAGCCGGCCGCGACCGACGCGCACAGCGCACCGATGCAGACCATGCGGAACGAACGGTTCGACGCCGCACCGGCCAAGTCCTCGCGCAACCGGCCGATCCCGGCCCGCCCGGCGCCGGTGGCCTGCGGCAGCGTCCGGATCGAGCCGTGCGTCCCCGCCGCGCAGACGAGCACCGCGACCGCGACGGCCGCCCCGCACGCCCAGCCGAAGTCGCCGTAGGCCGCAGCGTCGAAGCGCCCGTCGGCGAACGCCGCCGACGGCGCGAAGAAGTAGAGGTAGCCCGCCTGGCCCACCGCCAGACTGCCGACCCAGAAGAACAGCGTACGCACGCCCGCGAGCCCGGTACGCGCGTCGTAGTCGCGGGTCAGTTCGGCCACCAGCGCGTTGCTCGGCACGGAGTAGAACGTCATGGAGACGCGCACGCCCACCGCGCAGGCCAGCAGCCACGCGAACAGGCCCGCCTCGGCGAGGGCCGGCGGATTGAACAACAGCACCAGGGCGGCCGCCATCGGCAGCGCCGCCGCGTACATGTACGGGTGCCGCCGCCCGAGTCGGGATCGCGTCGCGTCCGACACCGACCCCACCAGCGGATCCGTCGCCGCGTCCACGCACAGCGCCAAGAGGATCGCCAGGCCGGCGAGGCTCCCCGACAAGCCCAGCACCTGGTTGTAGTAGAACAGCAGGAACGTGTCGAAGGCGACCGACTTCGCGCCCTCCGCCACCGACCCCACCCCGAATGTCAGCCGGACCGGCAGCGAGGGCAAGACACCCCGCTGCCCGCGTTCGGTGGGTTTGGTTTTGAACATGCAGTAAGTTATTCTACCGGCCAGGAAAAAGACGGATCGGAGGGTACCACATGACCCGCCTGCGCCTCTTCGCCGCCACTTCCGCGGTCGCCGCCCTAGCGGGCGCGCCGGCCAGCGCCCAGGATCTCATCGAGGAGATCGTCGTCACCGCCGAGAAGCGCGAGTCCACCGTGCAGCGCACCGCCGTGGCGGTGACCGCCCTCGCCCAGGCCGACCTCGACGAGGCGCTGGCCCAGCGCTTCGACGACCTCGCGAGAGTCGTGCCCAACCTGCAGATGGGCAGCACCGGCGACGCCTCCAAGCTGTCCATCCGCGGCGTCGGCAACGAGCTCGTCCAGGCCGGCGGCGACCCCGGCGTCGCCCTGCACCTCGCCGGCATGTACCAGCCCCGCCCCGCCCAGCTGTTCCACACGCTCTACGACCTCGAGCGCGTCGAGGTCCTGCGCGGGCCGCTGTCGACGCTGTACGGCCGCAACGCCAACGGCGGCACGCTCAACGTCCTGCCGGCGCGCCCGGACGCCGACGCCCTCGGCGCCGACGCCGATGTCGAGTTCGCCGACCACGGCCGCCGTCGCGTGCGCGCCGCGTTCAACGTCCCCCTCGCCGCCGGCGCCGCCGCGCGCATCGCCCTCGTGCACCAGGACGAGGACGGCAAGATCGACGCCACCGACGGCGCGGGCGGCGTCAACGAGGACGACATCGCCGCCGTCCGCCCGAGCCTCCTTTGGCGCGCCTCGGACCGCCTGTCGGTCTACCTCCTCGCCGAACACGTGCGCCTCAAGGGCACCGGCCCGGTCCAGCGCGCCCTGCGCGACCCCAACTTCTCCCAGTTGGTCGGCGCCCCGTACGGTGCCAACCCCGCCACCTGCGCCTTCGTCGGCGCCGGCGCGCTCACCGCCACCGGCACCTGCGCGCCGGCCACGCCCCAGCCGCGGGCGTTCTACCGGACCACGCTGGACGTCGAGCCGATGCGCGACGCCGAGTACGCGACCTACGTCGCGGAGCTGCGTATCGCCCTCGGCGACGCCCTCCTGACCGCCGTCACCGGACTCCAGGAGACGCGCAGCGAGGCGCTGCGCGACATCGACGCCTCCGACGCCGACATCCTCGCCCTCGGGTCGCTCGCCGAATCCCGCACCAAGTCGCAGGAACTGCGCCTGCAGTCCGACTCCGACGCTGCCCTGCAGTGGATGTTCGGCGCGTACTGGTTCCGCGACGAGTTCGAGTCGCTGCGCCCCGTGTTCACCTTCGGCTACGACTCCTCCTTCGGCGCCCTCGCCGCCCTGACCGGCAGCCCCGTGGTGCTCACGACCGGCCCGGGCACGGGCAGCCGGGACGCGTCCCGCGCCGCCTTCGGCCGCCTCGAGTGGCGCGCCAGCGAGCGCCTCGCCGTGAAAGCCGGCCTGCGCTACACCGACGAGTCCAAGCGCGGCTACCGCGCGCCGCTCATGTGGGGCCCCGTGCCGTTCGGCGTCGCCATCGAGGCGGACGACGAGTTCGACAACGTGAGCGGCGACCTCAGCGTCGAGTACACCCCGAACCCGGACGCCCTCTGGTACGCCAAGTTCGCCCGGGGCTTCAAGAGCGGCGGCCAGAACCTCGGCTCGATCGCCAATCCGAAATACGACGAGGAGACCGTCAATGCGCTCGAACTCGGCTGGAAGCGCCGCGCGCTCGACGGCCGCGCCCAGGCCAACGTGGCCGTCTTCCGCTACGACTACCGCGACTACCAAGTCCAGGTCTTCGACGCCACCCTGCCGCCCGTCGGCGGCAACACGAACTTCAACTACGACGCCACCGTCTGGGGCGCCGAACTCGAGACGCGCTGGCTGCCACGCGCCGACCTGCAGCTCGCCCTCAACCTCGCCTACCTCTCCACCGAACTCCGCGAGGGGATCAACGAGGACCAGCGCGACGCGATCCTCACGTTCGACGCCACTTTCGCCCCCGGCGCCGTCGTCCTCGTGCCGCCTCCGTCGCAGCGCCTGCGCGGCAACGAGCTGCCCCGCGCGCCGGGGCTCGGCGCCAGCCTCGCCGTCGACTACCAGCGCCCGCTGCGCGGCGGCGCGTCGATCTCGGCCGGCGCCCGCGCCTACTGGCAGGACGACGTCTTCTACGACGTGCTCAACTCGCCGTTCAACCGCCAGGCGTCCTTGGCCCAAGTCGACGCGTACGTGGGCTGGACGAGCCCGGGCCGCCGCTACGTCCTGCAGCTCTTCGGCCGCAATCTCGGCAACACCGAGTACGCCACCGACATCCTGAGCACCAGCCTGCAGAACGGGGGGCACGAGACCGCCGCCCTCGGCCTCCCGCGCACCCTCGGCATCCGCATCGGACTGGCCTTGCCGTGAGCCCCCCAGGGTCTCCCCGACCGCGGCCGCGCGTCTCCCGGCTCCCCCCCGGCCGCGGTCGCGGTCACGCTCCCAGCCCGCCGCCGGCGGCCGCCTGATGCGCGTTCATCTCCGGGCGCCGACGGCGCTCGTCGACGAGCCCCTCGACGCCGTCGTCACCGGACTCGCCGCGGGCGAACGGGTCGAGCTCGAGGCCGAGACCCGCGACGCCGCCGGGGCGGTCTGGCGCTCGGTCGGCCGCTTCGCCGCCGACCCCCGCGGCGTCGTCCGCACCCGCACCCACGCCTCGCGCGGCGGCACCTACGCCGGCACCGACCGCAGCGGCCCGACCTGGTCGATGGCCCCCGCCGACGAACGCGCCGTCCCGAACGTGCCGCCCGACCGCGGCGTCGTCCAGACGTTCGCGGATGCGCAGTACGCCGGCGCCGCCCCCGTCGCCATCGAGGTGCGCGCCTGGAGCGCCTCCGGGGCCGCGGCCGAAACCTCCGCCGAGCGCTGGTTCGGCGATCCCGGCGTAGCGGACGCGTGCGTCCGCGACGGCGGCCTGCGCGGCCGCACCTTCAGGCCGGCCGGGCCGCCGCGCGCCGCGGTGCTAGCCCTCGGCGGTTCGTCGGGAGGGATCGTCGAGCGCCAGGCCCGACTGCTCGCGGCCCGCGGCTACACCGTGTTCGCGCTCGCGTACTGCGGCTACGAGGACCGCCCGCCGCACCCGCGCGACCTCGACATCGAGTACTTCGAGGACGCACTCGCCTGGTTCCGCGCCCGCACCGCCCCGCTGCCGCTCGCGCTGATCGCCACGTCGTACGGCACCCAGCCCGCCGTCCACGCCGCCGCCGCCGCCCCGGAACACGTCGACGCGCTGCTGCTGCTGGTGCCGTCCCACGTCCTGAATATGGGCCTAGGCGAGAGCTTCGCGGTGGCCGGCTGCTTCCTGCGGCGTCGGGGCCGGCCCCTGCCCTACCTCACCGTCGACTTCGACATCGCCGCCCGCGTGGCCGCCGCGCAGCGCGACCGGGTGCGCGACGAGATCGCCCTGTCCGACTACTACCTGGCGGCTTGGCGCGACGCCGCGCCGGACCCCCGGGTGCACCTGCCCATCGAGGCCGTCCGGGCCCCCGTACTCCTCGTCTCCGGGCGCGACGACGCGTTGTGGCCGTCCGACTACGCGGCCGAACGCCTCGTCGAGCGCTTGCGCGGAGCGGACCGCCGGGCGCCGGTGTGGCACGTCCGCCAACCGGGCGGCCACCGCGCGGTCGACGTTCCCGGACACGCCAGCTGGCCGTGCCACCTCGGCGAATGGAGCACCGCGCCGCCCTACGTGGGCTTCCCGCTCGGCGGCACACCGCCGACCAACGGTCGCGCCCAGTTCCGCACCTGGCAGGCCGTGCGCGCCTTTCTCGCCCGGCGCGCCCGGCCCGGCCCGACGCTACACGAAGCAGCGCCAGCGTAGCCGTCGCGAGGGGCCGCGCCGCGGGCCGTTCAGGGCGTCGGCGACCAACCCCCGCGCCGCGCGCGTGCCCTGGTCGGCCAGCACGTGCCGCTCCGCAGACTCCGCGCCTTCCGGCGCCGCGCGGAGGCTCTCCAGCACCCGCCGGTCCTGTGCCAGGACCGGCGGCTCGTCCTCGGCGAAACGCACCTCCAGCGGCGCGCCCGGCCCGCCGGGCGGACTCGCGGCGATGACCTCCAGCCGGCACTCGTTCTCGGACAGCGGCACCCAGTTGAAGATGGCCCGCGTGCCCTCGTCCTCCAGGAACACGTAGTTCCGGTACGGCAACTCGAACGACAGGAAGCTCAGCCCCGGCCGCTCGGGCCCGGGAAAGCGGTCGTCCGGCGTCTCCGGGGGGACCGCCCAGGTGGTCACCACCGACTCCGGGCCGACCCGCGCCGCGAACCGGCCCTCCCGCAGCGGCAGGCCTTCCCCCGCCTTGGTCGGGTGCACCGCGCCGTGCACGAAGGCGAGATGCGCCGAGTCCAGCTGGTTCTCCGCCGCCGCCATGGCTCCCACCCGCCACACCGCGCTGCGCTGCGTCCACACGCCGTGCTCGATCCCGTGCAGCCGCGGCACCGCGTCGGGCCGGGCCCGTTCGCCGGGGATCCACACCCACACGTAGTGGTCCGCCTCCACGGCCGGAAAACCCGGCACCGCGTACGCCGGCAACGACCGGTCGGGGCCCAGCGACGGCACCTTCACCACGCGCCCGGCGCCGTCGTACTCCCAGCCGTGGTACGGGCACGCCAGACACCCGTCCCGCACCGCCCCGAGCGACAGCTGCGCACCGCGGTGGCAGCAGCGGTCGAGCAGCACCCGCGGCGCACCGCCGGCGTCCCGGAACGCCACCAGTTCGCGGTCCCAGACGCGGAACGGCCACGGCCCTTCCCGCTGCAACCGCGATGCCGCGCAGACCGGGTACCACTGGTCCTTGATGAGCATCGTCACCTCCTGTCTCGCCGTCCCGTCGCGTCCGCCGCACCACGCCGGCATCCGATGACCGTCGCGCCGGTCGTTCGCGCGACCCGGTTCAACACCGCATCCCGCGTCCTGCCTTCGACCGGCGCGAACCCCTGAATCCTACCTGCAGTTCCGTTTGTCTACCACTAGGTAGAATCGCTGAACACAGCCGTTCGCGTTACAATCCGCGCATGCCGGACCAGACCGTCGACCGACACCTCTTCGACAAGGACAAGCGCCGCGAAGCGAGGGTCGAGGCGATCCTCAACGCCGTCGGCGCGGTCATCTCCCGCCGCGGCGCCAGCCGCCTGTCGCTCGACGACGTCGCCCGCTCGCTCGGCGTCACCAAGCCGACGCTCTACCACTACGTCGGCGGCAAGGCGCAGCTGCTCGGTCTCTGCCTGATGCGCGTGCTCGACGTCAAGGAGCGGCTGCTCGCCGAGGCGGAACGGTGCGGGGCCAACGGCCGTGACAAACTCGAGCGCTTCTACCGCGACTACGCCGCCTACGCCTGGAGCGACGCCTCCGGCATGCCGGCCCTGATCCTGACGCCCGACATCGATGTCGAGACACGCCTTGCCTTCAACCGGCGCAACCTCGCCCTCGTCGAGCGCACGCGCGCGATCATCGACGAGGGCACGCGGGACGGCTCGCTGCGCGTCGAGCGGGCCGAACTCGTCGAGAACTTCCTCATCGGCACGATCCTGTGGGGCTCCGTCTCGTTCCTCCAGCGCGCCCAGCCCATCGATGCCGACGTCGTCGTTGACCACTACCTGTCCTACCTGTTCGACGGCATCGCGGCCCCGGATGCCGAACCGTCCAACTGACGCCCACCTCCGCCCCTCGCCCCCAAACGCGCGGCCGCCACCCGGCGCGGCCCCCGCGTGCTCGTCGGACCGCCGGTCCGGCGCGCGGAACCCGGCCCGTCCGTAGCCCGGTCCGTCCCCGGGTTTGCCCGGCGCCGCACCGGCAGGGCCGCGACGCACCGGCGGCCACCGTCTGCCGCCCGCGGCGTCAACGAATCCGCGGGCCGTCCACCGCCGCCCCGCGGCCGAGGCACTCGTAGACCGCATCGATCAGTGCGATCGCGCGCGGATCGCCGGCCAATCCCGCCAGCAGCCGGTTGGGCGCGTAGCCCATGCTCAGACGGCAATCCGGATCCGCGCAGCCGAACGACCCGCCCGTGCCGCTGTGGCCGAACGCGTCGGCATTGGGGCCGTACACCGCGCCGTGCTGATTGCGCAGGAACCCCAGCGTGAACTGCGCCTCAATGCCGAACACGGCATCCACCGTCGCGCTCTGCACCGACGCCGCCTCGGCGACGACCGCGGGCGAGAGCACGCGGGCACCGTCGAGCATCCCGGCGTTCGCGTAGATGGCGAACATGCGCGCGATCGAGCGGGCGTTGGTGTGCGCATTGCCGGCAGGCAGTTCCATGCGACGCCAGCGAAGCCGCTGCGCCGATGTCATCTGCGCCGGCGCCGGGGGGTTGGTGAACGTCTTGACCGCAATGGACTCCGGATCCGTCGCGCCCCAGACATCCGCTGCGCTCTGGCCCCCATAGTCCGGCACATCGTCCGCGATGCGCGCGTCCAGCTCCGGGCCGGCGCCGATGTGCATGTCCAGGTCCAGCAAACCGCCCACGTCCCGCAGGTACCCGCCGACGGACGTGCCGGTGATGCGCCGAATGACCTCGCCGACCAGGTAGCCGAAGGTCACCATGTGGTAGCCGTTCCGCTCCCCCGGCGTCCACAAGGGCGCCTGCCCGGCCAGCAGGCCGGTGACCTTGGCCCAATCCGCACAGTCCTCGAAGGAGATCGGCTCGCGCCACGTACACAAGCCCGACGTGTGCGACAGCAGCTGCCGGACCCGAACCTCGCCCTTGCCCGCCTGCGCGAACTCCGGCCAATAGCGGGCCACCGGGAGGTCCACGTCCAAGCGTCCCTCCGCCATCAGCACATGCGCCAGGAACGCGGTGATCGCCTTGGACGTGGAAGCGACCTTCACCAGGCTGTCCCGCGTCCAGACGCGGCTCCGGCCCGCGTCCCTGTGGCCGCCCCACAGGTCGACCACCATCTCGCCCTCGATCGCCACCGCGACACTCGCCCCGACCTCGTCGCCACGGCCGAACGCGGCCTCGAAGCGGTCCCGCACCTTCCCGAAACGTTCGTCGCAGACGCCATCCACCATTGTCCGACTCCTCCTCCACGCCGCCGCACCGCGCACCAACGCCGACACCGGCGTTCGTCATCGGCGGTGCCTCGACTCTACCGAAAGCACGGCCTTGCGCCCAGTACCACTGCCGCGGTCATACCCTGCCGCGCTCCGTGTCCGCCAAACCGCGCCAACGCCGGACGGATCGCGGGCGAAGCCCGACCCTGTTGCCGTCTCGATCCGTCCCCCAACTTGCCGGCTTTCGCTACTGACCTAGCGGGCGCGGTCGGGGCCGCCGCGCGGCGGCACGACGCGCACGCGCACGCGGTCGCCGAGAGCGGCGGCGTCGGCGTCCGGGCCCACCGTCGCGGCGCGCAGCGCCGGCAGCCCGGCCAGCGGCCCCACGTCGTCCAGCGGGTTGCCCGCCAGGCGCACCGCGCGCAGGCCCGACAGGCCCGACAGCGCGCCCACGTCCGTCAGCGCGTTGCCGCGCAGGTCCAGCTCCTCCAGACCCGACAGACCCGCCAGCGGCTCCGCGTCCGCCAGCCCCGCCCCGCGCAGCGACAGCCGCCGCAGACCCGACAGCCGCGCCAGCTCCCAGGCGTCCCCCGCGAACCCGTCCGCGTTCAGCGACCGCAGCCGCCCGAGTCCCGCCAGCGGACCCAGGTCCGTCACCGCGCCGCCGCCGATGTCCAGCCGCTCCAGCCCCGCCGCCCACTCCAGACCGCCCAGGTCCGCGATCCCCGCGCCGCGCGCGTCCAGCGCCGTCAGCGCCGCCAGCTCCCGCGCCCCCACCGCCGCGTCCGGCGCCTTGCCCAGCGCCGCCGCCACCCGCGCCGCCAGCGCTCCGTCCGCGAACCGCACCGCCGGCCCCGCGTCCGCCGACGGCACGCCGTGCGCCCGGCTGCCCGCGCCCGCCGGCGCCGACGCCCGCGCGTACGCGTACAGCCGGCCGTCCGCCTCGTCCGCCACCCACAGCGTCCCGCCGTCCGACCACAGACCCGTCGGCGCGTCGTTGCCCGACGCCGACGTGTCCACGTCGTACGCCGGCTGCCGCGCGCCGTCCGACAGCGCGTACGCCCGCACCGAGCCGCGGTTCAGCGACGACGCGTAGATCCGCTCGCCGTCCGACCACAGACCGTTCGGCCGCATCCGCTCCGCGTCCACGTCCAGCCCGAAGTCCCGCTCCGACGCCCGCGAACCGTCCGACAGCGCGTACCCGTACGCCACCCGCGTCGCGTTGTCCAGAACCCACAGCGTCCCGCCGTCCGACCACAGACCCGTCGGCGAGACCGCCGCCGCCGCCGCCACGTCCCGCTCCGGCAGCCGCGCGCCGTCCGCCAGGCCGTACGCCTGCACCCCGCCGAAGTAGTCCGCCACCCACAGCGTCGTCCCGTCCGACCACAGGCCGTTCGGCGCCGCCGTCTCCGCCACCGCCAGGTCCCGGTCCGGCAGCCGCGCACCGTCCTCCAGACCGTACGCGTACAACCCGTCGAACCGCCCCGCCACCCACAGCGTCGTCCCGTCCGACCACAGCGCCGTCGGCACCGGCCCCGACTCGCCCAGCGCGATGTCGCGGTCCGGCTGCCGCGCCGCCCCCGCCCGCGTCACCGTCACCGCGTAGCGCCGCGTCGTCGCGCCGTCCTCCGCCGTCACCGTCGCCGCGATCGCGTTCGCCCCGGGCACCAGCAGCGAGCGCCGCTCCGTCCCCAGCGTGCTGCCCCGCGCGTCCTCGATCGACACCGCCGCCGACCCGTCCGCCGGCAACGCCGTCACCGTCGTCGACCGCGTCCCCGACGGCGCCTCGCCCGCGTACTCCGTCGTCTCCGGATCGAAGCGCCCGATGTCCACCCCCGTCAGCGCCAGCGACGACAGCGTCGCGTCCGCCGACGGCGCCGCCGGGCGCGTCACCGCCACCGCGTACGTCTCCGTCGCCCCGCCGTCCGCCGCCGTCACCGTCACCGCCACCCGCGTCTCCGACTCCGCCGCCAGCGACACCTGGTGGCCCGCCGCGACCGCGTCCGCGTCCGCCGGGGCGATCGACACCGTCGCCTCGGCGTCGGTCGCCGTCGCCGTCACCGTGGTCGACTCCACCGCGTGTCCCACGCTCGCCGCATAGTCCGTCGTCGACGGGTCGAACACGCCGAAGTCCACGCCCGACAGACTCAGCGACGACAGCGTCGCGTCGGCCGAAGAGGCCCGCGCCACCGCCACCGCGTACGTCTCCGTCGCCTGGCCGTCGGCCGCCGTCACCGCCACCGCAACGGTCGTGGTCGATCCCGCCGCCAGCGACACCTGATGCCCCGCCGTGTTCGGATCCGCGTCCGTCGGACCGATCGACACCGTTGCGTCCGGGTCCGTCGGCGTCGCCGCCACGGTGGTCGACTCCACCGCGTGTTCCACGCGCGCGGCGTAGTCCGTCGTCGCCGCGTCGAACACGCCGAAGTCCACGCCCGAGAGGCTCAGCGACGACAGCGTCGCGTCCGCCGCCGACGCCCGCGTCACCGCCACCGCGTAGGTCTCCGTCGCCTCGCCGTCGGCCGCCGTCACCGTCACCGCAACGGCCGTCGTGGATCCCGCGGCCAGCGCCACCTGGTGGCCCGCCGCGTTCGGGTCCGCGTCCGCCGGGGAGATCGCCACGGTCGCCTCGGCGTCCCTGGCCGTCGCCGACACGGTGGTTCGCCCCACCGCGTAGGCGACCGACGCCACGTACGTCACCGTATCGGGATCGAACCTGCCGAAGTCGACGTTCGAGAGCGCGAGCGATGCCAGCGCAGCGTCGTCCGACGCCGCGCGCCTCACCGCCACCGTGTAGGTCGCCGTGGTCTCGCCGTCGGCCGCGGTCACCGTCGCCGTCACGTCCGTCTTCACTCCGGGGGCGAGGGCCACCTGGTGGCCGGCGGCATCGCCATCCGCGTCCGCCGGATCCAACTCCACGGCAGCATCCACGTCGTTGGCCGCGGCCGACACCTCCGTCGAGTCCACCGAATACGCCACATCGGCGGCGTACGCCGTCTTGGCCGCATCGAAGGTCCCGAAGTCGACATCCGTCAGGCTCAGCGACGACAGCGTCGCGTCGGACGAGAGCGGACCCGCCACGGTCCTCTCAATGCCCCTCGCAAGCCGGCCGCCGTCCGTCGTGCAGACGGCCCCCGCCTCCTCGCACGCCCGTTCCGCCGCGATCGCGAGCGTTACGGGCGCATCCGAATCCGGCGCCACGTCGATCTCGAACAGCTCGCCGCCGCCATCGACGTCGCGAGCGCCCGTCACCGTCGCGTTGGACGCTGCCGCCGAGCGGGCGAAATCTCCGCCCCCGATCACCACGGGCGCGCTGAACGCGACCAGCGCGGCGAAGCTCGTTCCGGCGCCCCCGTGCCGCTCCGGAATCTCCTCAAACCGCCCCGACAGACCCGCGGGCTTCCCGGCCCACGCGTAGGCGTACACCCGGCCGTCCCCCTCGTCCGCCACGTAGAGCGTCCCGCCGTCCGACCACACGCCCGTCGGGGCGTCGTTGCCGGACGTCCCTGTCTCCACTCTGTAGTCCGCCCGGCTCCCGCCGCCGTCGAGCGCGAACGCCAGCACCGCGCCGCGGTTCATCCACGACGACACCACGGTGTCGCCGTCCGACCACAGCCCCATCGGCCACCCCGACTCCATCGCCAGCCGGAAGTCCGAATCCGCCAGCCGCGCGCCATCCGCCAGACCGTACGCGTACGCCGTGCGCGTGACGTTGTCCAGCACCCACAGCGTCTCGCCGTCCGACCACAGCCCGGTCGGAGACCCCGCCTCCGGCGCCGCCACGTCCCGCTCCGACAGCCGCGTCCCGTCCGCGAGGCCGTACGCCTGCACTCCGCCGTAGTAGTCCGCCACCCACAGCGTCTCGCCGTCCGACCAAAGTCCGTTCGGCGCCGCCGTCGACGCCACCTCCTGGTCGCGTTCCGGCTGCCGGGTCCCGTCCGCCAGCCGGTAGGCGTACACCCGATCCAGCCGTCCCGCGACCCATAGCGTCGAGCCGTCCGACCACAGCGCCATCGGCTCCGCCACGGCATCGCCCAGCTCGATCTCCCTCTCCCGCAACCGCACCACTCCCCCGTGGGTCACCCTGACCACGTAGCGGCGCGTCGACGTTCCATCCTCGGCCGTCACCGTCACCGCGATCTCGTTCTCCCCGACCTTCAGCCACGAACGCCGGCCCGTGCCGGCCGTACGTCCGATCGCGTCCTCAATCACCACCGTCGCATGCGAATGGGTCGGCAGCGCCTTGACCATTGTCGACGTCGTGCCGGTCCTCGCCGTTCCAACGTAGCTCGTCGTTCCGCGCTCGAACACGCCGATGTCGACGTCGGACAGGGTCAGCGCCGAAAGCGTCGCGTCGTTCGACGGCGTCGCCAACCGACTCACATCCACGGCGTACCGCCGCGTCGTCACCCCGTCCGCGGCCGTCACGGTCACCCGGACGGCCGTCGACGCCCCCGCCTCAAGTGCTACCTGATGGCCGCTCGTAGCCCCGTCCGCGTCCGCGGGCGCCAGGGCGACCTCTGCCCCGGGATGCCGGGTCGTCGCCGCCACGGTGGTCCTCTCGATCGAAAACGGCACCTCTGCCGCGTACGCGGTCGTCCCGGCATCGAACGCGATTTCCACATCCGAAAGGTCCAGCGTGCCCAACGCCGCATCGTCCGACGGGGCACGCGTCACCGCCACCTCGTAGGTTCTCCGTGTCCGGCCGTCCGGGGCCGTCACCGTCGCCCTCACGATCGTGGTCGCGCCGTCCGCGAGCGCCACCTGGTGCCCCGCCGCGACCGGATCCGCGTCTCCAGGCTCCACCGCCACGGTCGCGTCGGGATGCTCCGCCGGCGCCGCAACCGTGGTCGTCTCCGTCGAGAACGCGACGTCCGCCGCGTACGACGTCGTCTCCGCGTCGAACCCGCCGAGTTCCACGTCGGACAGGGCCAAGGCGGACAGCGTCGCGTCATCCGACGGGGATCGCGTCACGGCCACCGCATAGGTTCTCCGCGTCCGGCCGTCCGCGGCCGTGACCGTCACCCTGACCATCGTCGTCGCGCCCTCCGCGAGCGCGACCTGATGACCGGCCGCGTCCGGGTCCGCGTCTCCGGGCTCCACCGCCACGGTCGCGTCGGGATGCTCCGCCGTCGCCGCAACCGTGGTCGTCTCCGTCGAGAACGCGACGTCCGCCGCGTACGACGTCGTCTCCGCGTCGAAGCCGCCGAGTTCCACGTCGGACAGGGCCAAGGCGGACAACGCCGCGTCGTCCGACGGCGCTCGCACAACGGCCACCTCGTACGTCGTCCGCGCCTCGCGGTCCGCCGCCGTCACCGTCGCCCGGACGGTGGTCGTCGCCCCTTCGGCCAGCGCCACCTGGTGACCCTCGGCACTCCCGTCCGCGTCTCCGGGTGTCAGCGCCACCGTTGCGTCGTCGTGGCTCGTCGTCGCGGCCACGGTCGTCGCCGCCACCCCGTGCGCCACGCTCGCCGCATACCTCTCGACGGCCGGGTCGAACGCCAGGGCCACGTCCGACAAGGCCAGCGCCGCGAGCGTCGCGTCGTCGGACGCGAGCGGGGTCCCTCCCGCCTCCTCCGACGGCAATCCATCCACCCCATCCGCCGTCGCCACGACGCGCACCCCATACGCAGTCCCGGCCTCGAGATCCCGGATGACGTACGTCGTCGCCGCCACGGCGGCCTCGCGGTCGCCGCCGTAAGCGAGCGCGCCGGATCGCCACGCCACGCGGTACCCCTCAGCGTGGTCAACCTCCTCCCAACCCACCACCAGACTTTCCACAGCACCGACCACGGTCACGCCGGTGACCTGCCCGACGGACACCGGCGCCCGCGGCTGCACCGGCGCAGTCGCCGCGCTCGCGCGGCGCTCCGCGTTGCCGTCGTCGTCCCGGAACTCCGCCCGCACTCTCAGCGCCGCCCCCACGTCGTCGGCACCGATCACGTACGTCGCGGCCGTCGCGCCGTCGATGTCCGCGGCCGCGCCGTCCGCCGTCCTCGCCCACTGCCAGGCGAACGCGAACCCTGCTTCGCCCGCCGCGGCCCGGCTCAGGCCGTCCTCGTCGGCAATTGTCCCCGGTCCCGCAGTTAGCACCTCGCCCACACGCGCGATGCCCGACACCGAAGGTGCGCCGGTCGCCTCCCGGCTCGGCGACGTCACAACCACCGGCGCCCGGTTGCGCACAAGCCGACCGAGCCCGGAGTCGCCGCTCGCGGCGAGGGCGACATGGAACACGGCCCGGGGGCGCGCACCGATCGCCCCGGTCTCTATCGTCACCGAACGCGACCCTCCGGGCGAGGCATCGCCCGTCCAGTCGAAGCTCTGGTACCCGTAGGTGACCCGCAGCGACCGCGAGCCTCCCGAGAACAGCTCGCCGTACCCGTAGTGGTAGTTCTCCCGCGCAGGTTGCTGCGCGTCGCCGATCGTCGCCACCACCGCAAACGAGTCGCTCGCCGCCGGCAGCAGCGGATCCCCCGCCACCAGGGCCCGTTCGGCGCCGTCGTCGGAACTGTGCAGGATCGCCGCTACCGGCCACGCCCCGGTGCTTCGCCCGACGTTGACCAGGGTGCACGCCAATGCCGCACCCGGCTGCACGGTCGACGGGCATGTCAGCTCGAAGCCGTCCTGCCGCACTACCACGGCGTCCGGGCGCGCAGCGCGCAGCACCTCGAACCGGTACGTCTTCGCCGTGCCGTCCTCGGCCGTCACGGTCACCGACACCGGGGTCACCGCGCCCGCCGCCAGCGGCAGCAGCGGGCTCTCTCGCCCACCCGGCACGTCGACCCCGTTCACGGCCAGGCTGGCGCGCGCATCCCCCGGCGTCGCCGTCACCGTCACACCCACATCGCGGTAGGCCACGGACATCCGGGACTGCGTATCCGCCGCCGGCGCAAAGCTCCACTCCGGGCGCACCCCGTTCGACGTCGCGAACGCGACCTCCTGCAGCCATGTGTCCACGCTTCTGGTGTCGCTCTCCGCCACGACCACCGCCTGCCGCGCCAGGAACAGCGCCCCCGGTCCGCGCCGTCCGCTCGGCGCAAGCGCCACGTAGAACGTCTCCTCGCCCTCGTAGCGGTCGTCGTCCATGACATCGATATGGACCTGACGCGTGCTCTGCGCCGCGGCTACGCCGGGCCAGTCGAAACGCGACCAGCCCACCAGCGTCGGGCCGATCCAGACCACGCCGCCCTCGATGTCGGCGGCCGGGTCCGGCGCCGCCAGCTGCACGTCCAATGGCGACCCGCGGACCAGCGCCCGGGCGGCGTCGCTGCCCAGATGCAGGATCCCCACAACGGGCCATGCGGCCTCGGCGTCGCCCGTGTTCGTCAACGTGCAGACGATCCTGCCGCCCTCCACCGCCGTGCCCGGACAATCGAGGTCGAAACCCTCCACGGCGTCGGCCGGCGCTGCGCCGGCCAGCGCCCACACGGCGGCTAGCCGCAAGATCGCGAGCCGCACGCCCTCGCCGCGCCCGCGCTTCAACGCGCGGCCTGCCGGGGAGGCATCCCGATAGGACCCTTCACTGGTACACCGGTTCCATGTCCGCGTAGCGGTTGCGCGGCTGGAACACGCGCACGTAGTCGAGCCGCATCCGCTGCCTGACGTCCGGGTTGTTGGGCCATCCCCAGCCATCGATCCCAAGGCTCAGCGGCAGGTGACTCACCCCGACCTGCTCCAGCACGCTGTCCTCGTCACCGTCGACCAGCAGTTCGAAGTAGCGGTCGCGTCCCGCGCCGCGGAACTCGGTTCGGGTTCCCCAGGTGACCTCGTCCCCGTTTCTCTCGTCGACCGGCGCGTGGCTCACCTGGATGTTGGACCGCCGCAGAACGCGCATCGCGTCGTGCAGCTCGTGGACCCGGTACTGCGTGCGCCACCCCCGCGGCGTCCACTCCACCCCGAGCGTCACGGTCATCGTCGTCCCGGAGCCGCAGCCTGACGGGATGAACTCCCGTTCGTACCAACGCTGCTTGCCCGTGCACAGTCGGAACGCCTTGCTGCTCCAGACCGGCATGACCTCCTCCCGGTACACCCAGGGAAACCAGTTCACGTACTGGTGCCAGATCGACTTTCCGTAAGTGCCAACCCACTCGACCAGATCCACCTCGATCCAGGTGTACCTGAGCAACGACTCGTAGTCGTCGACCTCGACGCCGAAGCGCCCATGGTTCGCCGAGGGACCGCCCCTTTTTTGTTCGTCGCCGCGCCCGAGCACGACCGCCAGGTTCGTGTACCCATCCGGTCGGCGGAGATCCACCGTGTACTTCAACTCCAGGTAGCCGTACTTGAACGCCACTTTGCCGAGCGTCCGGATGGCCCACGTGTCGACGCCTGAAATCGCCGTGAACTCGTAGTGGCCGTCCCGCACCGTCTGTACGGGCTCGCCTTGCGAGCCGATCTTGTCGCACGCCGGCAGGTGGTTCCAAACCCGCCCGTCGAGCACGGCGTCGAGCCGCGGAAACCCGCCCGGACACTGCCCCTCCGCTCCCGCCACCGCGTCGAACTCCTCCGCGAACACCAGGTCGTAGTTCGCCTTCGGCTGCACCAACGTCTCTGGCAGCGCCGCCACCAGCGCCGCATCGTCCGCCGTCGCGTCCATCGTGGGCAGCAGCTCGCTGCCGAAGAGACACGTCCAGCGGTCGGCGTCCGCCGCGGGAAAGTCGCTGCAGTCGGCGACCGCCAAGTGCGGCCGGACCAGCACGTCGCGGTGGATCTTCAGACCCGAGGGCAAACGCGCGGACGCCTCCGCCCGGTGCGTCGTGAACTCGTCGGTGGGCAGCCAGATCGTAGGCTCGCCGGCCGCCCTCAGCCCGGCCGCCGGCACGTACAAATGGCCGTCCTCCACCGCGATGCCCACGTCCGCGCACGTTTCCCGCATGCAGAGCTGCGACGAACCCGCATCCGGCTGCGCCTCGATCGCGAACTGGGCCGTCGAGCCTCCTTCGCCGCTCACACGCAGCACTCCGAAGTACCTCATCCCCTCGCGTTTCTTTCTGCGAGGTTCGGCGGCAGGCTCCAACCAGGCCTGCAGCCGGTACTCGCCGTCCCCCTCGAACCGCAGCGCCACCTCGGGCGCATCCGCCCCCTGCGCCAACGCCGCCAGGCCGAAGGCCACGCCGGCCGCCGCTCCGCGAAGCCCAACGGCCCTAGCCCGGCCTCCCGTCGTCGGCGGCCGGCCGCCATTGCGGGCAGTGCCGGACCGCACTGCGCGGTCCCCGAGCGCGCCCGCCTCCGCGCTGCGCGACGTTGGCACCGCCGGGTGGTGAGCCCGGCAATCGTTCGCCAAAGACGCATGACTTGCGCGCTCTTTCAGGCACGACCGTGCTTCACGACTCTGCACAACAAACCTGCTTTCCGAAACCAACGCCCCGGCCGCCCACCTCCGAACCCGACATCCGGACGGACGACCTGCCCAAAAAACCCTACACGCCAGCGGCAGGTGCCGCAACCCGCGCTGCGAAACCGGCTCCCGCACAGCCGACGTTGCATCGGCGTCGGCGCCGCACGCACGTTGGAACTCCTAGACCATCGGTCCACTTGAGAAACACGCCGATGCGAGGGTCAGTCTTGGATTACCCGCTTCGCGGAGCTAGCGGGTGCCGCTCCCCCCATCGACGTGGCGCGATCCGCGGACCCTCCGGTCCGGAACGTCCCGCGGGCGATCGCCGCCAGTACGCCGCCGCTCCCACGCCTCCACCAACGGCATCTCCACTGCGAGCCGCCCGACGCCGTCGAACTCCACCACCCGGATGCCGGCGTGCCGCACGTAGGGCGACGCGTCCATTGCCCATTGCAGATCCGTCCGGCTCATCCGCCGACTCGCTCGCTCCTGCGCAGCGTCAGTCGCCCGTTCGGCGTGCCGAGCACCGCCTCGAGGCCGTGCCTCGGCCCGGACGCCACCGGCACGTCGATCCCGAGTCCGGCGTGTATCCGCGACAGCGCCGCCACCTCGGGCGTAAACGCCCGCACGCTCCGCAGCGTGCAGCCGCCGGGGCTCGAGCCGCCCGGATGCGGCGTTCTTCCCCACTCGATGAAGTGCGGCACCACCGCCCCGAAGCCGTGTCCGGCGACCACGCCGATGCGCCAGGACAGGCTGTCGCCGGCCGGCGTACGCCGGCCCGTCGTGAAGTCCGGATCGATCGCCAGCCCCAACGCCGCCGCCGCCCGCACGAGCCCGTCCATGTCCTCCGTCGCCACCAGGTAATTGGCCAACGTCGGCGCCGACAGCTCCGCCAGTCGGGCGCCGAGCGACCCCGCCGGCGGTCCCTCGGGGTCCGGAAACATGATTTCCAGGAAGCAGCGCTGCCCGAGCGACAGCAGCATGTTGGCCGTCCCGTTGACCGTATGCCGGCCGCCCGCGACCGCACGCACGCCCGTCAGCGCCTCAAACGTCCGCACACCCGACTCGCACGACGGCGCCACGACCGTCAGGTGGTCTACGCCCGCCACGGCGCCCACCCGGTCCCGCAGCAGTATCTAGCCGTCACGACCGACCGCCTCGGCCAGGCTTCGGCGCTTCGCCCGGTCGTCCACCGCGGCGAGCGCATCGGCTTCTGCCCTCCAGGTCTCACGTTTCGCTCGACAACGCCTCCAAAGCCAACCCGGCCCAGACTGCCATGAATCCACAGGTCCGAGCCGCTCTCGATACTCGCGCACTGCGTCGGTATCTGGACGTCGGCCGCAACGAACTGTGGCAGGCCGCGCCCGCGCCGGATTCCAACCCGCTGTCCGGTTCCCGGTCTGATCGGAATGGCTCCCGATCCACCGCCCCACGGCGGCCCCGATCGCCGAGAGAATAGCACCCGGCAAGAAACCGGCACCAGCGCCGCGCGTTTGGCGCGTCCGCGCGGAACGCTGCGTTCACACGGCGTTGCCCACGAACACCACCGTGCCGAGCACCATGGTCTCGTTGTCGCGGGTCAGCGCGACGTCGGGCCGGCCGTCGCGCGCGCGCAGGAGCAGCGCGCCGTCCGCCGCGACCAGGCGC
>JAPOYV010000049.1 GCA_026706385.1 Gammaproteobacteria bacterium
CCCTGGGGCTGGTCGCAGGTCGGCAACACGCCGCTCAAGTGGTACAAGCAGAACACCCACGGCGGCGGTGTGCGCGACCCGCTGGTCATCCACTGGCCGAGAGCCCTCAGCCGGGGTGCGCGAGGGGGAACCCCTCGCATGGAAAGTACGTTGGAGGGGGTCGGGGAAATCCGCCGTTCCTTCTGTCACGCGATCGACATCATGCCGACGATTCTCGAGCTCACCGGCACCGAGGCGCCTACGGAGCACAACGGCGTGGCGCAGATGCCGCTGCACGGCGCCTCGCTCGCCCCGACGCTGTCCTCCGCCGACGCAAAGCCGGCGCGAAGCGTCCAGTACTTCGAGATGCTCGGGCATCGCGGGATCTGGAAGGACGGCTGGAAGGCCGTGGTGCGGCACGTGTCGGGTACGTCCTGGGACGATGACGACAAGTGGGAGCTCTACCACCTCGACGAGGATTTCTCCGAAACCAACGACCTCGCCGAAGAACAGCCGGAGCGCTTGCGGGCGATGATCGAACTCTGGTGGCAGCAAGCGGAGATGCACGGCGTCTTGCCGCTGGACGACCGCCCTGCCGCGCAGACGTTCCGGGCGTCGCGGCGGCCGGGCCGGCCGACCGCGCGCGACCTGTTCGTGTACTACCCGCCCGTCTCCCACATCGTGTCGGACGCGTGCCCCTCGGCCGCACGTGGCTGGACGACGCAAGTCGAACTCCTGCATCCGCAATCGGGCGGCGACGGCGCGCTGGTCAACCGTGGAACGATCAACTCCGGATTCGCCCTCTACATCCTCGGTGGCCGATTGCACTTCGACTACAACTGCTTCCATGCGCACACGAAAGTCGCGGCCCCGACCGTGCTCGCCGGCGGCGAGCACGTGGTCGCGGTTCAAGTCGAACGGCTGGCGGCGCGCCGGGCCGCGGTGCGACTGCTCGTCGACAGCGATGTCGTGGCGGACGGTGAGATTCCGCTCCTGCTCGGCATGCTGTCGAGTACCGGCATGGACTTGGGAAGGGCGATCGCGCCGGTCAACCGGGACTACCAGCCGCCCTTCGCCTATCCCGGGAAGATCAGGAGAGTGACGTTCGAACTTGCCAAGCGGCCGACCGAACGGGACAGAAGCGACGAATCACAGCGGCAAGCCCGCGCAGCCATGGCTCGCCAATAGGAGCCCGGCGATGCCAAACCGGCCCGTCAACTCACACGAGCGCTACCACGCGCACGTCTACTTCGACGAGGCCACCGAGGCGGTGGCGCGGGACCTGTGCATCAACGCCTGGCGGAACTGCCATGTCGGGCTTGGCCGCTTCCATCGCCGCCTCGTCGGCCCCCACCCCAGATGGAGTTGCCAGCTCACCTTCGACGCCGACGAGTTCGATCGACTGATTCCGTGGCTCGACGAACATCGGGGCGAACTCGACATCCTCGTCCACCCGTTGACGGACGATGCACTGGAGGAGCACACGTCCCTCGCCACATGGCTAGGCGATGAGGTGGCGCTCGCGGTCGACGTCTTCAAGAGCGATTGAGACCCGTGGCGGATAGCGTCGACTGAGACTCGCCGTGCATGCCGGGCGCCTCGTAGAAGCCCGTCGGCGGTAGATCGAACAGCCGCGTCGCGAGGAACTGGTGGAAGTCGGTCACCACTCGGTCCATGTCGACCAGCTTGCCGCCACGCCCCTTGACAGCACTCATGCCGCGTTGGACGCGCTCGCAGATCAGTCTGTCCTCTTCGAAGAACGCCTTGGTGAACTGGTCCGCTGCGCCGGTGCGCCGGGCCGCCATCTTCGTGCTAATGGCGCCAGAGCGAATCATCGTTCGCGTTGGGTTTACCGGATGGGCGGACAGCCAACCCAAGCTGCCCGTCGTCAGAATGCCCACGAACGAAGGCGCCATGGATAGCAGCACGTAGCGCCGGTCAATGGCCTTCTTCCCGTAGGTGGTCGTACCGCCGGTCAGGGACCACTCGGAGTTGCCGGCCAGATAGTAGGCTCCTTGGGTCGGCGAGACGCGCTCAAGCGTCGCAGCGTGCACCTTGAACAGGTGGTAGCTCTCCATGGCGTTCTCGAGCACCAGCTTCCAGTTGGCGTTCCAATACTCGGGCTCGTCGCTGCCAGCCGTGTCGAAACTGTCCATCTCGAACGCGCCGAGGTAGTCCGACATGCGCGCGAACCGCTCGCCGAGCGGCCGCGGTTTGGCCCCGAGATGTACGAACACCAGACCGCCCCACGTATCGCAGTGAAACTGCGGCAAACGATGCCGCTCCCGATCCACCGCGATCAGCTTGTTGTAGGGGATGGCCTTCAGTTCACCGTCCAAATCGTACGACCAGGCGTGGTACGGACAGGTCACGTATCTGTCGACGGTCCCGAATCCCTCGTCGAGCAACGGCGTGGCACGATGTCGACAGGTATTCGAGAGGGCCCGCAGCTTTCGATCATGACCCCGAATCACGCAGATGGGTTCGCCGGCAAGCGTCATGGCGAAATAGTCCCCGGGCATGGCCAGTTCCGGCTCCTGACAGACGAAGACCCACTCGTTGTAAAAAACCTTCCTCACCTCCTCGGCGTATACGGATTCGTCCGTGTACGCGGCGAACGGCAGGGTGTGGGCCGTCTCCAGGGGTTTGATGGCTTCCGCACGCAGCGTGTCCAGGGCACTCATGCGTTTCTCCGCTTTCCGGATCTCCAACTCGGCTTCGGCGTTGACGGCGGCAGAGCCTCCATCGGCGCCGGATGAGGTATTCCCGGATCGTACATCGGTCGTGACGAGACCTCCGCTGGTATGCGACTGCTGGCCGTGAGTTCGCGCCCCAAGTTTGTGCGGCAGTTGCGCGGGCGCGCGCAGTGGTATGGTGACGCGAAGGGAGAGAGCCCATCGCCAAGACCGCCATCATCCGCGCCCGTGTCGAACTAGGCCTCAAGCGTGGAGCCGAAGCCGTGTTCTCGCGTCTTGGGCTCTCCGCGACCGATGCGATCCGGCTGTCCTACACGTACGTCACCCTTCAGCACGGCCTGCCGTTTGCGCTGAAGATCCCAATCGCCGAAACGTGCGAGGCGTTGCGGCAAGCCTATGAACGTCAGGACCTCACCGACTACGAAAGCCTGGACGACCTGAAGTCCGCGCACGGCTGATCCACCGCGTCTCGCGACGAGGCGCTTCTGAATGGCCCGGGCGGTCAATCGCCCCTAGCCCGTCATCAGCGCCGGATGCGTCTGTTCCCCGGATCGTACATCGGCCGCGACGATACCTCCGCAGGGATGCGTTCCCCGGCCACCTCGATGCTGAAGCCCCCCTCGGACGGCTCCGGGGCCTTGGCCGTGTCGACGTAGCCGAGGCCGATGGCACCGCCGAGGGTGTGGCCGTAGGCGCCGGAGGTGACGTAGCCGACCAGGATGTCGTCGTGCCAGATCGGTTCGTTGTGGTAGAGCAGCGGCTCCGGGTCCGTCAGCCGGAACTGCAGGAGGTGCTTGGTCGGCCCGGCCTCCCGGTCCTTGAGCAGCGCCTCGCGTCCGATGAAGCCGCCCGGCTTGTCGAACTTGACGGCGAAGTCGAGGCCCGCCTCCAGCGCGGTGTCCTCGTCGGTGATGTCGTGGCCCCAGTGGCGATAGGCCTTCTCGATGCGCAGCGAATCGAGTGCGTGGTAGCCGGCGTGGGCCAGGCCGAAGGGTTCGCCGGCGGCGACGATCGTGTCGTAGACGCTCACCGTGAACTCGGTGGGGGTGTAGAGCTCCCAGCCAAGTTCGCCGACGTAGGTGATCCGGGAGGCGCGCACGCAGGCGTAGCCGAGCTCGATCTCCCGGCTGCGAGCGAAGCGGAAGGCCTCGTGCGAGAGGTCGTCCGGGGTCAGGGACTGCAGCAACGCCCGTGCGCTGGGCCCCATGATCGAGATCACGCCCATGGCCGACGTCACGTTGGTCAGCACGCAACGGGCGTCGTCCGGAATGTGCGTTTGCAGCCAGTGGAAGTCCCGCACTTCCGTAGCGGCGGCGGTGACGATGAGGTAGTCGTCTTCGGCGAGGCGCGTGACAGTGAGATCCGCTTCGATGCCCCCGCGGTCGTTCAGCCACTGGGTGTAGACGATGCGGCCGGGGCGCACGTCGACATCGTTGGCGCAGATGGTGTTCAGCACGCGGGCGGCGTCAGGCCCTTGGAACCGGAATTTACCGAACGAGGACAGGTCGAACAGCCCCACCCGCTCGCGCACCGCTCGGTGTTCCGCGGCGGAATGCTCGAACCAGTTTTGTCGTCCATAGCTGTACTCGTAACGGGCTTGGCTCGGTTCTGGTGCGTACCAATTGGGCCGCTCCCAGCCCGCGACCTCGCCGTGGCACGCCCCGATGGATTGCAGGCGGTCGTGGAGCGGCGACTTGCGGACGCCCCGGGCGGTGTCGTATTGCCGATAGGGATAGTGCGTGGCGTACAGCAGGCCGAGGCTTTCCGCGACCCGTTCGCGCAGGTACTTGCGGTTGCGCTGGAAGGGGTGGTTGCGGCGCACATCCACCTCCCATAGGTCCGACGGCGGGTGGCCGAGGCGAATCCACTCCGTGATCACCCGGCCTATGCCGCCCGCGGATTGCAGGCCGATCGAGTTGAGTCCTGCCGCCACGAAACAGTTGTCGAGTTCCGGCGCCCGGCCGAGGTGGTAGCGGACATCCGGCGTAAAACTCTCCGGCCCGCAGAAGAACGTCGAGAGGCCCGCCGACTCCAGCGCCGGGACGCGCACCATGGCCTGCTCGAGGACCGGCTCGAAGTGCTCCAAGCTGCCGGCGATCTCGTCGAAGCTGAAGTCCTCGGGGATGCCTTCCATGCCCCAGGGGCGGGCGTGGGGTTCGAACGCGCCGACCAGGAGCCGGCCCGCGTCGTGCTTGTAGTACGTGTAGGCGTCGTAGTCGCGCACGACCGGGAAGTCCTGGTTGAGGCCGGCGACCGACTCGAACAGGGCGTAGTAGTGCTCGCAGGCATGCAGCGGCACGTTCACCCCGATCGTGGCGGCGAGTTCCCGGGTCCACATGCCGGTGCACAGCACCACGCAGTCGGCTTCGATGTCGCCGCGTTCCGTGGTCACGCCGGTCGCGCTTCCTCCTGCCGTTCGGATGGTCGTGACGGCGAGGTTCTCGAAGATCCGCGCGCCGGCGGCGCGGGCGCCCCGGGCCAGCGCGTTGGTGACGTCCACCGCATTGGCGTAGCCGTCGGACGGAATGTGGATGCCGCCGAGCACGTCGGCGGTGTGCAGGAGCGGAACCCGGACCGCGATGTCTCCGGGCGTGACCACGTTCACTTCGAGCCCAAACACCTTGGCCATCGAGGCGCTGCGCTTGAGTTCCTCGAAACGCTCCTCGGTGGTGGCGATGGAAATGGAGCCGCAACGCCGGTAGCCGGTGGCCTGGCCGGTCTCGGCCTCCAGGCGCAGGTAGAGTTCGCTGGTGTAGCGCGCAAGTTCCGTCATGTTGATGGACGTGCGAAGCTGGCCCACCAGCCCCGCCGCGTGCCAAGTGGTCCCGGACGTGAGCTGCCTGCGCTCCAGCAACGTTACGTCCGAGACCCCGGCTCGCGCCAGGTGATAGGCGACCGAGCAGCCGATGACGCCGCCGCCGATCACGATCACGCTGGCGCGACGCGGCAGGTCGTCAGGGCGCTCGGTCGTCATCGTCAGGCGCGCAGTCGGAGGTTGGCCGGATCGTAGACCGGGTCGTGGTGGAGCGTCATGGACCGCCGCTGGCCCAGCACGTCGACCGTCAACGCCGTACCCGGGTTCGCAAGCGATGGCGGAACGTAGCCGAAGCCCAGGCTCTGACGTACGAAGTGGCCGTAGCCGCCGGTCGTGGTCACACCCACGCACTCATCGCCCGCGAAGATCGGCTCGCCGCCCGCAACATCGGCATCACCCGCGTCGAGGCTGAAATAGACGAGCTGCAATGTGCGGTCGCGCTGTGCCAGGGTCGCTTCCCGGCCGACGAAGTCGCCCTTGTCGAACTTGATGAAGCGGTCCATCGCGGCGTCGATAAGGGTGACTTCGTTGGTCAGTTCGGCGCCCCAACTGCGGTAGGCCTTTTCCATCCTCAAGCTGTTGACGGCGTAGAGGCCGAAATCGCGGATGCCGGATGCCGCGCCGGCTTCCTTGAGGGCGTCGTAGAGCGCCTCCATGTGCTCCATCGCCGGGTGCAGTTCCCAGCCGAGTTCGCCCACGTAGTTCACCCGCAGCGCCCGCACCGGCCTACCGGCGATGTCGATCTCCTTGGCCGTCAGCCAGCGGAAGGCGCTGTTGTCCAGCGGCGCATCCGTGAGCCGACCCAGCACATCCCGGGCTCGGGGCCCCGCCAGGACCAGCACGCCGCGCCGGTCCGTCACGTTGTCGATACGCACGTCTTCGCCCGAGTGCTGGCCCTGCTCAAGGTGGTCGAGGTCGCGCAATTCGGCGCCGGCGGCCGAAAGCACGTAGAAAGCCTCGTCGTCGAGGCTCGTGATCGTCATTTCCGCGCCGATGCGCCCGCCCTCGGACAGCACATGGGTCAGCGCGATCCGCCCGCGCTTGGGTACCCGGTTGGCGCACAGCCGATCGAGCATGGCCCGCGCATCGGGGCCCGTCACGTCGTACTTCGCGAATCCGGAAAGATCCAGGATCCCGACCCGCTCGCGCACCGCGAGGCACTCTTCGCGCACCAGTTCGAAGACGTTGCTGTGGCGGAAGCTGTAGTGCTCGTCGCGACCGTCCGGCGAGAACCACTTGGGGCGCTCCCAGCCAAAGGCCTCGGTGTAGACGCAGCCTTGCGCCTTCAGCTTTTCGTACAAGGGGCTGCTCCGGCATCGACGGGCCGCTGGCAGTTCTTCCCCGGGGAACGGCGTGGCGTAGGTTCTGCTGTAATCCTGGCGACCCCTGGCCCCCATGTAGTCCGCGTCGGCGAAGACGCCGAAGCGGCGGGGATCGAAGCCGGTCATGTTGATTTCGGAATCGCCGTGGAGCATCCACTGGGCCAGGTACTTGCCGCTGCCGGCGCCCTGGGCAATGCCGAATGACGAGCCGCAGCAGAGCCAGAAGTTCTTGAGCCCGGCCACCGGGCCGAGCATGGGCAGTCCGTCGGGGCTGTGCGAGATGGCCCCGTTGACGATACGCCGGATGCCGGCCGGTTCGAAGATCGGCATGCGCGCCATGGCGCGGCCGAGCCAGGGC
>JAPOYV010000092.1 GCA_026706385.1 Gammaproteobacteria bacterium
TCCTGCAGGCGCTTCATCTGCGGCATCACCTGTTTCATCTTCGCCATCGAGCGGAAGCCAACGGATGCCAAGGGAAAGAGCAGGATCTTGACGGCCAAGGTGAGCAGGATGATGGCGATGCCCCAATTCAGCACCACCGAGTGAATCGCATCGAGCACGTAGAAGAGCGGGACCGACAGCCACCATAGGAAGCCGTAGTCGACGGTGAGGTTCAGGTTCGGTGCGATCGCCTCAAGGCGCTTCTGGATCTTCGGCCCCGCATAGAACCGGGCCGCGACAGTCTCGCTGCGGCCGGGCGGCACGACGATCTCCGGCGCTATGAAACCGACGGCGTAGTTGCCGTCCGCCAAACGACGACCGTAGTAAGCGTTCACTTCTTCCGCGGCCCCCACCCACGCTGTGAGGAAGTAGTGCTGTAAGACCGCAGCCCAGCCGCCGGCCACGGCTATGCGAAACTGCCCTTCATCCAAGTCCTCGAAGTCCACCTTCTCGTAACGAGACTCGGGCGTGGTAAAGGCGGCGCCCACGTAAGGCCGCGGCCCCATGAACGTCCCCGAGGCGTCGGGACGCGTGTTGTCGCGCTTCAGTTGCGCGAAGAGCTGACCCCGGTACTCGGTTGTGCCGGCGTTGTCGATGTCGTACTCGACCGTGACGAGGTAGTCATCGGGTTCGAGCAGGAAGCGTTTCACCACCGTGACCCCCTCCGCGTAGTGCGTGAGGGCCACCGTCAATGCGCCGCCGCCGTCGTCGAGGGTGTAGTCGTGGGCACCCGCGCTGTAGAGCGGACGCGTGTCCTGTCTGTCGCGACCATCCCGTCCGATCAGGCCGCTCTGCGCGATGTAGGTATGACCCCGCGACCGCTCAAGCAACTGCACCGGACGATCCTCGTCGATCACGGCTGGGTACTTGGGCAGCCGCAACTCGACAATGTCCCCACCGAGGAGGTCAATCGCGAGGTCGAGTGTTGGCGTATGGACGCGGACTAGGCGCTCATCCGCGACCGTGACCGTTGGCTCGGGGATTCCCCGGCTGGACGGCACCGCCAGATCGTCCCCCGGAACGTCCCCTGGCGTTGACGACGACGGGAGGTCGTCCGAGCGTTCGGCGACAGGCTCGTCGGCGATCGGCTGGGGCGAAGCCAAGGGTGGCGGCTCTTCCGAGGCCTGGCCGTAATCCCGCATCCATGCCTGCAGCAACAGATAGCCGACCACGCCCAGGGCAATCAGAAGAACGATGCGCTGGATCTCGGTGGTGAGCATCTCAGGAGCCCTCAGCCGGGGAGCGCGAGGGGCTTGCCCCTCGCAAGCAGGAGCCCTCAGCCGGGGAGCGCGAGGGGTTTGCCCCTCGCAAGCAAGAGCCCTCAGCGGGGGAGCGCCCCCGCCGGGAACCGGCGGGCGGGGGCATCGCCCCTCGCAGTCGAGCACCCGTGGGCCGCGTCACGTCCGGGACATGGTCCACACCGCCAGGATGGAAAGGGTGACAACGCAACAGTCGCTTGACGGCCAGCAAACCGCCCCGAGCGACGCCGTGCTTCGCAATCGCTTGGGTCGCGTACGCGGAGCAGGACGGGTAGAAGCGGCAATGACGCCCCAGAAGCGGACTGACATACCGCCGGTACGACCTGATCGTCTGGCGCAGCGCGGTGCCGAAGGCCTCGGCCACCTCATTAGTAGCGAGCCTCACCCTTCGCTCCACACCATCAACGCACCCGCCTCGCCAGGGCCGAAAACAGCCAATCGGCGTCCGGCCGGCAAACCGGCTCGGCTTGTACGACGCGTACAACGATATCCATCGCCGGCAGACCCCTACTGAGCCTGAAGGACTCCCGAATGACCCGTTTGGCACGATTGCGGCCCACCGCTTGCTTGATCATCCGCTTGCCAACGACGACCCCAAGGCGGGCCACGCCGAGGGCATTGGGTCGTGCGACGAGACGAAGCGCCCCGCGGGTCAGGCGTACAGTGGGATGGCGGAAAACGCGGTCGAAGTCACGCCGGTTCCGCAGTCTCTGATGGCTGCGAAGGCGCCGCACGCGGTCGACGGCCCCGCTTCGGGAATTCATGTGGGACTGGCGCCAACGGATGGGGAGGCAAGACCTCCAGCGCGGCTTGAAGCCCAGAGCCGTGGTCGCCGTGAAGACATGGCTAGCCACCTCGTGACGGGAGGCGTTAAACGGTGAGACGCTTACGGCCCTTGGCGCGACGAGCGCTCAAGATCTTGCGACCGCTCTTCGTCGCCATGCGCGATCGAAAGCCGTGTCGCCGCTTGCGCCTGATCACGCTTGGCTGGTAGGTCCTTTTCATGTCGCTTAACTGGTGCTCCGGGCGCTTGCGTAAAGCGCTGGAAGGGGCGCGATTGTAGGAGTGGGTCGGTGGGGTGTCAATGAGTTCAAGGGATCAAGTCTAAATGGTGTTGTCGTCGTCGTAGAGTCTCCGGTCAGCCGTGGGTATTTATCCTAAAACCTTGATATATATGGATAATTTCGTTACGTCAGGCTGTGGGAAAGAACGGGACGGGGAGGCTTCGAAGAGGATGAAAGTCTGTGGGCGAGTGTCCGCGAAAGTCGCCGATCACCGGGGCCGTGAAGGTTTGTTGTCCGAATGCACACAAGTTATCGACAGCTATATCAACAGGCCTGGATTGGGCGTTCGAAGGCTAACTTTTTGAATTGTCACGGAATCGCTCGACGGGGCTACACAAGTGCCGTAACGGTGCCAAAGTTGGTGGCGATTCGCATGATCGTGACATTAGAATGACTCCCACAGAAGGTCGTCAGCGCGGGGTCTGGGGTGCCCGTTCTGACAAGCTTCTTGAGGGCGAACGGCATCCACGCACATGGGCACGGGGGGCGTTAAAGGCAGTGGCGGACGAGGGGTGGTGGAACGGTGAGTCGACGGTAGATTCCATTTGGTGGTCCTGCTTGCGCAGGTTGAACGAGGAGTTGGTCGCGGAAGAGTTCCACGCCTGGATCAGGCCTTTGCAGCCCCGTTCCATGGATGGCCGCCTCGAGTTGCTCGCCCCCAACCGCTACGTCCGAGAACGCGTCGAGGACGTCTACCTGCTACGCATTGCCGAACTCGTAGCCGAGATCGACGAAGACGGCCGTCTTGACGGCGTCGACCTCGTCGTCGGGTCACGCGAACGCCAGCCCGGGATGCCTTTGGCTGCTCCTCGTCGAAGCCAAGAGAGCGACGGGTTCTCCCAGGGCCTGGACGGCCACGCCGCGAGCGCACAACCCAATGACCGAAAGGCCTCGGCAAGTTCGCCAGCACAGCGTCGCGAGGAGCCACCGCAGGGCCTCAATCCCGGGTTCGTGTTCGAGGCCTTCGTCGAGGGCAAGTCGAACGACTATGCGAAGGGCGCAGCATGGCAAGCTGCGGAGAACCCGGGCAGATCCTACAACCCGTTGCTGCTCTACGGCGGCGTCGGCCTCGGCAAGACGCACCTGATGCAGGCGGTGGGCAACGAGCTCTTGCGGTCCAATGGTGGCTCGAACGTGATCTACGTCACCTCGCAGGGATTCACGAACGAAATGGTGCGCGGAATCCGTACCGGGACGATCAACACGATCATGGAGCGTTTCGGGTCCGTCGATGCGCTGCTGATCGACGACATCCAGTTCTTTGCGGACAAGCTCAAGGCACAGGAGGAGTTTTTCCATGTCTTCAATGCCGCCCTGGCCAACGATCACCAGATCGTCCTGACCTGCGATCGCTATCCGCGCGAAGTGGAGGGACTCGAGGAACGCCTGCAGTCGCGATTCGTGGGGGGGCTCACGGTCGAGGTCGTGCCGCCCGAGCTGGAGACCCGGGTCGCAATCCTGCAGAAGAAAGGCGAGGCCGAGGGCGTCGAAGTGCCCTACGAAGTGGCCTTCCAGATCGCCGAGCGCATCCGCTCGAGCGTGCGCGAGCTCGAGGGCGCGCTGAAGCGCATCATCCACCGCGCACGGTGGACGCGGTCGGAGGTCACCGTCGAGCTCATGCACAGCGCCTTGCGTGACCTTTTCGCTGTCCAGGTCCGGCGGATCACGATCGAGAAGATCCAGAAGACATGCGCGGAGTACTTCAACATCAAGCAGTCGGACATGATCTCCAATCGACGTCCCCGCACCATCGCCCGGCCGCGCCAGATTGCGATGGCACTCGCCAAGGAGCTGACGAACCACTCGCTACCGGAGATCGGCGACCGATTCGGCGGCCGAGACCATACGACGGTGCTCTACGCCTGCCGACGGATCGATGCACTGCGTGCGAGCGACACGGACATTGCGGAGGACTACAAGAACCTCTACCGGCTCTTAAACAATTGATCTCGAAGTGCCATTGGGGGAAACAAGTGACCCGGCGATCAGGATGGTGAGCCATGCGATTTAGGACCAGCCGAGACACCTTGCTAAGACCCCTGCGGGTCGCGACGGGTGTTGTCGAGCGGCGCCAAACCCTACCGGTGCTGGGGAATCTCCTCGTCGAGGCCGGCGAGGACGGTCTGACGTTGCGCGGGACCGATCTGGAAGTGGAGATCGTTGCGCGCCTGACGGGCGGCATAGACGTGGAACAGGCGGGATCGACAACGATTCCGGCCCACAAGCTGACGGACATTTGGCAGTCGTTGCCGGATGGCATGGATGTCAGCGTGGCGTTGGAACAGGATCGCGCCGTTGTGCGATCGGGACGCAGCCGTTTCGCATTGGCCACCATTCCCGCCGCGGAGTTCCCGACGGAGCGCTCGACGCGGGATCTGGCGGACGACGCGTCGGTTGACCAAGCGTCGGCCGACGAGTCTGAGGTGGACATCGTGCTGCCGCGCGCCGACATGCACAAGCTGTTGGAACGCACGAAGTTCGCCATGGCGAACGGCGACCCCCGCTACTTCCTGAACGGGCTGCTGCTTGAACTGACGAATCACAGTCTACGCGCGGCAGCGTCGGATGGTCACCGCATGGCGCTCTGTACGCTCGACGGTGGCGCTGCCGGGTTGCAGGACAGGGAGCGGGCGATTATTCCGCGCAAGAGCGTGCAAGACCTCGAACGGCTGATCGGCGACAGCGACGAGGATGTGCACCTGGCGGTGGGTAAGACGCGGCTCAAAGCGTCCCAAGGGGACTACACGCTCACGACGAAACTCGTCGACGGTCCGTATCCCGATGTTGACCGACTGATCCCGCGCAATACCGACCACTCGGTCACCGGTGATCGGGAGACCTTGCGCCAGGCGCTGCATCGGGCGGCGATCCTGTCCAACGACCGGGCACCGGAAGTCCGCCTCACTATGGATGGGGAACTGCTCACCATCCGCGCGACGAATCCGGAACACGAGGAAGCCGAAGAGGTGGTCGCCGTGGACTACGACGGCGCCCAGACCACGGAGATCGGTTTCAATGCCCGTTACATCCAAGACGTCCTGAACGCCTTGGACACGGAGTCCATCCGCGTGTCGATGCCGGAAGGCAACGCCATTGCGCTAATCGAGGGCCCAGGGGCGGAGGACTCGCTGTACATCGTCATGCCCGTGCGGCTGTGACGTTGGCCCGTCCGGCTCCGGGCGCTGGTTGCAGGTGGTTGTAGAGCGTCTGGATGTCGAGAACGTCCGCAATATCGAAGCTGCGCACTTGGAGCTCGATGCGGGTCTGAATCTTCTGGTGGGGCCCAACGGCGCGGGTAAGACGGCCGCGCTCGAGGCCCTGCACCTGGTCTTCCGCGGACGTTCGTTCCGCACCGCCCGTACCGAGCGCGTGGTCCGCCATGGGACGGCGCGCTTGGCGGTGGGCGCTGGCTGCCGAGATCCTGCCCAAGGGCGAGTCCGCGTCTCGTACGTACGCGATGGTGGCCGCGTGGAGTTGTCGCGGGATGGGCACACGGTGCGGCAATCGTCCGCCATCGCCATGCTCCAGCCGATCCAACTCCTCCTGCCGGATCTGTCCGACTTGGTCTTCGGCGCACCGGCGACGCGCCGCCAGTGGTTGGATTGGGGCGCGTTTCACGTGAAACACGGCCATGCCGCGACGCTGCGCGACTACCTGCGCGTCCTGCGCCACCGCAACGTGCTGTTGCGGGGGGATGATCGCCAGACGCTCCACCTGTGGACGCAGCAGGTCGCGGAACTCGGCGAGCGGGTCGCCGAGAACCGGCGTGACTACTTCGAAACGGTGAAACTGGACATCGAAGAATCGTTGGTCGCCCTGCACGCCGAGGTTGCCGTAACAGTCGACTACTGGCCCGGCTGGCGTGGCGAAGACTTGGCCGAAACGCTAGGCGAACAGCATGATCGCGATGTAAAATCGGGCCTGACCAATGCGGGGCCGCATCGAGCGGACATCGGAATCAAGTGCGAGCAGGGCGACGCTTCAGAAGTGTTGTCCCGCGGGCAGGGCAAGGTCGTCGCTAGCGCGTTGCGACTCGCCCAGGCCAGACACCTGGCGACGGCGGGCGGACGATCTTTGTTTCTCATCGACGATGTCGGCGCCGAGCTCGACGAGGCTCACAGCGAACGACTCGCCGCGGTGCTTGACGACATGGACTGTCAAATCGTTGCCACCTCGGCGAATCCCGGTGCGGGAGATGTGTTGCGCGGTAGCCGCGGCGGTCGACTGTTTCACGTGGAACACGGGCGGCTCACAGCCGCGTAGCGAGTAGGCGCGTCGCCTAGGGCGGCGCCACAACCCCCTCGGGTAGTCGAGCGGAACGATTGGCGATGGCAGAGCACCAGGGACCGGATGATGAACGGGAGACGTACGACTCCCGTAATATCAAGGTGTTACGTGGCCTCGACGCGGTCCGTAAGCGCCCCGGAATGTACATCGGCGACACCGACGACGGCACCGGACTGCACCACATGGTTCAGGAGCTGGTCGATAACGCGATCGACGAGGCACTGGCCGGCTACTGCGACGAAATCGAAGTGGTCATCCACCCGGGCGAGTCGGTCACGGTTCGCGACAATGGTCGCGGCATGCCCGTGGACATCCACGACGAGGAGGGAATCTCTGCCGCGGAGGTGATCCTGACGACGCTCCATGCGGGCGGCAAGTTCGACGCGAGTTCCTACAAGGTCTCCGGGGGCCTCCACGGGGTCGGCGCATCGGTGGTCAACGCCCTATCGGAATCGTTCCGGCTGATCGTGCGGCGCGACGGCAAGGTGTATCAGCAAACCTACCGGCACGGCGAACCCGATGGACCGCTCGCCGTCGTCGGCGAGACCGAGGCCCGGGGCACCGAGTGCGTATTCAAGCCGTCGCGGGAGACCTTCTCGCACATCGATTTCCAATACGATCTGCTGGCCAAGAAGCTGCGCGAGCTCGCGTTCCTCAATGCGGGCCTCGCCATCGCCCTGCGCGACGAGCGTAGCGGCAAGCAGGAGCGTTTCCTGTACGAGGGCGGTTTGCGGGCGTTCGTGGACTACCTGAACCGCAACAAGACTGCGCTCAACGATGTCTTCCACTTCGAGCACGCCCGCGACGACGGCATCACGGTCGAGGTCGCGATGCAGTGGAACGACGGCTTCCAGGAGCAGGTCTTCGCCTACACGAACAACATCCCGCAGTCTGATGGTGGCACGCACCTCGCCGGGTTCCGCTCGGCGCTCACGAGATCCCTAAACGGCTACATCGAACGCGAGGCATTGGCCAAAAAGGCGCAAGTGACCACGACGGGCGACGACGCCCGCGAAGGCCTGACGGCCGTTGTCTCGGTCAAGGTTCCCGACCCCAAGTTCTCCTCGCAGACGAAGGACAAGCTGGTTTCCAGCGAGGTGAAGCCCGCCGTGGAGCAGGACTTGGCGCGCCATTTCGGGGCGTACCTGGAAGAGCGGCCCCAGGATGCAAGGCAGGTGGTGACCAAGATGATCGATGCGGCGCGCGCCCGCGAGGCCGCCCGCAAGGCGCGCGAGATGACCCGGCGCAAGGGGGCGCTGGACATCGCGGGCCTCCCCGGCAAGCTCGCCGACTGTCAGGAAAAGGACCCGGCGCTGTCCGAGGTCTTCATCGTCGAGGGGGACTCGGCGGGAGGCTCGGCCAAGCAGGGCCGGGACCGGCGGACCCAGGCCATCCTGCCGCTGCGCGGCAAGATCCTGAACGTCGAGAAGGCCCGTTTCGACAAGATGTTGTCCTCGGCGGAGGTCGGCACCCTGGTCACCGCGCTGGGCTGCGGGATCGGGCGCAGCGAATTCGAACTGGACAAGCTGCGCTACCACCGCGTCATCATCATGACCGATGCGGACGTCGACGGCTCCCACATCCGCACGCTCCTGCTGACGTTCTTCTTCCGGCACATGGCGGAGTTGATCGAGGCTGGCTACGTGTACATCGCGCTGCCGCCCCTCTACAAGGTCAAGAAGGGCCGGCAAGAGCGCTACGTCAAGGACGACGACGAACTCGAAGCGTACTTCCTGCAGGCGGCGCTCGACGGCTCGAGGCTCTATGTCAACCCGGACGCACCGCCGATCGACCCCGCGGTGCTCGAACGGTTGGCCCGGGACTACCAGGACCTGGAAACACGGCTTGAGGCCTTGGACCGGGTCTATCCTGCGCCGCTCACCAAGGCGTTGCTTGATGCGCCGCCCCTTGAACTCGACGACTTGCGCGACGCCGACCGAATGGGACTGTGGCTAGGACGGTACTCGGAGGCCCTGCCGTCCGACACCGAGTACGACGTGACACTGGAGCGGGATCGCGAACACCAGATCCACCGACCGCGGATCGCGTGGCAGTCGCACGGTATCGCCCAGTCGGCCGTGCTCGGCTACGACTTCTTCGCGTCAGCGGAATACGAGCGCTTGAAGGAGGTCGCGGACACGTTGGCGGACCTGCTCCAGGACGGGGCCTACGTCGAGCGCGGGGAACGGCGCCGCGAGGTCGCATCGTTCCCCGATGCGTTGACGTGGATGCTTGAAGATGCCCGGCGCGGCGTGGACATTCAGCGCTACAAGGGCTTGGGGGAAATGAACCCCGACCAACTCTGGGAGACCACGATGGACCCGGAAGTCCGCCGGATGCTCCGCGTCAGCGTGGACGACGTGATCGCTGCGGACCAGATGTTCGCCACGCTGATGGGGGAGCACGTGGAACCCCGGCGCGAGTTCATCGAGACGAACGCGCTCCTCGTCGTGAATCTCGACGTCTAGGCGCGCCGCAAACTATGCGCTCGGCCCGCCGGCGCGATCCAGGCGACTCATCTCGTCGTTCAGCCAGTTCTCACACAACTGGTTGATCTCACTAGATTTCCTTCCTTTGGTCTCGAACGGTTCGGAGACTGTGACGACGATCTCCCCGGGGCGTTTGAGGAACCGCCGTGCCGGCCAAACCCGCCCCGCGTTGTGGGCGATGACGACCACGTGTGTCCCGGTGGCCGCCGCCAAGCCGGCCCCGCCGCGGTAGAACTTGCCGCGCTCGCCCGAGGCGAGCCGCGTACCCTCCGGAAACAGCGCGATGGACATGCCGCGGTTCAAGCGATCCTTGCCGCGGGCGATGAATTGCCGCAGCGCCGTGTTGGGTCTGGCCCGGTCGATGGCGATCGGTCGCACCATCGCGAAGGCCCAGCCCCACAGAGGTATACGGAGCAGTTCGCGCTTCACGAGTGGCGCTTGGGGACTGGTCAGCGTGGGCACCCAGAGCGTCTCCCAGGTGCTCTCGTGGCGGACCAGGAAAATGCACGGCTCCTTCGGAATGCGCTCCAAGCCGACCGCGCGGACGCGAATTCCGCAAGTCGCCTTGAGCCACCAAAGCGCGGCACGAGTCCAAACCCCGATGATGAAATCATAGCGGCGCCGCAACGGCATCGCCCATCCAATCAGGACCGAAAGGGTCGCCCAGAACACGGTCCACGAGACGTATCCCAGGTAGAAGATCGTGGAGCGGACGCCGAGAATAATCAAAGACCTACGTCCTCCAATACTCCGGTGTGAGCACGATGAGGAGCGTGAAGATCTCGAGCCGGCCAAGGAGCATGGCGAGCATCAACACCCACTTCGCGGCGGCAGGCAGATCCTGGTAGTTGCTGGCCACTTCGCCGAGGCCGGGGCCGAGATTGTTGAGGTTCGCGGCGACGGCTGAGAATGCCGACAGGAAGTCGAGATCGGAGATGGCGAGAAGGATGCAGACCATCGTCACGAAGGCGATCAGGTAGATGGCGAAGAAGCCCCATACGGCGTCCACAGCCCGGTCCGGGACGAGACGGTCGCCGAACTTGATGAGAAAGACGCCGTTGGGGTGGATCAGGCGGCGTATCTCGCGCAGTCCCTGGCGATAGATCAGCAGCACGCGGTACATCTTCAAGCCGCCCGCGGTGGAACCGGCACAGCCGCCGGCGAATGCCGTAAACACCATGACCACGGTCGCAACGACGGGCCAGGTGTCGTGGTCCGTGGTGGTGAATCCGGTGGTCGTCGCGATAGAAACGGCATGGAAGAGCCCGTCGCGCACGGGGGAATCGGTCGACTCGGGTGCCAGAGCGAGGGTCACGATGACCACCATGGCGGCCACGGCCAGCACCCCGAGGTAGAGCCGGAGTTCCGAGTCGCGGGCGTAGATGGAGAACCGCCTGCGCACCAGCACCGCGAAATGCAGCGCGAAGCTGATGCCCGCGATCGTCATGAAGGCGATCGCGACGGATTCGACCGCGCGAGAGTCGAAAAAGCCGAGGCTCAAGTCGTGCGTCGAGAAACCGCCGATGGCGACCGTCGAGAAGGCGTGGCAGATCGCGTCGAAAACGCCCATGCCGGCGACCCAGTAGGCGACGCCGCAAGCGACGGTCAACCCCAGGTAGATGAGCCAGAGCGCCTTGGCGGTTCCCGCGATTCGCGGCGTCAACTTGGCGTCCTTCACGGGTCCGGGGGACTCGGTGCGGTACAACTGCATGCCGCCGACCCCGAGCATGGGCAACACGGCGACGGCCAGCACGATGATCCCCATGCCGCCGAGCCACTGCAGCAACTGGCGGTAGAACAGGATCGATCGCGGCAGGTCGTCGAGGCCGGTGACCACGGTTGCCCCGGTGGTCGTCAACCCCGAAAGCGATTCGAACGCCGCGTCGGTGAAGGATCCGGTGACGTCGGGTGCCATGAACATCGGTACGGCGCCGGTGAAACCCAGGCCCAGGTAGAACAGGACGGTGATCAGGAAACCGTCGCGGCTGCGCAATTCGAGACCGCCGCGACCGGCCACCCAGAACACAATGCCGGCGCTGGCATTGATGAGGAGCGCGATCAGGAAAACACGGGCGGTCGGCTCGTCGTAGATCCAGGCGACCAGCATCGGAATGAGCTGTGCGGTGCTGAACAGCAGAAGCAGGCCGCCGGTGATGCGCAGGATTGGCCGCAACCGCATGGATCAAGACTCCGCGGCGCTTGCAGGTCCCGGCGTGCGGCGGTAGTGGCGCGAGTTCACGCTAGAAGAAGCTCAAGCCGACTTGGAACAGGCGCTCGACAGCACGGATGCGCCCCTTGTCGATCAGGAACAGGATGACGTGATCGCCGTTCTTGATGACCACGTCGTCCGCCGCGATGATGGGCTGCTCGCCGCGGACGATGGCGCCGATGGTCACCCCGGCCGGGAGCGAGATCTGCCCGACCCTGCGATCGACCACGCGACTGGTCCGGGCGTCGCCATGCACCACCGCCTCGAGCGCCTCCGCCGCGCCGCGTCGCAGGCGATGGACGCGGGCCACGTCGCCCCGCCGGACATGGGAGAGGATCGAACTGGTGGTGGCGAGTTGTGGCGAGACGGCGATGTCGATGTCGCTCCCCTGGACGACGTCCACATAGGCGGGCTTGGTGATCAACGACAACACTTGGCGGACGCCAAGCCGTTTCGCCAGCAACGCGGACATGATGTTCACTTCGTCGTTGTTGGTCACGGCGCAGAACGCGTCCGTATCCTCGATGTTCTCCTCGATCAACAGGTCGCGATTGGTGGCGTCGCCGAGGATGGCGACACCGGAGGAGAGGCGTTCGGCGACCATCTGCGCGCGGGACTCGCCGAACTCGATCACCTTGACGTGGAACTGGTTCTCGATCGCCCGGGCGAGGAGCAGGCCGATGTTGCCGCCACCGGCGATGATGACGCGCTTGAATCGTCCCTCGAGGTGCCGCATTTCCGCCATGACCGCGTTGATGTCATCGGCGGCGGCGATGAAGAACACGTCGTCGTCCACTTCAACGACCGTGTCGGCCGCTGGGATGATGGGGCGGCCTTGGCGGAAGATGGCCACGACCTTGGTGTCCACGTTCGGGATGTGCTCCCGCAATGACCGCAGTTCCTGGCCAACCAGGGGCCCGCCGTGATAGGTGCGTACCGCGACCAGCTTGACGCGGCCGTCGGCGAAGTCGAGAACCTGCAAGGCGCCTGGGTATTGGAGCAATTCCTTGATCTGCTCCATGACGGCGCGCTCCGGATTGATGAGCACGTCGATGGGCATGTGCTCGCGGCTGAAGAACTCGAACTGCTCGTCGTCGCCGTTGGGCCCGGTGATGTATTCGTTGGAACGGATGCGGGCGATCTTGCGCGGCGTCTTGAACAGCGAGTAGCACACCTGGCAAGCCACCATGTTGACTTCGTCGCTGTTGGTGACAGCGATCAGGAGGTCGACGTCGTCGGCGCCGGCAGCGAGCAAGGTGTCCGGGCGCGAGGCGTGGCCGTGGATCGTCTGGATGTCCAGCCGATCCTTGAGTTCCTTGAGGCGGCCGGCGTCCTCGTCCACCAACGTGATGTCGAAGTCCTCGCTAGCGAGGTTTTCGGCCAGCGTGCCCCCGGTCTGACCAGCACCGAGAATCAGGATCTTCATGGGCATATTCTAGCGGCGCTGCGACGTAAGCAAGGAGGAACAGGCCGCACGAGGACCGTGTGCGGTTCGCCATGACAGCATTCGCGCCGATCCTGACCAGCGACCAGGCACGACGCCTGCTCGAGGGCCTCGAGGCAGGGGCTCCAGGGGCGTTGGTCAGCCTGGATCTCGGCCGCTCCGAATCCGAGGTTCCGCTCTGCGCGGAAGGCGCCTTCATCGATGGCGCCTTGGTGACGGGACGGACCTTGATGAACGTCGCTCGCGATACCGGCAAGTGCTTCGAGGTCGCCGATGGCGTGGCGAGCCCGGTCGTGGTGTTTTCCGACGAGACGGGCTGGTCGCGATCGCTCGTGCCGACCGGCGATGCGCCGACCACGATGGTGGCGGGCTTCGCCATGCATCGGGTCGTGGGCACCACGCCGCTCGCGGACACGCGCTCGAAGATCCGGGCGCTCGGCAGGCCGCGCGGCCGGGCGTTGGACACCGCCACGGGGCTCGGCTACACGGCGATCGAACTCGCCCGCACGTGCGCCGAGGTGGTCACCGTGGAACGGGATCCCGCAGCCATCGCCCTGGCCCGCCGAAATCCATGGTCGGTCGAGCTTTTCGAGTCGCCGAACATCGAGCGCATCGTCGGTGATGCGACCGAGGTCGTGAGGTCGTTCGCCGCGGGCGAATTCGCACTTGTGCTGCACGATCCGCCAGCGGTGCAACTCGGCGGCGAGCTTTACGCCGGGACGTTCTATGCCGAGTTGAAGCGGATATTGAAGCCGGGCGGACGCCTCTTCCACTATGTCGGCGATCCGAAGAGCGGAGCGGGCGGGCGCGCGGTTCGCGGGGTGACCCGCCGGCTTGCCGACGCCGGTTTCGTTGACCTTCGGACGGACCCGCGCGCTTTCGGGGTGACTGCGCGTGCCGGCAGGGGGCGCTACTCGAGGGCGCCGAGGCGCGCGCCCTCGAAGAAGATGCGCGGATAGCCGTTCGCGGCGCTCATGATCGCGAGCGGCGTGCCCTTGCCGCGGTTGAGCTGCACGGTGTCGAGCACGAGCCGGCCAACGCCGCAGGCCACGGACCAGCCCATCTCGTCCCGCACGAGGGTCCCGGGCGAGCCCGGGGCATCGTGTTCGGCGGGCCGGGTAGCGAGGATGCGAATGCGCGTGCCGTCGCCGGCGGTCGTGTACGCCGCCATGCGACCGCTGAGGGCGCGCACCTGCCGGTCCAGGGCCGTGGCGTCCTGACTCCAGCGAATCACGGCGTCGTCGGCGGACAGCTTGTGGGCGTAGGTCGCCTTGGCGTCGTCCTGCGGGCGCGGTGTATCGATCCCCAGCCGATCCAGGGTGTCGAGCAAGGCTTGCGCGCCCAAGTGCGCCAACGCCTCGGTGACCTCGGCCCCCGTGCTCTTCTCATCCAGCGACAGATGCCGCCGGCAGTAGACCGGCCCGGTGTCCAAGCCCGCGTCCACCTGCATGATCGTGACGCCGGTTTCGCGGTCGCCCGCCATGATGGCCCGCTCCACCGGCGCCGCGCCCCGCCACCGCGGCAGCAGCGAAGCGTGCACGTTCAGGCAGCCGTGACGTGGCGCAGCGAGAACGGCGTCGGGCAACAGAAGCCCGTAGGCGGCCACCACGACCGCGTCGAAAGCGGCGAAAGCGTTGGCCTCCGGCTCAAGTTTTGTGGGTGTGCGCACATCGATGCCACGCGCATCGGCCAGGCGCCGTACCGGGCTCGGCGACAGCTTGCGGCCGCGCCCGGCGCGCCGATCCGGTTGCGTGTAGACGGTGGCGAGGTCGTGGTCGGACGCGAGCAGGCGTTCGAGTATCATCGCCGCGAACGGCGCAGTGCCGGCGAAGGCGAGTCGCAACGAGCCCTCCCTAGCGCCGCCCGTTGGATCGCGCTACGCCCTGTTTCCTGAGCTTGCTCTTGATGCGTTGCCGCTTGAGACGCGACAGATAGTCCACGAACAGCTTGCCGTCGAGGTGGTCGCGTTCGTGCTGGATGCACACCGCGAGGAGTCCTTCGGCCTCGAGTTCGAACGGCTCGCCGTCGCGACCTAGGGCGGCCACGCGAATGTGGTCGGCGCGCTTGACGGTCTCGAAGAAGCCGGGCACGGAGAGGCAGCCCTCCTCGCGCTCCTGCAACCCGTCGGCGTGTTCGATGACCGGGTTGACGAAGACATGCGGTTCATTGCGCTGCTCGGACGTGTCCACGACGATGACCCGCTTGTGGACGTTCACCTGGGTGGCGGACAGGCCGATTCCCGGCGCCGCGTACATGGTCTCGAGCAGGTCATCGATCAGTTGTCGAACGGGCGCATCGACCGAAGCGACCGGTTCCGCTTGGGTGCGCAGCCTGGGGTCGGGGTAGTGGAGGATCGGCAGTCGGGCCATGCGACGCTTCGGCGAGTCCTGACGTAGCGAATGGTGGCACAACTGGCCGGGCTACGCCGCAACGGGGGCACGGACATCTTGTCGCAAGGCGAATCGACTCAACGTCGGGTCGATTTCTTACAGAACGACGCGGCGTTTGCCAGCATCGCGCAAGGAGCGCGTGGTCTAGCATGCGCCAAATGGCCAGGACGCACCTCGTGTTGCCGCGCTCGGCATTGCCGCTGCCGCTGCGCGAAATCCCCGATCCGCCGACGCGGCTGTACTGCGTTGGCCATGCCGGTGCTTTGGACACGCCGGCCGTGGCGGTGGTGGGCAGCCGGCGCTGCACCCGCCAAGGCCGCGACATCGCCTTCGCCTTGGCGCGTGACCTGGGGGCGCAGGGCATGACCATCGTCAGCGGGCTCGCCTACGGCATCGATGCCGCCGCCCATCGCGGCGCCTTGGCAGGCGCCGGGGCGCCGACCGTGGCCGTGCTCGGCAGTGGCCTCGACCGAATCTATCCGCAGTCGCATGAACGGCTTGCGGCGGAGATCGTCGAGAACGGCGGCGCGCTGGTTTCGGAATACGAGCCCGGCACGGGACCGCGCAAGCATCACTTCCCGGCGCGTAACCGGATCGTCAGCGGACTGTGTTTGGGCGTTGTGATCGTGGAGGCCTCCGACCGCAGCGGCTCACTCATCACGGCGCGTCTTGCCCTGGAGCAGGGCCGGGACGTGATGGCGGTGCCGTCCTTGGTCTCGAGCCCCTTGGCGTCCGGATGCCACCGGCTGATTCGCCAAGGTGCTGCGCTGGTGGAAAGCGCCGAGCATGTACTCGAAGCGTTGGGTCTCGAACTCAAGCCAGTAGCGCCCGTCGCCATGGAGGCTGCGGAGGACGATATCGTGCTCAAGCAGGTCGAAGCGACGGTCACACCGCTCGACGCGATCGTGGCGGCAACGGGACTCGGCATCGAGCATGTCCTCGAACGCCTCGCCGAGCTTGAAATCGACGGCCTGGTCGCCACCCACGGCGGCGGCTACATCCGGTGCAGCTAGCGCATTAACCGACTTGCCGGCTGCTGAGCAAAACCGCAAACTTCCCGCCTTTCGGTGACGAGGTGGCGTCGATGGCGTGGGTAGCCGTCTTGATGGGTTCGGAGTCCGACTGGGCGACGATGCAGGCCTGTACGGAGGCGCTGGGCGGGCTCGGCGTCGAGTTCGAAGTGCGCGTGACGTCGGCCCACCGCACGCCGGCTGCGACCGCCCAATACGTGTCGGATGCGTCGTCGCGCGGCTGCGGCGTTTTCATCTGCGCAGCCGGACTCGCCGCCCACTTGGCGGGCGCCGTCGCGGCGCACACCACGCGCCCGGTAATCGGCGTGCCCATGGACGGCGGCCCTCTGAACGGCGCCGACGCCCTGCTGTCCACCGTCATGATGCCGGGCGGCGTGCCGGTCGCGACCGTGGCCATCGGCAAGGCGGGGGCGCGCAATGCGGGCTATCTGGCGGCCCAGATTCTGGCGGTTGCCGACGAGGATCTGGCCGCACGGGTGGAAGCGGACCGGGCTGCGAATGCCGCCAAGGTGGCGGCGCAGAACGAATCCGTGCAGGAAACGCTTCGGTAGTTTCTCCACACGCTTGAGCCCGACCGTGGACGACGCGTTGCACGACGCTGCACAGGTGCTGTGCCGGGGCGGCGTAGTCGCCCATGCCTGCGAGGGCGTTTGGGGCTTGGCCTGCAATCCCCTCAACGAAGCCGCCGTCGGGCGCGTGCTGGATGTCAAGGGGCGCCCGGCTGCCAAGGGTCTGATCGTAATCGCCGCGTCCGCAGACGCGTTCGCTGCCGAGTTGGGAGCCTTGGACGAAGCGACAGCCGAGCGCATCAGGGCCAGTTGGCCAGGTCCGGTCACCTGGGTGGTGCGCAGCGAGCGGTTTCCGAACTGGATCACGGGCGGGCGCGGCACGGTAGCCGTGCGCGTGCCGGACCATGCCCAGTCGCGCGCCCTTAGCTCGGCGTTCGGTGGGCCCATCGTGTCGACGTCCGCGAACCGCAGCGGCGCCCCGCCTTGTCTCACCGCCGAGAGCGTGCGGGAGGCACTCGGCGACGAGATCGACTACCTGCTGTCCGGTGCCATCGGCGACCGTTCTGGGCCCAGCAGGATCATCGACGCCGCGACTGGCGAGACGCTGCGATGACGGATCGCTACGCGGTCGTCGGCAACCCGGTGGCGCACAGCCTCTCGCCGACGATTCATGCCGAGTTCGCACGTGTCACCGGCGAGGACTTGACCTACGGGACCCTCGAGGCGCCCATCGACGGCTTCGCCCGGGCCGCAGACCGTTTCTTGGCGAGCGGCAGGGGCCTCAACGTGACCGTCCCGTTCAAGCTCGATGCCTGGCGCTGGGTAGACCGGCACGATGACTATGCCGCCGCGGCTGGCGCGGTGAACACGATCGTCCCGACCGAGGACGGCTGGCTGGGCTGCAACACCGACGGTGTCGGCCTGGTCGCCGATTTGACAGAGCATCTCCGTTGGCAGGTCGCCGGAGCGCGAACCCTGATCCTCGGTGCCGGCGGCGCCGTCCAGGGCGTGGTTGGCGCGCTCAGCGAGGCGGGCGCCGAAGACGTGGCGATCGCCAACCGGACGGTGGCCAAGGCGCAAGCGCTGGCGGACCGGTTCGGCGTGCGGGCCTGCTCCTTGGACGAAGTCGGCGGCGGCTGGGACCTGATCGTGAATGGCACGTCGGCCGGTCTCGCGGGGACGGGCGGCCTGATCGCCGGCGATGCTGTGGCTGGCGGGCGCTGCTACGACATGTTCTATACCCGCGACGGGGCAACACCGTTCTGCACTTGGGCGAAGGCGCAAGGTGCGCGGGCCGTAGCGGATGGCCTGGGGATGTTGGTCGAGCAAGCCGCGCAGGCGTTCTACCTGTGGCGGGGCGTTCGCCCGGACACCGCATCCGTCCTCGCGTTGATCCGCGGCGGCGGTCCGTCGTGATGGGCCTTGACGGCTTCCGCCCCGGCAAGGCGTTGACCGTGCAAGCCGGGGCGGCACTCGTCGTCGTGCTGTCGCTAGCGGCTTGGCAATTCGGTCGGGGCCTCGACAAGACCGCCTTGGCGAACGAACGCGCTGAGCGGCTCCGTGCCGAACCCGTCAGCGCCGCCACGCTCCGCGCCGACTCGCCGGACTTCGTCCGCGTGGCGCTTGTAGGCGAGTACGATCCGGAGCGGCAGTTTTTCGTCGCCGGTCGCCAGCCGGGCGGTGTCGAAGCCTGGTCCGTGCTCGACACGTCGGACGGCGCATTCCTGGTCAACCGCGGCTGGCTGGCGGACCCGGCGGCGCCGCCGACCGGAGAGGTGTCCGCGGTGGGCGTCCTCTGGCCGAGCGTGTCGGTGACGGTCTATGCGTCGCAACAGGCTTGGCCCGACGGCTGGCCGAAAGAGGTCCGTTGGGCAGACCCGCAGCGCATGGCGGCGGTAGCCGACGCGCATCCGCGGGAGATCCGCCTCGAACGTGGCAGCGACGGGGTCTCAAACCCGGCGTCGTTGGCGTGGGACTACTCGGCCGGAACCCATTGGGGCTACACGGCGCAGTGGCTGTTGATCGGGGCCGCCGTCGTCGGAGGGTACATCGTCATCGGGTTGCGCAGGGGGCGGAACGGTGGCGGCTAAGAACGGTATCTACCGCATGGCCCTTGCCGGCATCGCGCTGGCCTCGGTGGTGGTCGTGCTCGGTGCCTATACGCGCCTCGTCGATGCGGGACTCGGCTGTCCCGACTGGCCGGGCTGCTATGGGCAGCTTGGCGTGCCGACCGGTGCCGAGGAGATCGCGCGCGCCGAGGCGGCCTTTCCCGATGCCCCGGTGGAGGCGGACAAGGCGTGGGTGGAGATGATCCACCGCTATGCGGCGACCGCGTTGGGGGCGTTGATCTTGGTCACGCTGGGCGTCGCCGTGAAGAACCGGCGACCGTGGCGACTGCCCGCGGGGCTTGCCGTGCTCGTGATTGCGCAAGGCGCGTTCGGCGCCTGGACGGTCACCCTCAAGCTCTGGCCGCAGGTCGTGACGGCGCACCTGCTCGGCGGGTTCGCGACGCTGGCGCTGCTCTTCGTGCTGGCGCTCAGCGAGCGACCGGCGCCGCTGTTTCGGGTCGATCGTTCCCTCAAGCGGCTGGCCACAGCGGCGCTCGCGGTCGTCGTCCTGCAAGTGGCCCTGGGGGGCTGGCTGACATCCAACTATGCCGCCCTGGCCTGCCCCGACTTCCCCACATGCCACGGCGAGTGGTTGCCGGAGATGGATTTCAGAACAGGCTTCGACGTCGCGCAGACGGTCGGCCCAAACTACCTTGGCGGTTTGATGTCCAGCGACGCCCGCGTCGCCATCCACTTCGCGCATCGCGTGGGCGCCATCGCGGTGCTGCTCGTCGTTGGCGTCTTGGCGTGGCGGCTGGGTAACCGCGCCGCTGGCTGGTCCTTGGCGGCCGTGCTGGGTGGGCAGTTGGGTCTCGGCATCGCCAACGTGGTGTTCGCGCTGCCTTTGGGGGTGGCGGTCCTGCACAACGCCGGCGCGGCGGCGTTGATGCTCATGCTGCTGGCGGTTCGCTTAGCTTGCGATGCAGGTATAGTGCGCCGATGAAGTGGGTCTTGGCGGCGTTGTTGGCCTTGGGCTTGGTGGGCGGCGGCTTGGCGTTCACGAGTCTCGCCCCGGAGCCCGGGCTTAACGACGAGGAGCTTGCCGCCTTTGGATTCACGGCGTTTCCGGAACCCAGGACGATCGACGCGTTCACCTTGGCGGACGCCAGCGGAGAGGCCTTCGACATTGCCCGGCTGCGTACCCGGTGGTCGTTTGTCTTCTTCGGCTACGCGAACTGTCCGGACATCTGCCCGACCACCATGGCCGTCTTGGGGGCGGCCGAGGCGCGGCTGCTGGCCGACGGCGACCCAACGTTCCAGGGAATCCTGGTCAGCGTCGATCCGGAGCGTGATACGCCGGAGCTGCTCGCGGACTACGTGGCGTCCTTCTCTGACAATTTCGTGGGCGTGACCGGCTCGCCGCCGGCCATTGCGGCATTCGGCAAGACCTTGCACGCGGGTTTCGCCAAGGTGCCGGTTGCCGACTCGGCGCTGGGCTACCTCATGGACCATTCGAGCCACATAGCCGTCGTCGATCCGCTCGGCCGGCACTGCGGCTTCATCCGGCCGCCCCACGATGCGCAACAACTCGCGACGTTGGCGCGCGCCTTGATCCAACGCTGGGACTCGCGCACGGGCTGAACGGACCATGGGGAAGCTTGGGGAAAGCGCCGTCGAGAAGGGCGACTTCGGCGGCTATTCGACCGTTCGGGCGCAGTCGCTTGCGCTGTGTCGACCGTTGGCGGCCGACGACTACGGCGTTCAGCCGATCCTCGATGCGAGCCCGCCGAAGTGGCACCTCGCCCATACGACCTGGTTCTTCGAGACATTCCTGTTGAAGGTCTACCTTCCGGGGTACAAGCCATTCCATCCGGACTTCGAGGTGTTGTTCAACTCCTACTACGAGGGGGTCGGCGAGCAGTTTCCCCGACCACTTCGCGGCACATTGTCTCGGCCGACCGTTGGCGAGGTGATGGATTACCGTGCCCACGTGGATGAGGCGATGGCCAAGCTGCTTGATGCGGACGACCCCGAAGTGCAGGACCGGATCGAGCTGGGCCTGCACCACGAGCAGCAGCACCAGGAACTCCTCGTGACCGACCTCAAGGCGAATCTCGGCTTGAATCCGCTGAGGCCGGCCTACCGCGAGGGCGGGACCGCTTTCGCCAGTGGCGCGGACAAGCCTCTCGCATTCGTTGGATTTCCGGGTGGCGTGACCGAAGTGGGTGCTCACTTCGGCGACGGTTTTCGATTCGACAACGAATGTCCCAGGCACAAGGTGTACCTCGACGACTTCGCATTGGCCGACCGCCTTGTGACCAATGCGGAGTACGCGGCCTTCATCGCGGACGGCGGTTACGAGACGCCGTCCCTTTGGTTGTCGGAGGGCTGGACGTGGCGCCGCGAAAACAACGTGGCGGCGCCCATGTACTGGCGCCGCGACGATGGCGTTTGGCACGAGTACCGCTTAGACGGCGAACGACCGCTCCTCGACGCGGTACCGGTCACCCACGTCAGCTACTACGAGGCCGACGCGTATGCGCGCTGGTCAGGTGCGCGGCTCGCCACCGAAGCCGAATGGGAAGCGGCCGCCGCTGAGCAGCCCGTCCAGGGCAACTTCGCGGATGGCGGGCTGCACCCGGAAGCGCGAGGGGCCCGCCCCTCGCAAAATAGAGCCCTCAGCCGGGGAGCGCGAGGGGCTTGCCCCTCGCAAGATAGAGCCCTCAGCCGGGGAGCGCGAGGGGCTTGCCCCTCGCAAGACAAAGGTGCCCGCTTGGCGCAAGTGTTCGGCGACTGCTGGGAATGGACATCAAGCGCCTACGGGCCGTACCCCGGCTTTCGCCCCTTAAGCGGCACGCTCGGCGAGTACAACGGCAAGTTCATGTCCAGCCAGATGGTCCTGCGCGGCGGCTCTTGCGCGACGCCCGTCGGGCACATTCGCTTGAGCTACCGGAACTTCTTCTACCCGAAGGACCGCTGGCAGTTCACCGGCATCCGACTCGCCCGGGACCGGAGTTAGGAGTCCGCCATCGATCCCAGCACTTCCAACGGCCATTCCTCGTTTGAGTTGTTCGACCGAAGGCCGCCGCTACCCGACATGGTGACGGAGGTCACGCGGGGCTTGAGCCTGCCGCAGAAGTCGATCCCGCCCAAATACTTCTACGACGGTACGGGCTCCGAGCTCTTCGATGCCATCACCCGGTTGCCGGAGTACTACCTGACCAGGACGGAGATCGACATTCTCAACCGCAACCGGCGAGCCATCGGCGAGCATGTGGGCAGCGGCACTTGCCTGGTCGAGTATGGAAGCGGCAGCAGCACCAAGGTGCGCATCCTGCTCGAGGCCTGCGACCCACGGGCATACGTCCCCGTCGACATCTCCAGGGACCACCTCGTCGCGGCCGCGCGAGCCGTCTACGACGACTATCCCGCCCTGTCTGTTTTCCCCACCTGCGCGGACTACAGCGGGCCGTTCGAACTGCCGCCGACCGTCCGGGACATGCCACGCGTCGCATTCTTCCCGGGCTCGAGCATCGGCAACTTCGACCCCGCAGCCGCCGACCGGTTCCTGCGCGGGGTGGCGCAGACCGTAGGCCCGGATGGCACGCTGATCATCGGCGTGGACGCGAAGAAGGATCCCGGTGTGCTGGCGCGGGCCTACAACGACGCGGCGGGCGTCACCGCGCGCTTCAACGAGAACCTGTTGCGTCACCTCAACACCGCCATTGGCGCTGACTTCGACGTCGCCGGATTTCGTCATCGCGCGGTGTACAACGCGGACGCGGGGCGCATCGAGATGTATCTCGATGCCAAGCGGGACCAGGTCGTGCGCATCAACGGAGACGTGGTGGAGTTCGCCTGCGGGGAAGCGTTGCACACCGAGAACTCGTACAAGTACGCACCGGAAGAATTCATCGCCAAGGCCGCTCGCGCGGGATTCGATTGCACCGACACGCTGCTCGACGAGCGGCGCTACTTCATGGTGCTGCTACTGCGCGTGTGCTAGCAGGCGCCGCGTGCGCTAGAACTCCCAAAGCACCCACTCCGCGACCAGCGTCTTCGCCTGCTCCAGATCCCCAAAGCCGCGCGTCCTGTCGTACGGCACCAGGTAGTACGGTTTGCCCAGCTTCGGCACCACCTTGATCATCCGAAGCTGCCCGTTCTGGCGGTACTCGTAGACCATGCGCTCTTCGCTGGCGATGAGCGTGACGTCGGGCCCGCGGAACTCGGGCGGGGGTTCCTCGGCGACGATCAATGGCACGTAGCGCGTCTTCTCCTCGGTCGGCGGAGGGGCCTTGTCGGCGGCGGCTTCCGTCGCCGGCGGCTCGTCGGCGCCCGCGGGGGGAGTTTGGTTGTCCGGCGTGGAGGGTGCGGCGACCGACGCCACCGCGGCAAACGCGACGGCGGAGAGGAGCAGCCAGACGGCCCGAGGCAAGGGTGACCGCGATGCGGTCGCGTCTTGCATGAAACCCGCGCCGCCGGTCACTATGTCCCCCTTGGGCGCATGACCATGAAGGGGGAATCTAACATGGCTGCCGAGAAACCGTTATTGCTCGTCGACGGCTCGTCGTACCTGTTCCGGGCATTCCATGCGCTACCGGACCTGCGCACGCTGGACGGTTTCCCCACGGGTGCGATTCGCGGGGTCATCGGCATGCTGCGCAAACTCGCCGCCGACTTCGAGGGCAGCCCCGTCGCCGTGGTCTTCGACGCCAGCGGCCCGACCTTCCGCAATGAGATGTTCCCGGAATACAAGGCGAACCGGCCGCGCATGGCGGACGATCTGCGCGTTCAGATCCAACCGATCCTCGACATCATCGAGGCCATGGGCATGCCGCTGCTCCGTGTCCGGGGAGTGGAAGCGGACGACGTGATCGGCACGCTCGCCGCCCAGGCCACCCGTGGCGCGCGGCGCACCGTGATCTCCACCGGGGACAAGGACATGGCACAGCTTGTCTCCGACCACGTCACCCTGGTCAACACGATGACGGAGACGGCTCTCGACCGGGATGGCGTGGCCGAGAAATACGGCGTCGCGCCCGAGCAGATCGTCGACTATCTAGCACTCATGGGCGACGCGATCGACAACATTCCCGGCGTGCCGAAGGTTGGTCCGAAGACCGCGGCAAAGTGGCTCACCCAGTTCGGCTCCCTGGACGAAGTGATCGCGCACGCCGGAGAGGTCAAGGGAAAGATCGGCGACAACCTGCGCGCGACCGTGGACCAGTTGCCGCTGTCGAGGCGACTGACGACGATCGACTGCAACTTGAGCCTCGACGTCGGCATCGATGACTTGGCGATGAACCCCGCCGACGAGGACAAGCTCCGGGAGTACTTCGTGCAGTACGAGTTCAAGCCGTGGCTGGAGGAGCTTGGCGGCGGCGCGGAACCGCCGCCGTCCGAGACGGTCGAGATCGAAGTGGTTACGGACGGCGACGCGCTGGCCCGCTGGTTCGAACGTGCGCGCGATGCAGGATCGTTCACGTTGTCGATCGAGACGTCCGGCGAGCGGTTCATGACCAGCCGCCCGGTCGGCGTGGCGCTGGGCGTTGCGGCCGGCGAGGCCGCCTACGTGCCAGTCGGCCACGACTATGTGGGCGTGCCGCGGCAACTCGACTGGACGGATTTCCTCGCCGCGGCGAAGCCCGTGCTCGAAGACGGCTCCGTCGCCAAGACCGGCCACGACCTGAAAACCGCGATGAGCATCCTCGCGAGGTACGGCGTGGACCTTGACGGCGCGGACCACGACATCATGCTGGAGTCCTACGTCGTCGACAGCGTCGGCGCCCGCCGCCACCACCTGGAGGACGTTGCGGGCAAGTACCTCGGCGACTCGGGCCCCGCGTTCGAGGCGATCGCGGGCAAGGGCGCCAAGCGTTTGTCGATGAACGCGATCGACGTCGACGCTGCCGCAGGCTATGCGGCCACGCGGGCCGACCTTGCGACGCGTCTGCACGCGACGTTGCGCACGAAGCTCGACGACACCGGCCGGCTCGGCCAGGTCTACGACGACATCGATAGACCACTGCTCGCGGTGCTGTCGCGTGTCGAGCGTACCGGAACGCTGGTCGACGCCGGTCTGCTTGCGGAACAAAGCCGCGAACTCGCGACGCGCATGGGCGAACTCGAGGAATCGGCCTACGAGGTCGCCGGCGAAGCGTTCAACCTCGGATCTCCCAAGCAGCTGCAGGAGATCCTCTACGACAAGCTCGATCTGCCGGCGCTGAAGAAAACCCAGACGGGGCAGCGCTCGACCGCCGAGCCGGTGCTCGTCGAGCTTGCCGACAAGGGCCACGAACTGCCGCGCATCATCCTCGACCACCGCTCGCTGTCGAAATTGAAGTCCACCTATACCGACAGCCTGCCGCACGAGATCAACCAGGCGACCGGCCGCATCCACACGTCCTACAACCAGGCGGTGGCCGCGACCGGGCGGCTGTCTTCGGCGGATCCCAACCTGCAGAACATCCCGATCCGCACCGCCGAGGGGCGCCGCATCCGCCAGGCGTTCGTGGCGCCGCCGGGCAAGAAGCTGATTGCCGCGGACTATTCGCAGATCGAATTGCGAATCATGGCCCACCTGTCGGGCGACGAAGGCCTGCAACGAGCCTTCGCCGCTGGCGAGGACATCCATCGGGCGACCGCGGCGGAGGTATTCGGTGAGGAGCTAGACAGCGTCACGGACGACCAGCGGCGTAGCGCCAAGGCGGTCAACTTCGGCCTGATCTACGGGATGTCGTCGTTTGGCCTAGGCCAGCAGCTTGGCGTCACCCGCTTCGTCGCGCAAGGCTACATCGACCGATACTTCGAGCGTTTCCCGGGCGTGCGCGAGTTCATGGACCGGGTCCGGGCACAGGCGCACGCCGACGGGTTCGTCGAGACCGTCTTCGGGCGGCGCCTCTACCTGCCGGATATCGGTGCGCGCAACCACGCCCGACGCCAGGGCGCGGAGCGGGCCGCGATCAACGCGCCGATGCAGGGGACGGCCGCGGACATCATCAAGCGCGCCATGCTGGCCGTGGACGACTTCTGTCGCGACAGCGGTCTCGATGCCGCGATGATCCTGCAGGTGCACGACGAGTTGGTGCTCGAAGTGGCGGAGGACGACGTCGAAGCCGTGACCGAGGAGGTCACGAGGCGTATGCGCGACGCGGCGGATCTGACCGTCGAACTCGTGGTGGACGCGGGCGTCGGCGACAACTGGGACGAGGCGCACTAGTTGCCGCACGCGTGTTGGTCGCCCGAGCCGTGGCATCGCGCTTACCCGAACTCTTCCTCGATCCTGGGAATCTGCCAGCCAGTCTGGCCTATGGACAACGCGTCAATCTCGATCGTGAGAGAGATCGTCAACAAGCCTTTTGAGGCGGGCTTCAAGATCTTCACAGAGTGTTTTGTGAGCTTCGAGTTGCTGCTTTTGGCTTCGAACACGCAAAGCCGATGTCCGCGTGGCGAAGTCCGACGCACTGGCCATGTTCCTCAAGGCTGCCTGGAGTCTATCCAAAAAGTCTACGGTGTCTGTCAGGTAAGCCACGTCCACCATTGACGCTGCGAGATTCTCCAAGAAGTACTCTAGAGTCGAGTCTTCGAGATCGTCGTACTTACCCATGACTCCATCGAACTTAGCCATCGGCCGAGCTCGGTGTCGAGTGTTTTTCTCGTGATTAATCGTTGATTTTTGGTGTCTTTTTCCGGGTTGGTTAAGCCCCGAACGCTCTTGACCGCCAAGCTGGGCCATGGTGTTGAATCCGCTATCGGGGGTCGGTGCCGGTGTCGGCGATAGCGAGCAGTTCTCGGACACACGCCATGGCCTCGGTTGCACCAAGCCCGGTCTGCGCGGCGAAGAGCGCAGCGGGGTCCGGACCCAGGCGCGGACGGGTTCGTGGAGACCGTCTTCGGGCGGCGCCTCTACTTGCCGGATACGGCGCACGCGACCACGCGCGGCGGCAGGGCGCGGAGCGGGCCGCGATCTGACCGTCGAACTCGTGGTGGACGCGGGCGTCGGGACGGCTGGGACGACGCGCTTTGACCGGCGCTCACCGCGGTGGGACGGTCAGGCAGCAGCCAGTTTCTCAGCGACCTTCACACACATGGTCAGAACCCGGTGCTTGCCGTCGGTCATGTCGAGAACGCCGTGCCGGGTCACGCTCAACGAGATCTCGCGACCATCGAGCGCCAGAAGCGCTTTGCGCAGCACACGCAGGTGGAAGAACTGGCCGTCAAGGTCCTTGGCAACTTCCACGTGGAGCAACTCGACCGGGCTCGGGGCCGTTTCCCGAACACGACTGCCTTCGGCTTGGTAGATGAGGCCGCCCGCGACTAGAGTTCCGCCCGGTAGCAAGGACAGACGGACATGGTCGGCCTGGACACGCCCGGGTTTTGTGGCGGCGCGAGGTGCCGCGTCGGTCGCCGACCTCAAGTCGCTGGCCCGTACCCGCACGCGCATAAGCACGTCCCTGTTCTTTGGCAGGATCTGCCTGTAATCCGGGAATCGCCACGGGCTGATCCCCCAAGCAAGTTCATCGGTTGCTAAAGCAAGTCGGACCTCATCCAGGTGGACGGTGAGCTCTGCGCTGCCGGTCAACGCTTCTGCGCCGTTCGGTTCCACCAACACGTCGGCGTCAAGGGTCTTGAGCGCCGCTATGCGGCACACCAGCAGACGAGCGCCATCGGTCGCTACCGCGTAGCCCCGTCGGTCCAGCAGGACGCCGCGGATTCCGGGTCGGGGCGCCTCGCTGGTCGAGCACAAGAGTTCCGCCACGGCCAGGGATTTGACGTCGGCCGGGTTCAGGCGTAGGGGCGAGTGGCCGTTCATGTTGTCCATTTCCTCCCTTAGCCGTTTGCGGGCGCGGTGCAGACGGCTCTTGACCGCCGATGTGGAGATACGCAAGCGAGCGCCGACTTCCCGGTACGACTCGCCATGGACGTAGCGCGCGCGGATCAAGTCCCTTTGGTTTGGCGGGAGACGGGCCATGGCCGCTCGCACCCGCGAGTTTCGCGGTGCCCTTTCATCGCGAACAGGCTCTCCGCCTTTCACCCCAACCGATTCGGGGTCACGCGACTGTAGGGCGAGATTCAGCCGTCGCCATCGGATCTCTCCGCGCGTTTGCATCCGCGCCTCGTTCCTCGCGATCGCCGCGACCCACGCGTCGAAGGCATGGGGATCGGTCAATGACGTCAAGGATTCGATCACCTGCACCACCGTGCTCTGCACGGCATCCTCGATTTCGATGCCTCCTTGGGCCAGGGCCACGCGGCGGGCCAGAGCCGAGGCTCGGCCAACGAGCCGCTGCCGGGCGCGCTGGCATCCCTCGCGGGCATCCGCGACCAGTGTTGGCACGTCATCTTTTCGAGACATCACGGTTTGTTGATGCCGCTGCCCGATCAGGGTTGCGCTGTCGAGAGCCAACTGCGCACCAGATCCGCAGCATCCGCGGCGCCAAGCCCGGTCTGCGCGGAGAACAGCATGGGGTGGCAGTTCTCGCCCAGTTGCCGTTGCACGTCGCGGAGGGTTTGCGCGCGCGCACCGCGCTTGAGCTTGTCCGCCTTGTTGAGGAGCGCAAGCATCGGCAGGCCGCGGCTCCCGGCCCAGTCGATCATGTGTGCATCGAACGGCTGCAACGGTCGCCTGGCATCCATGACTAGCACGATGCCGACGAGGTTCGCGCGCCGGTTGAGATAGTCGTCGATTGCCCGTCCCCAAGCATGGCGGCGCGCCTTCGGAGCGTTGGCGTAGCCGTAGCCGGGCAGGTCGACCAGCCTACCGCCGTCGACGACGGTGAAGAAGTTGATCAGTTGTGTCCGGCCCGGGGTCTTGCTCACGCGCGCTAGCGACCGACTACCCGTCAACCTATTGAGTGTGCTCGACTTTCCGGCGTTGGAACGGCCGACGAAACAGACTTCCGGGACATCGTCCACGGGACAGCGCTGGAGGCGGTCGGCGCTCGTTAGAAAGGAGCTAGTCAGAGGCGCGGCAGGCCGGAAATCCGAGTCGGTCACGATGCTATACTCCGCGCGCTTCGGCGCATGCCGAAGCTCCAAGTGCGCGTCGGGAACGCCGACGCGGCTGCCGCCGGAAGCGCGAGATGGGTCGGGCGATCGGGGCAAGAGGATTCTAGCGGACAACAAGGGAAGCAAGAGCACCGTGGGAACGCGAACCCCCATTGCCATCGTCGCGCTGTGCATGGGCGTCGGCGTGGCGGCAGCAGAAGAAGCGCCCGACGAGGCTAAGCCCGATGCCGAGGCGGGCCGGGTCCTCTCCGCACCCTGCGTGGCATGCCACGGCGAGGATGGCAACAGTGTCATCCCGATCAACCCGAGCTTGGCTGGGCAGAACTTCCGCTATCTGAACCGGCAGATGCTGCTGATGCGCGACGGGGGTCGCGCCGCGCCGCTCATGGCCGGCCAGCTTGACCGGTTCTCCGACGAGGAAATCGCTGACATGGCCGCGTTCTACGCGAGTCAGACGGCCGAGGTTCGGGCCGCCCCACTCGAGGCTGCGGGTCTTGGCCAGCGCATCTACCGTGGCGGGCTGCTGCACAAGCAGGTCGCGGCGTGCAGCGCGTGCCACGCGCCGAACGGCAGCGGCAATGCGCCGGCTGGCTTCCCGCGCCTGTCCGGTCAGCACGTCGACTACGTTGTGCCGCAACTCAAGGCCTATCGCGAAGGTCAGCGCACAACGGACGAAGAGTACGGCGGTATGATGCGCCAGACGGTGGCCAACCTGACCGACGGTGAAATCGAAGCTGTCGCAGAATACCTGGTCGGCTTGCATTAAGGCCACGAAAGTACGCCGAGGAGCCTAGATTGGACGTCTTACGGCAAAGATTCTGGGGCATCCCCGCGAGTCAAGTCGTTGCGGCTTGGGCATGCACGCTCGCCTTTGCGACCGCCAACGCCGCCGAGTTCAGAGAGGGCGTCGACTACGTCGAGCTTCCGGTACCCGTGGAAACCCGGGATCCGAACAAGATCGAAGTCGTCGAGGTGTTCTCGTACGCGTGCATCCATTGCTACAACCTTGAGCCGATGGTCGCCGCTTGGCAGCAGGCCGTTCCGGAGGACGTGGACTTCTACCGATTGCCGCTGGTGACCCAAAGGCTGCTGCCACTCGCACAGGCGTTCTACACCGCCCAGACCATGGGCGTCCTGGACCGCGTCCACATGCCGATGTTTGCTGCCATCCACGAGTACGGCATCGATATGAGCCGCCGCGAGTACGTCCGACGACTCTTCGTCCGGGACGCCGGCGTCGACGAGGAGGAGTTCATGCGGGTCTTCGACTCGTTCGGCGTCCAGTCCCGTGTGCGCCAGGCCGATGCGCGCGGGCGCATGTACCGCATCCTGGCCACACCGAGCATCGTGGTGAACGGGCGCTACGTGACCGAATCCGGCCGCGTGGGACTGCAAGGCATGTTCCTCGTGGTGAACCACTTGATCGAGCGTGAACGTGCGGCCCGCGCCGACGCGGAGGCGCCGGCGGGCGAATAGGCCTTCGGCCGCTTAAGAGAACTGACGCCGCTCGAGTTCGCGTTCGTAACTTACCAGGCGCCGAATCAGGGCGTTGTAGTGGGAATGCGCGTCTTCCGGGTGCCGCCGGCCGACCGCTTGGTAAAGCGCCAACTCCGGCTGGCTCGTCGTTTCGGGCACAGGTAGACCAAGCGACCGGAGGCGGGGTGCCCCGACGGCAACGAGCAGCGCCTCGACTGTCATTTCGCCCCGCTCGAGGTCGGCTAGGCCGGCCTCGACCAGTTCGTTTCCGGGGACATCGTCAGTCGTCTTCCGCATTGCCTTGCGCCCATTCGATCATCGCCGCCAACTTGGCGCGGAGCGCCTGCTCGTCGATCGCTGGATACCGTAGCAGGTCGCGGGTCACACCCTCAAACAGGCGAACCAGCACGTCTAGGTCGATCAGCCCACGCGCCACCATGGCTTGAACATCGCCCAAGTCCGTGTGATGGCCCCGCTCGATCTTGGCGAGCGCTTGGCCGTAGAAATCGTAGTGAAAGAAGTCGACTTCGCCATACCGCGCAATGAACGGACTGCGCTCGTGCCAGCCTGACAGCGACGGCACGAACTGGTCCGGCGCGGCCAACTCCACATTCATGTCGAGCTCGTCCTTTATGTGCGCGATGGCTTCGAACACGCCGGCGGGTTCGGGATCGAGCTTGATGTCCGCATCCACCGTGGCGTCGCGCCAACCGACGAGGACGGCTGAAGAGCCGCCGACCAAGTACACACGGCCTGGCCCGGTTGCCCGTCGCCCGATCCCCTCCATCAGCCGGACGATCCTTTCGGCGTCGACGAGCGACCGCGTCACCGCAGATTCTCGAGGAGGTCACGGCTGAACTCGCCGATCTCGTCGCGGATGCGCCGGAAGACGTCGGTGAAGCTCGCCTCGTCGAGTTCCGGGTAGTCGGGATCTTCGAACGCGTGGTGCAGTAGACGCCTGGCGCCAGGGAACACGGGGCACTGCTCGCGCGCGGTGTCGCACACCGTAACCACTAGGTCGAAGTCTTGGTCTACATAGCGTTCGACCGGGTCGGACGTGTGTCCCGAGATGTCGATGCCCATTTCGGCCATCACGCGGATGGCGATTGGGTGAACGCCCTTGGGGACCGTGCCGGCACTCGCCACCGTGACGCGATCGCCGCCTAGGTGCTCAAGCCAGCCGTGCGCCATCTGCGACCGGGCCCGGTTGCCGGTGCAGATCACGAGGATCTGGAAAGGCCGTTCGGCGATGGTTCCCAAGGGTGTCCCCGCCAGGGCATGCGAGCCGCGCAGCATACCAACGCCCATGGTGCAGCGCCGAGCTCGATTGGGGCGCCTTACGTCGCCTCAACGGAGCCGGCGCGACGCGGCCGCCCCGTCACCCCGGCTCTGTGAATGCCGCCATGGTGCAAGGCGACGGGCTCTTCCTGAGCCTCCTGTCGAGGTGGTTCGCCGCCGAGCCCGAGGCCGCCGCAGGCAAGATCGTGCGCCTGCTCCAGAGCCCGGAGACCGCCGCGGCGGACGGCGCGTACTTCGCGGGTACCCGGGAGGTAGGTTTTCGGGCGGGAATCTCCGCGCACCCCGGGAGATTCGACCGGATCTGGCAACTGAGCCTGCAACTCGCCGAGATGACGGAGTGGGTACGGCGCTCGTCGCGCAGCTCCGCCGTGATCGCCGCTCGCGCGGCCCGAGTGGCGGGGAAGAGCCCGCCGACCACGCCAAGCGCCGATGCCCAAACCAACCCCCGGCCTACCAAAGGATCTAGTAGCTCAAAGTGGACGAGGTCGGTTAAATCCGGTTAAATCAAACGGTTGAGAGCAGTTCTTCTCGGAAGCCCGTCCCCACCGGAGCAGCAGCATGTACTTGGGATTGGACCTCGGCACGTCCTCGGTGAAGGCCATCGTGATGAGTGAGACGGGGGAGGTCGTGGCCGAAGCCAGCGAGCCGCTCTCGGTGCTGCGTCCCGGGCCGCGGATGAGCGAACAGAACCCCGAGGACTGGTGGCGCGCGACCTGCGACGCGGTGGCGGCGCTCAACGACTACGCGCTGCGCATTCGTGCGATCGGGCTGTCCGGCCAGATGCACGGGGCGGTGTTGCTGGACGGCCGCGGTGACGTGCTGCGCAACGCGATTCTCTGGAATGACGGCCGGTCGGAGCCGCAGTGCCTGGCGCTGGAAGCCGCCATAGACGTCGCGGGGATCACGGGCAATCGGGCCATGCCGGGTTTCACGGCGCCCAAGCTCAACTGGGTTCGCGAACACGAGCGCGACATCTTCGAGCGCACGAGGACGGTGCTGTTACCGAAGGACTATCTCCGCTACCGGATGACGGGCGAGTTCGTGAGCGACCTGTCGGATGCCTCGGGGACGCTTTGGCTGGATGTGGGCGCGCGGGGTTGGTCCGATGCCATGTTGGCGGCCACCGACTTGAGCGAAAGTCGTATGCCGCGTCTGGTCGAGGGGTCCGAGGTCAGCGCGACGTTGCACCCGGGGGTTGCTGCCGAGTGGGGAATGGCGCCCGTGCCAGTCGTCGGCGGCGCGGGCGATCAGGCCGCGGGAGCCGTGGGGGCCGGCGCAGTGGCGCGGGGCACGAGTTTCGTCTCGCTCGGCACCTCCGGCGTTTACTTCGTCCCGGATACGCAGTATCGCCCCAACCCCGCCGGGGGCGTGCACGCGTTCTGCCACGCGCTGCCAGGTCTGTGGCACCAGATGTCGGTCATCCTGTCTGCCGCCAGCGCTTTGACCTGGGTCGCTCGACTGACAGGTGCGGCGTCCGAGGAAGCGTTGCTCGCCGAGGTCGAACGCAGTTCGGTGGCGCCCGGGCCGGTCTACTTCCTCCCCTACCTGTCGGGAGAGCGCACGCCGCACAACGACGCCGATGCGCTCGGCGCATTCGTGGGCCTGCACCACGATGTGGACCGCGCGCAACTCGGCTATGCCGTACTCGAAGGCGTGGCGTTTGCGCTCGCCGACGGCCAGCGTGTACTCGTCGATGCCGGGGCCGAGATCGGCGAGGTGAGCGTGATCGGGGGAGGCGCCCGAAGCCTGTTCTGGGGCCGCATCCTGGCGGCCGCCCTGGCGCGCCCGTTGGCCTATCGCGAGGACGCCGCGGTCGGCCCCGCCCTCGGCGCGGCCCGCCTGGCGGCACTGGGCCATGGCGGCGGTGATCCCGCCGACGTCTGCCCGCCCGCGCCGCTCGCGGCCGAAGTGACGGTAAGCGCAGCGGACATCGACCGCGCACGTGCGCGCTTCGCCGTCTATCGCAGGCTCTACGACGATCTGAAGCCGCGCTTCGCCCAGTTGCACGATGCCAATGCGCCATGATTCGTCCGCGCCGTCAGGCGCGCCGACGCCGCAAGGCGGCGCGCCTTGCCGCCGTGAACTCGAATCGCCAAACTCGGTAGTCCCCTTCAGTCTTGATCGGCCCCGGCCGCGCCCATGAACGAACGCGGGCGAGGACGCCCGAGGAATCAGCCATGAGTTTCTTCAAGGACATCGACACCATTGCCTATCGCGGCCCGGATTCCACCGATCCGCTGGCGTTCCGCTACTACGACGCCGACGCCCCCGTGCTGGGCAAGACCATGGCCGAGCATCTGCGCTTCGCGGTCTGCTATTGGCATTCGTTCGACGCGCAGGGAGCGGACGTCTTCGGCGTTGGCACGTGGGACCGCCCTTGGGCCAACGGCGCGAGCGATCCCATGGCGGCCGCGCGGACCAAGCTCTCCGCCGCGTTCGAGTTCTTCGAGAAGCTCACGGTGCCCTACTACTGCTTCCATGACCGCGACGTGGCTCCGGAAGGCCAGACGTTCACCGAGTCCGAGAAGAACCTGTACGCCATCGGGGAAGATATGGCCGGCGCCATGGAGAAGACCGGCGTGAAGCTGCTCTGGGGAACGGCGAACCTGTTCGGCCATCCCCGCTACGCGGCCGGCGCCGCGACCAATCCCAACCCTGATGTGTTTGCCCACGCCGCGGCACAGGTCAAGAACGTGCTTGAGCTCACGCATGCGCTCGGCGGCGAGAACTACGTGCTGTGGGGCGGTCGCGAAGGCTACGACACGCTGCTCAACACCGATCTCAAGCGTGAGTCCGATCAGCTAGGCCGCTTCATGCAATTGGTGGTCGAGCACAAGCACAAGATCGGTTTCGAGGGGACGCTCTTGATCGAGCCTAAGCCCTGCGAGCCGACCAAGCACCAATACGACTACGACAGCGCAGCCTGCTACGCGTTCCTGCAGAAGTACGACTTGGCCGACGAGTTCAAGCTCAATATCGAGTGCAACCATGCAACCCTGGCGGGGCATACGTTTCAGCACGAAGTCGCGTACGCCATCGCGCACGGCATCTTCGGCAGCGTCGACGCCAACCGGGGCGATGCGCAGAACGGTTGGGACACCGACCAGTACCCGAACAACGTCGAGGAGTCGACGCTCGTGCTCTACGAGATCCTCAAGGCCGGCGGACTCGGCACAGGAGGGTTCAATTTCGACGCCAAGATGCGCCGCCAGAGCGTCGCCCGGGACGATCTCTTCTACGGCCACATCGGCGGCATGGATACCCTCGCCCGGGGACTGCTCAATGCGGCCGAACTGCTCGGCAGCGGCGAATTGTCGGAGCGCGTGGCCGCGCGCTACGCCGGCTGGGACCACGGCGTCGGCAAACGCATCCTGGACGGCGGCGAGGACCTCGACTCGCTCTGCGCCTACACGCAAGACGCCTCGCCGGACCTGACGCCTGTGAGCGGGCGACAGGAACTGCTCGAGAACATCGTGTCGCGGTTCGCGCGCTAACAGCCCCGAAGTCGTGCGCAAGCCGCGGTCGCTCGTCGAAAGGTTCCTGAAGAGCCCGACGGTGATTGCATTCGCCGCCGTCGTGGGCGCGATCATGGTGGCCGTAATGGGCTTCGCCTGGCTGACGTGGCTGGTGTTCGAGGAGCGCTACGGTGTCGGCTTTGTCGACTTCGTGCGCAACTTTCTTCTCTGAGCGTGTTCGGTGGACACTTGCAAGCGTTTATGATCAAGGCGGTTCGAGGGAAAGAGGAGCAGCGCACATGAGGCCGCTCGCATTCGTAATGGCAGCGATGCTGTGTTCCGCGCCCGCGTTCGCCGCGGACCCCGACGAGATCGCGCCCCCACACGTCTATCAGGCCGTACGCCAAGTAGCTCAGGACGTGGAGCTCATCCGCGAAGTGATGGGCAAGCCGAAACTCGAAGCTCCGGCATGGATTGTCGACCACGCGGAGCCTCGGCACGTCTTCTACCAGGCGCAGACGCTGTTCCGGCAAGTGGGCCGGCTGGCGCAGCAGATGACCGGTGAGGAGAGTGTGCTGCCGCCGTTTCCCATGGGCGAGATCGAGCCGCAGCATGTGCTGCGCGTCGTGCAGGCGGCCCAGGAGCGGGTCGAGCGCGTGCGCGACGAACTGGGCATCAGCTACCGGGCGGAACTACCAACGCTCCAGCCGGACCGGCAGCCGCGCGACGTCTTCCGCGAAACCGTCCAGGCGATCCGCCAGTTGAATCTCATGCTGGATCGTCCGATCCAACCGCGGGACGTTTACGGCCGCCTGGAACTCGCGGCGGCCTATGTTGCGGGCGCGCTCACCGAGGACGAGGCGAATCCGATCTACGGCACGCGACCGCCGTTCGACCCCGGCAAGGTTCCCTCTGACGTCTATCGTCGCGTCCTGGAGTGCCTAGGCTTAGCCCAGGAAATCGGTGGGCAGCACGGTATCGCCGTGCTGCGGCTGAACCTGCGCCGCGAACTGCGACGTCGCGACATCGAGCCGTCGGACGTGTATCTCCTGGCGACCACCCTGCTGGCCGAGGTCGCCTACCTCACGTTGACCCTGGACGCGAAAGACGTCGACCTGCCGCCGATCGAGCGCCCGAAGCACATCTTCCCGTCGCACGTGTTCCAGATGGCGGGCATGTTGCAGGACGAGCTCGCACGCCTGGAAGCGCAGTTGCAGATGTAACCGCGCCAGAAGCCAACTGCTGGAGTCCGCTTATGCCTGGTTTTGAATACGACCGCACGATCACGCTGTCCACGCCCGTCGGTGATCTCGAAGAGTCGATTGCGTGGTTCCGAGACGTGCTCGGGTTCGAGGAGATCTTCAAGGTGCCGGAGGCCGGCTGGGCCGAAGTGAGCACGTCGGCCGAAGGGGTCAGCATCGGCCTGGATGCGGGAGAAACGGCCGAAGGCCGGGGCACGACGCCGGTGTTCGGCGTCGTTGACATCGACGCGGCCCGGACGGAACTGGAAGGCAAAGGTGTGCGTTTCGAAGGCCCGACGGTGGAACTCTCGGGCATGGTCAAGCTCGCGACGTTCTTCGACCCGCACGGCAACCGCTTCATGTTCGCGCAGTCGCTGGCAGGCGGCTGAGCGGCGGCCGTGCGCGGCGCGGCTTGGTCTCTGGCCGCGGGCCTCGTAGCGGGGGCTGCCGCGGCCGACGATGCCGACCGCCAAGCGGCCGGGATTGCCTATGCCCACGGCACGTCGTATCTCGAGCCGCTGAAGTACGAGGCTGGCTTCGCGCACTTCGACTACGTGGACCCCAACGCGCCGAAAGGCGGAATGGTACGGGCCGCGGACAGGGGCACGTACGACAGCTTCAACGGAATTCTCGACCGCGGTCGCGTCGCACGCGGCTTCGAGCGGCTCGGCGAGTGGGCGGTGAACTACGACCGCCTGCTGGAACAGTCGATCGACGAGCCGGCGAGCTACTACGGTCGCCTAGCCTCCGGCGTATGGGTGGCAGACGACTACCGCGAGTTCGCGTTCAAGATTCGCGACGGGGCGTATTGGCACGACGGCACGCCGCTGACCGCGGCGGACGTGGTGTTCACGTTCGAGACGTTGCGCGAGAAGGCCGCTGTCGGCGTTCGCTCGGCGTTGCTGGAACTCGGCGCGATCGAGCGGATCAGCGAGGACGAGGTGCTGTTCACGACCAAGCCGAACGCGTCCGGCAACCCGGATCTCGTGTTCGCGATCGGTTCGTACTCCATCCTACCCAAGCACTACTGGGAGACGCGGGACATCAGCAAGACCACGGTCGAGCCGCCGCTCGGCAGCGGCCCGTACCGCATCGGCGAGTACATGTTCGGCCGTTGGATCATCCACGAACGGGTGGAGGACTATTGGGGGGCAGATCTTCCCGTGAACCAGGGCCGGTACAACTTCGACCGCCTCAAGATCGACTACTTCAAGGACGAGTCGGTGATGCTCGAGTCGCAGAAGGGCGACGTCATCGACATCCGCACGGAGACCGTCTCCAAGAACTGGATGACCGGCTACGACTTCCCTGCCGTGCACGACGGCTACTTCAAAAGGGAGCTTTTGGAACTCGCCCGGCCGTGGGGGTTGTGGGCGCCGGTCATGTGGAACCTCGACGTGCCGAAGTTCCAGGACATACGCGTCCGCGAGGCCCTGTGGCTGCTCTCGGAGTTCCGGGCGACGAACCGGATCCTGATGTACGGGTTCTACAACTATGCGAAGAGCTACTTCTACAACTCGCGGATGGCGTCGGACGGACTGCCGTCCGAGCGGGAGCTTGCGCTCCTCGAGCCGTGGCGTGGCCAGATTCCGGGTCGCGTCTTCACCGAGCCGTGGGTGGGCAACGAGACCGACGGCTACGGTTTCGACCGGGACAACGTCAAGCGTGCGGTGGAACTCTTCCGCGAAGCGGGATGGGAGATCCGCGGCGGCGTGATGGTGAACGTCGAAACGGGCGAGCCGTTTACCGTCGAGTTCGTCTTCGGCTCGCCGTTCGGCTTGCGCCAGGAGACCCCGCTGATGAACATGATGAACCGGGTCGGCATCGCCACGACGGCCCGGAATCTCGAAGTGTCGAACTGGCTGTATCGCATGCGCAGCGGCAAGTTCGAAGGCGGCCAGATGTCCTTCGTACCCGGATTCGTGCCCGGGATCATGCTGCGCAACCGGCTGAGCACGGCAGCGGCGGACTCACCGGGCGGCCAGAACTGGGGACGGATTCGCTCTCCTGCCATCGACGCCATGATCGACCATGTCATGGCGGCGCGGACCCCCGAAGACTTCTACGCGGCCACGCGCGCCCTGGACCGCATCCTGCTGTGGAGCTTCTACTACATCCCTGGCCTTGGGTCGCCGGGATACCGCCTGGTCTACTGGGACCGTTTCGGTCGCCCCGAGCAGCCCCCGCTACAGCGGCCCGCGTGGTTCGACACGTGGTGGTGGGACGACGAAAAAGCCGAGCGCGTTCGTCGCGGGTTGGCCACACTGGGGGATTGAACGAAACGTCAAAGGCGTTGTTCGTCGAGAATCGCCTGCAGAAGTTGGTTTTGCTCTTCGAGTCGCGTCACCGCGAAGTACTGCGGGTACAGGCCGATCGTGACGATCGTCAAAAGCACGAAGATCAGAAAGCTCGCTAGGCGAGCGGGAAAGCTGCGTTCCTTCCGTTCGAATCCTTAAAGTGAGGTGCCCTGAGCGTAGCGACTCAGGTCGCAGCCTCCTACCCCTCCAACTCCTCGATTCGCCGAGGATAGGTGTCCTTCAGCAGGCGGGACAGCGACCGGTCGGCCAGTAGGCGTCCGCCCGTTTGGCAGGTAGCGCAGTAGTTTGTCTCGTTCTCCGGCCGAACGATGCGTTGCACGGGTGCGCCGCAGACCGGGCAAGGCGCCCGGTACTTGCCATGTACTGCCATCTCGGGATGGAAAGCTGTCACCTTGCTGCCGCCTTGGCCGGGAAACTTGCCCTCGGCCTCGGCGCGCAGCCGTGCCGTCCACTCGGACAGCACGTCACGACACGCTGCGAACAGGCCGCGGGCCTCGTCTTCGGACATGTGGCGCCCTTGCTTGAACGGCGACATGCGGGCCCGAAACAGGATCTCGTCGCTATAGGCGTTGCCGATCCCGGCGAATACGCGTTGGTCGGTCAGGGCCCTCTTGACGGTATGCGGCGTCTCGCGCAAGCGGGCGTAGAAGGCGTCGAAGTCGATTTCGAATACCTCTAGGCCGCCGGGGTTCAGCGCACGGAGAGCGGTGTCGCCGTGGACGAGCTTGAGCGAAGCGCGCTTCTTCTTGCTCGCTTCCGTGAAGATCAGGCTGCCGGTTTCGAAGTCGAACGCAGCGAGCCCGTTGCGCTTGGGCACCGCCTGGGGCGGTGCATTCGGCTTGGCATCGTGCCAGCGCAGACGTCCTGCGATCATCAGGTGGATGACCGCGAAATAGCTGTCGGCGAGTACGAGCACGAGTTGTTTGGCCAATCGGCGCACAGCGATGACCTCGCGCCCGGCGATCTCGTCTACGCCCGGCGTAACGGAGCGCAGCAGGAACGGGCTGGTGAGCCGGATGCCGGTCAGTCGATCACCCTTGACACGTCGCTCGATGTGCTCGACGTAGACGGTCAGGTCGGGGTATTCAGGCACGACGGGCCGTTTCCACGGCTTGCGGTCGGACGTTTTCTCGCGCGACCGGTTCGACGATCACCGTCTTCCACCTCCCGGACATGAAGCGCGCGATAAGCATGGCGCCCTTGACCAGGAACTCGACGATCATGGCGGCGTACACCCAGACGACAGGCCACTCCAGGTAGGTGAAGACGGCCGCGAGCAGGCATCGGGCGCCGATCAGCCCGACCATCGTGGCGATGAGCGGGAAGCGCGTGTCGCCGGCGCCCCGCAAGGCACCGCCGATGGCGAACTCGATGGCGAGCAGCGGCGTCATCGACGCCATGATGTAGGCCATCTTGACGGTGAGGTCGATGGTCTCCGGCTCGTCGCCGAGAAAGAACGTCGCCAGTTCGCGGGCGTAGATCACGACAGCGAGACCAATCGCACCCATCGAGGCGGTGGCGTAGGCCGCCGACCGCCAGCCGCTGCGCACGGCACCGTCCGGGTCGTGGGCGCCGAGGTGCTGGCCGGCGAGGGTCGAGCCCGCGATCGAAAACCCGAACCCGACCACGAAGCACACCATGAGCAGGCTCGAGCCCACGTTGTAGGCCGCGAAGGCCACGGTGCCGTAGAAGTGGCCGATCAGCATCAGGAAGACGAAATAGCCGCATTGGAAGACGATCACCTCGACCCCGGCGGGGTAGCCGATGTTCAGCAGCCGCTCGAAGCGTTCGCGGCGGAACCACGAGCTTGCGACGTACTTGAGCCGAAACCCCTGCCCCCGCCAGATGGCGATCATCACCGCGCCGCCGATGGTGAACGAAATGCCACCGGCCACGGCCGCGCCGGCGACCCCCATCTGGGGGAATCCGTAATGCCCGAAGACGAACACGTACAGGAGCGGTATGTTGATGACGTTCACCCCGGCGCCGATCCACAGCGGCGACCAGGCATCGCCGGCGGCGCGCAGCGCCGCGCCGAGGATGAAGTTGACGGCGAAGGCCAGGTTGAACAAGGACATCCAGCGGATGTTCGACGCCGCGAGTTCGGTCGTGTGGGTGTCGAGTCCGAAGATCGACGCCACGGGACCGGCGGCGAGAATGCCGGGGACGGTGACGGCTAAGGCGAACACGCCACCGGCGGCCAGGCTTGCCATCGTGACCCGGCTCGCCTCGATGCGGTCGTCGCCGCCCCAGGCGCGCGCGACGAGCGCGGTGGTACCAGCGCTGACGGCCATGAGCACGGCCTGCAAGGCGAAGAAGACGCGCTGGCCGACGCCGATGGCGGCGAGGGCTTCGGGGCCGAGCGTGCCGACGAACCTCAACTGCACGATGGCCACCGCCGAGTAAAGCAGGTTGGCGAGAATCGACGGAAAGGCCAGCGCGAACAGGCTCGGCGGCTGTCTGGGTTGCGCCCGTGGACGCGGCGCAGCCCCGCTGGTTTCTTCTGCTACCATGCCGTGCCTTTGACTCACCGCCCCTTGAGGGTCTACGGGAGGGATGCCATGTCGGGCGCTTTCGCCGACATCAATGTCAGCTTGTCCGGTCACGTGGCAACGGTCGAAATCGATCGACCGCCGCACAATTTCTTCGACCGCGACCTCATCGCGCAGATTGCGGACGCGTACAACGACTTGGACGAGAACCCGGACTGCCGGGCCATTGTACTGGCGTCAAACGGGAGGTCGTTCTGCGCGGGTGCCAATTTCGGCACGGGCCAAGACGATGCGTCCGGCAACGCGGAGTTTACCGAGGAAGGATTCAAGAACACCACTGGGTTGTTGTACCGCGAGGGCGTGCGCCTGTTCGGCGCGAAGAAGCCGGTCGTGGCCGCCGTGCAAGGGGCGGCCATCGGTGGCGGGCTGGGCCTGGCGCTGACCGCCGACTTCCGCGTCGCGGCACCGCAGGCGCGGTTCGCCGCCAATTTCGCGAAGCTCGGCATTCACCCGGGCTTTGGACTCACGGTCACGCTGCCGCGGCTGATCGGTCAGCAGGCGGCCAACACCATGTTCCTGACGGGTCGACGCGTACCCGGCGAAAAGGCGTTCGAACTCGGCCTCGCCGATCAACTCGTCGACTTGGACGATGTGCGCGATGCCGCGACGGCACTGGCGGCGGAGATCGCCGAGAACGCGCCACTGGCTATTCTCTCGGTACGCGCAACGATGCGTCAGGGTCTGGCGGATGCGGTCGCCGCGGCGACGGATCACGAACTCGCGGAACAGCAGTGGCTACGGGCCACGGAGGACGCCGAGGAAGGCATCCGCGCCGTAGCGGAGCGACGCCTCGGCAACTTCAACGGGAGGTAGCGCGATGGACCTGCGCACCTCCGGCGTGTGGTTCTTCACGGATCGCTTGACGGCAGTCGTTGCGGCACAAGCCGCCAAGCGCATCGAGGCCCTCGGCTACTCGGCCTTGTGGATTCCCGAAACCATGGGGCGCAATCCGTTCGCCCACGCCGCATGGCTCCTCGCGAACACCGAGCGTCTCGTGGTCGCGACCGGGATCGCCAACATCTACCACCGTGAACCCGGCGTCACCGTGCAGGCGCAGAAGACGCTTGCCGAGCAGTCGGACAACCGGTTCCTGCTGGGTCTTGGCGTTTCGCACAAGCCCTTGGTGGAAGGTTTGCGAGGACTCACTTACGGCAAACCTGTTGCCACAATGAGGGACTACCTCGCGAAGATGACCGCTTCACCCTACTCGAGCATCGAGCCGAGCGAGCGTCCGCCAGTCGTCATCGCTGCTTTGGGGCCGAAGATGCTTGCGCTCTCGCGCGACGAGACGGACGGCGCCCACCCCTACTTTAGCTCGCCGGACCACACGCGGATGGCCCGCGAGATTCTCGGCCCGGACAAGTGGCTGTGCGTCGAGCAGAAAGTCGTTATGGAAACCGACCCGGCCAAGGCGCGTAACCTGGCCCGGGCCACAGCCAAGACATACCAGGCGCTGCCTAACTACCAGAACAACTGGCTGCGCATGGGACTGACCCGCGCCGACATCGAGGGCGAAGGCAGCGACGCCTTCATCGATGCCACGTTCGCTTGGGGCGATGCCGATGCCATCAAGGCGCGCATCGCAGAGCACTACGACGCGGGCGCAAGCCACGTCTGCATTCAGCCGGTCAACCGCGACGGCAACTTCGGCGAAGTCGACTGGGCAACCTTGGAGGCCTTGAAGCCATGAGCGATTTCACGGGCAAGCGCGTACTGGTCACCGGCGCCGCGGGCGTAGCGGGACGAGCTGTGGCGACTGCGTTCCAAACCGCCGGCGCAACGGTGACCGGTGTCGATATCGTCGAGGACGATGCGCCATGGCGGACGCTGATCGCCGACCTGATCGACCCGGACGGCGCGCGCACGGCGGTGGCGGAGGCGGGCGTGATCGACGTGCTCGCCAACATCGCCGGGGGATTCACGATGGGCGACGACATCGTCGGCACATCGGACGACACCTGGGACTTCATGATGAACCTGAACGCGCGCACGGCGCTGAACATGTGCCGGGCGGCCGTGCCGGGCATGGTCGGGAACGGCGGCGGCAAGATCGTCAACATCGGTGCCCGCGGGGGCTTGCGCGGCGCTGCGGCGATGGGTGCCTACGTCGCATCCAAGAGCGTCGTCATCCGCCTCACCGAGACCCTCGCCGACGAACTCAAGCACAAGGGCATCAACGTCAACTGCATCCTGCCGAGCATCATCGACACCCCCCGCAACCGTGCGGACATGCCCAAGGCGAAGTTCGATCACTGGGTGTCGCCGCAGGCGATCGCCGACGTGGTGTTGTTCCTGTCCTCGCCGGCGGCGGACGCGATCCACGGCGCGGCGATTCCGGTGGAGGGGTTGTCCTGAAGCGACGCCACTCACTGATGGGCCGTCTGTCGAAAAAGGATTTGTGGTCCTAGGTGCGCCTAGGCGTACTCGCCCCGGAAGTAAAGCAACGGTCGCGCTTCCGGCCGGAGAATGTCGAAGCCCTGCACGCTGCCGACCACGATCGTGTGATCGCCGGCGTCGTGTTCCGCATCCACCGCGCACTCCACGTACGCGAGGGCGCCGTCGAGAATCGGCGCGCCCGTGGCCTGCATCGTCCACCCCATTTCGGCCGCCTGGCCGGCCTGTGCGAAGACGTCGCTGATGGCCTGCTGGTCGGCGGCCAGGATGTTGACGGCGAAACACCCCCGCGAGCGGATCCGGGGCCAGCTCGTGCTGGTCTTGGCGGGACAGACGGCGATCAGGGGCGGCTCGAGCGACAACGAGACGAAGGACTGGGCCGCGAATCCGACGAGGTCGCCGCGGTCGTTGCCGGTGACGATGGCCACACCGGTGCAGAACTGGCCCATCGTGTCGCGATAGGCGCGGCTGTCGAAGCCGGTCTCGTCCATCAGCCGCAGACCGCCCAGGAGCAGGACGACGGCAGGGGTTTCTCCAAGCCGAACATCAGCCGGATGATCTGACCCTCGTGCATGACCTCGTGCTCGGCGACTTCGGCGAGCAGCTTGTCGCGTTCCGCGGTCCAGTCGCTGACAGCGTTGATGGCATCGAGCAGGTCGCGCCCCGACCGGGCGAGCTTGTCGCGGAATTCGTCTTGCTCGAACTTCTCGACGGACGAACTCCAGCCGCTCATCTCGCCGGCAGCGATGGCCTTGGCGTAGCTCTCGCGGGTGCCGACGATGCACCACAGGTGTGCGCCGAGCGAGCGATTGCGCGGCACGGCGAGTTCCGCCGCTAGCGTGCTGTCGTTGGCTTGTTCGATGAGGTCGTCGTAGAACCTGATCCGTTTCGAGAGGTTGTCGACGATGGTTTCGCGCATGAGGCCTTAAGAGTCGGCGCAAGCGGGCGAGTATGGGCCGCGCGTTCTTCGCGCGTCAACGCGGCGGCGTCAGCCCGAGGCCGAGGACACGACCGCGGCGGCGGTCGCGGCGGAGACCGCCGCCATCGCCGCCTGTTGCGCGGCCTGCACGGCCTGCTTGGTGGCCGCGCCAACGAGGTCGCCATCGGCGATCGCTTCGAGCCGGCGCTTGCGCCGCTTGAGCGTGGCCTTGTCGAAGTGAGCTGCCAACAGGCCCGACGCGTTGGCGACCGTGACCACAAGGGCGACGTCCGAGTCGAGACGTGGCGCGTCACCGAGCACGGCGTCGCGGAGCCTATCGAGCAGTTCGCGCTCCGGCCTCGGGTCGATGGTGGGATAGACCTTGCGCGTGAAGAAGAGCAGAACCGTGTCCTCGTCGTCGCGCAGAATGCCTTGGCGGCACAGCCCAGCGGCGACCCGGTGGCGCAGCCGCTTCAAGTTCGCGAAGCGTTGCACCCAGGTGGTCGCCCGGGCGCGGCGCTTGGCGGTCACCACGCGTTCGAGGCAGTCGTCGAGGACCGGTTCGCCCAAGGGGCGCTGGTCCGCGATGTCGACCATGGCCTTCTTGGTGTCGTCGATTTGGATCCGGCCATGGAGGCTGAGTTCGGCTAACAGCGCCCCGCCGAGCGCGAAACTGTGCATCGACGCCTTCGACTCCAGCGTGCCCTTGTCGTCCCCCAAAGCGAGCAGCATGAGTTGCTCGTGCGGATAGAGTTCGGTTCGGCGCTTCATTGTTCAAGCGTACTCGGTCTTGTCCTTGAATTCGCACAAATCCTCGATGACGCAAGCACCGCAGCGTGGCTTGCGCGCGGTGCAGACGTAACGGCCGTGCAGGATCAGCCAGTGATGGGCGCCGCGCTTGAAGTCGTCCGGAACCCAGCGCAGGAGCTTGTCTTCAACCTGTCGGGGCGTCTTCCCCGGCGCAATCCTGGTGCGGTTGCTGACCCGGAAGATGTGCGTATCGACGGCGATCGTGGGTTCGCCGAAGGCGGTGTTCAGTACAACATTGGCGGTCTTGCGGCCGACGCCGGGCAAGGCCTCGAGGGCTTGGCGGTCGCGTGGCACTTCGCCATCGTGGTCGTCGATGAGGATGCGGCATGTCTTCAGGATGTTGGCCGCCTTGGTGTTGAAGAGGCCAATGGACTTGATGAACGTCTTCAACCGGTCCAAGCCCAGGTCCAGTATCGCTTGCGGCGTATTCGCTTGCGCATAAAGGGGCCCTGTCGCCTGGTTGACGCTCACGTCGGTGGCCTGGGCGGACAGGATCACGGCGATCAGCAGTTCGAACGGTGTTCCGAAGTCCAGTTCCGTGGTGGGTTCCGGATTCTCCGCGCGTAGCCGCGTGAAGATGTCGATACGTTTGGCCTTGTTCATCGCTGTCCCGCTACGGTCCGCGCCTGTGGCTTCTCGTCCGCCGGGGCAGATGCCCCGGTGTCGGTCGCTTGCCCACGCCGCATGTTCGTCAACGCCAACAGCAGGCCGGCCACGAGGAAGGCCCCCGGCGGCAATGCGGCCAAGGGGAAGCCGATGGCAAGGACCTCCCGCGCCGCCCCCAGGGCGAGAATGGCGGCGGCGAAGCCTACGGCGGCTCCGCAGGCATCGAGCACGGTGCGTCCGAGGGACTCCTTCGCGGCGACTTGCTCGATGCGCGCCAGGATCATGCAATTGGTGACGATGATCTGCACGAACAGCGCGATTCGCTGATAGAGATCGAAGGCGTAGGCCTCCATGGCGAGGTTGACCAGGGTCGTGAACGTGGCGATCACCAGCACGAAGCACGGCAGCCGGACATCGGCGGGAATGAAGCGCCTGGCCAGGGAAACCAGCGTTGCGGAGCCAATGAGGACGGCGGCGCTCGCGACGGCCAAGCCCAGGGCGTTGGCGATCGTGTTGGACACGGCCAGCAATGGGCACAGGCCGAGGAGTTGGACCCACGCCGGGTTGCGTGCGATCGCAGCTTCGCTGAAACGGTTCAGGACGGGCATAGCGCCTTCAAGTTTACCCGCCCCGCGATTCGCTCGACCGCCAGCATGACGGCCTCCGACGTGACGGTGGCCCCGGTGACGGCGTGCACGTCGCCGGTCCGGAAAGACTGCAGCCACGCCGACGGGGTGTCGAGGATGTCGCCGAAGCCAGGCGTCTCTTGGTGATCTATCACGCGAACGCCTTGAATCTCACCCTCCGCCCCGATCGCGATCGCGAGGCGAAACTGCCCGCCATAGCCGCGGCCGACGCCACGGACGATCACTTGGCCGCGGTCGCAGAGCACGAGGTCGCCGTCGACAGCGGCATCCACGTCCACGCCAGCCAGTTCCCGCAGGATCCGCGTCTCCGCCGCCAAGCGGTTGCGCGCAACTTCGTCCTCGGTGAGCCGCGCGACCCACGTCAGGGCAAAGCCCGCGACGGCGGCGAGGATTGCCAGGGCGGCGATGTTACGGAGCGTGCCGAGCATTCGAAGCCGGGTCGCTACCGGGGAGCAGCGTGCAGAAGTGGCCACTCTGCGCCAAATGTGGCGGAAAATGTATACATAATCCGTCATGTCGAGGGACTCAGTTGAGGAGGCTACCTTCATGAGACGTTTGGCTCTCGCACTTGCCCTGTTGACCGCGGCCTGCGGCACCGAGAGCGGGCCGGCCACGGACGCATCCGACCAGGAAGCGTTGGCCGACGCTGCCGTCGAACCAGCGAGCAACGAGCTATGTGTCGACATGGGTCCGCAAACACCTCGCGACATCGCGAGCGTCGCAGGCCTGAACACGGAGGCGTTTCCGTTGGCCCCGCCAGCGAGCGAGATGAACCTCTGCAACATCCATACGCACACCAACGCCGAACACAAGGGGCCGGGATTCAGCGTCTTCGTCAGCAGCGCCGACGATGGCGGTTTCGCCTGCAACGAGACACGGGACCTGAACGACGCGGAACTCGAGCCGGCATCGGGTGCCTACAAGGGCGTGCAGCCCGGCGACACGATCGAGGTGCATTGGGTTCATACGTCCTGCGATGCCACGCCGGGCGAAGGCCTTGGCGCGTGCGTGCCCCAGGCTTGCAGCGACCCGCTGCTGCGCGTGGAGGCGCAAGTCTTCCTCGTCGTCAATGACCCGGACGCCCTCGACTTCGCCACGATGGCGTATGGCGGGAACGTCGTCGACGGCCGGCACCAGGCCAAGTCAATCCCGTCGAGTACGGGGGATCCCGTGTTGTTTCGCGGCTCGACGACCGGCCCGTCCTATGATCAGAGCAACTGTTCCCCGGCCCGTGTGACGTGGAACGTCCGGCCGGCGTGCGCCAAGCTCGACATCGGTTCGCTACATCGCTGGGCTGACGAGGGGAACGTGTTCAACGAAACGAAGTCGCACGGCGTGCGGCAATTGGTAACGGCAGCGGAGTTGCTCTCGCCCATCGAGTAACGGGCTGGACACACGGGGGACGTTCGTCTTGGAAAGAGCAACTGCATCGGGCAACTGCCATGGCGTCTGAGCTGCACAATCCCATTCCAGGTGGGATTCGACCGGACCGCGTGGCCGAAACGGTGTCCAAGTATCGTGACGGCCAAGAACGGAGCGACGGTAGCTACGCCACCACTGTGACGGCGTTCTATGACCTGATCACAGACTTCTACGAGTACGGATGGGGTCGGTCGTTTCACTTCGCACCGGTGAACGGCGGCGCATCCTTCGAGGAAGCGATCGCCAGTCACCAGCATTTCTTGGGCGAGGCCATCGGCCTTAAGCCCGGTACCAGAGTCCTGGACATCGGCTGCGGCGTAGGCGGCCCGCAACGTTCCATCGCAACAGAGTTTGGCACCTCGATCGTGGGTCTCAACATCAGCGAGTACCAGCTCAAGAAGTGCACCGCGTACAACAGAAAGGCGGGTCTCGAGGATCTCTGCAGCGTCTTGCACGGCGACTTCATGGATATACCAGCCGAAAGCGAGACCTTCGATGCGGCCTACCACATCGAGGCCCTAGCCCACGCGCCGGACAAGACGGCCGCCTATGCCGAGGTATTCCGCGTACTGCGTCCGGGGGCGACTTTCGCCGGCTACGACTGGTGTATGACTCCTCTGTACGACCACCGCGATCCGGAGCACGAAGAGCTCAAGCAGCGCATCGCATACGGCAATGCTCTTCCGTACATCGCATCATTCACGGAGGTGACCGAAGGCTTGCAGTCGGCAGGCTTCGAAGTCGTGGAGGCCCGGGACCGCGCCTCGGATTCGGATCCTCATGCGCCGTGGTATGGACCGCTGGAGGGCATCGGCATGACCTTGAGGGGTTGGCCGAGGACGTCCCTTGGCCGCAAGATCACGTCGACGGCTCTCCGCATCCTGGAAGGCATTCGAGCCGTTCCCCAGGGTTCGTTCGCGACACAGGAGATTCTCAATCTAGCGGCCGACAGTCTTGTGGCGGCGGGACGTCTCGGAATCTTCACGCCCATGTACTACCACAAGGCGCGCAAACCGGACTGACGCAGACGTAGTCCCTGCGCGGCAATATAAAGCGCAATGGCCGAACAGAAGAAACGCGTCTCCTCGACGGGGGTAACGCTGGCCGGCGACCTGCCGTCGACCCGCGCGGTGGTCGCCTTTCTCGCGCCCTATGCGCAGGGCGTCTGGCACTGGTTCGGCCTGCAGGCGACGTTGGCCGCGCTGTCGATCCTGGCCGGGTTGGCTACCCCTGCACTGGCGGCGGTTGCTATCGATCAGGCCGTGGCTGGGCGCGTCGGGTGGGGCTTTTTCGGACTGGCCGGAGCGATGGCGGTCTCCGCCCTCATCGGGACCGCGAGTGGGCCGGTGGCGGCGCGGTTCGGCGTCCCGTTGGGCGGGCGGCTGACCCGACGCACGGTCGCCCATGCCCTCGGCATCGGTTTGCCCGGGCGGCGACCATTTGACGACGGCGACCTGCTCAACCGGGCGGGCTCCCTGGCCCCGAGCATGCCCGGCTACGCGTCGACCCTGCTGCGGGTCGGCACGGGCCTCGTGATGGTCGCGGGAAGCCTCGCCGCGTTGCTCTTCATCCACTGGCTGTTCGTTGTCGTCTGGCTTGTCGGCGTGGGCTTCCTCGCGCTGCTGGCGCGGCGTTTCATGGCAGTGCTCTCGGCCGAACAGTCGGGCTACGAGGAACTCGCCGGGCGGATGGTCAACGCCTACGCGGACGCGCTAGCCGGCCGCCGCACGATTCGCGCCGCCGGCACCGTCGATCGCGAGATCGACCGGGTGACGCAGCCGCTACCCGCGCTGGTCGCGACAACACGCACCATCTTGAGGGTCATGGGGCGCGCCGCGGTCGTGATGGCGAGCGCGGACACAGGCGTGCTCGTGGCCACCGCCGCCGCCGGCATTTGGTTGCTCGCCGGCGGCGACCTGACGCCGGGAGCGCTCTTGGCAGCCGTGCGTTATGCGCAGATGGCCTACGGCAATGCGACGCAGGTGTTCGA